>JANRKQ010000074.1:0-90004 GCA_033763395.1 Myxococcaceae bacterium
CGTCGTGAGCGGCCTTCAGCGGGCCCGCCCAGCGCTCGAGCAGGGTGGCCTCGGGGCTGAAGGTGGTCGGCCCCGGGAGCGCGTCGAAGTCCAGCGCGGGGCGCCGGGGCGTGGTGGTGGGCGCACGACACGCCGTCAGCAGGAACACGAGGACGAGAGCACAGAGGCGCACGGGGGCTCCATCACACGGCCGGGCCCACGTTTCCACCGCCCTCGGGGGTCACTTCGCCGCGCCGCGCAGTGTGACCCGCGGTCACTTCGCCGCACCCCACATGTGACCGCTGGAGACATTGACGTCACCGGGTGACAAGCGCCGGCGCCGAGTGGCTCGACGAGGACCAGCGTCACCCGCGACACCCGCGACGAGGTGAACCGGCGCTCCATGTGACCAATGGTAACACGTGACACCCCGGGATGTGACCGGTGGCAACATTACCCCACGAGCCGCTGCCAGGCCTCGTCGCGGTCGAAGAAGACCTGCGCGTTCTCGCCCAGCCCGCTCTCGCGCAAGATGCGCCTCGACTGCAGCTCACCCACGGCGGTCTTCTTCACGACCCGCACCGCCGCCACCAGGCCGTGCGCGGCGGCCCAGCGGTTCAGCTCGGTGATGACGTCGGTGAGGTGCGGCGGAATGACGTCGAGCCGCGTCTGGTCGACCAGGCACCGCCACGTCGGGCCCACCTGCTTCACGGCCGTCTGGAGCGACGCACGGTACGCCTCGAGCGCCTCTGGCGTGAGGCGCTTCGGGTAGCGCACCTCGACGACGCGCTCGCGCTCGTGGACGTGGACTTCGAAGTGTCCCTCGGACATCGGCGCCTCCAACTGCCCCCACACGTCTTCTATTAACCACACCTCACCGGGCGCGTGTGCATCGAGCCGGTGACGTCACACTCGGGTTGCGGGGCTCGCGAGACCCGGTGGTGCGGTCGCTCGTGACTCGGGTTTGGCCGTCGCCCAACCTCAGGGAGCAACGTCGAAACGAACGCTCTCGGAGGCGGTACCGTTCGACGCCTCGGCCCGCAGCGCGCACCCGGCCTGTGGCATGCCTGTCACGACGAGCTGGTCGAAGCGCGCGACGCCCTGCGTGAAGCTCCGGACGAGCCACCCATCAGGGTGCCGTTCTGGCTCCGCACCAACCGCAGCGAGACCGTCACGTCGGTCATGTCGACGGGGTTTCCCGCCGCATCGGTGGCCGACAGCGTGGGAGGCGGCGCCAGCGCCACGCCGAGCCGCCCGTTCGTCGGCTGCACGTCCCACCGAAGCGTCGCGAGGGGGCCAGCGACGAAGCGGACCATGGGCTGGGCCTCGAGCGTCACCCCCTGCGCCGTCACCGTGAGGCGCTTGGCTTCAGCGCGCGTCGACCGCAGCGACAACGTCACCTGCCCGTCGTCGTTGGCCTGCGGCGGCGCCTCGAGCGCGTTGCCCTCTCCCGACACGAGCGCTGCGATGGAGACTCCAGCCACGGGCGCGCCCGCTGCGTCGAGCGCGGTCACCAGCACCGTCACCGTGTCTGCGCCGTCGGCGAGGGCCGTCGTTTTCGAGGCCGTGACGGTCGACCTCATCGCGTCGACGACCCGGGCCGTCGGCACCGGCATCGAACAGGCAAGTCCCAGCACCCCGAGGAGTCCCAGCCAGCACGCGCGCATGAGGCCGTCTTGCATGAGCCTCCTGAACGCGCCACTGCGCCATGCTGGCCCGTGTCGTCCTTCTCCGTCGACGACTCGCGAGCCAGGCGCGGCCTTTGGGGAGCCGTCACCCTCGACGACGCGCCAGCCAGGCGGCGAGGAGCGACAACAACCCGACCGAGCCCGCGCTCCCCGAGCAGCCACACCCCATGGGCGGGAGCGGATCGTCGTGCTGGTGCGGCTCGGAGCCCGCATCGGGAATCGGCGTGAAGGTGACGCCGCCGTCCTCCATCGAATCCACCCCCGCATCGACGCCCGCGTCGGGCCGCAGCGAGCCTCCATCCACCGGGCCCGCATCGGCGCCCGCGTCGGCCAGCACGCCTGCGTCGCGCGGGAGCAGCACGAGGTCGGCGCACTGGAAGTAGATGTCGTTGCCGTCTCCGTACGGCGGCTTGTCGGTCATCATCTGAATGACCTGCAGCGTGCAGTTCGTGCACGGCGTGTCGGGCAGGCGAACGCGCATCGTGTAGCGCTGGTTGGGCCGCGGCGCGTCGGGGATGTTGTCGACGAGCACGTTGAGCCCACCGTCGGCGTCGGTGAACGAGCGCGGCATGTAGAAGTCCTGCCCGTCGAGGTCGAAGCTGATGCGGTAGTAGCCCGGGTGGTTGACGGTCTCGTCCCACACCACCTCGATGGTGTCTCCCGCCGTGAAGGTCGTCACCCGGGTGGTGCGCAGGTCGGTGGCGCCCCGGCCGCAGGGGCCGACCTTCTGATCGGCGTAGCGCACCGTGGGCGACCGCAGCGCGATGTGCGCCGTGGCCGGAACAGCGAGCAGGATGGCGAGGAGCCGAAGCAGCCGCATGCGGGGTGAGTCTCTCGTGTCGGCGCCCGCGTGTCACTCGGAGCCCTCCCACTTCACCGATGCTGCGCCAGCGCTGGTGACACCTCGAGGACCCGCCGTGAGTGACGGTTGCTGCTGAGCGGGGGCGGGGTGGTCGCGACTACTTCTTCCCCTTCTTCGCGGGCTTCACGGCTTTCTCCGGTGCCGACGGCACCACCTTCGCCTTCACGTCGTTCGCCTTCAGCAGCGCGATGACCGGGTCGAAGTCTCCCTCGACGGCCACGCCGAAGCCCTGCGCGCGGAACGCGTCGGCCAGCACCTTCTTGCCATCGGCCGACAGCCCCATGCGCCCGAAGGCCATCATCACGTCGTTGAGCCGGAAGAGCGGAAAGTCGGGGCTGTGCGCGATGACCTCGTTCGGCAGGTTGTTCGACGAGCCCAGCACCTTGAAGTCGGCCACGGGCCCCGCGTCTTCACAGCCCGTCGCGACGAGCGCCTGGCCCTCCTTCGGCTCGGCGGCGTACGTCGCGCCCACGTCGACGACGCCCTCGCGCACCGCCTTGCACACCGCGGGGTGGTCGCCCGAGAACACCTCGCTCGCGAACGTCTTGTCCGGGTCGAGCCCCTGGTCCTTCAGCAGCGCCCGGGGAAACAGGTACCCCGAGGCCGACGACTTGCCGACCCACGCCACCTTCGTGCCTTTCAGCGCCTTGAGGTCCGCCAGCGGAGACGACGCCTTCGCGATGAAGACGGCGCGGTAGAAGAGGCCTCCGTCAGACGCGCGCATCGCCTTCGACACGGCCGTGACGTCGCGGTTCTTCTGCGCGGCCTGCACGAACGCGAGCGGCGTAATCCACGCGAGGTCGACCTGGTTCGTCGCCAGCGCGTCCGACAGCGCCTCGTAGGTCTCGAACGTCTGCACCGTCACCGCCGAGCCCAGCGCCTTCGACAGGTACGGCTCGATGAGCGCCTTCGCCTGCGTGGCGTGGGCGTCGCCGTAGGGGTGCGCCATGCCGAACGTCAGCGGCTTCTTCACCGGCGGAGGCGCCTTGCCCTCCGCGAGCGAGAGGGGCGCCAGAGCAAGCAACGCACAGACAAGGAGTCGGGCCATACGTCAACCGTAGCGCACCACCGCGCCCGACACGCCCGCAAAGCCGTTCACCGCCTCGTCCCACCGGGAGCCACAGGCATGTGCAAGCGGGGACGAGCGAGCCAGGACACGAGACCGCCACGAGCCGTCTTCACCGCCCGGCATCACTCGTTCTTTCTTCCCAACCACCGGCCCTCGGGGCATGGAATGGGGCTCGCGCATGAAGTGGTGCATTCCCCTCGTGGTCCTCGGTGCTTCCGCTGCCCTCGCGGCTCCCGACGGCGGCCAGGTGACGTGTGTCGACGTCGAGCAGAAGCTGGCGGCCGCGCAGCGCACGCTCGCGGCGTGCACCGAGGGGAGCCGCTCGCTCGCCTCGGCCCGGGAGCGCTGCGAGGCCGACCTGCAGGACTCGGGAGAGCGGCTGCAGTCGACGCAGGCGAAGGTCGACACCTGCGTTCAGGAGCAGACCCAGCTGTGCCAGTCGACTGCCCTCTTCGCGGCGTCGCTGCTGCAGGGCTCCGTCGCCGGCGTGAACGGGTGTGTGCCCTCGAGCACGCAGCAGCAGCTCCAGACACAGCTCGCCACCTGGAGCGCCATCACCCGGGCCCTCTCGCAGCTCGACGACTTCCTCGCCGGCGCCATCGACAGCCTCCCGCGCCCTACCGGCAGCAGCGAAGCCGAGCGGCGGCTGCAGCACATCCTCGGGGGCAAGCAGGGCAGCCCGGCGTGGAACCGGCGGCTCCTCATCGTCGCCCTGCGCCTCACCGCGCCCAACACCTGGGCCTCGCTGCAGCGCCAGGGCCCTGCCGCCATCGAGGGCTTCTTCGGCGCCCGTGGGCCCCTGCCGAAGGGCTTCATCGAAGAGGCCAACGGTGAACACGAAGGGCCCATCGGCCCCGCGGGGCCACCCCTCACGGCGGCGCTGCGGCTGGTGCTGTCGTACCTCGAGATGGCGGACTGCGAGAACCGCTCCGAGTCGACGGAGTGCGGGCGCGCGCGCCAGCTGCTCGAGCTGCTCGACGACACCGGGCCCCTCATCATCCGCCGGCGCGTCGAAGAGATGTGGGCGACGCCGTGTGACGCCCTCTCGCCCGACACCGTGCGCGCGTGGCTGCAGGAGTTCCCCTCGAGCGGCCGCAAGGAGAAAGAAGTCGCCTTGAAGGAGCTCACCCGCGCCGCCAGCGGCAAGCTCTTCGTCTGCTTCCTCGCGGACGAAGGCGGCGACCCGTCGTACCGCGCGTGGGTGGGCCCCAGGCTCCCGGCGGCGAAGCAGGTCGAGTCACGCAACGCCGCGCCCCTCGACGCCTTCCTCTCGCACGTGAAGGAAGGTGACGTGCTCGACCGCTGTGGCCGGGCGGTGCGCGCGATGCAGCGCCTGACGGCCAGCGGCACCTGCGCCATCGACAGGCCCGAGACGCTCACCACGCTGTCCACCTGGGCCCGGCAGCCCCTCGCCGCCGACGCGTCGGACGACGCGCAGCTCTGCCAGAAGGTGGCCACGCTGCTCTTCAGCGGCGCCGCCGTCGACATTCCCTCGTCGCCCGGCGAGCAGGTGAAGACGGACGCCGAGCGCACCACGGCCCTCGGAGACCTCCGCAAGGCCTGTGACGAGCGCGTCGGCGTGGGCCCGGCCTTCGAGCAAGGCCTGCTCGCGCTGCACGGCGTGGCGAAAGAGGTGGGCGAGACGGCGAGCGCCTCACCCTGGCGGCTCGACGTCACCGAGACCCGCCCCGTCGAGCGCGCGCGCTTCGAGGAGGCCGAGACGTACGGCGGCTGGCTCCAGCACCTGCTCGACCAGGAGCGCCCGGCCCAGACGCTCGGCCTGTCGCAGGCGCGCGTCGAGGCCTGTCGCGAAGCGCCCGAGGGGAGCCGCTACGACTGCGCGCTGGCCTCGGCGCTCGAGGACACCTGGCAGCGCTACCGGCGCGTGACGGCCTGGTCTGCCGTGGGGCTGTTCGCGCTCGTGTTGGCGGCCGTGTGGCTCAACCGTCAGCGGCGCGCGCGCGGCACCTTCAGCGACACGCTGCGCACGGTGCGCGAGAGCCTCGGAGCGCTGGGCTTGTCGGGCGTGCGCGACTCGTGGCGCTTCGTCTTCCCCTCGCGACACGACACGCTCCTGCTCGAGCTGCCGAAGACGCCGGCCTGGGAGCGCTGGGGCCTGGGCGCGTGCGCCGTCTACTCGGCCGACCGCGCGGCGCTGCGCGAGGCTGACGTCAACCACGCGGCCCAGGTGGCCCAGCGCGAAGACGTGCGCGTCGTGTTCCTCCTGCACGAGGACTCGGCGGTGCCCGACCTGGGCGCGGTGCGCGCGACGCTCGACTGGGCGGCCCGGGGAGGCACCCGCGCGGTGACGGTGCTGCCGCTGGCCCTCTCGCGCCTGGCCTGGGCCACGAAGGACGAAGACCTGCTCGACCTCGTCGAGGCCACCACGCTGCGGGGCAACCCCTTCGAGGTGCGCGGCCCGGTGCGCAGCTCGTCCCAGTTCTGGAACCGCGAGCGGCTGGTGGCGGGCCTGCTCACGGAAGCCCGCAAGGGCAACTGGATGGTGGTGACCGGCCTGCGGCGCTTCGGCAAGTCGTCGCTGGCGCTCGAGGTGGCGCGGCGCATGACGGGCCCGTCGGCGTACGTCGACCTCGCCGGCTTCCACCACGAGGTGTCCTTCGGTGAGACGCCGGCGGTGGCCGTCGAGGCGATTCTCAAGACGCTGGTGACGCGCCTGTCGGATTCGGCGGCGGCGCGCTACCCGGCGGCGACGGTGCCTGCGCTCCCCACGGGCGCACTCGACGCCCCGACGCTGGCGGCGTGGCTGCGCGCGCTGACGGTGGCCTGTGGCCAGTCGAGCGGCACCGCGCCGCCACCGGTGATGCTGGTGCTCGACGAGGTGGAGCAGCTGCTGTCGGCGCCGCCCGAGAAGCTGGGCCGCGCGCTCGACGTGATGGCGACGCTCACCGGCCGGCTGCGCAGCGCCCTGGCCGAGCCCTCGTCACCGCACGCGGGCAGCTCGGTGTCGGTGGTGCTGTGCGCCGCGATGCACCCGCTCTTGTGGGCGCCGCTGTCGACGCTGGGCGGGCAGAGCATCATGGGTGCCTTCCCCAGCCTGTGCGTGCCGGCGCTCGACGACGAGGCGGCGCACGCGATGATGCGGGGCCTGGGCTCGCGCCAGGGCATCCGCTTCGACGACGACGCGCTGTCGCTGTTGGTGCAGGCGTCACACGGCGTGCCGCTGCTGCTGCGCCGGTTGGGCACCTCGGTGCTCGAGCTGTACGACGCCGACCGGGCCCGGCAGGGCTCCCTGGGCGCGATGCGCATCGGCGTCGAGGGCGCGCGCGAGGCCATCAAGCGCGAAGAGAAGGGCGGCTCGCCGCTGCGGGTGTGGGTCGAGAGCGAGATTGCGCAGGACGACACCTCGCCGGGGGTGCTGCTGCGCGCGCTCTCGGCCGGTGAGGTGGTGAAGGTGAAGGACCTCGAGACGCTGCTCGAGGCCCAGGTGCTGCAGCGCTTCGCGGTGACGGGCCTCACCGGGCACCTGTCTCCTGCCGAGCTCAAGCGCCGCGCGCAGGAGGCCGCGTCGGTGATGGTGCGCCTCATGGCCGAGTCGAAGCTGCTCGAGGCGCACGGTGATTTGACGTCGCCCGAGGCGTACTCGTTGCCCGACGGCGTGGTGCGCCGCATTCTGCGCGAGGCCCGGCGCGCGGAGCCGAAGAGCGCGTAAAGCGACTCCAGTCCGTCGCTGCCACCGGCGGAGGCCGTGAGGAGCCGAGCGCTCGAGACGCGAGGGGCGGTCGCTCCATGGCTGACACTTGCAACGCGCTCATCTCTCCTGCTCGTCGAGGCCGCTTGGCCCTCGCTGGCCCCCGGTTCGACGCGGGCGCCACCGGGCCGCCCTCGGCGAGCTGGTGCGCTGTCATTCCACCTGACACCCCTGCTTCCAGCAGAGCCGCCAGCCGTCATTCCACCCGTGGGCTCTTCGGCCCTCGCGATCCCCGCCACGACGCTGATACAAGCGAGGCCCATTGCAGTGGCCGGGTCAGGCTGCGGGCGTCACCTTCGTGGCCTCGAGCGTCGTCGGAGAACACACATCATGAGACCCCTCGCGTTCACGTTCGCCGTGCTCCTGGCCGTGCCGGGCTTCGCCCAGCTGGCGCCCTTCACCCGCACCACGGCGCCCTACGTTCCGCTGACGAACGCGACGCCGCTCAACATTCCCACGGGCGGCGGCTTCTTCTCGGTGTCGGACGAAGGCTTCATCGCGGTGCAGCTGCCCTTCACCTTCCCCTTCAACGGGGCGAGCTTTCAGACGGTCTTCGTGCACGTGAACGGGCTCGTGCTGCTGACGTTGCCGACGTCGTGCTCGCCGAGCGCCACCACCTGCACCTCGGCGCGCAGCCCGGTGCGGATTCCCGCCGGCGCGTTCGCCACCGTGCCGAACTACGTGGCCGCCTTCTGGCACGACTGGGAGCTCGTCGCCCCCAACGCGCAGATGCTCTCGGCCGTCTCGAGCAACGAGGCGACCTTCGAGTGGCGCAACGTGACGTCGTCGTCGAACGGCTTCACCGCCGACTTCCAGGTGACGCTCGAGTCCAACGGCAACACCCGCGTCCACTACGGGCCCCGCGTGGGGACGCCGCTCTCGTTCGAGACGGGCGTGGCGGGCTACCAGAGCGGCGCGCTTGGCTTCGCGACCCTCGGCGCGTCGTGCACCGCGACGTCCCAGAGCCTCTGCTGTGGGTCGACGTCGTTCCTGTCGAACTGCAACGGCATCGAGATGGTGCCCGACACGCTGGTGACGACCGAGCCGCCCCTCCAGCCCGACCTCATCGCCCAGGCGGTGCGGGTGTCGAACTTCCAGACGGTGCTGCCCTCGGGCGACCTGTCGATGACCGTCACCGCGCGCGTGCAGAACTTCAGCCGCTCGCCGGCGAACAACTGGTCGTTCCGCGCGGTGCTGTCGCCAGACCCGACGCTCGACCAGGCCGATGGCGGCCCGGCGCTGCCTGATGGTGGGCTGCGGGTGAACGACATTGCCCTGTCGCCCGAGTCGACGAACCTCTCGCTGGCGGCGCAGTCGGTGGCCGACTTCACGGCGAACGTCTCGACCACCTCGCCGCCCCCACCCGGCGACTACTTCGTCCTCGTGCAGGTCGACAGCCAGAACCAGGTGCCCGAGTCGTCCGAGCTCAACAACGTGGCCGCGCTGCCCTACGCCATCACGGGCGGGCTCGACCTGGTGGCGACCTCGGTGTCGGGCAGCTCCACGAGCGGGCCCAACGCGCAGAACACGATGCGGGTGCAGTACTTCAACCGCGGCGGCGCGGTGGCCGGCACGATGAACTACCGCATCATGCTGGCGGCGGCGCGCGATGCCGGCTTCGTGCTGTTGCCCGACGGCGGGCCGGTCGACGCCCCGCTGCCCGACGGCGGTGATGGCGCGGGGCCTCCGGGGTTGACCGTCATTCACCGGGGCACGCGCACCGTCACGGGCGGAGAGACGGTGGACGAGAACGTTGTCGTCACTCTGCCGCCCGACGCGCCCAACGGAGACTTCTTCTACGTGCTGCAGCTCGACCCCGGCGCGCGCCTCGCCGAGGTGAGCGAGCGGAACAACGTCATCTTCTCGACGGGCCAGGTGGCCGTGCGCCGCGCCGACCTCGTGCTCGAGGCCATCGAGCTCATCGACGCCGTGACGCGGCAGCCGGTGCGCACCGTGTTGTTCGGCGAGACGTACCGGGCCGTCATCCGCTACCGCAACGGCGGCGGCGGCACGGCCGAGAACTACCGCATCGGCGCCATCCTCTCGACGGACAGCACCCTGTCGCTGCTCTCCGACACCATTCTCGCCGAGCAGCTCATCACCTCGACGCCCAACTCGAGCACCAGCATCACGCTCGAGCTGCCCGTCACCCTGCCGGTGGTGGACCGGACCGACGCCGGGCTGCCCAGCGGCAACTACTACCTCTTCTTCGCGCTCGACACGCTGGGCGCCGTCTTCGAGTCGAACAAGGGCAACAACACGGGGAACATCGGCCCGGTGCGCGCGTTCGCGCCCGCGCCGGACTACGCGGTGGCCACCCTGCAGGCGCCCGCCAGCGCTGGCATCGGTGAGGTGCTCCCCGTCTTCCGCACCATTCGCAACCTCGGCAACCGCACCGGCGGTCGCGTGCCGTACCGCTTCTACGCCTCGGCGAACACCATCGTCTCGCCGAGCGACGTGCCGCTCGAGCTGCAGCTCGGCGACGGCGGGACGAGCCTCGAGGGCAGCGTCGAGCTGGCGAGCGGCGCGGGCGACTCGGCGACGGAGCTGGTGAAGCTGCCCACCTCGATGGCCCCGGGCACCTGGTTCGTCGGCTGCCTCGTCGACCCGGCCAACGCGCTGACGGAGCTGAACGAGACGAACAACGCGCTCGCCTCGAGCGCCGTGCAGGTGGTGCAGTCGTCGCTGCGCGTGGTGGATTCCCAGCTGCCCGACGCGACGGTGGGCCGCCCGTACTTCTACCGGTTGTCGGCGGTGGGAGAGAGCAGCGCGGCCACCACGTGGAGCGTCGACGCGGCCCAGGGCGCGCTGCCCGAGGGGTTGCTGTTGTCGACGGCAGGCGAGCTGTCGGGCACGCCCACGGGCGTCGGGGGAACGGGCGTGCGCGCCTTCACGGTGGTGGCCAACAGCTCCGGCCGCCGCGCGACGGCCCGGCTGGTGATGCGGGTGTTGATGGCCACCTCGCAGGTGGAAATCACCACCACCTCGGTGCCGGCCATCGTCAACAGCCCGTCGGCGGTCTTCCAGCTGCCGTTGGGCGCCGCGGGCGGGTCGAGGCCGTACACCTGGCGCGTCGCCGCGGGCACGTTGCCGCCGGGCCTCTCGTTCACCAACGAGGGGGTGCTGCAGGGCGCGCCCCGCCAGGGGACGGCCGACGGAACCTCGCGAGTCACCTTCGAGGTGCGCGACGCGCTCGCCGTGACGGCGCGGCGGGAGCTGGCGCTGAGGCTGGTGCCGCCCAGCGCCATCATCATTCGCACCACGCAGCTCGCTGACGGCCTCACCGGGCAGAACTACACGCAGGACATCGCGGTGCAGAACGCCGACATGAGCGCGCTGTCGAGGCCCCTCACGTGGACGGTGACGGGCGGGCTCCCGCCGGGGCTGGTGACGTCGGAAGAGGGAGAGGTGCTCAACATCGCCGGCCGGCCGACCCGCGCCGGGCTCTACCGCTTCACCGTCGCGGTGGAAGACAGCCGCGGCCGACGAGACAGCTTCGAGTACGCGCTGACGGTGTACACCAACCGCTTCCGCGTCCTCGTCGCGGACCTGCCCCAGGTGCTGCGCCCGGGCGACACCGTGGCGGCCACGTTCTCCACGCTTCCCGGTGGCACCGTGCGGTGGGCCCTCCTCAACGGAACGCTCCCCAGCGGGCTGACGCTGAGCCCCGACGGAGCGCTGTCGGGCACCATCGAGGACGTCGAGACGAACGTGTCGAACTTCAGCTTCGTGGTGGAGGCGAAGGACGACACCGGCGCCTCGGGCCTGGCGCCCTTCGGCTTCGTGGTGGAGCGCCCGCCCCGCCGCATGGGCTGTAGCGCGGTGGATGCGGGGCCGCTGGGCGCGCTGCTGGCGCTCATGTCGCTGGTTCGGCGCGCCCGCCGTCGCGCCTGAGGTCGAGGCGGCCGCTCAGCGCATTCGGCCTTCCGCGCGGCGCTTGAGCTCAAGCAGCCACCGGTCGTGCAGGGCCGCCAGCTTCGTTGGCACGAACAGCTTCTGCATGAGGGTGAGGAAGCCGAACTGGCTCTCCTCGGTCACGACGCGGCAGCCGGCGGCGGTCGGGACGATGAGCCACGCGTGGTAGCCCTGAAGGTCATTCTTGTACGACTCCCACCCGAGCCGGTACGGCGGGGCGAACTCCTTCACCGTCGAGACGAACGTCTGGTCCATGGTGCGCCAGCTGAACTCGGCGTCGGGCGCGAGCGTGCTCCCGGCCAAAGTCGTCACCCGCACCTCGGCGGCGCCCTCGTACCAGCCCGGCCATGCCTCGGCCGCGACGAGCTCGGCCCACACCACCTCGGGTGAGGCGGCGACGTCGATTTCGTTGTGCACGAAGAACTCGGAGCGGTCGGGCCCGTACCGCGCGGGCCAGTTGATGCGGTCGGGCTGGGCGGGCGCGGGCCCCAGCTCATTCGATGGAGCTCCGACACGGGGCACCGACGCGCAGGCCGTGAGCGCGAGGACGAGGGGGGCGGTGGACCCCTTCACGGGTGCACCTTGATGGCCAGGGGCACCTCACTCGACAGCGTCACCTTTGACTCGTCGAACGTCGGCGCGCGCAACAGCGGCACCACGTCGCGGCTCGTACCCCACGCCTCGGTGGGAACACCGAAGAGGTTGGTGTCGACCTTCCCGTTGTCGTTGGCGTCGTGGGCGACCGAGACGGCGTAGACACCCGCGGGCGCGGCGAACTCGCACGACCAGGCTCCGTTCTGCTGGCGCGCCTTGACCAGCAGTCGGGACTTCGACGAGTCCATGGGGAAGCCCGCGGGCGCGTCGAACAGCGCGCAGGTGATGGTGCCCCCACGAGGGGCGTCGACGCCGGTGAGGGTGACGCGCAGGGGCGCGGGGGTGTTGGAGAGGAGCAGCGCAACGAGCAAGACCATGGGGCACCTGTGGGTGGGTCAGCGGGGGAAACACTTCGCGAAGCGGTCGAGCAGCGAGCGGTCGCCCTCGAGGCGCAGCTTGCGCCGCACGACGAGCCACACCGGGTTGCGCTTGCCAGACACGACGTCGAGCCAGGCGCGGGCCTCGCCGCGAACGACGACGTCGGCGACCCCGTCATGGGCCGACGGGTTCACCGTGAGCGTGCCGTCGTCGATGCGGGCGGTGGCGCGGTGGGTGACGTTCGCCTCGTCGGTCAGCTCGAAGTGAAAAGTGGCGCGCCAGCCCTTCGCGGGCCCGCGCTGGAAGACGAGCGGCATCGCGCGGAAGAAGCCCTGGGCCGAGGTGGCGCGCAGGCTCGAGCGCACCCGCCGTACCGGCTTGTGCGGGAATCGCTTCTGCACGTGCGCCTCGGCGTCCGAGCCGGCCACCACGTAGACGGGCTCGGTGCGCTCCGTCAGCGGGCGCACCACCTCTTTCAGGAAGCCGGGGCGGTCGGTGACGAAGGGCGTGAGCACCTCGTCGCCGGCCGGGCACACCGCGATGCAGTGCGCAGCCTTGTAGTTGGGCTTGTAGGCGAGCGACTGCCACATCGAGGCGCTCTCCGAGATGCTCACCTTCTCGCGCAGCGCGTGCCGGTCCTTCGCCTCGGCGACCTCTTCGAGCAGGTCGCCAAAGCCCGTCATGAACTCGCGGTAGTTGTGGTCGAGGCACGCCGAGAAGCGAAAGCCGCCGTCGGGCTCGATGGCGCCGACCGGGCACGCGGCGACGCACAGCTTGCAGTCGACGCATGGGTTCACGTCGACGACTGGCCGTCGGCCCGCGATGTCGGCCGTCGTCAGCACCGTGCCCAGCACGATGAACGAGCCGAAGCGCGGGTGAATGACGTTGCGGTGCAGGCCCTGGAGGCCGAGCCCGGCGGCCATCGCCACGCGCTTGTGCGAGACGACCCAGGTGCGGCCGGGGAAGTCGTCCATCTCCATGGGGAAGGCCATCGCGGGGTTCATCGCCCGGTGCCCGGCCTCGGTGAGCTTGCGAACGAGCGCCCAGGCCACGGCGTCGACCGTCTCGCCTGCGCGGTGAAAGTCCTGGTTGGCGACGCTCCGCGAAGGGCTGCGCACGTTCTCGGGGTGCATTCGCACGACGATGGAGACGAGCGTCTTCGCCGCGGGGAAGGCCTTGAGCACCGGAGCGCGCTCTTCGGTGAGGTCGGGGTGGTCGAGTGAGACGATGCCCACGTCATCGGCGCCGGCCTCGGCCGCCCAGCGCTCGAGGTCTTCGAGGCTCAAGGCGCGCACGGGCCGCGGCGCCCTCCGCTTCGCCGTCTCGAGCGCCGGGTGGACAACCTTTGGAATGACGGTCGTCATATGTGACCCCACGAAAAAGCCGGCGAACGCGCCGGAGACACTGCGTAGAATTACAATCATCATTCCATAGCGCAAGCCGAAAGCTGGCCTCCTCGCGAAGGAGTCCGACTGCCGGAGGGGCCCCACCGTGGATTCCCGTTGATGACACCGAGCGCGGACACGCAGGCGCTCAGCGGTTGAGTCAGCGCGACAGGCGGGTCTCCGGCAGGCGCTTCTCGAGCGCCTTCAGCTCAGCAGCGGTGAGCGCGTTCTTCTTCAGGTTGAGCAGCCGCAAGGCGGGCTTGCGTGTCAGCACCGGCGCCAGGGCCGCCGCCGTGAGTCGATTCGCCCTGAGACTCACCTCCTTGAGCGCCATGCGATGCGGAGACGCCAGGACGGCGGCCGCTCCAGCGTCGGTGACGCGCGTGTACGTGAGGTCGAGCACCTCGAACTGCGGGGCGTCGAGCGAGGCGATGCGGCCCGAGGCGAGCCGGCACTGCACCACGATGAACTCGCCGCGCGGGTCGTCCTGCTCGCTGAGCCAGTCGGCGTAGACGAGCCGCGGCGCATCGTCCCACGGCGCCTTCAGCATCGCCTCGAAGCGCGAGTTCTTCTTCATTGCGCCAGTTCAGCACGACCGTCGGCGCCTCTTCACCGCGACGCGGCGACCCGGGTCACCGCGCTCGCAGCAGCCGGCTGGCGTTCTCGAGCGGCGCCGTGATGCCCGCGCGGCGGAGCGCATGCCAGAAGGTCACCGCATTGATGCCGAGGATCGGAATGCCGAGGGTCGGCTCGAGCCGTTCGGCGACGTCGACGAGGCTCATGTTGGTGCCGCACTGAACGACGGCGTCCAGCCGGTTCGCCGACGTCGCGAGGCGCTCGACGATGGCGCGGGCCTTCGCCTCGTCGGGCACGTGGGCGATGTGCAGGGCGTTCGCGCACGCGAAGCCGAAGGTGCTCACCACCTCGAAGCCGAGGTCTTCGAAGAGCCGCCGCGCGTTCTCGTTGCCGCGCGCATCGAAGGGCGTGAGCAGCCCGATGCGACGGGCCCCCAGGGCGTGGAGGGCCGCAGGGGCCGCGTCGTGCCAGGTCGCCCACGGAACCTTCGCACGCGCCTCGACCCCGGCCATCAGCGCACGAATCGGCTCCACCCCGACGAGGATGTGCTCGAGGCTCATGCCCATGAGGAGCACGCCGGGCTCGGCGAGCAGGGCCTGGTCGATGGCCACCTCGAGCCCGTCGACGAACTGCCGCTGGTAGGCCTCGAGGTCGCTCGCGGTCGCGAGGACCGGCCTCGGCGTGGACACCGGCGTGGTGTGCAACCCGACGCCAGCGAGCGCCTCGCGGTTGTCGAAGATGATGCGCCACAGCTCGTGTTCGACGCTGGTGTTGGTCGCTGGCACCAGCACGCCCACCTTGAGTCGAAAGCTGCGGACGTCTGGGTGGTGGCGCGTCGGGTCGATGCCGAAGGCGCCCAGCGAGACGCCGTCGTGCACCACGCCGCCTGGCGACAAGACGGGCATGGGGCGACGTTCAGGCACGGGCGCTGAGCGAACCGCGCGAGGAAGGGCGCACGCCGCCAGCCCCGCCGCGGCCCCGAGGAGCAGCTCCCGTCGGGCGGACTTCATGACGCCCTCCGGACCGACGCCAGCGAGAAGGCTCCGGGCCCGAGCAGGGCCAGGGCTGCGACGAGGAGCGCGAGGGTGAGCGGATACTCGGCGCCGCCGCGCATCACGTCGTAGCCATGGCGGGCCGAGGTCGCGGCCGCCACCAGCATGGTGACGACGACGGGCACCAGCCCGCGAAAGCCCAGGCCGACCACGAGCAGCGCCCCACCGCCCACCTCGGTCACCGCCGCCAACACGGCGCTCACGGACGGCCAGGGCACCCCGAGCTGCGCGAGGAAGTCAGCGAAGCCCGACAGGCCACCGCCCCCGAACCACCCGAAGAGCTTCTGGGCCCCGTGGAAGAACAGCGGCACGCCAGCGGCGAGGCGCAGCAAGAAGAGGCCTGCGTCGCGCCCAAAGCGCAGCGGAGGACCGGAGTGAACGTCGAACGGAGCGACCCGGCGCGGTGTGGTGGTGGTCATGCACCCCACGATGTCGGCGACACGTTGTGTTGACAATAGAGCCTCTGATTGACGAACCTTCTCTGAATCGTTGATGATTCTGCCGTGGATGTCCTGGACGGCATGCGCGCCTTCCGCGCGGTGGTCGACACGGGGAGCTTCGTGGCCGGGGGACGTGCGCTCGGGCTCTCGACGGCGTGGGTGAGCAAGCGCGTGGCCCAGCTCGAAGAACACCTGGGGACGCAGCTGCTCGCGCGCACGACGCGGCGGCTATCGCTCACCGACGCGGGCCGGCTGTACCTCGAGCATTGCCGGCGCCTGCTCGACGACCTCGACGAGGCCGAGCGCAGTGTGGGTTCGCTCCAGGCGAGTCCTCGCGGCCGGCTCCGCGTCACCGCGCCGATGTCGTTGGGCCTCACCCGTCTGGCGAAGCTGCTCCCCGCGTTCAGCGCGCGGTACCCCGAGGTCGAGCTCGACGTGTACTTCAACGACCGCTACGTCGACGTGGTGAACGAGGGCTTCGACGTCGCGGTGCGGGTGGGCGCGGCGCTCGACGACAGCTCGCTCATCGCGCGAACGCTCGGGCGCGGGCGGCGGGTCCTGGTGGCGTCGCCCGACTACCTCGGCGCGCGCGGCGTTCCCCGCCGCCCCGCGGAGCTCTCGCAGCACGCGTGCCTGCGCTACAGCCTCCACGCGGCACCGAGCCGCTGGTCATTCGTCGGGCCGCGAGGCGAGGTGTCGGTCCAGGTGGGGGGTCCACTCCAGCTCAACAACAGCGTCGCCCTCGCGACCGCTGCAGTCTTGGGCGCAGGGCTGTTGCTCGCGCCAGACTTCGTCGTGGCCGACGACCTGACCGCGGGCCGGCTGCGGCGCGTGCTGCCCCGGTACGAGCCGAGCGGGTACACCATGTTCGCGGTCTCTCCGCCCACGCGCTTCGTGACGCCCAAGGTGCGGGCCTTCGTGGACTTCCTGGTGGAGCGGCTCGCGCGACCCGGGTGACGGGGAGCGGCCCGGCGAGCGCGACGAAGGAAGCGGCGGCAGCCGAAGCAGCCACCGAGGGTCGAGGCAGCCGGTGGCTCGTGGGCCCGAGCGACGACCGCCAGCGTCGACTCTGGCGCAGCCGCAGAGCCGTGAGGAAAAGAGACGCCGCCCAGCTGAACGACGGGCCGGGCGCGCTCGGCCTCACTCGACTGGTCTCGGGCGAGCGCTCACGCCGTCGCCTGAGCGATGCCGACGTCGTCGGCCCGCTTCCCCAGGTCCCCCAGGGCCCCTTGGTCCTCCTCGCGTCCCATGCGACGCTCCCCGCATGCACGACGACGCGCGTCGCCTGGCGGACCAGCTCGAGCGCCAGCTCCTCGCCGGCCTGGGGGACTCGTCGCACGCAGACCGGAGCGCGGCCTTCCACGGCACCGCAAAAGGGCCGCTGGGCGACTACGAGCGGCAGGTCGAGCAGGCCGCGTTTCGGGTGACGGCGGAGCAGCTCGACGCGCTGCGGGCGGGTCACTCCGACGACGCCCTCTTCGAGCTCACCCTCTGCGCCGCGCACGGGGCCGCCCGGCGGCGCCTCGACGCCGGCCTGCGCGCCCTCGACGACGCCTTCACGGAGCCCCCATGACGACCATTCGCCTGCCCGCCGTGGCCCATGGCCACTCCCTTCGTGAGCGCTTCGTCCTCGGGCTGCTCCGCGTGCTGGGCGGCGGCCGGCGTCCACCCGACGTCGTGCGAACGCTGCTGTACCGGCGAGACTTCTGGGGCGACCGGTTCAACGAGCTCCTCCAGCGCGTCATGCGCGGCCCCTCGGTGTGGAGCGTCGGGGAGCGCGAGCTCTTCGCGGCCTTCGTCTCGAACCTCAACCGCTGTCGCTTCTGAACGGGAGCGCACGGCGCGGTCGCGTCGTCCGAATTGGGGAAGGAGCTGACGGCCGCCGTCCTGGCCGACTACCGCACGGCGCCCATCGGCGAGCCGCTGCGCGCCACCCTCGCCTTCCTCGAGGCCACGACGCTGCGGCCCGACGCCGTCACCGCCGACGACGCCCGGGCGCTGAAGGCCGCAGGCGTGTCGAGACAGGCCGCCACCGAGGCCCTCTGGGTGGCCTTCTGTTTCAACGAGATTGCCCGCGTGGCCGACGCCCTGGGCTGGGAGATTCCCGACGCGGCGGGCTTCTCGGCCTCGGCGAAGTCACTGCTGTCGTTCGGCTACCTGCTCCCCCTCCACACACGGCCGCCCGCCGATGGCCCAAGGGGCTGATCCGCCCATCAGCCACGCTGCTGTCTCGGCACCCCAAGGTGATTGACAGCCCCCCCCCACCTGCCTAAGCGCCCGCTTCGCCATGGGTCTGCGTGACATTCGCAAGCGCATCAAGTCGGTGAAGAACACCCGCCAGATTACGAAGGCCATGAAGATGGTCTCGGCGGCCAAGCTGCGGAAGGCGCAGGACAACGTCATCGCGGCGCGCCCCTACGCGCAGACGCTCGACGCCGTGATGGCGCAGCTGCTGTCGAAGGAACCGGGCGAGGTCTCGCACCCGCTGCTCACCCGCCGCGAGGTGAAGCGCATCGAGTTCGTCGTCGTCTCGTCCGACCGCGGCCTGGCGGGCGGCTTCAACTCGAACATCACGCGCCGCGCGCTCAAGTTCCTCTCGGAGCACAAACAGCACGAGGTCACCATCACCACGGTGGGCCGCAAGGCCGGCGACTTCCTGCGTGGCCGCGGCTACTCGATTCGCAAGGACTGGCCGGGCGTCTTCGGCAAGCTCAACTACGCGGCCGCCGAGGCCATCACCGCCGAGGTCACCGAGCGCTTCCTCTCGGGCCAGGTCGACGCGGTGTACTTCCTCTTCAACGAGTTCGTCTCGGCCATCTCGCAGGTGTCGAACCTGCAGCAGCTGTTGCCCTTCGAGCTCAACAAAGCCGACGCCGGCAGCAAGCCCGCGGGCGAGTACGCCTACGAGCCGAACCCGCAGGCGGTGCTCGAGAAGCTCGTGCCCCAGGCGGTCAACGTGAAGGTGTACCGCGGGCTGCTCGAGTCGTGGGCCGCCGAGCACGCGGCGCGCATGGCGGCGATGGAGAACGCCACCAAGAACGCCGGCGACATGATTGGCACCCTGACGCTCTTCTACAACCGCACGCGCCAGGCCCTCATCACGAAGGAGCTGATGGAGATCGTCTCGGGCGCCGAGGCCCTCAAGGGCTGACGGGCGGCACCGCTTCGAACATCGGGCACGCGCGCACCGGCTGGGGCGCGTACTTCGTCTTGAGCTTCACGCAGCGCAGGAACGACGAGCGGGCCGTCTGCACGTCGCGCTTGTGCGCGCACTGGTGACACAGGCTCGTCGGAAACGGAACCGGTGGGGGCGCCTCGTCACTCACGTGGGCACGACATCACGTCGCGGCCACGAGCGGGCCAGAAAAACACGGGGGCGAGCAGCCCTCCCAGCTGCCCGCCCCTCGCCTCCCCACCGCGACGAGCCGCCTCGCGCGCTCCTCCGTGCGTCCTCCCCCGCGCGGGCGTCGTCACGTCCTCCTGCTGCTGCACCGCCAGTGGGTCATCCCCACCGGGGTCCCTGCATTGGTCCACCAGGCGCCCCCTCCCAGAAGCGCCAGCAGACCTACGTCCGTCACGCGGCGTTGGCGTACTCGGCCACCGCGTCTTCGAGGCTCGCGGCCCGACTGGCCCGCTTGTCCTCGTACATCTGCTCGTCGGCGCGTGAGAGGAGCCGCAGCTCGTCGTCGCCCCGCTCGTACGTCGCCGCGCCCAGGCTCAAGCCCCGCGCGCCCAGCCCCACGCCCGCCAGGGCCGGGAGGTGCGCCCGTACACGCGAGAGCACCGTCTGCACCTGCACCTCGTCGGTGTCGGGTAGCAGCAGCACGAACTCGTCTCCGCCCACGCGGCACACGAGGTCGGACGTGCGGGTGAGCGACTCGAGCAGCCGGCCCACCGCGACGAGGGCTGCGTCTCCGGCCGCGTGGCCCATGGTGTCGTTCACGTGCTTGAAGTCGTTCACGTCGATGCACACCACCGACAGGCCCTTCGTGCGCGCGCGGCGCAGGCGGCAGAGCTCTTCGCCCAGGCGCTCCGAGAAGTAGCGCCGGTTGCGCAGGCCCGTGAGCGGGTCGCGGTACGCCAGCGCCGCCAGCCGCTCGTTCTCACGCTTGAGCCGCTCGAGCTCGGCCTTGAGCTTCGTCATCGACCGCATCGTCGCCACCCGTCCCGCCCGCTCCATGGTGCCCTCGCTGGTCACGCCAGTCAGCCAGAGCAACCTGCGGGCCAGTGCCTCGAGCGCGGTCGCGAGCGGATCATTCGCGGGTTGGAAAGGCGACGCGTCACGGCCCTGACGAAACGATGGCTCGTGCAGGTGGGGTGCATTATTGAACGAGTCACCGATGACCCCGGACATCCCCACACTCGCAGCGCTGACGGTGTTGGACGACGAGGGCCGGGTGCTTCCCGTGGGGACGGCGTGGCGTGACACACCAGCGGTGCTGGTGTGGTTGCGCCACTTTGGGTGAATGTTCTGCCGCGAGCAGGTGGCCGGGTTCCGGTCACGAGCAGACGAGCTGAAGGCCCTGGGCGTGAAGCTCTTCTTCATCGGCAACGGCACGCCGACGATGGCGAAGGACTTTCGCGCCTTCATGCAGATGGGTGAGCTGCCGGTGTGGACCGACCCGAAGCGGCAGACGTACGCGCACCTTGGGTTCAAGCGTGGGTGGCTGTCGGTGCTGTCGCCTGCGGTGTGGAAGTATGGGGCGCGCGCGGCGGCGGCGGGCTTCCGCCAGGGCAAGACGGCCGGAGACCCCGTGCAGCAGGGCGGCGTGCTGGTGGTGAAGAAGGGCGGCGAGCTCGTCTACGGCTTCGCCTCGGCCACCGCTGGCGACCACCCGCCCATCGATGAAGTGATGGCGAAGGCGCGCCTCGCCGCGCAGGCGTGACGGCTGCCGTTGACCGTTACGATGCCTTCTTCTGCCGCGTCGCCTGGTACAGGTGAAACAGCGCTCGCTTCGCCTCGGGCTGCGCCGCCGCCTGGGCCTTGAGCCGCTTCACGGCCTCCTGCAGCACCTCGGGCAGCTCCGTCGTCCACGCGTCCGAGGTCGAGAGGTCGAGCTCGAGCCGCTCCGTGCGCAGGTCGAGCACCCCCACCATCGCTGGCCTCGCCGCGTCGCCTTCGAGCTGTCGCAACAGCCGCTCCGCCTCTTCCAGGCCCGGCGCGTCGAGGGTGAGGTCGACGGTGAGGCGCAGCACCCGCGAGCGCAAGTCGCTCCGGGACACGAGCTGGCGCAGGTCGGCGAGTGACGTGGCGCGCGCTTCCTCCCACGTCCAGGTGGCGACGCGCTCCTTCTGCACCTGCGAGCGCCGGGCGCGCGTGAGGAAGACGACGGCGACGTGGCCGGGGTCCTTCTCGTCGAAGGCGGTGGGCTCTGGCGCGCCCGGGTAGATGGTGGGCGGGTGCGGCCGGTCCGGGGGAATGAAGCGGAACCCGTGCGTGTCGCCGATGGCGAGGTAGTCGAGCCCGCGGTCGACGGCAGCGTCTTTCGAGATGGGGAAGTTCGTCTGCGCGTCAGCGGCGTCGAAGGTGCTGCCGTGCACCAGGCCGATGCGCAGGCCTTCGTCACCGGGCTCCCGCTTCGGAATGCTCGTCGTCGGGTCGGCCTGCCCCGCGCGGCTCACGCACGGCACCGCGAACAACCTGGCGCCGTGGGGCAGCGCGTAGGTGGTGGCCGCTTCGACGACGGTGACGTGCTTCGGCAGCCGCCTACGGAACACCGGGTCGGCCCACACCGAGTCCGGGAGGAACGGGTCGTGGTTGCCGGGGAGGAGGAAGATGGGACGCTCCGGCGCCGTCTGCTCGAGGACCGACGCCAGCGCGTCACGGAACTCCTGGGGTGGGTTCGCGTCGTCGAAGAGGTCGCCCGCGCACAGCACGGCGTCGACCCGGTGACGGTCGGCGGCGCGGAAGAGGCGCACCAGCACGTCGGTGCGCGCGCGCGACAGCGTCATCGACGCCTCGGTGCCGAACGCTGGAAAGCGGCGCCCGAGGTGCCAGTCGGCCGTGTGGAGCAGCTTCAGCACGATGTCGTCCTCCTGCGGCTTCATCGGAACACCACGTCGACGTCGAAGAGCACCTCGACGGTGGGCGGCGTGTAGCGGCGCGCTTCGAGGCGGGCCATCGAGCGGCGGTAGCGCTCGTCTTCCCGCGCCAGCACCTTCGCGATGCGGCCGTCGAGGCGCTCGAGTTCGGCGGCGTGACGGCGCTTGTCGGCTTCGGCTGCGGTGCGCGCCTCGGAGCCTGTCGAGCCTTCCCACCGCGCCTCGGCCGCTGCGAGCTTCTGCGCCACCTCGTCTCGCCGGCGCCGCAGCACCACGAGCCGGTCGTCGAGGAAGCGCTGCGCCTGCAGCGCCGCGGCCTCGAAGCGGCGGTGCTCTCCGGCGTCGACCTCGGCCTGGAGCTGGAAGAGGCGGAGCTCCTGGGCGTCGAGCATGCTGGCGTCGTCGATGGTGCGCGCCCCGGCGCTCGTGCGGGTCGTCCTTTCCAGCGCGCTCGAGCCGGACGACGAGCGGAGCGACGCCCCACCGGACCGCCTGGCCTCGCCCTGAATGCTCGAGCTCGACGGTGAGGGGCGCGGCCCCTCACCGGACCGCGTCGCCTCGCCATGAACGCTCGAGCCCGACGAGGAGGGACGCGTCCCCTCACCGGACCGCCTGGCCTCGTCATGAACGCTCGAGGCCGACCCGGAGGGACGCGGCCCCTCATCAGCGGCGACGCCAGAACGCGTTGCGCTCGAGCTCGCCTCGCCCGCTTCCTCCGCATCGGCGAGGGGCTCCGTCAACACCGCGCGCGCCTCGTCGTCACCGGCGACCGAGCCATCCGCGCGCACCAGCACCGGCACCAGCACCTCGACGCGCTCGAAGCCGTCGAACGTCGCCTTCACCAGGCGGAGCCGACCGAGGCCGGGCGGTCCCTTCGTCACGACGGCACGGGCCATCAGCGGCGCTCGAGCGTGCGCCACGGCCGCCGTCACCAGCGGATGTCCAAGATGGAGCGGCGGGTGCCCGCGGCCGGGCCCGAGCCGAACGACGCCCCCAGCGCGCAGTCCCTCAGGCAGCGCCGCGTGGGCGTCCCACTCGAGCGCCTCCCCACCGACGTCTGCCTTGCGTCGGAACGAGACTCCCGCGGCCTCGAGGTACGCCACCACCACGAAGGCCAGCTCGCGGTCGAGCGCCGCCAGCGAGCCCGGGAGCGCCTCGCGCCGCAGCTTGAACACCCGCTGCACGTCCTCATCGAAGCGCTGCTCGATGACGCCGATGGTGCGCTGCCGCGTGGCTTCGTATTCCTTCCGGTCCGCCTCGAACCGCTCCCGCATGGCGCGCAGCTCAGCCGTCACCTCGTCCAGCGTGCGCGCGCGCTCGTAGATGCTGGCCAGCTCGGCCTCGAAGCCCGCGCCCACCACGCTCACCAGGCCTGCATCGGGGCCGCTCGAGCGGTGCAGCACCTCGTCGGAGGCCGACAGCACCGTGCCGAACAGGTCGAGCTTCTGCGAGAGGATGTCGAAGGTGAGCTGCTGGGCCTCGTTGCCCGTGGCGGTGAAGTTGATGACGGTGACGTCATGCGCCTGGCCGTAGCGGTGGCAGCGGCCGATGCGCTGCTCGATGCGCTGCGGGTTCCACGGCAGGTCCCAGTTCACCACCGCGTTGCAGAACTGCAGGTTGAGGCCCTTCGCGCCGGCCTCGGTCGAGATGAACACCCGCGAGCGCGTCTTGAACTCGTGCACGAGGGCCAGGCGCAGCGCGATGTCGTGGCTGGGCGCCTTGCCTTCGACGGGCACCTCGGCGCGCCAGCGCTCGAGCGCCTTCGCCGCGCGGGGCGTGTCGTTGTCTCCACGGAAGAGCGTCACCTCGTCGTCGCCCAGCAGCCCGCTGCCGAGGAGCGCTTCGCGCAGGTACTCCTGCGTGGCGACCGACTCGGTGAAGACGACGAGCTTGTTCGAGCCCTGCCCGGCCTTCGCGCGGGCGTCGACGAAGGTGAGGGCCTTGAGGAGCGCGCGGAAGCGCCCGTCGTCGCGCTCCAGGCCTCGGGCACGCCTGGCGAACGAGCGCACCAGCTCGAGCTCGGCCAGCACGTCACCCTTCGGCGCGTCGCCCACGTCGACGTCACCGAGGTCGTCGACGTCGAGGCCGTCGAGGTCGGCGAGGAGCGCCGTCGCATCGTCCTCCTTCGGCTGCTCCCCGCGGGCCACCTTCTCGAGCCGGGCGGCGACGTTCTCGAGCGACGAAGCGAGCGCGCGCGACGACGAGGCCATGCGGCGCAGGAAGCCGAGGAGGAGCAGCTTTCGTTGCCGGCCCTGGAACGCGTGCAGGCCGGGTGACAGCAGGTACTTCGTGACGTCGTCGGTGAGGGCGCGCTCGGCGGGGCTCATCGCGTACTCGAAGAGGCGGGCCTCGCGGCGCACGAAGGGCTTCTCGAGGAAGGCCTGGGCCTGTCGGCGCAGCGTGCGCTGGAGCACCGTCTTGAGGCGGGTGCGCAGCTCGGTCTCGAGGCCCGGCGCGAGCTGCCGGTCGTCGGCGCCGCAGAACACCTGGCGGAAGGTGGGCAGGTCGCCCAGCAGCGTGCCGGAGGGGTCGACGTACTGCACGAGCCCCCACAGCTCGGCGAGGTTGTTCTGAATGGGCGTGGCCGTCAGCAGCAGCACCGGCGTCTGGCTGGCCGAGAGCACCTCGCGCACGCGGCCGGCGGTGCGGGCATGCTCCGAGGCGTCGTCGTAGTCGCCCGCGGGCGTGAAGCGCTTGTAGATGCCGGCGAAGAGCTCATGCGCTTCGTCGATGACGCAGAGGTCGAACGGCGGGCTCGCGAGCAGCGCCTCGTGGCCGCGCGTCGAGCCAGCGGCCTCGCGGTTGACGAGGAAGACGCCGTCGCCCTCGAAGCCACCAGCCTGAGCGCGCCCTTCTTTCGTCGGCAGGTCGAAGAGGGTGAAGAGCTCGTCGCGCCACTGCCCGACGAGAGACTTGGGCGCGATGAGGAGCACCCGCCGCGCACCCTCGGCCAGCAGCTGGGTGATGACGAGCCCGGCCTCGATGGTTTTTCCCAGGCCGACCTCGTCGGCGAGAATGCAGCCACCCTCGCGCAGCCGGGACAGGGCGAACACGACGGCGTCGACCTGGTGCGGGTTGGGGTCGATGCGGGCGGCCCGGTGTGGCGCCGCCGCCCGGCGCGCCTCGTCGGCCCGGCGCAGGCGCACGAGCTCTTCGGCGGCGTAGCGGAGCTGGAGCGGGTGGAGGCGCGACGCCATCGGGTGGCCACCGTACTTCACGGTTCATCGCCAGGGCGCGCAACGTGGCGTCCCCGCGCCGACGACCCGACGCGCTCAGGACCGCCGGGGGGACAGACCCTCGATGGCCTCGAGCAGGTCCTCGGTGCGAAACGGCTTCAGCAGGGTCCGCGTCCCGGCACGGAGGGCTTCGGGTATCTCTTCGGTGGCATAGCCGGTGAGGAAGACGACTGGCAGCGAAGGGCGCTCGGCCCGGAGGAGGCTGGCGAGCTCGACACCGCTCTTTCCCGGCATTCGGAGGTCGGTGACCACGAGGTCGTAGGCGCGCTCGCCGACCCGGCGCAGGCCTGCGTCCCCATCGGAGGCCACGTCGACGTCGTACCCCGCGCGCACCAACAGGCGCCGGGTGACTTCGCGAACCCCATCGGTGTCCTCCACGAGCAGAACGCGCAGACCTCGTGTACCGACCACGGGCACGGACGTGGCGCCGCCTTCGTCGGCGGCACGCGGGGCTTCGTCGTCGCACGCCGGAAGCACCACCGTGACCCTGGTGCCCGCCCCCGGAGCGCTCTCGATTCTGGTGACGCCACCCGCCTGCTCCACGAGGCCGTGCACCGTCGACAGCCCGAGCCCGGTACCCTTCCCGAGGGCCTTGGTGGTGAAGAAGGGCTCGAAGGCTCGCGCCTGCACCTCGGGGGACATGCCGCCGCCGTTGTCAGCGACGACCAGCCGCACGTGACCGGGGGAGCCCGCGTCGCGGTCGACCCGAATGTGCAGGTGGCCACCGCGAGGTCGCCCGACGCCGGGCTCCAGCATGGCGTCTCGCGCGTTGACGGCGAGGTTCATCAGCACCTGCTCGAGCTGAGCCGGGTCGGCGAGCACGGCTGCGTCTTCGTCGTCGACCTCGACCTTCAGGGTGACCTCATCGCCGATGACGCGCCTCAGCAGCCGCTCCGCGCGGCGGACGAGGTCTCCCACGACGACGCGCTGGGGCAGCGTCGGCTGCTTCCGGCTGAACGCGAGCAACTGCTTGACGAGCGCCTGGGCACGCCCGCTTGCACCGGCGACCTCCTCGACGAGCTGGAGCGAGGGCTGCTCCGCCCCCCGAAGCCCCGCGTCGCGCAGCTCGAGGCGGAGGAGGTCGAGGTTGGCGTCGACGACGGTGAGCAGGTTGTTGAAGTCGTGGGCGATGCCGCCAGCGAAGCGCCCCACCACCTCGAGGCGCTCGGCATGGCGCAGGCGCTCCTCGAGCTGCGCGCGCTCCGCCTCGGCGCGCTTCTGGGCACGCAGGTCGTGCCAGGTGACGAGGAAGAGCGGCTCCCCGCGGTCCTGCCCGAGGTAGCTCAACGACACCTCCATCGGCAGTGGAGCCCCAGCCGCGTCGAGGTGGAGCCACTCGAAGCGGTGAAAGCCCCTGTCGATGGCGAGCGCGTCCATCTGGCGGCTCTTCTCGGCCGAGGGAACGCCGTCGGGCTGCGTCGGCGGGGAAAAGGTCGCGACGTGTCGGTCGCGCAACTGCTCGAAGGTGTCGAGGCCGAGCAGGTCGAGCGCCGCCTGGTTGCACTTCACGACGCCGCTCGGAACGCGGGCGAGCAACAGGCCATCGGCGCTGCGCTCGAACATGAGGCGAAAGAGGCGCTCGGCCTCGGTGCGCTCGCTGATGTCCTGCCCGATGGCCAGGATGCCCTCAGGGACGCCCGACGAGTCGACGAGCCGCGTGACGTTCCACAGGAGCGTGCGGCGGGTCCCATCGGGCAACAGCGCGGTGTCCTCGAAGCCGTAGGTCGGCGTTCCGGCGAGCACTTTCTGAATGTCGGAGGCCACCGCCGCGCGCTGTTCGGCGGGAAGGAAGCGCTCGAGGTAGTCGGTGCCGATTGCGTCTTCGCGAGCGACGCCGAACAGCTTCGTCGCGGCGTGGTTCCACTCGAAGATGGTGTGATTCGGCCGCAACGCGACGATGACGTTGGCCGCCGTGTCCATCAACGCGCGGAAACGGTCATCTTCTCGCACGTCGTCCCCCTCCGTCGGCCGTGGTCACCATGGGCCCCATGCCGCGGACTGGCGAGTGTACCGCATCTGTCCGAAGCGACCGAACGACCGTCGGCGCCAGCTCACCGGCACATTCGGAACCCGGCGTCCGTCGCACAGCAGCCGGCGTCGGCCTCATCGACCCGGAAAAGGTAGGGATACGTGACCGCCACCCGCCCCCCCCCGAAGGGTCTGGCAAACACCCACGACTGCACCCGCTCGACCATGCATCGCTCGAGCTCGCGGTCGCCCGTCGAGTTGACCTCGGCCTCGACATCGACCGGCAGGCCGGTTTTGCTGATCAGCCACTGAAGCCGTACTTGACCGCACAGTCCTGGCTCAACACGCAGTCTCTCATTGTAGCAACGCCTGATCTGCCAAGAGTGGCGGTCGACGGTCCCCTTGATGACGGAACGGTCAAGGCCGCCTTCGTCGTCTGCGCCCTGGAAATCGATTCCGCCGTCATGTGCCGACACCCGCCACAGAGAGATCAGAGGCTCGGACGGCCTGACGGACGGGAACGACCACTGCTTCACCTGCTGGACCACGCAGGTCATGACGGGGCTGATCTCGTTCTCACGAACGTCCACCACCCCACCGTCCTCGAGGATGGTGAACTCGAGCAACGCAGATGAGCGCGACTCCCTGTCACCGGAGTTCGCGCACGCGTCGAGCGTTCCAGACTGTTCGCGCACGCCGCGACCGGTCTCGACACTCGTTCGATACGACTCCGTTGCGCTGGCCGGTGTGATGACGATTCGCCCACCCGCGTCGGCTCCAGGCGGCGCCTCCAGGAACGACCATGTCGCCTCCATGCTGGCGCCGCGCGGCCTCGGAGGCAGCCGCCACGACCTGGTCGCATCCAGCACACATGGCTCGAGCTCCTTCAACGAGGGTGAGATGTCCAGGAGCCGACTCTCGAGGACGGCGCCACTCGGTCCAACGACCAGACGCGCCCGAATGACACCCACTGTGTCCCTCGCGGGCCTCTTCCAGACGTAACAGTTCGCCAGGGACTCCTGGCCGATGTCGCGAGGCCACTCCTGGAGGCCAGCCTCGAGCGTGAGAGGCCTCGGCGAGCCGCGCCACTCGTACTGCACGCGGGTCGCGACCTCGCGGGAAGGGAAACGCCACGCGCGCAGCTGTTTGACGAGGCAGACGGCCGACTCGGGCCTGGAATCAGCGAGCACGCTGTTCCACTCGAAGAGCCCCTCGTCACTCACACCGAGCTGGACGATCGCGGCGCCCTTCGCCGACTTGGCTCTGCAGGGAGCCAGCTCAGCGGCATGGAGCGCCAGCACGTCGTCGAACTCCTCGAGCGAGAGGCCCCCGTCCGCCCAGGAAGCTCCGAGCACCATCGCCAGCGCGCGTGGCAGGAACATGCCACGCTCACTACACTGGAGGGCGGCCTCGGGTCAGGGGGCCACCGCAGTCCGTTCCGCCCACATCTCTCGCAACCCAACGCCTCGCTAGTGGAGCGCGTCGCGCAGGCGCAGCGCATCAGCCGCCGCCGGGCTCTCGGGGTACTTCTTGAGCACGAGCTCGACGGTCTTCGCGGCGTCGGCTTGTTGCCCCAGCGCCTGATACGCGCGCGCCTTGCGCACGAGCGTGCTGGCCTCGAGGTCCTTGGACTCGGCGCCGCGCGCGAGGTAGCGGTCGAACAACGGCAGCGCCTTCTTCGGCTGCTTCAGCTCGTCCTGCAGCAGCGAGCCCGCGAGCAGCGCACCACGGTTCGACTCGGCGCCCTTGCCGTCGGCCGCCGCGAGATAGCTCTCGACCGCCCCCGTCACGTCACCGGAGCGCCGCTGACAGTCCGCGAGCGTGAGACGCGCTGGCACGTCTTGCGGCGCCGACGCGAGGAAGCGCTTCACCTCGGGCATCACCAGGCCACACTCACCGCGCGCGGCGCGGGTGCGCCACTCGGCCAGCTTCGAAGGCATCGTGGGCGCGACGGGGCGCTTCTTCGGCGTCGGCTCGGGCTGCACCTCAGGCTCGACGAGCGCGACGGGCTCGGGCTCGACGGGCGGCTCCACCTTCACGACGGGCGTCGTCTCGCTGAGCTCCGAGAAGCTCCCACCCACGCGCGCCCCAAGCGACACCGCCCCATCCTTCGCTTCGAGCCGCTCGCCCACCGTCACGCGGTTGGTGCCCGCACCCGTCGACACCTCGACGGTGCCCTTCTCGACCTCGACGACGAGCGACGCCCCCACCTCGACGCGGAAGATGGTGCCCACCACGTGCACGCGGCCCAGCGGCGTCTCGACGTCGAACTGCCGGGCGCCACGGGACGGGTCGACGTGCGCCGCCACCGAGCCCTTCGACAACACCACCCGCGTCGCGCGAGCGCTGGCCGCCGCCACCTCGAGACGACTGCCGGGGCCGACACCGACTCGGTCGTCTCCGAGCTGGAACAACGCGCGGCCATCGGCGGCCGTCTCGGTCACCGAGCCCGCCGTCGTCGCGTTCGAGGCCACCACCGCCACGGCCGTCCACGGCGGGTCTGACGGCCCCGAGCGCAGCGCGACGACCGTTCCGACGATGGCCACGACGAGCGCGGCGACGGCCGCTGGCACGAAGAACCGGCTCCACCCCGGCGCCTGGGCCTCGCGCTCATCGAGCCGCTGGAGCAGCCGGGCCACCTCGTTGGGCGTGGGCGCCGTCGTCGTGGCAGCGCGAGACGCCTTGAGGCCGTCGCTGAAGCGCTCCCACGTTGGGTCGGTGGGGGGCGTCGAGGCGTCGTCGCTCATGACGTCGCCCCTTCGGTGAGCTCCTTGATGCGCTGCCGGGCCCGGTACAGCCGCGTGAAGACGGTGTTGGGGCTCACGCCGAGCGAGGCGGCGATCTCCTCTGCCGTCCACCCTTCGACGACGTTGAGCACCACCACCGTGCGCCATTCTTCCGGCAGCTTCGAGAGGAGCCGCTCGGCGTCACGGCCCGCGTCGACGCGCTGCTGCGGTGAGGTGGTGGGCTCTTCGCGCGAGACGTGGCGGTCGATGAGCGTGCGCCGCACCCAGTCCATCACGCCCGACTTCTTGCCCTTCTTCACCGCGATGCCGACGAGGAACGAGCGCACCGAGGCGCCGGGGTGCAGCCGCTCCGCCACCTGGGCGAACGTGAGGAAGACCTCCTGGCACAGGTCGTCCAGCTCACTGTCTCGAACCTGATGCCGCAGCACGTTCATCACCACTCCCCGGTACCGGCTGTACAACGGGCCCAGCGCACGCATGTCTCCCGACACCAGGCGCCTGACGCAAACCTCGTCGTCCTCAGCCGCCACCTCGTCCGCAATGCCGTCGGACTTCAAAGGCCTTCCCATGCGATTCCGATGCCTGCATGGAGGGACAGGGCGGGCTGCCGCCAGAACGCCTCACCCGCCGGCAAATCAAGGAGTTGGGCGCGGGCCAGGCGGCCGATCAGATCGACGCGGACGACGACGGTGAGGGGTCCACCCCCCGCTCCGAGGTCGACTCCGAGGAGCGCGGCCCCCGTGGTGGTGGTGAGCGTCTCGGGCACCGACTGGCGAGACTGGGTGATGGTGAACTCGGGGCCGAGGCCGACGCGGGGCCACAGCGTGAGGTCGCCGAGCGCGTAGCTGCGCGTCACGAGCGCCATCACCGGCACCGAGACCGAGCTCACGGCGACGTCGGGCTGCACCTGCACGCGCTGGCCCGAGGTGGCGAGGGAGAGCCCGAGCGCGAGCCGGTTGTCGAAGCGGAAGAGCGCGGTGGCGGCGCCCCCGAAGCGTAAGGACTGGCCGAGCTGATCGACCAGGCCTCCGTCGACGAGGCCCAGGGCCACGAGGCGCAGCCGCTTGACGCGCGGTGGAGGCATGGGCGCGGGCGGGGCGATGGGGGTGTCGACCACCGGGGGCGGCGCGACGTCGGCGGCGTTCGACATGGTGGCGCGCGTCGCCTTCACCACGGCGCGCAGCTGGGGCGGTACCGTCTGCACTGGCTCGTAGAGGAACGCGGTGCCGAGCAGCTCGCGGAGCATCAGCGCCAGCGCGCTCTCGTTGCGGGAGCGGCGGTCGAACTCGAGCGTGCGCACGAGCGTGCGGCCAGTGCCCTGGGCCACGAGGTGCAGCATGAGCTGCCCGGGGAGCGGCTCCGACAGCCACACCACCGCGGCGGCGTCGTTCTGTTTGGCGACCGGCAGGACAGCGGCGAGCTGATCAGCCAGCGGCTTCTTCGGGAAGTCGGGCACCGCGATGGGCGTGTTGAGGACGATGAAGCTGTCGAGGAGCAGCGTGAGCTCTTCGTGGAGCCGGCTCTGCGTCTTGAGGAACGGCGCCGGCCCGTCGGTGCGGATCATCACGATGAGCGGAGGCGGCGGGCCGACCGACACCTTCGGCGTCGCCGACAGCAACACCACCGTGAGACCGAGCCCGAGCACGAGAGGCAAGTGTGCACGCCCTCGGATTCGGCGACACGAAAAAACCCAGCGCGGCCGTGGCCGTCCGATGAGCGGCAGCGCGCAGGTCGGTGGTCCGAAAAGCTGCCTGCACCCGCGGGGACCAGGCCGGGTCCTCTCGACATGCCCTTCCGACTTGAAAGCGCCCAGCCTGCCGCGGCGCTGCGTGGCGCGCTGTTCGATAGAGCGCCCGAGGTGCCGTGGACGAGCGACCTCGCCGATGACTACCCGCTTGAGCGCGAGGTCGGACTGCTGGGCGCGTGAGGGTCGAACACCCACGGTCGCTGTGACGTGGCGGCCTGTTCTCGGCGCATCGGGACCTGGCTCACCACCGGAAGGTCGAACGTCCGCGCTGCGAGAGCGCGCGCGACGAGACTCGGGCCCACCATCGAGTTCGACGACCCGAAGGCCCGGTCAGCGCCGGCGCTTTCGCGCGGCGACCAGCAGCACCCCGAGAACGCTCTCGAGCCCTGCGCTTCCACCAGCGCACCCGCAGCCCAGCCGCTCGAGCGTCACGCCGGGCCCGGAGGGAAACGGCTCGGACTGCGCGGACACCTCGCGCGCCGTAGCGCGGCCCTCTCCGCCCGGCTGCGCGCCACCGGTGCCGCTGGTGACGGCGCCGCCTTCGCCGCCCGCCACCGAGATGGGGCACTCGAGCACCTTGCGCGCGCGGAGCGACACCTGCCCGCCGCCACCACCGCCGCCCGGCCCGTGCGTCGTCCCAGCGCCACCGGCGCCGCCCACCGCCAGCATCGTGCAACGCGCGTCGTCGACGACCTCGACCACGATGCCGCCCGCGCCGCCGCCGCCGCCGCCCGCGCCCTGCCGCGTCGCGGTGGAGCCACCAGCCTCTCCGTTCGCGACGAAGGCGCCGATGCCGTCGAGGGACCGTGCACGCACGAACACAGCGCCACCACCGCGCCCACCGTTCCGGCCCATGCCCGCCGCGCCGTTCGCCGCGCCGCCGCCCCCGCCCAGGTGAAGCCCCCGGGCCGTCAGCGCCTCGCCGCCCAGCCCGCCGACATCGCGCCGCCCGTCATCACTGACGCCGCCCTGCCCGCCCTGCCCGAGCCCGGCGCCACCGCCGCCACCTGAGGTGCGACAGATGCCTCCGCCGCCGCCGCTGTCGTTGAAGCCACGGCCCGTCAGGCCCACGCTCGCCCCCTGGAGCGCACCTTCTCCCCGCTCGCTGCCGCGCGGCGCACGCTCGTCTTCGCGCGTGCACCCCTGCTCGCTCTCGGGCACGTCCACGGCCGCCCCGCCCCGTAGGCCCGCGCCGCTCGCCGACACCGTGCCGTCGTTGCGCAGCCGGCCCGCCACGAAGAAGGCCAGCACGCCGCCCGACCGCCCGTCCCACCGTGGCGCGACGAGCGAGGCGCCCTCGGCCACGGTGACGTCGGTGTACTCGGGCACCGTCACCACCTGGGCCTCGTCGAGCCGCCAGGCGCGCGTCAGCGCTTGCGTCAGCTCGAGCACCGGGCCCACCACGCGCTCGACGGTGTGCACGCTGAACTCACCCACGCGCCCGCGCTCGCCGTCGGACTTCAGCCGGCTCTGCACCACCAGCACCGTCATGCCGGCGCGAAAGGGCGTGGCGTCGACGACGGTGAGGCGCGCGTCTCCAGCCGCCGCGTCGGCCGCGAGGGGCGAGTGCCGATTGACGACGACGCCCGCGGAGGTGACGTCCAGCGGGCCGTCTTTGCCGTCACCGAGTTGCTGCACCTGGGCCGCTGCCACGGAGGCGACACCACAGAGGCCGAGAAGGACGACTCGCACGGCGCGGCAGTGTGCCCCCGGCAGCGTCACTTCTCCACCGGCGTGAACAGTCATCCTCGGCAGCGCTGGCTGGTTGGAAGCCCCCGGGTCGACGCACCTCACGGGGCGTCGTTCGCCGCCGCGATGCTCGCCGGGGCGCTGGCAGCGTCAGCGTCGTGATGGCGATGGCTCGGCCCCTCCCTGCGCTCCACCGCCCGGGCGTGCAGGGGCCCCCTCACGAACGACATTCGAGGGCACGTCACCGAGGTAATGGAGCCATTCACCCACCATCGCGCCCCGGGCCCAGCGCCCCATGGAGTCCCGCTGGCCAGTGCACAACCACACCCACTCACAGCCCTCGGCGAGCCCCTCGACGAAGAACACCTCGCGGCTCTGTTGGGTGCCGCACCACATCTGCCACCGGCCGTGCGGGAGCCCGTTGAGCAAGCCGCCTCGGGCCTTCACCACGCCTGTCCTCGGGTCCAGCAACTGGACTTCGCCCTCCAGACGACCGGCGGCACCCGCACAGCCTTGAAGAAGACCGACGAGGAGATGCGATGCGGCGAACTCATACGGGACCTTCTTCAACGGCTTGTTGCCCTCGCAAGCCCGTCGTCGCGGTGGCGGCGGCTGCGGGACGGGAAAGGCGGGGCACTGCTGTTCGAGCGTGGGCTCGAGCGCGGGTCGGGAATCGTCCAGCTCGGGCGGTGGTGGTGAAGGAGCGCGCTGAGTGATTCTGGGCCTGCGCGGCTGTGGCTCCAAGACGTCTGGACCGACGGGCGGGGCCGCGTACGAGGCGAGGGCAGAGACGCTCAGGCACCATGCGGCAGCTCGGTTCATGGCCCGCACGACCCCGGGGCGGCAGACCACGTGCAGCGATTCTCCGTCTACGCGTCGCGCACCACCACGCCCTTCCAGAACGCTACCCGGCCCTCCACGTGCTTCGCGTCGGGCTTCGTCTGGGGGTAGTACCAGGCGGCGTCCTTGTTGACGGCCTCGCCCACCACCACGTCGTAGTAGCTCGCCGTGCCCTTCCAGCCGCACACCGTGTGCGTCTCGCTGTCGCGGAAGTGCTCTTTCTTGAGCGCCTGCGGCGGGAAGTACGCGTTGCCTTCCACCATCACGATGTCGTCCGACTCGGCCAGCACCACGCCGTTCCACTCTGCGCGCTTCATGTCGTCTCCTTCGGTACGAGGAACAAAGAATGGGCGAAGGCCCACGCCGGGTCGACCCACTGCGCGTCCACCACGAAGCCCGCCGCGCGGCCCCAGGTCGCCAGCTCGTCGCAGGTGAAGCGGTGGCTCGACTCGGTCCACAACGACTCGCCCTCGTCGAACGACACCGAGAACTCGCCCGCCTTCACCGTCACCGTCACGGGCCGCGTCGCGACGAGGTGCATCTCGATGCGGCGGTGGGCGACGTTCCAGCGCGCCTCGTGGCGGAAGGCCGAGACGTCGAAGTCGGCGGCGAGCTCGCGGTTGAGCCGCACCAGCAGGTTCTTGTTGAACGCCGCCGTCACGCCCACCGCGTCGTCGTACGCCGGCACCAGCCTCGCGGGGGCCTTGTCGAGGTCCGTCGCGAGGAGGAACGCGTCTCCGGGCAGCAGCTCCGCGCGCACCTGGGAGAGGAACGCCCGCGCTTCGTCTCGCTCGAAGTTCGACAGGTTGCTGCCGAGGAACAACACCAGCAGCGGCACGTGCGGACGCCGGGCCGCCACCACCTCGTGAAGCCCCTCGAGGTACCGCGCCTGCACCGCGCGCACGGTGACACCGGGCACCTGCTCGACGGTGCGCTGACAATCGACGAGGGCCTGCCGCGAGACGTCGATGGCGAAGAACACCGTCGAGGCGCCACCCGTCGCGCGCTCGAGGAACAGCTTCGCCTTTCGGCCCGCGCCCGGCCCCAGCTCGGCCACGTCGGCTCCGGGGACGCGGCGCGCCACCTCGGCGGCGTGCGCCTCGAGCAGTCGCACATCGGCCCGCGTCACCTCGTACTCCGGCAGGTACGTGATGGCCTCGAAGAGGGCCGAGCCGAGGTCGTCGTAGAGGAGCGCCGCGGGGAGCGTCTTGGGCGACGCGCTCAGGCCTGCGCGCACCGCCGCCAGCAGGGGCGTCTCATTCACCTTCCGCAGCGCGACGGCCCGGCGCGGTGGAGGCGTGACGGCACGCAGACGCACGGCGCGGTTCGACCTCGACATGTCAGGCCCCCTCGAGGACGCAGCGGAACTTCGCGAAGACGTGTGGATAGTGCGGCTGGAACCAGTTGCGGAAGGAGCGGCGCAGAAACGTGACGTCGGTGTGCGGGCTCGCGCCCTTCAAGACGAAGTGTCGGCCGTCGAAGAAGTCGGCCGAGTAGCCCTTGTAGAAGGGCAGCGGCGTGAAGCCCTCGAAGGGCGCGAAGACGGTCGACGTCCACTCCCAGCCGTTGCCCAGCAGCTCGTCGACACCGAAGGCGCTGCGGCCCGCCGGCGCCGCGCCCACCGGCACCGGGTCGAGCGACGAGAAGCCGAAGTTGCCGTGGACGCCCGGGCGAGGGGGCTCCGCGCCCCAGGGGAAGGTGCGCTCGAGGCCGTCGGGCGTGCCGAGGGCCGCGCGGTGCCACTCGGGCTCCGTCATCAACCGCGCGCCGCGCCAGGTGGCGAAGGCCGTCGCTTCGGCGTGGCTCACGTACACGGGCCAGGCGAGCGGCAACGACACCTCGGCGAAGAGCGTCTTCCATCGCCAGCCGTCCGCGGCCCGGCGCCAGAAGCGCGGGTGGGCGACGGCGTCTGTCTCGAGCCAGGCCCAGGCGGCGTCCGTCCAGTAGCGGCGCTCGCGGTAGCCTCCCGCCTCGACGAAGCGCAGGTACTCGGCGTTGGTGACGGGAATGCGGTCGACGGTGAAGGCCGGCACGTCGACGGAGTGCTCGTCGTACTCGTTGTCCCAGCCGAGGTGCGGGGCGCGCGCGCGGCCCAGGCCCAGCGTCGCGCGGCCCGCGGGAATCCGCACCAGCGAGGGCTCGGGCACGCGACCGGTGACGGCGGCCGGCGCGGGGCCCGGGCGCAGCGCTCCGTCAGGGAGCCGGTTCAACAGGTACGCCAGCGTCTCGGCGTGCATGAGCCGGTGCTCGATGGCGAGGTGCGCGGCCCACCCTTCGGCGAGCCAGCCGGTGAAGGGCCCGCTCGCGAGGTCGGCGTCGACGTCACGGCGCGCCTGCTGCGCCCAGGTGCGAATCGCGTCGAGGCCCGGCCAGTCACTCGCGTCGTCGCGCGGCAGGTTGCCGTCGAGCGGGTCGATGCCGAACGCGAAGAGGCGCTCGAAGGCGGCGTTCCGCGACGCGCGGCCGAGCCCGTCGCGGCTGATGAGGTTCCAGTCGAAGGCCTCGAGGTGGCCGACATAGAAGATGAGGCGATGGCGCTCCGCGATGGGCCGGTCGAGGAGGGCCCGGGGCGTCAGCCACTCGAACAACGCATCGGTGCGCGAGCGCGCTGCGCGGAGCCGGCCCAGCAGCGTGTCGCGCGTCTCGCTCATCGAGGGTCCGTCATGGTTCGAAGATGGTTGGAATTCAAACGATTCGTCGCGTTGGCCCCTGTCAGCTCGTACGTTCGGCCAGTGACCATGGTTTCACGGGGTTCACTGGCTCCCGGCAGCGAGTGAGCGGTAAGTGAGCGGAAGGCATGAGGCGACTCTGGCTCACACTTCTGCTCTCCAGTGCCTGTGGCGGTGTCACCAGCCCGTCACCCTCGCCCCCGCGGTGGACGCCCGAGGCCTGCCTTCACGATGAGGCCTGCCCGTTCCTCATGTTCGGCTCCCACCGGGGCCTGTGCGGTGACGTGGTGGAGCCCGAGAACAGCCTCGCGTCGTACCTCGCGTGCGCGCAGGCCGGGTCGCCGATGGTCGAGGTCGACATTCGCGTGACGAAGGACGGGGCGGTGGTGCTCCACCACGACTCGGACGTCCTGCGGGTGACGGACTTCGAGACGCGCTTCCCCGCAGGCACCTCACCGAAGGTGTCAGACCTCACGCTCGCGCAGTTCCGCTCGCTGCGCATGAAGGACGCGCGGTGCGCCGGAGCCGACGTCGACCCGCGGCGCTGCCAGGGCGCGTCGCTCGACGAGCTCATCGACGCGACGGCCGACACCGGGCTCACCTTCTTCATCGACTACAAGGCGGGCGACCTGGCGTCGTTCATCGCCGACGTGCAGGCGAAGCCGGGCGCCGAGCGACGGCTCCTCTTCTTCGACGCGAGCCTCGACACCCTCGCTCGGGTGCACGCCGCGCTGCCGGAAATGGCGTTGATGCCGCGCGTGCAGTCGGCCGACGAGGCGCTGCGACTGGTGGAGACGACCAGCCTGCCGATTCGGTGGATTCACGGCGACCCGCCCTTCGTGAAGGAGCTCGCGCCGAAGCTGAAGGCCCGCGGCGTTCGGCTCTACGCGAACATCTGGCTGCTCGACGCCGAGTTCATCGCCGTCATCGGCGCCTCCGAGGCAGAGCAGCGCCAGGCGTGGGAGCGCCGCGTGAAGCCCCAGCTCGACGTGCTGGTGCGCGACGGCCTCGCCGGGGTCGGCACCGAGTGGAGCGCTCCCATCATTCGCGGGCTGTACCCTCAAGGCTGGGGCGTGACGGCAGCCCGCTGAGCGGGGCGGCTCGGCTCGCTCATGACGACTCGAGCACGAGCGTCCGAGCCGCCGCTCCCTTCATTCAGGGCTGCACCCTGAAGGGCCGGGGCGGGGCCGCAGCCTGCTGAAAGGCCCGGCGCTTCTCCGAGCGATAGCGGCTGTACGTCAGCACCCAGACCAGAAGCGTGACCGGAGTCAGAATGACGGCGAGCACCACGACCCCCAGGCTGAGGCCCGCGAGCGCCGCGGCGAGGAGCTGACCCAGGACCTTCGCGGTCAGCGGCAGCCGCGCGTCGGCAGCACTGATTCCGAGCCGCTGTCGCACCGCTTCGACGGGCTCGTCGATGACCGCGTCGAAGCCGAGCGTGGTGTAGAGCGCGCGCGAGTGGGCGCCCCGCGTGAAGGCGCGCACGATGCGGCGGGGCGCGACGACGAGGCCGGCGGTGAGCCCCATCAGATTGAGGAGCCAGGCCACCGGGAAGCGGCCGCACCCGGCGGCGATCTCCCAGGCCGAGATCTCAAACTCCCCGAGAATGTCGGTCCGGTAGCCCGTCAGCACGTGGTGCAGGTCGTGCAACTTCACGGCGCGCCGCCGGGCATCGGTGTTCGGGAACGGCATCGGCAACGGCCCCAGCTTGAAGTCCACCCAGGGCTCCGAGTCGCCTCCATCGGGTGGAATGCCCGCCCGCTCGAAGGCGACCCGCCTCGCTTCACGCAACGTCTCCATCGCTCCGCCCCTTTCATTTTATGACCACGGTCATTTTTAACAGACCCGGGAGCAGTCGTGCACGCGCCCTCCAGGCCCGCTATGACGGTCACTAATGGAGTGAGTTGGAGACCGTCATGCCAAACGCGAGGCGCTTGAAATCAGTGACCCCGGTCAGCACGGCGACGAGCCGGCGAGAGGCCAAGAAGGAGGACAAGCGGGCCCGCCTCGTCGAAGCCGCCTGGGAGCTCTTCAGTGAGCGAGGCGTCGCCGACACCACCACGGCCGACGTGGCGGCCAGGGCGGGCATCGCGAAGGGCACGCTGTTCCTCTACGCCACCGACAAGGACGACCTCGTGTTCCTCGTCATGCACGACCGGCTCGCTGCGGTGAGCGACGAGTGCCTGCGCACGGCGCCGAAGCGCGGACTCGTCGCGCAGCTCGAGCACGTCTTTGGTGGCCTCTACGGGCTGTACGCGCGCAGCGGCGAGCTGGGACGCGAGCTGGTGCGACTGCTCCCCGGCGCGCGGGGCGAGAACGCGAAGCGGGTCAACGCGCTCACCTTCGCCTTCGTGCACCGGCTCGCCGCCCTCGTCATCGAGGCCCAGGCGCGCGGAGAAGTCCGTCGGGACGTGGACCCGATGGTGGCGGCGACGACGTCCTTCTCGCTGTACTTCTCCGGGTTGATGGCGTGGCTCCAGGGCTTCGCCACGCTCGAGGAGGCCAGCGAGCGGCTCCTGCCCCAGGCGCTGGCGCTGCTCGACCGCGGCCTGCGCTCGGAGGCCTGACGCCTGGCCACGCACGCCCCACGGCCCCTCCCCGGCGCGCACTCCGGGTGACGGGTGACATGGCCGGAAGTCGTCGAGGCGCCCTCGAAAGTGGTACGCGCGCCTCATGCCCGTGTGGATGGCGTTGACCGGCGCGCTGCCGGCCCTCGCGCTCATGACGCTCGTCGACCTCGCCGACGCGAAGCGTCCTGAGCCGCACTGGCAGGTGCGAAAGGTGGCGCTGCTCAGCGGGCTGGCGGTGGTGCCGTGCTTCTTCCTGCAACGGTGGTTGGCGACGGTGGTGCCCGTCGTGGGCGTCTGGCGCGCGCTGTTCGACGGCTTTCTCTCGGCGGCCCTGCTGGAAGAGAGCGCGAAGGCGCTGGTGCTGTGGGCCTTCGTCTGGAGGCACCCTGCGTTCGACGAGCGCCTCGACGGCTTCGTCTACGGCACGCGCGCGGGGCTCGGCTTCGCGCTGGTGGAGAACGTGGTGGCGCTGTGGGGCGCGACGTCGACGGTGGGCTTCCTCGGCACCTTCGTGCTGCGCGCCTTCTTCGCGGTGCCGTGCCACGCCATCGCGGCGGGCTTCATGGGCGACCTCGCGGCGCGGCACCGCTTCGACCGGCGCGGCCCGGGGCTGGCCGGTGGGCTGGCGGTGGCCGTGCTGATTCACGGCACCTACGACGCGTCGCTCTACGTCGCGGCGGTGCCGGGCGTGCCGTTCGGCGTGCAGACGGCGCTCATGCTGGTGCCGCCCGTGGTGGTGCTCGGAGGCTTCTGGCTGCTCCGCCGGCACGCGCTCGATGCGCTCGCGCGAGACGACGCCGAGGCGCACCACCCGGGCCGACGCGCGCAGCGGAGTGAAGCCGGCTACGTCTTGCGGTGAAGGGACACCCGCGACCGCGCTCGACGTGGGACTGGGTACCTCTCGCCGCTCGCGAGTGCCGCGACGGCGTCCTCTCGTGCAGTGGGCCGCTGCCCCGGAGTCGCTCGACGCAAACCTGGACACGACGACAAAGAGCTCGGAGTGACGGAGCGTCACCTGAAGGCGCCCTCAGGACCGCTTGAGCGGCGTGAACTTCGGCACGTTCGAGAACGTCGGCGCGGCAGACGATACCTGCGGCAACAGCGCCTTCAACGACAGCCCGATGCGCCGGCGGGCCTCGTCCACCTGCAGCACCTTCACCTTCACGCGCTGCCCCACCTTCACCACCTCGCCGGGGTCCTTCACGAAGCGGTGCGCCAGCTCGCTCACGTGCACCAGCCCGTCTTGATGCACGCCGATGTCGACGAACGCGCCGAAGGCCGCGACGTTCGTCACCACGCCGTTGAGCACCTGCCCCGGCTTCACGTGGGACAACTCGGTGACGTTCGGGTCGAACGCCGCCGCGACGAACTCGGCGCGCGGATCTCTCCCAGGCTTCTCGAGCTCCGAGAGAATGTCGTTGAGCGTCGGCAGCCCCAGCCCGCGCTCCGGGTCGAGGTACCGCGAGACGTCGATGCGCCGCGCGAGCGCCGGGTTGCCCACCAGCGCCTGCCGCGTCACGCCGAGGTCCTTCGCCATGCGGGCCACCAGCTCGTACCGCTCCGGGTGCACCGCGCTGGCGTCGAGCGGCTCGTCGCCCGACACCCGCAAGAAGCCCGCGCACTGCTCGAACGCCCGCGCGCCGAGCCGAGGCACCTTCTTCAGCTGCGCGCGTGTCTGGAAGGCGCCGTGCTCCGAGCGGTACGCGACGATGGCCTGCGCGAGCTGCGGCCCCAGCCCCGCGATGGCGCGCAGGAGCGTCGGTGACGCGGTGTTGAGGTCGACGCCCACCTGATTGACGACGGTCTCCACCACCCGCTCGAGCGACTCCGCCAGCGCCGTCTGGTCGACGTCGTGCTGGTACTGGCCCACGCCGATGCTCCGCGGGTCGAGCTTCACCAGCTCGGCGAGCGGGTCCTGCAGCCGACGGCCGATGGAGACCGCGCCCCGCAGCGTCACGTCGAGCGTCGGCAGCTCCTCGCGCGCGACCTCTGACGCCGAGTACACCGATGCGCCGGCCTCGCTCACGCTCACCACTTTCAGCGAGGGCGGCAACGCTCCGGCCGTCTGCAGCGTGCGAACGAACACCTCGGTCTCGCGCCCCGCGGTGCCATTTCCGACGGCGATGGCCTCGGGCTTCGCCTGCTTCACCAGCGCGGCGAGCTGGGCCCCGGCCTCGGACTCACGGCCCGTGTGCGGGAAGATGGTGAGGTGGGCCTCGACCACGCCGCGGCCGTTGAGGGCGACCACCTTGCAACCCGTGCGCAGGCCCGGGTCGATGGCCACCACGGGCTTTCCACCCAGCGGAGGCGCCAGCAGCAACTCCTTGAGGTTGCGCGCGAAGACCGCGATGGCCTCGAGGTCGGCGCGCTCCTTCAGCTCCCGCCGCCGGTCGCGCTCGAGCGACGGCAGGAGCAGCCGCGTCAACGCATCGTCGAGCGCGAGGTCGAGCTCCTTCTGCAGCACGGGCGAAGCGCCGCGCTTGACGACGGGCTGCCGGAGCATCGGCCTGAGCGAGGCCTCGTCGAGCTCGAGCGACACCTTGAGGAGCCCTTCCGCCTCCCCGCGCTCGGCGGCGAGGACCCGATGCGATGGCGCCTGCGACGCGCGCTCCCGTCGGCCGATGTGGTCGGCGAACTTCGCCAGCTCGGGGGCCTTCGACTTCCCACGCGCGGCGTCGACGACGAGGTCCGCGGCGTCCACGAAGCGCTGTCGAATCGCCGCGCGCACGTCGGGCCGCTCGGCCACCCACTCGGCGACGATGTCGCGCGCGCCAGCCCACACCGCGTCGACGTCGGGGAGCTCCTTCTCGGCCGAGACGTAGGGGGCCGCGAGCGCCTCGCGTGAGGCCGACCCCGGCGCCTGCGCGAGCAGCATGGAAGCGAGCGGCTCGAGCCCGCGCTCCTTCGCCGCCATGGCGCGCGTCCGGCGTTTGGGGCGGAAGGGAAGATAGAGGTCTTCGAGCACGCTGAGCGTTGCTGCGGTGCGAATGGCCTGCTCGAGTGAAGGCGTCAGCACCCCCTGCGCCTTCAGGCTCGCCAGAATCGCCTCGCGGCGGTCCTCCCGGGTGTCGACGGTCTTCGCGTGCGCGGCGATGCGCGCGATGGCTTCGTCGTCGAGGCCGCCGGTGGCCTCTTTGCGGTACCGCGAGATGAAGGGCACGGTGGCCCCCTCGGCGAGGAGCTCGAGCGTGCGGGTGACGCCGGCCTGCGGGAGGTTGAGTTCCTTCGCGACGAGCGCCGCGCGGTGGGAGTCGACGGGCGTCATGGGGCCGCAACGCTACTCGGGCGCCGCCGCTTTCAGAATAGCTGCACGCCCACGGTGACGCCCGGCACCAGCCGCACCCGCGACGAGGGCGACGCCCAGCTTCAGTGACTCCCGGCGGGGTGGAGCACGCCGTCGTCTTGCGAGAGGTGCAGCGCTACACTCTTCACGTGGATTTGTTCGAACAGTTCGGTCTCGTCGTCGATGCCTTGAACGAGCATGGGGTGCCGTTCGCCGTCTGTGGCGGCGTGGCCGTCAACCTGCTCGGCCACGTGCGTGCGACCCGAGACATCGACCTCCTTCTTCCGCGTGAACAGATCGACCCGGTTCGCGACCTTGTGAAGCCGCTCGGTTTCGTCCTCCGGTCTGGCCGGATTCCTTTCGGTGAAGGAACACCCAATGCTCGCGAACTCTGGCGCGTCTCGAAGGCTGAAGGACCGTCGCTGCTGAGCCTCGACCTCATGGTCGTCATGCCCGTGTACGAGCGCGTCTTCGCGGGTCGGGTCCGCACACAGTGGCGCGGACGCTCATTTGACGTGGTGAGCGCAGAGGGCCTCATCGCCATGAAGCGGTTGGCGGGTCGGCCACAGGACCTCGCCGACATCGCCGCGCTCGAAGCGGGAGCCTCATGAACAACCCCACACCGGCGCAGACCGAACAGCGACTCAACGAACTGGGCGAGCTGTACCGCTTCGCGATGACGTTGCTCGAGGCGCGCGCTCCCATCTGGACCGACGCGCAGCTCACCTGGAAAGCGCTCACCGTCTCTGCAGCAGGCGCGTCACCCCTCCAGCCTGCCGACGCGACCGAACGGGTCTTTCGGGCTGCATCGTCCTCGCGGCAACATTTCGTCGGAGACGAATACTCGTGTTGGTTCGAGCCAGGTGCGCCGCTCACGGCGCGACGGGCGCGCGCCATTCTCGTGGGGGTCGCGACTGACGACGGAGGCCGGCCAGATTGGCTCCCGCCGCGAACCGAGGGCTGGGTCCTGTTGCAGTTCCCCGACGGCGTTCCACCGCTGCCAGCGACCGTCTGTCTGGGCGACGTCGGGCTCCTACGCCTCCGCAAGGGCTAGAACAGCTGCACGCCCACGGTGACGCCCGGCACCAGCCGCACCCGCGACGAGGGCGAGAACCCCCACGGCGTGAGCGGCGCCGGGTCGGTGCCGTCGAACGAGACGAGCTGCGAGAACGACGGGCCCGCGAACACCGAGAACGCCTCGCCGAGCTGCCAGCCCACGACGAAGCGCTGCGTGGTGAGCACCTGCTGCGAGGAGAACAGCCGCGAAGGCGCCGACAGGCTCCGCACGTCACCTTCGAGCTGCCCGTAGAACGAGCCGACATTCACCTGCACGCCCAGGCCCAGGCCGAACCCGAGCCGGCCCGCGTCCCACGGCGAGTAGCTGGCGATGCCAAAGCTGTACACGTGCTTCGAGCCCAGCTTGACGCTCACGTTCGCCACGCTCGTCTCGCCCGCGAACACCGCGGCCCGGAAGCGCCCCCGCGTGATGACGTTGAGGAGCCCCACCGGCGCGCTCGACTCACCCGCGATGTTCAGCACCCCCACCTGCGTGCCCTTCACCGATGACGCGATGTTCAACACGCCCACCTGCGCGCCCACCACGTCGCCGCCCACGTTCACCACGCCCACCTGCGCGCCGAGCCCGTCTCCGAGGGCCGCGTTCGCCGCGCCCGCCTGGAACCCGCTGAAGCCACCCTGGGCCACCGACACCGCCGCGACCTGCACGCCGCGGACGCCGCCAGTCGCCACGTTCACCGCGCCAGCCTGGAGCCCCGTGAAGCCACCCTGCGCGACCGACACCGCGCCCGCCTGGAGTCCTCGCACGCCGCCCGCCGCGACGTTCACCGCGCCCACCTGCCCGCCCGACAGCCCAGCGCCCGCGACGTGCACCGCGCCTGCGGCGACGCCATGCAGCGAGCCCCCAACCACCGTCACCGGTGCACCGACGACACCGCGCACCGCGCCCGTCGACACCACCGTCACGCCCGCAAGGCCCACACCGTCGAGGCCGCCGGCCCGCACGCCGATGCCCGTGACGGCAGCGCCGCGCACCGCCCCGTCCACCCACGTGCCGAGGCTCGAGATGGCGACACCGTCGACCGCGCCCTCCCGCGCCGTCAGCACCCCCAGGCTGAAGAACGTGCGGGGCGGCTCGGTCAGCGCGCCACCGATGCTCAGCGGGTAGATGAAGGCCACGTCGACGGGCGTGAAGGGCCGCGGCGTGTCTCCGCGGGTGACGAGCGCGTCTTTGGTGACCGAGGTGAGCGACGCAGGCTCGACCGAGAGTGTCTGTCGCTCGGCGAGCGACACGCGCGTCTCGCCGAGGCCGCCACGGCCGTTGTCCACCAACACGCGGTAGGCGCCAGGCTCGACGCCGAGCTGCAGCGCATCGCCCGGGCCCTTCGCCACCTCGACGACGAGGCCACCGGCGGCGTTGAGAATAAAGACGCGGCCCGACAGCTTCGCCGACAGCTCGAGCTGGGCCGAGGCCGCGCGCACGTCGGTGAGCACCATCTCTCCCGTGCCCGCGAGCTGAATGTCGAAGGCGGGCCGCTGAGGCCCCGAGCGCGTCGACGCCGTGCGCGCCAACGTCTCGTTGAAGGCGAACTGGTACGCCTCGGCGAGCGTCACCTTGCCGTCACGGCTCGCGTCCGCCGCGCCGCGCAGGCCCGACACCAGCGCGTGCGTGAAGACGCTGGCCTTCAGGCGCTCCGACTCCTGGGCCGCCTCGTCGATGGAGGCCGAGGTGAGGAAGGCGTGCCCTTTCAGCTGCGTCGACGCGTCGACGAGGAACGGCGGGCGCGCGACGCCACCCTTGGCGCGTGTCAGCGCTCCCGACGCACAGGCATCGACGATGCCGATGCGCACCTCGGCTGGCAGGGCATCGAGGCGGCGGCGTAGCTCGTCGTAGGCGTAGCGCTCCTCACCGAGCAGCAGGCCCGTCTCGTCGGAGTGGCCCGAGTAATAGAAGATGACTTCGAAGCGGCTCGTCGGCGAGCGCGCCGAGGCCAGCCGCGCGGACAGCTCCTCGAGCGCGCGAGCCAACGTCGCCGGCCGTGGCTCCTCGAGGAAGACGAGGTCGCCCTTCGCCACGCCGCCCAGCTGCGTCAGCACCGTCGACACCGCCGCCGCGTCGCTGCCCGCGTAGCGCAGCGTCACCCGCGCGCGGCCACCATCGTTCGCGCCAGCCACGAGCGCGAACCGGCGCACCGGCTCGGCCGGCTGGGCCAGCGCCACCATCACCAGCAGGGCCGTCATCATGGCGTCTCCTTGAGCAACACGACGGAGCGCTCCGCCGTGCCTGGAAGTCCAAGCGCTGCGCGTCGCGGGTCCGACGACGTCGCGATGGTCGAGACCCGCGCCCTCACGGCCTCGAGCGCGACGGGCGTGGGGCCCACGACGAGGATGAAGCGCTCGAAGCCCGGGCTGGCGTCGAGCTCGAAGGAGCGGTCGGTGGTGATGGAGCCGGCCTCGAGGCGCTGCGTCGGCGCGGCGTGCACGGTGACCTGCCCGAGCGCGTCGAACGACACGAGCGCGGCGTAGCCCGGCTCATCGAGGCGGAACTTCGGCTGCACCACGTCTCCTGGCTTCACCGTCATTCCGTCGGCGAGCGCCGTCGGGCCCTGCGACGAGAGCTTGAAGAGCGTCAGCGCGACGCCGACGCCCTTGTCCCTGAACACGTCTTCCTCCGTCGGGCCGGGCCAGGCGACGACGGCGACGACGCCGGCCGCGAGCACGGCCAGGGCAGGCCACCACGCCACCGCGCGCCGCCCGGGCGCCGGCTCGCCAGCCGCTGCACGAATCGACGCAACCACCCGCGCCGGTGGGTGCGCCGCCAGCGTCGCCGCGTCGTCGGCCTTCAGCGCTTCGAGCCGAGCGCGCACCGAGGCGTCGGCGGCCAACGCTTCGTCGACTCGCTGGCGCTGCTCCGGGGTGGCTTCACCGAGGCGATAGCGCTCCAGCAGCCAGTCTTCCGGTTCATGGCGGGCCATCAGGCGCCTCCTTCGTCCAGCTTCTCGAGCCGCGCGCTCAAGGTGCGCAGCCGTTTTCGAACCCCCGACACGGACAACCCCACCTCCGCCGCCACTTCGTCGTGCGTCATGCCGTCGAGCAGGTGCAGCACCGCGATGGTGGCCGACGACTCCGGCGCGTCACTGAAGAGGCGCCGCAGCACCGACGCCGCCTGGGCCCGCGCGGCCTCGTCCAGCCCATGCGCGATGGAGAGCACCAGCTCGTCATCGGCGTCCTCCGGCTTCCGGCGCGCCGTGCGCAGCTTGTTGAGGCACACGTTGGTGGCGAGGCGGAAGAGCAGCGACGAGGGCGCGGCAGCGTCGAGCCGGTGCTGGTGCCGCACCACTTGTACGAAGGTGTCCTGCATCGCGTCGAGCGCCTGGGCCTCGTCGCGCAACAGCCGCCGGCAGCGGCGCAGCACCATGGGCCCATACGTGCGGTAGAGCTGGTCGACGTCGAGGGCCACGGGGCTCCGGGCGCGGTGGGTGGACAGCGGCTCGGCTCCCGTAGCCCACCGGGACGCCATCAGGGTGGCCATGTCTCAGGGCCGGCGGAGGGTGGACGAGCCCGACGTCTCGACGTCGACGCGGGTGAGCGCGCCAGCCAGCTCGGCCTGCGAGGCGCCGCTCAAGGCGCCGTCGACCGTCACCGCGGTGGCCGACACGTTCGAGGCACCGTGCACCTCGAGCGTGAGGCGGTCGACGGGGAGCTCGCGGGTGGTGGCGCTGGACGAGCCACTCACCGTGAGCGCCATCGAGGTGGCGCGGCCGCTGGCGACGAGGCGCGAGGCGCCGCTCAAGTCGACGAGCACCGCGTCGGCGTCGACGCCGCTCGCCTCGAGCACGCTGGCGCCCGATGCCTCGAGCCGCAGGGTGTTCGTCCGAGTGGCCGGGAAGCGGACCTCAGATGCGCCGCTGGCCGAGACTCCCTCGAAGCGCTCGTTCGACAGCCGCACCTCGATGGGCTTCGTCGAGGGGAAGAGCACCATGCCGTCGGGCAGGCGGATGACGAGGCGGTCGTTGGTGACGTCGGTGCGCACGAGCCCGATGACGTTGTCGTCGGCTTCGATGGTGAGCGTGGGCGGGCCCTTCGTCGCGGTGACGACGATGGCCGAGTGCACCTCGAGCGTCGCGAAAGGCGTGGCGTCGCGCGACTCGGTGACGCGGCGGCCACTGCCGATGAGCCCGCCGCCACCACAGGCCGGCAGGACGAGGAGCAACGAGAGGGAGACGAGGCGGGCGAGGCGGGTCGACATGGGCGGCTCCAGCAGGTGCAGCGGGACGCCTGCCTCAACACCGGCCCTGCCAAAAACCGTTACCGGCCCACGAAAGAGGGCGAAAACCCCAGCTGCGGCGGGGGCTTGTCGACGAGCGGTGTGTCCTTCCGTCACTCCGGCGTCGACGGGCTGGAAAGACCTGCGCCGCGTCGTAGACCTTCTGGCGCGGGTTAGCTCGGGGACGGGAGGGCTCCCAGGGGCAGGGTGCTTCAGCTCCTGCCTGCCACGGCTGCAGCCTCAACGGGCGGGCGTCGCTGCACGCTCCGGCACCGCGACGGTACCGCTCGGCTGCGAGTTCCACCGCCCGAGGTACTCGCCGAGCTCGGCGGCCATCGCCCGGTCCTGCGCCTGCTGCGACAGCCCCAGCGAGGCTCCCGTCTGGTACGTCATGGTGGGGTCGAGCAGATCCGCCAGGACGTTCAGCACGTGGAGCGCTGGCTCGAGCGTTCCGAAAGGAACGTGTGGGTCCATCCGGAACTCACCCCCAGCGACGGCCCTGAGTTCCTTCGGCGTCGACGCGGGCGCCTTCTTCAGGGCTGCGGCCCGATCGAGCAGCGCCTGCTTCACAGGGCCCGTCGCGGCGTCGGCGAGGCTCGACAACCGCTGGGGTAACGCCCGATGGACGAAGGTCTCGGCCAGCTGGCGGAGCACCTCGGCGCGTCGCTTCCCGTCGAGTGCAGGCGTCGTGGGCGTCGCCGAGAGGTCGCGCTTCGACGAGGTGGCCGTGGCTTGCACGAAGTCCGGTCCGAGCGCGCGGGCCAGGTCGGTGAATGAAGGACTGTTGGGTGTCGCACCGAGGAGCAGAATCGTCAGGGTCACCATGCGCGTGGGCTACCGAATCGGCGCGGGTCAACTCAAGAGCGCGACCACGAATCCGAGGGTCCGCGAGCCAGGCCCTTTTTGCGCTGCTCCACCCAGACAGAGGCCCGAAACCCGAGTGTCTCGCACGTGGGCTTTTTCCTAGACCGCCGCGCCATGCACACGGACCCGTTGTTGGACCTGTTCGAGCTGGGATGTGAAGCCGTTGGAGCCGGTCGGCTGGACGAGGCACGGTCGACCTTCGACCGTGCACTTCAGCTCGCCGTCGAGGGTGGCGTCGTCGACGACGTGCTGCCGGCGCTGCGCTTCGTTGGAATCGTGGCGAGACGCCAGCGCCGATACGCCGACGCCGAAGCCTCGTTTCAACGCGGTGTCGCAGTGGCCGGGCGCACCACCGATGCGTGGTGGCTCGGCTGGTTCCACCTCGAGCTGGCTTCGCTCTTCATCGACCAGCGCAACCTCGCGCGCGCGGGCCTGCATCAGCGCATGAGCCTCGAGTTGCTCCGGCAGGCAGCGGCGCACGTCGAGCGGCTCGAGCAGGGAACGCCCGAAGAGCGCGCTCTCGCGGAGGACCGCCGAGACGACCCCGATGGTCCACATGCACTCCTCCAGGAGGCCGTCGAGCAGCTCGCGTTCATCGAGTCGGAGCGCGCGGGCTCTCCCTTTGCGCTCACCCCTGTTCGCCCCGCTTGACCGGGGCGCGCTCCAGGAACCGGGGACGTCACGCCGGCGAGCCGCGTCACGAGCCCGGAGCGCCTGAACGAGCTGAGTTCTCCCGCGGGGTGCCCTCGCGGCCCCGGCGCGCGAGCAGGTGGGCTGACGAAGCACCCCCACCCCGGTAGGGTGCCGTCATGACGACGCGACGATGGCTGCTGGGAGCGCTGCTGCTGATGGGCTGTCCAGGCGTGGTGGGCTCGGGAACGGCGGCCACCGAGACCCGGACCATCGGCGCGTTCCGGACCCTGCGCGCCGAGAATGGCTTCCGGGTGACGGTGACGAAGGGCGAGCGCGCGCTGAGCGTGACGACCGATGACAACGTCATCTCGCTCGTCGAGACGGTGGTCGAGGGCGACGTGCTGGTGCTTCGGCTCAAGCCGGGCGTCTCGCTGTCGACGACGCGAGGGCTGGTGGCCGCGCTGACGAGCGACGTGCTCGAGGGCGTCGAGGTGAGCGGCGGCGGGCGCGTCGCGGGCCCAGTGAGCGCCGCGGCGACCTTCCCGGTGGTGGCCACCGGCGGTTCTCAGGTCGAGCTGTCCGGCGTGATGTCATCGCTGGTGACGCTCGACGCCTCTGGAGGCGGCACGGTGACGCTCGCCGGCAGCACCACCGAAGCCCGCCTCACGGCCGGCGGAGGCGCGACGGTGACGACCCGCGACCTCTCCGCGACGAAGGTGACGGTCGACCTGTCGGGCGGCTCGCAGGCGCGGGTGTCGTCGTCGAACGAGGTGAGCGGCAACGCCTCGGGCGGCAGCACGCTCGTCGTGTCGGGCAACCCCGCGACGGTGTCGGTCACCACGAGCGGCGGGTCGACGGTGACGCGCTCGAACTGACCGAACCCATGGCCCTGACCCTCGAGACCGTGCCCGTCGCGCTGGCCGCCGTGAACCTCGTCGTCTTCGTGACGCTCAAGGCCCTCGATTCCGCGGGGCGCCTGGCCGACGCGACCGTCACCTCGCTCGTCGGCTTCACCCTCTCACCCATCGCCGGGGTGCTGCTCTTCGTCGTCGGAGCCATCTGGCTCGTACGGTGCCTCACCGCGAGCCTTCCGCTGGCGGCGCCCCTCATGACCGTGGGCCTCTCGGTGGCTCCGGCCGTGTGGGCGGTGTGGCACTGGGAGCTGCTCGTTCGCTGACTGGCCATGTCGGACCGCTCATCGGTTCCATCGATGGCCCTCTTCGAACTGACGGGCGACGCGCGACGTTGCGAGCCCGTGACCGACGTGGGTCCCATGCGCGGTCTAGCGTCTGTGCATCGTTCAGCCGCCCCCACCCGAGTCGTCCCCCTCGTCCCCGGCTCCCCGTGAGCTGGCCGGGTCGACCCTCGATGGACGTTTCCGTCTCCTCGAGCGCATCGCGACGGGCGGCATGGGCCAGGTGTACCGCGCGGAGCAGTTGCCGATGGGCCGCATGGTCGCGGTGAAGGTGCTGCCGCCGGTACCCGAGGGCGCGCAGGGCCAGCAGTTCGCCGCCCGCTTCATGCGCGAGGCCGCCGTCACCTCGCAGCTCAAGCACCCCAACACCGTCTCGGTCTTCGACTACGGCGTCACCGACGACGGCATCTTCTACATCGCCATGGAGCTGCTCGAGGGGCGCACCCTGGCGAAGACGCTCAAGCAGCAGGGGCCGTTTCCCTGGCGGCGCGCCATCGACGTCACGCTGCAGATCTGCCGTTCGGTGCGAGAGGCCCACCGCCTGGGCGTCGTGCACCGCGACCTGAAGCCCGCCAACGTGATGTTGCTCGACCAGGACTCCGACGCCGACGTCGTCAAGGTGCTCGACTTCGGCCTGGTGAAGCCCTTCGCGACGAACGACGCCGACATGACCCAGTCGGGCATCTTCCTCGGCTCGCCCACCTACATGTCTCCGGAGCAGGCGCGGGGCGAGGCCACGCCCCGCAGCGACCTCTACAGCATCGGCGTCATCCTCTACCAACTGCTGACGGGCGTGGCACCGTTCGAGTCGAAGAACAGCATCGACGTCATCGTGCAGCACATTCAGGAGCCCGTTCCGGCGATGGCCGACAAGCGCGCGGGGCTCGACGTCCCACCGGCCCTCGAGGCCATCGTGCGCCGGTGTCTCGAGAAGGACCCGGCGGCGCGCTACGAATCGCTCGACCCGCTCGTCGACGCGCTGCGCGAGGTGCTCGACCCGAACGCGCCGAGGCTGACGCGAGAGCTCCGCGCCGCTCCGCCACCACTCGCCTCACCCACGCCCTTCCCCCCCGCGGTCGCGAGCCGTGCGTCGGAGTCGTCGGAGCTCACCCGCACGGGCGCGCTCGTGATGCGCGAGCCGGCGCCCCGTCGGAGCTGGCTGGTGGCGTTGGCGCTGCTCGTCGTGGTGGCCGTGGGCGGTGCGGGCCTGACGGGCGCGTACCTGGTGGGCGCAGGCCGTTCGGCGACGGTCGAGCCGGCGCCTGAGCCGGTGGCTCCTCCGCCAGTGGTCGTCCAGCCGACGGCTCCGGCCCCACCGCCAGAGCCCGTGGCAGCGCCGCCCGCTCCCGCTGCAACCCCCTCGCCGCCGGGCGTGGTGCGCTTCAGCCTCGACAGCCAACCCTCGGGCGCGCAGGTGCTCCGCAAAGGCAAAGTGATGGGCCGAACGCCCTTCGTGATGGACGTGCCGGAAGCGAATGACGGCGAGCCCACCACCTTCCAGGTGACGCTCAAGCTGCCCGGCTACCAGGCGCAAGAGGTGTCGGCCGCGGGCTACGGCCCCGAGGTGTTGCTCCTGCAGAAGCTGGCGAAGGCCGGCGAGGCGCGCGCGGCCCCGGTGGTGGTGAAGAGCAGCCCGCCGCCGACCCCAGCGCCGCCCACACCCGTGGCCGCCGCGATGCCACCTCCTGCGCCCGCACCGGCGCCGCCCGTCGAGAAGCCCGCGCCCGCGACGCCGTCGGCGGTGGTCGACCCGAACGCGGCGCGCACGCTGCCGGAGGACGCCGACCCACCGGAGCCGCTGGAGTCGAACGTCGCGCCTGCGATGCCCGACGCCGTGCGCGGCCAGCTCGTCGACACGCAGGTCGTCTTGCGCTTCATCGTCGAGACGAACGGCAGCGTGCGGGGCATCGAGCGCCTCAAGGGCGACGAGCCCTTCGTGTCGGCGGCCATCGCGGCGGTGAAGACGTGGCGCTACGAGCCCGCGCGCGTCGATGGCCGCCCCATCGCCGTGTACCAGGTGCAGCGGCTGCAGTTCCGCACGAAGCTGGGCACCGAGGGCAGCGGCACGCCGTCGTTCGCGGAATAGCGCCTACCGTCGTCGCGCGAGCAGCTCGCGGTTCACCTCGAACGACGCGTGCGTCGTCACCGCTCCGCCCGGCGCGTCGATGGAGTCGACCACCTCGAAGTCCACCTGCCACGCCTCGTCGCTCACCGTGCACGCCGTGTAGCCGCGCCGCCCCTCGTACGCGTACAGGAAGCCCGGCAGCCCGCCGACCAGCCCTTCGATGAGCGAGCCGTTGCCTTCACCCTGGCTGCCGCCGCTGCTGATGGAGTTGGTGACGATCTCCACCGCCGTCGCCCGCGCGGTGTTTGGCCGCAGCACGCGGGAGAGCGCGGCGAGGTGAATGTCTCCGGTGAGGACGATGGTGTTGCGGCGTGACAGGCCGTCCATCACGTCGAGGAGGCGGCGACGCTCGGCCGGGTAGCCGTCCCACTGGTCGTGGTTCAGGAAGGCGCCGTTGCCGACGATGAAGTCCGTGAAGACGACCTGCTGGGCCAGCACGTTCCAGCTCGCCGTCGACGCGCGCAGCCGGGCCTCGAGCCAGTCGCGCTGGGCCTGCCCGAGCATGGAGTCGTCCTCAGCGCCCCAGTCGGCGCACGCGGCGCCTGCACGGCCTCCACATACGAGGCGGTTGCGGTACTGCCGCGTGTCGAGCACCGACACCGAGAGGAGCGAGCCCACCTCGAAGCCACGGTACAGCTGCAGCGAGCCGTCATCCGCGGGCCGCACGCGCACGGGCATCCACTCGGCGTAGGCGCGGTAGGCCGCCCGGCGGCGCTCGCGCAGCACCTCGGGGCTCACCGAGCCGTGCGACAGCCCGCCGTAGTTGTTCACCACCTCGTGGTCGTCCCACGTCACCACCCAGGGGCACGAGGCGAGGTTGGCCTGCAGGTCGGCGTCGCGCCGGTACTCGGCGTGCCGCGCGCGGTAGCCGGCCAGGTCGACGGGCTCGGCCGACTGGTGCGCCCGCACACCGACGCGGTTTCGTTCGTAGAGGAAGTCACCGAGGAAGAAGAAGAGGTCGAACCGCTGGGCGGCGGCGGCCCGGTGCGCGGTGAAGTACCCGCCCCGCAGGTCCTGACAGCTCCCGATGCCGAAGCGGAACGACGACGGGCTGCCCGACGCGCGCAGCGTGCGGGTGCGGCCGATGGGGCTCACCTGCCCCGGCACCACGAACCGGTAGAAGTACGTTCCATCGCTCGGAAGCCCGGTGACGTCGACGTGCACCGTGTGGCCGGCGTCGCTCGCCGCGCTCGAAAGCCCAGACTGGAGCACCCGCTCGAAGCGCTCGTCGGCCGCCACTTCCCACCCGACGGAGAACGAGTCACGCCCCTGCGCCGGGTCCACCTCGAGCGCCGTCCACAGCACCACGGCGTCGGACGTCGGGTCGCCCGAGGCGACACCGTACGAGAACGGGGAGGTGGCGAAGGGCGCTCCCGGCACCTGCACCTGGGGTGGCCGAACGCCCGACGGGCCGCACGCCACCAGCGCGCCGGCTCCGACGAGCACCGTGCGTCGATTCATCATGTCGGCCAGATAGCGCAGGCGAGGCGTTCAGGCGCGCACCCGAGGCCTCGGGTTCTTCGAACGTCACGTCACGCCACCGAGGGCGCGCGGGGAAGTGAACGGACCTCGCAGAGGCCTGCCCCGGGCCAGCCGCTGCGCGCCGTCGGGCCGCGCTCACGTCATCGGCGAGAAGTCGTCGGTGCGCGCGAGGCGGAGCCAGAGGTCGGCGAGGGGCGCAGGGGGGACGACCGGCTTCCGCGTCGAGAGGTCGAACCACAGCACGACGCTCTCGACGACGGCGCACAGGGCCTGGTCCGACGAGCGGAAGAACTGGTTGCGAACGCGCATGCGGCGCGCGTCGTCGGTGATGCCGGCCACGCGCAGGTCGACGGTGAAGGGCTCGAGCAGCGCGAGCTCCTTGCGGTAGGTGAGCTTGTCTTCGAGCACGACCGGGCCGAGCGCGAGGCGTTGGAACTCGCGCATCGGCCAGCCGTTGCTGGCGAGGAAGCGCATGCGCGTGTCTTCGGCGCACCCGAGGAAGGCGGCGTTGCGCATGTGCTGGTTGAAGTCCATGTCGGGCCAGCGCGCGACGAAGGACTCGACGAAGGGTTCGGCCATTGGGCCTGCGTAGCAAACCCGGCGGCCCGTCGCCGCGCCTCCGTGAACCGCCGGCTTCTCGCCATTGGCGCCGTCGTGGGGCCGGCCGTCGGCTCGATGACGGCGCCGGCGGTGAACCCGCCCGCCGGGCCCTCGCCCTCGTTCGGACGGGACCTGGCAAAGAAGGGTCGCGCTCACGTGCTCAGGCGTGGTTCAGTCCATCGGTGGAGGCTCATGCGCACACCCTCGGGTTCGTCGATCGTCCTATCGCTGCTCACGGTGGCGTTGCCTGCGTGCAAGTCGGAGTCGGTCCAGGCTGCGCGACCCGAGCTCACCGATGCCGACCGCGAGGGCACGCCCTTGAAGGCCAAAGACAAGGTGACGGCCACCCTCGGCCCACGCAAGAACAAGCCGGCGCACGTCCTCGAGACGTACGGCAAGTTCGCGCTCGTGTCGTTCGATGACGACGGCAACGACTGGGTGACCGGCAACTTCAAGGGCTGGGTGCTGCAGAAGGAGCTGACGCCACCGGGCGCCATCTCGAACCACCCCTTCGACGACGCGTGCACCGTCTCGGTCAACGACGCGGTGCGCGGGCGCTGGAACACCGTGATGCCCGAGACCGACGGCGTGGTGAAGGAGACCTACGGCAAGCTCGCGCACGTCGAGTTCGTGAACCACGCGAGCGGGTGGACTCAATGCAAGCTCCTCAAGCCTCGCAGCGAGGAGGAAGACGAGGCGAGCGGTGACTCTGAAGGTGGCGGCGGACAGTCCGACGCCGCCGCGAAGTGCAGGCGCGGCTGCAACTCGCGGTGTCACGGGGCGAAGAACAAGTCGAAGTGTGTGAATGAGTGCCGGCGCGCGTGCGGCTGACGCGACGAGGACGCGCGCGCAGCACCTCGGCGTCAAGTCACCGCGTGGGCTTCGGGCCCGGCGCTTCGCGCAAGGGCTCGCCCGACAGTCGCTCGATGAAGCCCGCGGTGTCACCGCCCTGGAGACCGAGCTGAGCGGCGAGGCTCCGGGCGTCGAGGGCGCAGACGTCGGGCCGCGAGCCGAAGTGGGTCGGGTCGATGAAGTCGCCTGCGCGCATCGCCTGTGGCGCCTCCTGGCCCAGCACCCCGGCCACCTGCACCACACCCAGCTTCCGCTTCGACATGAAGCGCGCCGGCACCTCGCGCGCCTCGAGCATGCTGACGGTGATGGGCGCTCCTTCGGGAATCGGCATCGCCGCGACGATGAGCTTCGCGGTCGGCTCGCCTCCGAGGAGCGCCGTCGCCGCCGCGCCCACGACGGCGCCAACCAGCCCACCCTGCACCAGGGCTCGCGCCAGCCGCGTCATGGGCGCTCCTCGTGCCGCTCGACCAGCGCTGCGCCGAGCCGCGCCACCTCGGCCGTGCCACCGTCGAGCGCTGCCAGCGTCGCCCGGGTGCGTTGGGCGCACGCAGGGTCGGGGTCGATGAGGTCGGTGTCTCGGAGCACCGTGTCTGGCGCCACCCGCCACCGCACCGTCTGCCCGGTGAAGCGCGCGCGTGTCGCGGGAGTCGCGCAGCTCTCGGTGACGAGGCTCTGGGGCCACCTCGACTCGAGCACGTCGGCGTCGGTGAGGCGGTGGCCTGCGGGCAGCTCGCGCGCCGTCACCAGCACTGGCACCGTGGCCCAGGCCTGTGGGTCCCGCGTGCCGGCACGCACCGCCTGAACCGCCGCGCCACCGAGGGGCGCCCCCACGAGGAGTCCTGCCACCAGTCCCAGTACGGCGGATCGATCAGACGCAGCCATCGCCAGAGGACGTAAGGACGACGGCCGAGCGGCGCCACCGGGGCGGGTTTTGTGGTGACTGACCGGCCAAAGTGTGGCGCATTGAGGGCCTCCCGTGACGTCGCTCGGCACCATCCTCGTCTGCCTGTCGCTCGCAGGGACTCCGGCGACGGCGCCCGCGAAGGGCACCCGCTTCGAGCAGGGCCAGCGGCTGTTCAACCAGGGCGACTTCGAGGCCGCGCTTAAGCAGCTCGACGCCGCCGCGCAAGAAGAGCGCGACCCCGCGGTGCTCGAGCGCGTGCACCTGCTGCGCGGCCAGGCCTTCTCGGCGAGGCAGGACTTCGTGAAGGCTGAAGACGCCTTCACGCTCGCGCTCGACGCCAACCCCGAGGCCTCGCTCGACCCCGCGCGCGTCGACCCGACGGTGGTGAAGCTGCTCGAGTCGGTGCGCTCGCGCCTCACCGCCACCCTCGTCGTCAACGCCACGCCTGCGGGCGCGAGCCTCTTCCTCGACGGGAAGAGCCTGGGCGCGGCGCCGCAGACGGTGTCGGCCTCCATCGGCCGCCACAAGGTCGAGGCGCGCTTCGGTGACCAGGAGGTGCCGGCCGTCGAGGTGCTCCTCAAGGCGCGGCGCGAGGTGCGCATCGAGTTCGTGCAGGGCAAGCCGCCGCCGCCCGTGGTGGTGACGCCCCAGCCGACCGTCCCCGAAGAGAAGCCCGTGCGCCCGATGGGCGAGGTCCGCGGCGTCTTCGAGGTGCCTCCGAAGGCCGGCGCCGAGGGAGCCGGGGCGCTCGAGCTCGGAGGAGGCCTCGACACGAAGTACTTCCGGGCTGGCGTCGGCCTGCGTGTCTTCCCCTACTTCGGAGTCGTGCCGCGCGTGGCGCTCGTGGTGCCCGCCATCGGCCACCTGCACGCCTTCGTCGAGCTGCAGGCGCCCATCTGGCTCACCCGGCCGTCCGGCGGCCTCGGCGTCGGCATCGGAGCGGCGGCCGGCGCCGAGTACTGGCTGGTGCCCTTCCTGGCGACCTTCCTGCAGGTCGGCGGGCACTACCTCGTCGTGAATCCCATGCGCGGAGACTCAGCGGCGCTGGTCGCGAGCGCCGGCGTGCGGCTGCGCGTGCCCTGAGCGTCGTCGGTAAGCGTCGCGCACCGCGGCCTCTCGAGCGCCCTCCACCCGTTTGCGCCGAGGCCCGGGCTGCGTGGCTGCGCTTCACCGCTCATCGAGTCAGGCAGGCAGTCTCCTTCGACGCATGCAGCGGCGCCGCCGCGCCCGGGCCGCGAAGAACGCCTCGGTCTCGTCGAACACCCTTCGGCCCAGCGCAAGGTCCAGCGTCGGGGCCCACGCGCGGCGGCTGGGCTGCCCGTCGGAGCCGATGACGGAGCCCGGAACGGCCTCAGAGGACGGCCTGGAGCCGGCGGCGCCACGTCTGCGTGACGGCACTCGCGCTGCCGAGCTTCTCGAAGACGGCCAGCATCGCCTTGCGCGCGTCGTCTCGCCGGGCCTTGCGACGGGTGACGACCTCGAGGAAGGCCTCGAGCGCGGCCTCGTCGTCTCCCCGTGCCGCGAGCGCGCACCCGAGCGCAAACTGCGCCTCGACGTCGGCCTCGTTGCTGGCGAGCGCGGCCCGAATGGCTGCTTCTCCGCCGAAGGCGCTGGCCGCGAGGGCGAGCTGGGCGCGCTGTGCGACGGACCCGGCGCGCTCCGACAGGGCGTGGTGCGGCGGGACTCGTGTGGTGAGCTCGAGCGCGGCGTCGGCGCGACCGGCCGCGAGGTGCACGTCGGCCAGCTTGAGCGCGGCAGCGAGCCCCACCTCGGCGTCGGCGAGGAGCGGCTCGAGCGCCTCGACGGTGTCGGCGCGCTCCAGGGCCTCGGCCATCGCCGACGGGGCGAGCTCGGACAACCACCGCCGCACGAAGCTGGCGTCGCGCGCCCCCGTGAACTCGGCCACCACCGCGCCGTTTCGAAACGCCTTCACCGCGGGAATGCCCTGCACCTGGAAGGCCGCGGCGAGCTCCTGCGCGCGGTCGACGTCGACCTTCGCCAGGCGCACCCGGCCGGCGAGCGCGTTCACCTCGCGCTCGAGGGTGGGCCCCAGCATGCGGCAGGGCGCGCACCACTCGGCCCAGAAGTCGACCACCACCACGCCCGCGTGGCTCTTCGCGAGCACGGCCTGCTCGAAGTCCTTCGCCTCGACCTCTTCGACGTACTTCATGGGCCCTTTCGAGCCTTCCCGGCTCGCGGAAGATTCAACCCCCGCTACGATGGCCAACACCGTGAGTGAACGCACGCGTCCGCCGCCAACACACTTCACCGAGGGCGAGGTGGCCGAGCTGCTCCGCCGCGCCGCGGCCCTCGAGCAGAAACGAAAGCTCGAGCGCCCCACGTTGTCCCTCGACGAGGTCGAAGCCATCGCGAAGGAAGCGGGGCTCGACCCGGCCCTGGTGCGCCGCGCGGCCCACGAGCTCCAGCACGAGCCACGTCAGACGTTGAGCACCCGGCTCGCGGGCGCACCGGTGACGCGGACCCTCGAGCGCGTCGTCGATGGCGAGGTGACGGCAGAGGACCATGAAGCGCTCGCCGCTGCGATCCGCGAGGCCCTCGGCTCGACGGGGCTGCCGACGCAGGTCGCGACGCTCGGGCGCTCCCTCACCCTGACGACGGTGGGCCCTGGCGGCCTCGTCGAGCTGCACGTCAGCCCGAGGGAGGGCACCACCATCATTCGCCTCACCCTCAATGCCAGCCAGCTCGCGGGCGGGCTCTTTGGTGGGCTCATCGGTGGCATCGGCGGAGGCCTCGGCTCGAACGTGGCGTGGCTGGTTCCGACGTGGCTGTCGAAGGGGCTTGGGCTGGGGCTCCCCGAGAGCGTGCTGGCTGGAGTGGTGGGGTTCCTGGGTGTCACAGGCGCGGCCTTCGGCCTGGCGCGCTGGCTGTTCACCCGCCGGGTCGGGGCCGCGCAGGCCCGGCTCGAGCAGCTCGCCGACACCCTCGAAGCCCTCGTGCGGCAACGGGTGGTCGCACGGGCTGGCATCACGGCGGTCTCAGCACCGTCCTCGGCTGGCAGGGAGTGAGCCGCGACTCAGTAGGTGTGAACCACCCCTCGGCCTGGCCGGCAACGGCGCGAAGTGAGGGCTGATCCACGGTGGTCGGCCCGTTGCAGGGTCGGGGGCATGGACTTTGGCAAGCCGCTGCTCGAGGCGACGAGCGACAACGGCCGGGTGGTCATCTATCGGCCGGCGAACGACGTGGTGGTCACCGTGAACGAGGGCTTTCTGACGCAGCCGCTGTGGCTCGAGCAGCTCCCCGTCTACGACGCCATCTACGCCTCGACGCCGATGGTGCGCACGTTCCTCGACAGCCTCGCCGTGCGGAGCTTCGAGCCCGAGTACCGTGACGCCTCTCAGCGCTACATCAAGGGCAAGAAGTCGCAGATTGCCGAGATGGTGATTCTGCAGCAGTCGGCGTTGATCAAGCTCGCGGTGAACGCGGTGTCGCTCTTCAGCGGCGTGCCAATGGAGGCGGAGACGAACCGCGCGACCTTCGAGGCCCGCCTCGGCGCGGCGCTCGCCCGCAAGCGCGCAGCCTGAGTCTGGCGCCTGGCGTCCCCCGAGCTGCCCGTGCTGGCGACGACTCGCCGCGCTCGCGGGCCTCGTCGTCTCGCGCCACCAACGTCGAGTCGAGCGTGGCCCTTCGAGGTCAAGCCGCGGGCGCCGCTACAACCAGGGTGGGCGGGGCTGCTCCGGCGTCGGGCGCCAGGGCTCTGGCTGCGGCAGCGCGCGGCCCAGGGAGCGCGCCATCTCGTCGCGTCGTTGCTTGAGCTCCTTGCGCAGCGGGGCGACGAACGCGCCGCTGATGGTCTGCGAGTGGCCCTGCGCAGCCCGGCGCGAGTGCCACTTCGAGAGCGCCAGCCGCGAGGCGGCCTCGACGAAGCGGCGGGCCGGAGCGCCTCCCCACGAGAAGGTCGCCTGCCACCATGAGAAGGCGCTGGTGACGAACTCGAGCTCGGCGAGCGTGAGGTGCCCGGTGAGGACCTCGTCCTTGAGGTGGTCGCGAATGATGCGCCCCTTGCGCCGCACCAGCACGATGACGATGACGAAGAAGCCGGTGACGAAGAGGAACCACAGCGGCAGCATCACCAGCACCAGCATGCCGGACAGGGTGGCCGCGGTGTTCCAGATGGAGTGCAGCACGACCGCCGCGAGGTAGCCGCCCAGCGGCGCGAGGAAGCGCACCGAGCCCTTCGTCGTCTCGCGCGCGAGCCCGAAGCCCAGGCCCGTCATCGTGGTGAAGAGGGGGTGAATCCACGGTGTCATCAGCCCGCGCATGAAGAAGGTGCCCGCCAGCGCGCTCGCCTCGCCGTGGGCCCCCATGTCCTGCATGGCGGCGCGCCCGTAGTAGATGACGTTCTCGACGCCCGCGAAGCCGAGCGCGACGAAGGCGGCGTAGATGATGCCGTCGACGACGCCGTCGAACTCACGCTTGAGGAACCAGGCGATGCCGGCGACGCCGAGGCCCTTGAAGAGCTCTTCGAAGACGGGCGCGCTGATGCAGGCCGAGACGAAGTTGCCCACCTGCGGGCCGCCCACCTCGGTGCCGATAGCGCCCAGGGCGGAGTTGATGACGGCCGAGAAGCCACACGCCGCGATGGCGCCCCAGCCGAGCGCGCCGAGGAGCGTCCACAGCGGCTCCGGGTCGAAGCGGTCGACGACCCACGGAATCCACACGTAGAGGAACAGCGCCGGCATCGCGAGGAGCGCGCCGGTGAACATGCCCCCGAGCTCCTTGCCGGGGTTGTCACCGATGACGGCGGGCACGAAGAAGGTGAAGAAGAGCAGACCGGCGCCGGCCACCATGCCGAGCGCGTAGAAGAGGCAGCCGGCCGTGCGACGCCCGGAGTCGAGCGCAGCCGGGTTGACGGGAGGCGACGGGACCTGGGGCGTCACGCGCCGAAGGTACACCACGCGCTGGGGGAGTTGAGCCGCGTTTTCGAGCGGCGGCGGACCGGAAGCGGTCGACCAGGGCCGTGGCAAAGCGCCATGGCGACGTCCACCGTCGACGAGGCCGAGCACGGGTCGGACGCGCGCACGCCGGGCGTCGCCCGTGGGGCCGGCGCCAGGACAGCCATGCAATGTGACCAATGGTTACATCTGGACGAGACAGATGTTTCCAACGGTCACATCGCCCGACGAAGTCGACGCCTCAGCGAACGAGTGGCTTCTGCTTCGAGTGAGAGATGAGCCAGCACTCACGCGCCTCACCCCGCGTCGAGCCAGGATGGCCCCGGGCGGCCGAGGCCAGTGAGCACCTGCTCCGCGGCGCGCACGCCGTGCCAGTTTGCCTCTTCAAAGAGCGCGAGGCCCCCCAGGTCGGAGTGGGCGAAGTGCAGCGAGGGCCCGAGCGACCTCTGGGCGTCCCGCCGGGCCGAGCCCCAGAGAAAGCCCGGCACCGGGCGCACCATCGCGTGGCCCCACCGCATCACCTCGATGGACTCGACCATTGCCTCGAAGCCGAGGTGCGCTGGCGAGAGGTCTCCGAGCACCACCTGCGCCCACTCTTCCGGCGTGGTGGCGAGCAGCTTCTTGCGTTCGGCGACGGTGTCGCGCCCGTCGTGCGGGTAGTACCACGTCAGCACCGTGGGCCCCGTCGTGCGCGCCTGGAGCGACTGGTGTGTCGCCACCACGTACCCGAGCGAGCGGCTCTCGTGCACGACGTTGTCCCATGCGAGCGGGAACCCACGACTCTTCGGCCGCTGCGAGAGCGTCAGGTTCGCCACCGTCCACGGGCCGGTGACGAAGGCGTCGAGGAACGACGGCCGCGCGCTGCGCCACGGCGCCAGCAGGCGGGCGGCGATGAAGCGGGGCGTGGCCAGCACCACCTGCCGCGCGCGAAGTCGCACCGGCGCTCCCGTCGCCGCGTCGAGCGCCTGGGCCGCCCAGTCCGTCGACCCGGGCACCGGCTCGAGCGTGTGGACGAGCGTTCGTCGGCGCACCTGCTGGGGACCCAGGCCACTCGCGAGCTGCCGAATGAGCCGCCCATTCCCCTCGGGCCAGCTCAAGAAGCCCTCGTTCTTCTCCGCGCCGCTCTGGCGTGCGCAGAAGTACCAGAGGCCCGCCCAGGCCGAGGTGTCCTGCGCGGTGGCGCCGTAGTCGTCACGGCACGCGTAGTCGACGAGCCACTGGAGCCGCGGCGACGTGAAGCCGTGCTGCTCCAGCCACGACGCCATCGACAGGCGGTCGAGCGAGGTCCACTCGTCGTCGTCGCTCCCCAGCTCGAGCGGCACCGCGAAGGCCTTGCGCCCTCGTGCGTCGCGCGCGGCGGCGAAGCCGTTCATCATCGCCTCGAAGCGCTTGAGCTGCGCGAGGTCGTCAGCCGAGGCCCCCGCGCGCAGGTACAGCCCCTCGTACCAGTGGCCCCGGTAGTACACGCGCTCTTCGGGCTCGTGAATGAGCGCCTCCTCCGCGAACAGCGGCGCGCCCTCGTCGTCGACGCCGGTCATCACGCCGAGCTCGCTCAACAGCTTCGGCACCGGGCCCTTCGCCGACAGCGGCGCGGGCAGGTAGTGGGCGCCCCAGGGGAAGCGCGAGACGGCGTTCTGCCCCGAGCGCGCCGTGCCACCTTCCACCTCGTCGACCTCGACGACCAGCAGGTCGGACACGCCCGCGCCGCGCAGCCGCCACGCCGCCGACAACCCTGCGGCGCCGCCGCCCACCACGAGACAGTCGACGACGCGCTCGTCCACCATCGCCAGCGGGGGCGGCGCCTCACGCAGCCGGTGCCCCACCTCGTGCACCCCGTCGACGAAGCGGGTGGGCACGTCGCGCCGGGGCCGCTCTCCACGCCGACACGCCGACGTCGCCGCGGCCACCCCGAGGAAGGACACCAGCAGGTCTCTGCGGCCGACGCGCTGCATGCCGCGTCACTCCACCACGCGCACGCTCGCGGCGAGCGGGTGCACCACGCAGTCCTGCGGCGAGCCGTCTTCGAAGGCCAGCATCACGAAGTCCGCGGCGCCCTCGAGGGCGATGATGGGGTGGTGCCAGGTGCCCACGCGGTAGTTGATGCCCTGGCCCGGGCCACAGAGGAAGGCGCGCAGGCCGTCGAGGGCCGGGCCTCCATCGGGCGCCGTCGGCGCGACGCACACCAGGAAGCGCTGACACACCATCGGCAGGAAGGCCTGCGTCGAACAGGGGTGACGCTCGAGGAGCCTCAGCTCGAACGGCAGCGCCTTCGCGACCGAGCGGAACACCGACACGTTGGCCCGCGCCGTCGGCCGGGCGTTGACGAGCTCGGTGCACCAGTCGAAGCGCGTCGCCGTGCCCTGGTTCGCCGCCTGCCCGGCCCGGAGGCCCGCCGAGACGACGTCACCGAAGGGCTGGAAGGCCTCGACGGACAGCGGCTCGGCGCGCACGGTGCTCATGAGCCGCGGTAGGTGGCGTAGCCGTAGGGGTTGAGCAGGAGCGGCACGTGGTAGTGCTCGTGCGTCGCCCGCACCACGAAGTCGATGCTCACCGACGGGTAGAAGGACTCGACGCCGAGGCCCGCGAAGTACGGCGCCACCTCGAAGTGCAGCCGGTACGCGCCCGCCGCCGGAATCACGTCGAGGAGCGGCTTCACCCGCCCGTCCTCGTTCGTCACCCCGCGCGCGAGCTCGGCGGCGCCCCCGGGGGCCAGCTGCTCCAGGCGCACCGTCACGCCCTGCGCCGGGCGGCCGCGCGTGGTGTCGAGGATGTGGGTCGAGATGCCCATGGCGTCAGCGCTCCCCGCCGCGCTCGGTGAGCCACTTCTCGAGCCGCAGCCTCGTGATCTTCATCTGCTCGACGGCCGCGGTCTCGAGCTCGGCCTTCTTCGGGCGGCCCACGCGCTCCTCGAGCAGCGCCAGCATCTCGGGCGCCGACTTGCCGGTGGCGAAGACGATGAAGATGAAGCCGAACTTCTCGATGTAGGCCTCGTTGAGCGCCTTCAGCTTCGCCAGCACGGCCTTCTCGGACGCCGCGACGCCGCGCTGCTCGCCCTTCGACCACGCCGCCGACTTCGCCGTCTGCGCCTTGCCCTTCTTCGACGAGCCGATGCGCGGGTGGGCTGCGAAGGCGTCGAGCCACGCGGTGGTGCCCAGCTTCCACCAGACGCTCTCGGCGGCCGCGAAGAGCTCCCGCACCGACCCGAAGGGACGCAGGGCGGCCATCGTCTCGGCCCACGCGCGCGCCCCGCAGCACGAGAGGAAGAGGGCGCTCGCCTCGTCCACCGACAGGGCATGGAGCTGCTCGAGCGCCTGCCGCTCGGCCGGGGTGTCGAGCGCAGTGCCCAACACGCGCAGCCGGTTGACGCCGCCGTGCGGGAAGATGTGCACGCGCAGGTGCGTCACTGGCAGCGGGCGGTCGGGCTCGAGCTGGTGCCGGCGGTGCTGCACCAGCGGCGTGCGCGCCAGCAGCGTCTGCCAGCCCTTCGGCGCCCGCAGCAGCGCCGCCACCGCCTCGGCGCCCAGCGTCTCTTCGTCGAGGGCCTCGACGAGGGTGGCCTGGGGGGCGTTGCCCTTGAAGTAGTGCGTGTCGAGCTCGAGCCGCTCCACCACGCCGCGCCGGGCCAGCTTGATGACGCACCAGTCGCTGCCGGGCGTGCGGCGGCGCTTCGTCTCCCAGCCATCGCCCATGTTCACGCCGCGGCCGGGCAGCAGCAGGTTCGATGGCGGCCCGAAGAACATGTCGCTCACCGCGGCGATGGTGCCGCCGTTCTCGACCGCCGCGAGGTCGACGGAGCCGCGCCGCCAGAAGGTGCGGGGCTCGGCCACCACCTCACCGTAGACGCGCAGCCGCGCCACGCCGCCGTCGGGGAAGATGCGCAGGCGCACGTGGGTGACGCGCGCCGACACGGCCTTCGCGCGCAGCACGTTGGGGAAGTCGGGCTTCACCGGCTGGCGGGGCAGCACCTCGAACCAGCCCGTCGCGGCCTCGAGCGCCTCGGCCGTCGCCGTGAGGGGCGCCTCGAGGCCCTCGAGGGCCACCTCCTGCGGGGCGTTGCCCTTGAAGTGCGTGGTGTCGACGAGCGCGCCGTGCACCCGCCCGCTCGCGCCCAGGCGAAGCACCGCCCAGTCGTGCCCCTCGGTGCGGCGGCGCTGGGACTCCCAGCCGTCCATCCACTTGCCCTTGTCGGTGTACGCGCCCTCACGCCACTCGGGCGCGCCGGGTTTGAGCAGGTTCTCCTTCTCGGCGAAGTAGTCGTCGGTCGCGAAGAGGACGAAGGTGCCCAACGCATCGGCCGAGAGGTCGACGAGGTGGGCGAACTCGGGAGCCACGGGAGCGTTCGCCATCAGGGCGCGGCACTGTGCCAAACTTCAGGCCCGTCGGTCGGGGGAAGGTGCGGACACTGAACGGGTGTTCCACGTGGAACAGGCCGCACCGCCGGCACACAGGCGACCAGCCCGAGAACGAGCGCGACCCGCACCTCGAGAGGGACCTCGGCACGGTTGAGCGGCCATGTCGGCGACGGAGCCAGGACGCCTCGGCCGCGGCTCCACCCTGCCCTACGGCTCGACGCACTCGCCCTTCGCCGGCACCCAGCGCTCGGCGGACGCCTCGGCCAGGCCCGCTGAGGTGCCGCCCGAGACGAGCACCGAGCCGTCCTTGAGCACTGTCGCGGCGTGCGCCTTGCGCGACACCTTGAGCGTGCCGGCGAGGCACCACCGCTGCGTCGAGGGCACCCAGCGCTGCACCCGGGCAGTGTCGACGGCCTGCGGCGGCTCTCCGCCCACGACCAGCACGTCTCCCGACGGCAACACCGACGCCGTGTGCCCCGCGATGGGCACCGCGAGGTGGGTCGTCGACTGCGCCCACTCGCCCGCCGGGGCCTGCCACCACTCGACGTAGTTCGTCGACATCGTGGTGGTCTGCCCGCCAAACACCACCACCCGCGCCCCGAGCCCCACCACGGCCGTGCGCTGGCGCGGCTCGGTCAGCGCCGGGAGCGGGGCCCACGAGCCGGCGTCCACGTCGAAGCGCTCCACGGCGTCGAGGGGCAGGCCGGGCCTCGGCGTCGGCACACCCGCGTCGCTCGTCAGCTGGTTCGAGCGTCCGCCCAGCACCACCACGCTGCCGTCGGCCAGGCGCACCGCATCGTGGAGCCACCGCCCCAGCCGCAGCGGGGCCATCGGCGTGAAGGTCGCGGTCCGCGGGTCGAAGCGCTCGACGCTGGCGAGGTGCTGGTGCACCGGCCGGGCCCCGCCCACCACCAACACCGTGCCGTCGGCCAGCTTCGTGGCGGTGTGCCCGTTGCGCGCCTCGGCGAGCGCGCCCACCAGCGCCCACGTTCGTTTCGTCGGGTCGAACACCTCGGCCGAGTCGAGCGCGTCGAGCCGCGCGCTCCCGTCTCGTGCCGGCGCCGTGCCGCCCACCACCAACACCCGCCCGTCGTCCAGGAGCGTCGCGGTGTGGCCCGCGCGCGCCGTCGTCATCGGCGGGCCCTGGCGCCAGGTGTTCGTCTTCGGGTCGAAGAGCTCCGTCGACGCGAGCGTCAGGGTGGCATCGGCGCCTCGCCCACCCGCCACCAGCACGCGGCCATCGGCCAGCAGCGTCGCCGTGTGCTGCGCGCGCGCCTCCGTCAGCGTGCCAGCCGACTGGAGGCGCCCCTGGCCCCAGGCCGTCACGCCCACGAGGGTCCCGGCCAACACGAACGTCCGGAAGGCCGTCGTCACGAGCGGACTTCTACCGCACTCGCCCGCACCTCGCAGCGGACGTTGGGCCGCGCTCGTCGGGCGCCTCGGCACCGGGCTGGTGGTGGCGCTCCAGGTCGAGCATCGCCTCCCACGCGGCATCGCGGCCCGCCAGGCGAGCTCGGGTGACGGCAGCGTTCGGCCTGGCAGGTGGCGATGAAGTCACCGGGTTCGAGGACAGGCCGGTTCCTCCGCGCGGGCTGCGTGGCCACCGCAAGCGCGTCGGCCGTCGCGTCGGACCACGCCGGCATCGCGGCCTCGCAGGCGAGCTCGAGTGACGGCGGCGTTGGGCGCCGAGAAGCTGGGTGAGGCCGCCGCCCTGGCGTTGCCAGCGCCGGGTCGACCTTTCGGCCTGACAGGTAGCGACGCCGTCATCGGATTCGAGGCCATGCCGGCTCCTCCGAGCGGGCTGCACCGCACGCCGGCCGTCGCGTCGGACCACGCCGGCATCGCCGCCCGCCAGGCGAGCTCGGGTGACGGCAGCGTTCGGCCTGGCAGGTGGCGATGAAGTCACCGGGTTCGAGGACAGGCCGGTTCCTCCGCGCGGGCTGCGTGACCACCGCAAGCGCGTCGGCCATCGCGTCGGACCACGCCGGCATCGCGGCCTGACAGGCGAGCTCGAGACCGGAAGTAACGCCCCGACCAGGGTGGGCTCGCGGATGGAGCGACTCCTGGCGACCCGTGTTGATCACCCGACCAGCCTGCGCCTTTCGCCCCGATGCGGCCTTCGCACAGAAACGATGAAGGCCGGTTCAGCCGTGCTACCGTTTTGGGCCCGTGCGTATCTGCGTCCTCGTTGGGCTCCTGGCGGCCGCACCTTCCCTCGCACAGCCGGCCGAGGCACTTCATCCGGACGGGTGGACCGAGGGCCGCGCGCTGGTGACGCTCGGCGGCGTGTTCCGCTCGCAGACCCAGGGCCAGACAGCTACCGCCCAGGCCTTCTCGACCAACGCGCCCTTTCTGCTGTTGAGCCAGGCCCTCACGGCCACCTGGTACAGCCGCTCCTGGTTCGGCGTGCAGGGCGACGTGCGAATCGACCCGTTCCGCTTCTTCCAGCAGGCCACGCCCCCCATCGACCTCACGAACCAGGACCTCGTCAACGAGCGCAGCACTGAGTATCGCGCCATCTCGGGCAACCTGCTCGGCCTGCTGCGGTGGCAGGCGGCTCCCTCGTTCGGCCTCGAGCTGCAGGGGGGCTGGGCGATGGCAGGCCGCCCCTACATGCGGCTCGACCGGAGCTGCCCGCAAGGCCTGGGCCGGCTCCCGACCGACACCTCGGTGCAGAGCTGCGCGGCGGGCATTCTCACCACCGGCCCCATCGGAGGCGTCGCCGCCAACCTCGACCTCGGCCGTCACCTCTGGCTCCAGCTCTACGGCCGCGCCGAGTACATCCTCGGCCTCGAAGAAGCCGCTGCGTGGGGCCGCCTGCGGGGCCCCGGCATCACGGGCGGCCTGCAGGCCCGCTTCGGGTCCTTCGGCGTGGGTCCGTTCGAGTTCGGCGTCGGGTTGCTGCTCGAGGTGGCCTGGTCGAACCTCGTCGCGCCGCGACTGCCCGATGGCCCCGAGAACCCCGCGCTGTCGACGATTCTCGGGCGGGCGAGCCTGGGCGGGGCGGTGACGCTGCGACGCCCCGTCACGGCGACGACGACCACCGGGCCGGAGCGGAAGCCGCGCGGCATCGCCGGCCGGGTGCTCAAGGCCGACCGCTCCCCGGTGACGGGCGCGTCGGTTTCGGTGGGCCCGCGCGCCGTGGTGAGCGACGCCGCTGGCGCCTTCGAGGTGACCGACCTCACGCCCGGCACCTTCGAGGTGAAGGCCTCGGCGCCGGGCCTGCGCTCCGCGAGCGTCTCGGTGGTGGTGGCCGAGGGACTGACCGAGACCGAGCTGGTGCTCGAGGCGCCCACGGGGCCGGGGCGCGTCACCGGCGTGGTGCGCGCCGCGCCCGACAAGCCGCTCGCCGGCGCGAAGGTGGTCTCGGGCGCGAAGACGACGACGACGCAGGCCTCGGGGGCCTACACGCTCGACGGCGTCGGCCCGGGCCCGGTGCAGCTGCGGGTGATGCTCGACGGCTACGTACCCGCCGATGAAGCGGTGCAGGTGCCGCCCGAAGCGACGGCCACCCTCGACGTGACGCTCGAGCTGGCGGCGCAGCGCACGAAGGCGAAGCTCCGCGGCGTCATCAGCAGCGCGGCCGGCCCCGTCGCGAAGGCCACCGTGCGCGTCGTCGAGCTCAAGCTGAAGCAGGCGGTGAAGGCCGACGGCCGCTTCGAGGTCGAGGTGCCAGGCGGGAAGTACACGCTCGTCATCGAGGCGCCGAAGCACGTCACGCAGACGAAGCAGGTCGAGGTCGCCGACGGAGACCAGGCCATCTTCCAGATCGAGCTCGAGAAGCTGCGATGACACTCACCGCCCGTGCGCTCGTCGCGCTGTCGCTGACGGCGCTGTTCACCGGGTGCCCGGAAGACCCACCGCCCGTCACTCCGCCCCCGGTGCCGCTGGCGCCCCTGACGCCGCTCCCGCCGGTGGCCACGCCGCCGCTCGCGCAGCTCACCGAGGTGGAGGGGACGGTCGCGCTCGAGCGTGACGGGGGGACGACCGCGGCGCGGCCGGGGCCGCTCTTCGACGGAGACCTGCTCGCGACGGGGCCGGCCAGCCGGGCGCTCCTCCTCGACGAGGCCGGGCGGGCGCTGGAGCTGCAGGAAGAGACGCGCTTCCGGGTGGGCTCGAAGCTCGCGAGCCTCGAGCTGCTGGCGGGCTCGGTGGCCTTCAGCGCAGGTGACGGTGGGTCGAGCTGGCGGGGCGTGACGGTGAAGACGGCGAGCGGCACGGCGACGCTCGGCGAAGGAGCGGTGGGCCGGGTGCAGGTCGCCGACGGCGGCTTCGCAGGCACGCTCGCGTTCGGCGAAATCGAGTTCGAGTTCCCCGACGCGGGCACCACGACGGTGAAGCAGGGAACGTTCTCGTTCGGCGCGGCGGACTTCGAGATGCCCGCCGAGCCGACGCCGGCCGGGACGGTGAAGGTCGTCGTCGAGGTGGGCAAGCTCAGCGTGAAGCGCCCCGGCGAGAAGACGTTCACCGTCGCGAAGTCGGGCGAGGCGCTGGCCGCGGGCACGGCCTACCAGGTGGGCCCGAAGGCGGCCGCGCGGCTCGAAGGGCCCGGCGCCACCGTCGCCCTCGCCGCGGGGGCGACGGGCATCACCGAGGGCGTGCGCGAAGAGTCCGGCGTGCCGGTGCTGGCGTTGACGAAGGTGGTGGGCCCGCTGACGGTGCAGCTCGACGGCAAGGGCCGCGGCGGCGTGAAGGTGGGCGAGGTGGCGGTCGGCGGCACCCAGGAAGCCACCGTGCTGGTGACCCAGGCGGGCAAGAAGCAGCGCGTCGAGGTGAAGTCCGGCGAGGTGGCCGTCACCGTCGACGGGAAGCCCACCATGGTGAAGGCCGGAGAGGGGCTCCTCATCGAGGGCACCCGCGCCACCGCGCTCGAGCTCAAGCCCGGGCTGGTGGTGAATGGCGCCAGCCGGGTGAAGGTGCACGCCGACGGCGTCTCGAACGTCGCCATCGTGCTGCCCGACGAGACGAACCGCGTCGAGGTGGCGCGCGACGAGGCCTTCGCGTCGACCTTCATCGCGGGCCCGGTGGGCCGCCAGGTGCTGGTGCCGGGCGCGGCGCGTGGCCAACTCTTCTTCCGAACGACCGACGCCTCGGGCGCGACGCTCAAGCAGGGCCGCCTCGACTTCCTGCCCGACGTGGCCTCGGCTCGCGACACCGCCACGCGCTCGGACGTGGTGGCCGAGACGGGCCAGAAGGCGACCGTCTATTACCAGTCGAAGGTGCCGGCGCTCACCTTCGCCTTCAACGCCTTCGAGGGCGCGAAGGCCTGGCGCTTTCAGCTCTATGCGGCGGGCAACACCGGCCAGGCGCTCATCGACCGGCAGGTGCCCGAAGGGCGGCTGGTGCTCGAGCCCGGGGTGCTGTCCGAAGGGGACTTCATCTGGTCGGCGACGCCGCTCGACGCGAACGGCGTGGCGAAGGCCGGCGTGCGGCTCAACAAGCTCGAGGTGCTGTACGACAACGCGCGCACGACGCTGCTCATCGAGCGCCCGCTGCCGGGGGAGCGCGCGGGCCCCGACACGAAGGCCGTGGGCGTGGCGCCGGGCCGGTCGCAGGTCTTCGTCAACGGCAAGCTGGTGAAGACCGACGAGCGCGGCCGCTTCTCGGTGCCGGTGGCTGGTGACGCCGCGCTCTTCCGCGTGGTGTTGGGCGAGAGCGAGAGCTACTGGCTGCGTCGGCTGCGCCGGTGACGCGTCGCACGTCCTCGGACTCGCCCGGGTCCCACCTCAGGGCGGCCCTGGTGGTGCTGGCCGCGGTGGCAGTGGGGTTCGCGCTCGGGTGGCTGAGCCGCGGGGCGCCTGGTGGCGGGTTCGCAGTTCCTCAGGGCTGCTCGCCGAGGTGGTGGCCGAGCCGGGCAGCGCGGCCCCTGACTCGGGAAGAGCGGCGGCGGCGAAAGAGGGCGCTCCGAGGCATCGAGGGGCGAGGGCGACGCCGAATCGCACGCCGCCCGAACGAGACGACCTGACGAGGGCCGAGGCGCCTGGCGATTTCGGGGGGTGTAAACGAGGTGACGCTATTCGTCACCTGGTTGACACCCCTCCGGTTCGTGCCTGGCCTCTCCTCCTCGCCGCGTGCAGCGCCGAGCTGAGTTCGTCACGCACGAGGGGAGCCAGCCGATGGTCACCAGCCGCGCCGCTCACTTTACTGGCGCTGGCGTCTTCTGCGCCGGCTTCACCCAGCCCGTCGCCTCGACGCCCAGCTGCGGAATCGACGACACGAGGTACGCCTCGAAGGCCTGCTCGAGCGCCGCCGGCTTCGCCAGCACGGCGCTCGTCCCCGCGAGCCCCGCCGAGACGATGGGCGACGCCATGTCCCAGCAGGCGTCACCGCGCTTCCACATCACGTAGCGTCCCTGGAAGCGGTTCTTCTTCGCCGCCCGCACCTCGGGTACGCCCGGCACACCCCCCTCGATGGGCTCGGCCTGCTTGAAGACGAGGTCGTCGGTGTTGCCGTCCTTCGTCGAGCGCAGGTGCAGGCGCGTCAGCGTCGTCTCGGCGGCCCACTTCGCCACGCCCGAGTCGCCCTTCACTCCGGGAATGACATCGGCGCCCAGCAGCCGGGTGAGCGGGTCGTCCATCGGGTGCGGCGGCGGGCAGGGGTCGCAGGTGACGCCGTAGATGCCCTGGTCGACCATCACCTCGGGCGGCGGCATCGCGCCCTGCCAGGCGAACTCGGTGACGGCGGCGTTCGGCGTCTTCGCGAACGTGCGCTTCACCAGCTCCGAGTAGAAGGCTCCGAAGCGCGGCTCGACGGCCACCTTCACGTCGAGGTTGGTGGGGATCATCACGTTGGGGCGGTTGGCCACCTCGTACCGGCCGCGCGCGATGACGTGCACGATGAGGTCCTGCTCGCCCGACGTGTTGACGAGGCCCAGGCGAATGGGCAACTCGAACTTGTCGCTGTCGTAGTGCACACGCAGCGGCGACAGCACCGCCTGGCCGTTCACGAACTTCACCTTCCTCGTGTTCACCTTCGCGACGAAGAACTTCGAGTTGTTCTGCACGTACGGTCGCAGCAGCGGCTCGGCGTTGGCGGGAATCTGGTACTTGTTTTCCTTCAGCCAGATCTCCAGGCCGAGCGCGTCCTTCGCCGAGAGGATGACGATGTCGTACTCGTTCACCTCGAACTTCGCCTCGACCTTCACGCCGAGGTCGCGAGGAAGTGTGCCCAGGCCGCCGATGTCGGCGCTCTTGGCCGCGCCCAGCATGCCGCCACCGCGTGGGCCGCCCTCGTCGTCGACGCACATCTGCACCAGCCGCGGAGAGGCGAGCGCATCGAGCCGGTCGAACGCCCCTTTGGGCAGCGTGCGCACGTTCTCCTTCTGGAGCACCACCGGCACTGGCACCACCATGGCGAAGTCGCTGGGCGGCCCGCGGTAGGTGTTCTGCATCGACAGCACCGTGCGGGTGCCCTCGCGCATCAGCACCACCATGGTGGCGTCGTTGAAGAGCTGCCCACCGGCCGACGAGACGTAGAAGCCGCAGAAGGCGTGGGCGGCGTGGCCGAGCAGCAGGGCCGCCACCACGAGAGACGAGCGCAGCATGAAGGACCTCCGGGAGAAACCCGTGAGACGAAGGCGAGAGCTTACCCGCGGGCGCGGTGGGCGCTGCCTTGTCCTCGTCACGGCGACGCCCACGGTGACCGGGGTGAGCGAAGCCGAAGTCGAACTGAGAAACCCGTGAGACGAGCTGAGACAGCCCCCGGTCTGGCGCAGTTCCGCGAGCGTCGTCAGAGCAGGTCGTCGCAGGGCGTGCCGAGCTTCTGGCCCACGTACGGGCCCAGGTCGACGTACACCATGCGCCCGTTGCGGAAGGTGCCCAGGTCGACCTCGGTCAGCGCCGTCTCGGCCTTGCCCTTGATCCACTTCGTCTCACCCGTCTTGGTGACGAGGCGCAGCGAGCCGTCCTTCGTGGCGAAGATCTGCCCCTGGTCGTCGTCGACCACGTCCTTCAGCGCGGCGAGCTTCATCTTGCCGCGGGGCCCGATGAAGACGCGCCAGTCGCGGCGGTCGTTGTCGTCGTCGGTGCGGAGCCGGTCGATGAGGTAGTAGCTGCCGGTGTCGTCGCGGAACAGGAGCGTGGGGAGCCGTGTCCACTTCGAACCACGGAAGGCGGCTGCGTCGACGAGCTTCGTCGCCTCTTCCGAGGCCAGGCGCGTCAGCTTGCCGGTGGTCTCTCCGCAGGCGACCTCGAACACCTTGCCCTCGTCCTTCATCGACATCGAGGCGTACGACTGCTTGAGGCCGATGACGCGCGGGTCCCACAGCGACATGTCCCAGGACTCGGTGCCGCTCGCCCCACCGCCGATGACCCGGAGCAGATTGAACGTCTTGCCGTCGCCGTAGAAGGTGGGGCCCGAGAGCGGCTCCCTCGCGTTGTAGACGACGTAGTGCCCCTTGCCGTCGGTGAGGACGCCGAAGTCGGCCTTCTTCGCCGAGACGTCGACGACCTTGTCGGGACCGGTCTGCGAGAGCACGAGGACGAGGGCGGTGAGTGAGAGCATGCGGGCTTTCTACCCCAGCGGGCCTGAGGTTCGTTGGGCTGATGCGCCCAGACGCAGAGTCGTGCGCGAGATTCTCGGGGCTGTATTTCCCAGCTCGATTCCGGCCTCCGCTCACCCGGCCAGCCCGCCACCTGGCGATGACGAAATTCACCCACATGCGGCCTGCTCCGGTGAGAGAGTGCGCCTCGCATGGCAGACGCCCTGAGCCCGGGAATGGTGGTGGCCGAGACGTTCGAGGTCGAGCGGCTCCTCGGGCGTGGCGGCATGGGCGAGGTGTGGCTGGCCCGACACCTGCGCCTCGCCGGCAAGCAGGTGGCCATCAAGGTGCTGCACACGCAGGGAGAGCTCCCGGCCGAGGCGCTCGCGCGGTTCCGACGCGAAGCCGAAATCGCCGCGCGCCTCGAGCACCCGAACATCGTGCAGGTCATCGACTTCAACAACCTGCCCTCGGGCCAGCCCTTCATCGTCATGGAGCTGCTCAAGGGTGAGAGCCTCGCCGCCCGGCTCAAGCGCGGCCCCATGTCGCCCGACGAGGTGTCTCAGGTGATGCGGCAGGTCGGCAGCGCGCTCCACGCCGCCCACGGCGCCAGCGTCATTCACCGCGACCTCAAGCCCGAGAACATCTTCCTCGTCCCCACGGGCCTGGGCGACCAGGTGAAGGTGCTCGACTTCGGCATCTCGAAGCTGTCCGACGGCGGCACCATGCAGACGACCGACTCGGTCCTCATGGGCACACCGCTCTACATGTCGCCGGAGCAGGCGCTCGGCCACAACCGCGACGTCACGCCGGCGAGTGACGTCTTCTCGCTGGGCTCCATCGCCTACGAGTGCCTCACCGGGCAGGCGCCCTTCGCCGCCGACAGCATCGCGAAGGTCGTCTTCCGCATCGCGTACGAGCCGCACCCGCCGCTCCTCACCGTGGCCCCGCACGTGCCGGCGCCGATGGCCCAGGCCGTCGAGCACGCGCTCCAGAAGGACCGCGCGCACCGCACGCCCGACGTCGCCTCGTTCGTGCTCGAGCTCACCGGCCAGGTGCTGACGAGCACCACCAGCGGCGCGCACGCGTCCCGTCCGTCGGGCGTCGTGCTGCAGCCGGGCGCCGCCGTCGACGAGCGCATGATGGCCGACGCCACCGTCTCGCCCTCGCAGGTGCTGGCGAAGAAGCCGGTGTTGGCGACGCCGAACCCGTCACCGTCGCTCCCCGTGGCGCCACCGCCCGGACCTCCTCCCGCGGCCGTCGGTGCGGCCCCGTCGACTCCAGGTGCAACCTCACCCGTGAAGCTCGTCGCCGGTGGCCTCGTCGTCGTCGGCATCGCGGTAGGCACCTTCTTCGTCGCGAAGGCGCTCGACGGGACGACGGGAAAGCAGGCCGTCGACGCGGGAGCGACCGTGGTGGTGACGCCGCCGCCGGTCGACCCTCCGCCCGTCGTGGTGGCCGTGGTCGATGCGGGGCCAGCCGACCCTCCCGACGGGGGCCCAACGCCAGAGCCAGACGCCGGCGCCGAGCCCCCTGGCAAGCCCACCGTGAAGCCGGCCAAAGCGCTGGCGCCTCCACCGCCCGCCGAAAAAGCCGTGCTGGACGAGCTCGAAGGCCAGCTCCAGCGCGGTGAGTTCGACGAGGTGTGGAAGCGTCGCTCGTCGACGCGCTACGCCTTCACCTCACCCGAGGCGCGCCGCGACTTCGCCATCGCCCTCACCGAGGTGGCCTGCAAGCGCGGAGACCTCACCATCGCCAACTCGTACTTCCGCCAGCTCGCCTCGGCCGCCGCGAAGGACGTGGCGCGAAGGCGGTGCAGGAAACACCGCGCCGACTTCGCGCTCGAGTGAACGCGCGGCCCTCTGCCGGGCGCCCGACTCCCCCGACACGGCGATGGGAGCCCGCTCCCATTCGATGCGCCAGCAGTGGCGCCACCGTCGAGGCGAGGCCACAGTGCCAGTATGCGTGCGTCGGCCTCGCTCTTCGGTCTCCTGGTCGCGTCGTCCGCGCTGGCGCAAGAGGGGCTCGAGTACGGCTTCGGCACCGGGCGGCTGGGCAACGTCTCGGCCAGCACCCTGTCGGTGTTCAACCAGTGCTCTGGCGTGCGCGCGCTGGCGGGGGTGTCGGTCGACCTCGACTCTGCGGTGGGGTTCGCCGCGGGCGACCTCGTGCTGTTTCATCACACCCAGGGGGTCGCTGACGCCGGCGTCGTCGACTTCGGGCAGAGCACCGTCGGGCGCTACTTCTTCCGGCGGCTGGTGGCCGTCTCGGGCGACCGCGTGACGCTCGACCGCCCCGCCGAGCTGTTGACGGAGGGCGTGGTGCAGGCGGTGCGAGTCATCGAGGCCAGACAGCTGTTCGTTCGCTACACGCGCTCCATCGTCTCTCCGTCGTGGAATGGCCGGTGCGGCGGCATCATCGCGGCGCTGGTGTCATAGCGCTTCGAGACCGACGGCGCCTTGAGCGTCGAGGGGCGCGGGTTTCGGGGCGGCGACCAGGCGGCCCAGCCCGCGGGCCAGGTGGGCTGCGAAGGAGACGTGGCCCGGTCCATCGGCGCGGGGTTCGCTCCCACGGGCGAGGGCCTCGCGGTGGGCTCGTGGGGGGCCGTCGGGGGCGCCCGGCCGGCAGCGAATGGTGGGGGCGGAGGCGTCTGCCAGGCGTCTGGCGGCGGCGGTGGCGCCAACGTCGGGCGCGGTGCGCAGGGCGGAACGTCGGCCGATGGTGCGCGTCACGTCGGCGGGTTGGGCGGCGCTTCGACCGTCTTCGACCCGACTCGTCGCGCGTTCTTCGGCGGCGGCGGTGGCGGCGGGGCGCGCGAGGGCCTCACCACCCGCGGCGGCAACGGCGGCGGCTTCATCTGGGTGCGCGCGAGGACCCTCGAAGCCGCCATCAACGCCACCTTCTCCGTCGAGGGCAGCAACGGGGAAGATGGCAGCGGTGGAGCCGGTGGAGGCGCCGGCGGCACCCTGGTGCTGCAGGCCCTCGAGGTGGTGGCCAACGAAGCCGGCCTTCGGGCCGGAGGTGGCGCGGGCGGGTGGGTGCGTCTGTCGAACGGCTTCGCGGGCCCGGGTGGTGGCGGCGGCGGTGGCCTCATCGCCGCGTGGACGCCGCGAACCTGGCCGAGCGATGCGACGGGCGGCGCGGGCGGCGTCTTCCGGCGCCTGTTCCCGGACGGTGGTGAGGAGAGCCAGCAGGGCCGGAACGCCGGCGGCGGCGGCCTCGGTCGCAGCGACTTCACGCTGCAGCCCTTCGCGGTGCCCGACGCGGGCGTCGACGGCGGCTCGCTCGCGCTCCTCGCGCCGCGGGACGCCGAGGTGCTGCGCGCGCGCCGGCCACGCGTCGCCGGCGTCGGTGAACCAGGCACGCCCGTCTCGCTCTCGCTCGATGGCCAGCCGCTCGCGACGCTGGCGCCGGGCCTCGACGGCGCGTTCGAGGCCACGCCGGCGGTCGACCTCGCCGATGGCCCGCACGAGGTGGTGGCGCAGCAGGGTGCGCGCACGGTGCAGCGGCGCTTCATCACCGACGTGGGCGCTCCGGCGGCGCCCCTCATCTCGAGCCCCCGCGCCCGCGCCATCTTCAGCGAATCACCTGGCGTGGTGCGGGGTGCCGTCGAGGCAGGCGCCCGCGTGCGGGTCTTCTTCGACGACGCCCCCGAAGCGGGCGACGTGCTGGCTGACGCCGACGGGGGCTTCACCTTCCTGGTGGCCAGCGCCCTGCCCGACGGCGACCACACCGTCAGCGCCGTCGCCGAGGACGCCGCCGGCAACGTGTCGGAGCGCTCCGAGGCGGTGCCCTTCAAGGTGTCGAGCCGCCTGGAGCGCCCGATGGACGCGATGGTGCGAAGCGGCTGTGAAGCGGCGCCGGCGGTGTCGCTCCTGCTCGGCCTGCTGGCCTGGGTGGCCCGTCGACGACGTCGTGGTGCGTGACGCGCGCCTTGCCAACGCGCGGGTGGCGCGGTGTCGTGCGCGACGCCGATGACGTTCAGCTTCGGCAACAACCTGTGGTTCGCGCTCGACCGCCCCGCGACATGGGTGCCGCCCCTCACCGGCGTGCCGGGTGAGATGTGCAGCGCGGTGCAGCGAGACCCGCTCCTCATCGACCGCGCGCAGGGTGACTCGCGCTTGCAGCCGGCCAGCCCCGCAGAGGGTGGGGTGCGGGGGGTGATGCCGCCCATCCCCGGAGACTTCGCCGGCCGGTGCTTCGCGGCGCCGCCCTCCATCGGCGCATTCGAGCGATAGCAACGTCACAGGCCATTCTGGATGGTTCGTCGCGTGTGAGTGAGCCTGTTTCGCACCCGCCTGGAACGTGAGCGTTCACTCCGCTCCGGCATCGGCCCGGCGCGCGGCCCGTTCCTTCCCACGCGTCACACACGACGCCAGCATCGACTTCATCACCTCGTTCGGCACGCCAGCCTCGAGCCGAAAGCCGCCGGCTCCATCACCGCTGCGCACGCGCGCGAGGTCGAGCAGGTTCGCCTCCTCCGTCTTCCCCCGCTGCTGCGCCTGCAGCCGCGCCAGGGAGATGAACGAGCCGAGCGCGCGCCGCAGCTCATCGGCCTTCGCCGGGTCCTTCGCCGACACGTCGCCCACCAGGCCCAGGTCGTGGCCGACATCAGCGTGGAGGGTGAGGCCCGTGGTGGTCTCGAGCATGAGGTCCCGCAGCTTCGGGTCGACGTCGCCGAACATCGCGCCGAGCAGCTCGGGCTTCAGCACCCCGTACACCTCGCCGTAGGCGATGGAGTCGTCGAAGGCCGGCTTCACGGGCGCTTCGCGTCGCTCGAGGCGGTCGAGCAGGGCCTTCGTCTCGGCCGCGTTCTCGCCAATGACGAGGAGCTGGTCGTTCCACACGCCCATGACGCCGAGGCGGGTCCCGGCGGGAGGCTCGATGAGGCGCGCGTGGGGCCCGTAGTCGGCCACCACCGAGCCTGGCGGCGGCGGGAGCGTCTTGAGGTTGCCGCTCATCACGATGGTGTCGTCGAGGACGGCCACGCGGTCGACGTGCACCATCGGGTCGAAGCCGGCGTCGGCGAGCGACGACAGCCGGGTGTTGCCCGCGGTGAGGCAGTCGAAGAGCAGCGGCCCCAGCTCCGAGTTGAAGATGGCGTTCACCTCGGCCACCACCGCGCCGCGCTCGAGGTGCTCTGGAATGAGCGACAGCACCGGGTCGATGGCCTTCGGCGGCGGCCGGACCTCGACGAGCCCCGCGTCATCCAGAGGCGCCACGGGCATGTAGGTCCGCCGGGCCTCGACGCGGCCCAACTCTGCGGACGTCATGCGCGTGGGCAGGTCGATGCGCGGCGGCGGCGGGCGCGGCGGCGGCTCTGCGCCCAGCATCACCCAGCCCCCCAGGAGCAGCAGGAGCGCCGCTCCGGCCAGCCACCACCACCCCTTGCGTCGAGACGAGGCGCGCATGTCAGAAGTCCATTCGTTCGAAGCGCCACGCCGCCAGCGCCAGCATCGCCACCGAGAAGAGCCCGCAGCCCGCGACGAGGCGTGAGACGACTTCACCCTCGAGCGGCTGCTCGGCCGCGATGCGGGCGGACACCGTGGCGAGGCTCCCCAGGCGCGGGAGCGGCACCAGGGCCCAGCCCGTCAACGTGCGCGCCAGGCCCGGCTCCATGAGGGCGGTGAGCGTCTCGCGGAAGCTCGCCAGCACGCCGAGCACCAGCGTCGAAAGGCCCACCGCGCCGCTCACCGCCGCGCTGCGCACGAAGAACGTCACGCACACCATCACCGCGTAGAGCGCCGCGAAGCCCACCAGGCCCACGCTGCTGCCGAGGAGGAGCGTGTGGCTCCACAGGCCTGTCTTCACGCCGAGCAGCACGGTGAGGCCGGCCGCGCCGTAGAGAATGCCCGCCGCGGTGAGGGTGAGGACGCCGAGGTAGGTGCCGAAGAGGAGCTGCCACCGCGCGATGGGGAGCGAGAGGAGGTGCTCGATGCGCCCGGGAGAGAGCAGCTCGGGCGCGAAGTCGCTGCACGCCACCGCGAGGAAGAAGGCGCCGCCGTAGAACGCGACGTAGGCCACCGCGAGCGAGACGCCCGACAGGGCCCGGCTGGCCGAGACCACGTCGTCGAAGAGGAGCGCCCCGAAGAGCTTCGAGCCTGCGAGCGCCCCGTCCACCACGTCGAGCTCGAGCGAGAAGCCCAGCACGAGGAGCACCAGCGTGATGCCGCCGAAGAGCGCGAGGAACCAGCGCCGTCGCGCGGCCTCGAGGAGCAGGTCCACCGCGACGCGCACGAGCTGCCTCACGAGCCGGCCTCCCTCCCGAGGCAGCCCGCCCGCGCCCCGCTCGCATGGAAGGGCGTGATGGAGCCTCCGTCGCGGTCGACTGCAAGCTGGCTTGAGCTCATGAGGCCGACTCCATGGCGTCGGAAAGGACCTGCTCGAGGTCGCGCTCCATCGGCGTGAGGGACACCAGCCGGGCGCCGCCGGCCCGCGCCCGGTCGAGCGCACGGTTGAGCGCCTCGACGTCACCGGAGAACACGCCGTCGACGAAGCCCGCGTCACGGAGGGCGGCCTCATCGACGCCGGCCTCGAAGCGCACCCGCCAGGCCGTCGACACCCGGCGCACGTCGTCGAGCGTCCCTTCCAGGGTGAGCCGGCCGCGCTGCAAGACAGCCACCCGGTCGCAGACGCGCTCCGTCTCGGACAGGAGGTGGGAGTTCAGCAGCAGCGTCGCGCCGCGCGCATGTTCTTCGAGCAGCAGCCGGCGCACCTCGACGCGCCCCACCGGGTCGATGCCGTCGGTCGGCTCGTCGAGAATGAGCAACTCCGGCGCGCCCAGCATCGCCGCCGCGAGGCCCAGCCGCTGGCGCATGCCCTTCGAGAAGCTGCCGATGCGCTGCCGGTCGTCCGAGAGGCCGACGCGCTCGAGCGCTCGCCGGAGCTCGACGTCCGAGGGGGAGAGCCGCTTCAGCGTCGCCACGGAGCGGAGGAACTGCCTGGCCGACAGCGCCGCCGGCAGGTGCATGCGCTCGGGCAGGTAGCCGATGCGGGCGCGCACCGCGACGTCACCCGGCGCGCCGTCGAGCACCGTCACCTCGCCGCCCGACGGCTGCACCACGCCCAGCAGCACCTTGATGAAGGTCGTCTTGCCCGCGCCGTTGGGGCCAATGAGGCCGAACGCCGCGCCGCGCGGAATGGACAGCGTCAGGCCACGCAGCGCCTCGTGCGCACCACCGAAGAGGGAGCGGTACGTCTTCGTCAGTCCCATCACCGCGAGCGCCGCCGTCACGCCGCGGAGGATAGGAGGGCGCCCGCGGTCCCGCACGCCTCGTTCAGGGTGGAGAGTGGCCCACGCGGCACGTCGGGTGACGTCCGGGGTCAGTTCTTGTAGGGAGCGCCGGATGGATGGCTTCCTCCTCATTCAGGGCGGGGGCGCCACGCTCGAGCGCGCCTTGACGGAGCGGCTCGGTGCGGCGTGGTACTCGAGGCGGAACGCCGCGACTGCCCGAATCCAGCTCTGGAGATTCCGTCGCCCGACCTTCACGCTGGCGCGGGTGTCCGAAGCCTCCGGCAGTGGCGACCGGTGGCTCGACCTCAACCCCGAGGTTGGTGGGTCACTCGCCCATGACCTCAAGAGGCGTGTGTTCGTGCTCCTTGGCGACGACCACGAGCAGCGTGTGTTCAGCTTCGATGCGTCGGGGCGGGGCTCACTCGAGCTCGAAGGGCCGGCGGGCGCACCGTTTGCGACGCTCGCGAAGCAGCTCGCCTTCCCACAGAGGCGATGGCTGTGGCCCGCCGCTCCACCCGTCGAGGCGCGTCTCACGCGTCCCGTGCCGCCGCCCCGCCCTCAACGAGGTGTCGCGACGCCCGAAGTGCTCGAGGTGCCACGCAAAGCCGCACGTTCGCCGCGAGCCCTCTCGCGGTCGTGGACCCGCCACGGGCAGACCATCGCCTCGCTCAAGGGACGCTCCGAACTCCTCCAGTTTGCGCCTCGTCTTCCACTCCTCGATGAGCTGGTCACGGTCTCGGTCGAACTGTCGGAGTCGGAATGGCGGCTCCTCGAAAGCGCGAGCGGCGTCCTCCGATTGGCTCCGGGGATGCTGCTGGCCGCCGCGCTGTTCGCGGAGCCACAGAGCGCCCGAAGTCCTTCGAGCCGAAGGGTGTGAGCCCTCACTCGCAGCACGAAGGGAGCACCTCCTTCCCAGATGCGGACGATGGACCTGCTCCCTCGGTCTCCAGCCTGGGCGCGTCACCGACAGTCAACCTCGGCTCATTCGGACTTCATCACCAGCATGGGCTGGCCCTGAAGGCGGCACGCCGCGTCGAGCATCTCGAAGCTCTCCATCTCGCCGAGGAACGACTGGCCGACCGGCCCGCGGATCAGCCGGAGGTTGTCGATGGGCACGTTCTTCTTCAGCCAGTCCACCCAGCCTCGATTCCGGGGACCCACGGCCAGCGCGGTCCCGTCCGGGAGCCGGGCCAGCACGATGAGCTCCTTCGGCAGCTTCGCCGGAGCCTGCTTCACGACGACGACGTTCCGGTGGGTGGGCTCGTCGATGGGCGGTGCTTTCTTCCGCGGCACCACTGGCGCTTTCGTCGGCACCCAGAGCCCTCCCGCCGTGGTGACGCACGCCTCGTAGTCGAGCGCGTACGCCTTGAACTGGCCGAAGCCCGGCAGCGTGCAGTCGACGACCTTCCTCGGGGGAATCGCGGTCAGCTTCATCCACCGCAGGCCGCGCGCGTCGTCGTGCACCGAGAGGTCGTGTGGCAGGGCCTGGCGCACCGTGGCTCCGGCCACGTCATCGCTCGCGAAGCGGCCGGCAGGGACGAGGAACGCACCGTCGCGCAGCCGCTCCACACCGTCGAGGCTCGACAACCACGCAGGCACGGAGTCGGGCTTCAGTCGCAGCACCACCACCGAGTCACTCATGCGGCTCTCGTATCACCAGCCTCGGGCATCGTGATGCTGGCCAGGCTGCCGCCGACAGAAGAACGGACGGACACGACGGTGCGCTCGCCGTCAGTGCCCGCTGGGTCCGAGGAGGAACGACGCCAGCGGGAACTCGACGTCGGGGAAGGCGACCGGCCGAATCGTGTCCTGGCGGCCGAGCGTGAAGTGCTCGGTCCACTCGCCGTTCTTCGGGTGCCGGTACACCTCGAGCACGCCCTCGTCGACGTTCACAATCCAGTACTCCGGCGCGACGGCCTCTTCTGCGTACAGCGGCGCTTTGATGCGGCGGTCATCGGCGAGCGAGCTGCGCGCCACCTCGACCAGCAGGAAGGCCTTCGAGGGGTGTTGTTTGCCGGGCGACGACGTATGCGGCACGAGCGCGAAGTCGGGCTCGGGCATCGAGAAGTCGCCTGCCTTCACCGGCGCGGCGGGCCGCACCGTCGCCCACTTCCCGAAGTGCTGCACCAGCAGATTCGTCAACGACCCCGACGTCCATGCGTGCTCTGGCCCCTGTGGCGCCATCCGAACCAACCTTCCGCGGATGAGCTCGACGTGCTCGTCGTCGAACACGCCCAGATTCACGAGCGTCATGTACTCGTCGACCGACAGCGGCCGAAGGCGGGCGTTCAACGATGCGTCGACCTCGTTCATGGCGAGGGCTCTCTCAGAGGGGGCTGACATACCCGTCGAGCCTACCTGAGGCGGAAGCTCGGGGACGAGGCCGTCAGCCCGCGTCCATCGGCGTCACGGTGCCTGCTTTCACCGACAGCCAAGTCGTCTCACTGCCCGCGGCGCGACGTACGAGCTGCGCGTCGGTCGTGGTGAGCAACGTCTGCGCGCCCGAGTCGGCGAGGTACTGCATCAAGAAGGCGTTCCGCTCGGGGTCGAGTTCGCTCGACACGTCGTCGAGGAGCAGCATCGGCAGGAACCCGTTCGTCGCCGCGAGGTTCTCGATCTCGGCCACCTTCCACGCGATGACGAGCGCGCGCGACTGGCCTTGCGAGGCGTACTGGCGGGCGGCGTGTTCTCCGAGCGAGAGCTCCAGATCATCCACGTGGGGGCCGACCGAGGTGTGGCCGCGCTCGAAGTCGCGCGCGAGTCGCGCATCGAGCGCCTGGGCCAGCGCCGTCTGGAGCTCGGCCTCGCTCGCCGTCTGAAACGGCATCGTGAGGTGCGACGGCTCGTAGAGGAACGTCGCCGGAGCCTCGATTCGGCCGATACGCCCAAACGCCACCTGCGCGCGGGGTGACACCTCGTTCACCAACGCTCGCCGCCGCACCCAGAGCCTCGCGCCCATGCGCGCCAGCGTCTCATCCCACACCTGCAGGTGCGCGTGGGGCGCCTGCTCCTTGAGCAGCCGGTTCCGGCTCTTGAGCGCCTTCGTGTACTCGCGGCTCTCCTGCAGGTAGGCAGGGAAGCGGTTGAAGACGCTCCGGTCGAGGAAGGCACGGCGGCCCTCGGGCCCGCCCTTCACGATGGACAAGTCGTCGGGCGTGAAGGCCACCACCGAGACGCCGCCGAAGTACGCCTCGAGCGAGGCCGCGCGCTTGCCGTCGACGAAGGCCGTGCGCGTGCCGTGCGACACCTCGACGGCGATGTCGCGCTCTGCGCCCGAGAGGAGCCACCGCCCCTGCACCCGCGCCCGCCCCTGGGTGAACTGCACCAACTCCTTGAGCGTGTTGGCGCGCAGGGGTTTCAGCGTGGCGAGGTAGTACAGCGCCTCGAGCAGGTTCGTCTTGCCCTGGCCGTTCTCACCCACCGCGATGGTGGCGCGCGGCGAGGGCGTCACCGTCACCTGCGACAGGTTGCGGAAGTTCTCGCAGGAAAGGGACAGCAGCCGCACGAGGCCATGCGTACGAGAAGCCGGCCACGGTTGCACGCCGAAGTGGCTTCGTCAGCGTGCGTGCAGATCAGCGCAAGGTGACCATCACCTCGCAGTCGCGATGCGACGTGGAGGCGCTCAATGGCCACGGCGCCCAGGGAGGCAGGTCGTGCGTCACTCAGGACCTTCGTCGTGCGGGTGTCGAGCAGCCAGGTGGTAGCTTCAGCGACGAAAGAGCCAACCTCCTGGGGGAAGTGAGTGCCATTCGCCATGCGAAAGAGCGGGGGAGACGGTCCAGAAACGACACCGTCGCAGGGCGTGCGTGCTGCAGGCCTGCTGCTGATGCTGGGTCTCGCCGCGAGGTGTTCTCCGCCGACGACCGTCATGTGCCTGCCTGGTCCGATGCCTCCCCCGGCGCCGGCGCGCATCGTGCCCGCGGGCCAGATTGCGCCCTTCCCGCTCGAGCTGCCGGTCAGCCTGTGCAACCTCGCTGAGGACTCGCTCTCGGTGGTCGCGACCCTGCGAGGAGCCCCGCCCGGGGCCACGGTGTCCGTCTCCGACGTGCGGCTGCGCGCCTCGGAGCGGCGGGTGTCGATGACCGTCGACGTCGGTACACTCCCGGCAGGCTCGTACCTTCTGCAAGTCATCGTCGACCCGGCAGTCGCGTCGACGACCGTGCCACTTCTCGTCGCGGCCGACCGCATGGCTGAGCCGACCGAGCGGCGATTGCTCGCGACTCCGTGTCGCACGCCGCTCGTCACCACCAGCGGGACGCTGATCTGCGCAGAGCTTGGCGTGGGCCGCGGCTGGCGCGTGGAGCGTCCCGGCGGCGTTCCCGTTCGTTGGCCCGAGACACTCGAAGTGGCCACGGTGGGTGACGTGGTGTGGGTCATCGACCAGGCCGCAGACGCCTCCGTCGAGGTGCGTCGGCTCGTCGAGGTCGATGGTGGGCTGGCCGTCACTCACGTTCAGCCGCTTCAACGCCCCGAATTCTCGTTCGTCGCTGTCAGTCGCCAGAAGGCCGTCGGCGCGGGCTGGCAGTTCATGGCGACGCCGGATGCGTCGGTGCTGACCCTCGAGTCCAACAACCTCAGCGCCTCATCGCCGAAGGTCGTGGCAGATGACACCTCTGTCATCGCACTCGACGTGTCGGTCCAGGCGCCCTGGTGTGACGTCAGCACGAGTGCGTGCTTCCCGAGCCCTGTTTCGGGCGCCGAACTCGTCGCCGCGACACCCACTGTAGCCTGGCTCTCGGGCAGCCCCCTGGTGGGGCCTGCCACGCTGTTTCCGCTTCCCACGCGGCAGCCCTTCCAGCTCTCCGCGGTGAGCCGTCCGCTCGGCCCTGACGCGGGCGTCGTCTTCTCAGTCCTGGTGCCTGGCGACGTGAGGCCGTTCGCGCCGAGTGATGGCGTCTGGGTGCCCGGCGCGCTCATCTTCACGGCCGACGCAGGCCTCTTTGCCGGACGACTCGGGCCCCAGGGTTTCTCGCTCGAGCGTCTGCCTGCCGTGAGGCCCGTCACCGTGACTTCAGATTGGCTCGTCAGCCAGTCCACTGACACATCCGTCGAGCTCAACCGGCTCACGCCGTAGGGTCGTCAGTCCATCGGCGCGACGGCGCCGTGAATCGTCTCGTCCACCACCGACATGGGCACCGAGAGCGCAGTCGCCACGTGGCCCAGCGCACCGTATTCCTCGTCGGAGACGTTGCCATCGGCGTGCGCCACCACGGTGAGGTGCTGCACCAGCCGGGCGCGCGAGAACAGCGGCACTTCTTTCAGCTTCGGCACCAGCGCGTCGAAGGCCTGCCGCGGGTCCTTCTCGGCCATCAACGCCGACAGCGGCTCGGCGCCGAGGAGCTGCGTCCGAAGCGCTTCGAACATCGACCCCTGCGCGCGCCGCGAGGGGCGGGTTCCAGAGATCGCGTTTGGCCTCGAACTCCGCAAGGCTCCAGACATGAACAGGTTCCTCCGCGCCACGGTGCTGGTGTTCCTCGGGAGTGGGTGTTCGAGCGCCGTGCCGGTCACGGACGCTGGGGTTTCCATCGACATCGTCGACGCAGGGCACGCCGCAGACGGGGGCGAGCGACCAGACGCCGCGATTCCCGATGCCGCGATTCCCGACGCCGCGATTCCTGACGCCGCGATTCCCGACGCCGCGATTCCCGACGCCGGGACCTCGTCATGCCCCTCAGGAGCGCCGAACGAGAGCGACCCTCCCCCGTGTCCTCAGTCATGGCCCGTGCGCTTCGAGTTTCGTGGAGCGCTCGACTCGTTCACGGGCTCGGTGATGGACCTCGACCGACTTCCGCTGCCGAGAATGTCGAGGCACTTCCAGAGCTCCGTCCCCATGTCCGTGGTCAGCCCCGGCCGGCGCGGGGCTTCGTCGAAGGCGCTTCGCTGCGAGTACGGCCTCGATGCCACGTGTCGGAACCAGACGTGCGGCTGGCAGACGGAGCCCACCAACCAGCTCCTCGGCGGCTACGACCCGACGGCCGGCGCGCTCCTGCTCGAGTTCTTCTTCCGCATCGAGCCCGGCTACGACATGGGCGGCGTCGGCATCAAATGGTTCGAGCTCTGGCGCCCCGACGGGACGGCGCGTTCTCAGCTTGGCCTTCTCTTCGGCGACTGGTCGTGGAACCCCAACAGCCGTGGCAACTGGGGCACGCCCTTCAGGACGATGGACCGGCCCATCAGCCCGAACCGCCGCGCGTGGATCGACGTGAATGACGGCGCCTGGCACCGGTACACGCTGCTCGTGCGGCCCAACACCCGGGAAGGGACCATGGGCTCGGGGTGGGAAGTGGGCGACGGACAACCGAGCAGCCGCGACGGTCTGGTGAAGCTGTGGGTCGACGGCGTCAAGCAGGTGCACATCGAACAGGCCGTCGTCGGCGTGACGCCACCCGGTGGGAGCCGCCCGTGGACGAACCAGGCTGGAGTCGACGCCATCTCGGACGATGGGGTGGCGCGCCTCGAGCTCCCGTCGTTGTTCAACTGCAGCCAGCGCGCCGGTTGGGTCGAGGTCGAGCCGCCGATGGTGTGGCAGCAACCACGTTGACGACGGCCGCTCCGGACAGGGGCGCGAGGGCTCACCCTGAGAACGTCTCCTTTCGCGTCGCGCCGCGGGTGCGCAAGACTCGCCTCTCGATTGCACCCGTCCTCGAACCACGCCGCCGTGACGCCGCCCAACGTCTCGCCGCTGCGCTCGTGGTGACGACGCTCACGCTGCTTCCGGCGTGTCCACCGCCCCCGGTCGGTCGGTGTCCTCCATCGGGAGGCGTGCCGGCCGTCGGCCTGGCGCGGCTCGTCCCCGCTGGCCGGATTCCTCCCATTCCAGTCGTCATTCCAGTCAACCCCTGCGGCCTCTCGGAAGACGCCCTCACGGTGGTGGCGACGCTGCGGGGTGGACCGCTCGGCCTGACGCCCACCGTCTCGAACGTGCGCCTCGATCCCGGGCAGTTCGGGCTGTCCATGATGGTCGACGTCGGCACCCTCGAGCCGGGCGGGTACCTGCTGCAGGTCATCGTCGACCCCGCCGTCACCTCGATGACGGTGCCGCTCTTCGTCGCGGCCGACCGCTCGACCGAGCCCGTGGAGCGCCGGAGCCTGTCTCAGAACTGCAACACCCCGGGCATCACCTCGAGCGGAGCGCTCCTGTGCGCCGAGCCCGCCTCGGTGCGCGGCTGGCGGGTGGAGCGGCCGGGTGCGTTGCCCGTCGTCTGGCCCGACGCCGTTGGCGTTTCGGCGGTCGACGACGTCGTCTGGGTCGTCGACCGCGCGCCCGACGCCGGCTTTGTGCTGCGCCGACTCATCGACACCGACGGCGGGCTCTTCTCGACGCACGAAGCCCAGCTCGACCGCCCGTTCTCATTCCTTGGCGTCAGTCGCCGCCGCGCCGTCGGCCCAGACTCGCAGTTCCTCGCGGTGCCCGACGCGTCGGTGCTGACGCGCATCGAGGGGCCCATCGGCTCGGCGGGGCGGGTGGTGGTCGACGACGATGGCGCGGTGTCGTTGGGCGCCGAATGGTGCGACGTCACCACCAGCGCGTGTTTTCCCACCCCAACGCCGAGCTCCGTGGTGCGTGCGGTGACGCCAACGGCGGTGTGGGGCGTCGCGACCAGCAGCAGCCTCGGCTTCGAGCCGCTGGTTCCAACGCCCGACACGCCGTGGGACCTGACCGCGGTGAGCCGGCCCCTCGGGCCCGATGCCGGCGTCGTCTTGACGTTGCCGCTGCCCGGTCAGACGACGCTCGAGCGTGGAAACCTCGCCAACTTTCCCGGCGCGCTCCTGCTGTCGACCGATGCAGGGCTCTTCGCTGGCCGGTGGACGCAGGGGCAGCTCGTGTTCGAGCGCATTCCCGGGGTGCGCCCAGAGGCCATCACGCCCGACTGGGTGGTGGCCCAGCCCTCACGGAGCTCGGTGGAGCTGATTCGCCTGCGCCGGTGACGTTCAGTCCATCGGCGCGACGGCGCCGTGAATCGTCTCGTCCACCACCGACATGGGCACCGAGAGCGCAGTCGCCACGTGGCCCAGCGCGCCGTATTCCTCGTCGGCGACGTTGCCATCGGCGTGCGCCACCACGGTGAGGTGCTGCACCAGCCGCGCGCGGGAGAACAGCGGCACCTCTTTCAGCTTCGGCACCAGCGCGTCGAAGGCCTGCCGCGGGTCCTTCTCGGCCATCAGCGCCGACAGCGGCTCGGCGCCGAGGAGCGCCATCATCGCCTTCTTCTCCATCTCCGAGACGCCGCCGTGCGCGTTCGCCACCAGCACCGCGCCCAGCCCCAGGGCCCGGCGCATCGCCTCGGCGTGCTCGCTCTTCTCTTCGAGGTAGCTGGGCTCCATCTCGCGGAAGTCGCGCTCGATGATGGCGTCGACGTCGGCGTCGGACAGCCCGTCGGAGCCCCGGCCCGTCAGCGCCGCGAACGTCTTCGACTTCGAGAACGCCACCACCGCGCGCACGCGCAAGGGGCTGTAGGGGTGCGTGCTGAAACAATCGAGCGAGTCGTCGTACTCGTCGGGCTTCTGCCGGGCGGCCGGCGCCGCGGCCAGGCTCGTCACCTGCTTCGAGTACGCCTCGAGGTCGGCCTTCACGTACGCGCTCGACAGGCCCGAGGCCAACTTGAAGAAGCCGCTCGCGGCGGCCTCGGGGTCCTGCCCGCAGACGAG
>JANRKQ010000075.1:0-19663 GCA_033763395.1 Myxococcaceae bacterium
CGAACCACCCGCGGAGCCCCCCGCCGAACCACCCGCGGCGCCCCCCGCCGAACCACCCGCGGCGCCCCCCGCCGAACCGCCCGCGGATCCGCCGGCCACGCCGCCCGCGGAGCCTCCATCGGCCACACCGCCCGCGGCGCCACCTCCAGCACCGGCTCCACTCCCACCACCCGTGCCCGGGCCCCCGATCAACAACATGCAGGTGCCCACCTGGCACGTCTGGTTCTGCGGACACTGCCGGCATGACACGCCCGATGTGCCGCAGAAGTCCACCGTGCCTCCGCTGCGGCACATGCCAGTCGTGTCACAGCAGCCAAGGCACGTCTCGGCGCACCGACGGTTCGGCTGCGTGTCGCACGCGGTGTCCAGCGTCAGCAGCAGGCCCAGGCCAACCCAACGAATGAAACGCATCGTGACTCCCCAGACGCAGGACCCCACCGGCCGCGCGTAAGTGAAACGCGTGTCGCAGCCTGCCACGACGCGCGTGTGGCGATCGACCGTGATGCATACCGCTTCGTCCTTTGCCCAACGGGCACGTCGATGCGGTCCACCGAGTCGCGAGCGTCGGCGCTCGGACTCACGGCCCCGCCTCCGCCGAATGCCGCCTCAGGCCCACCTTTGAGCCTGCCACGACGGGAGCGGCCCAGCGCGCATCGCGTTCGCCAGCTAGACTCACGCCGATGTCGCTGCCCGCCGACGCGCGCTGCCCTGAGCACCCCGATTCGGCGGCGATCGCGAGCTGCCAGCGGTGCGGGCGCTTCGTCTGCGGTGCGGACGCCCAGGTGCTGCTCAAGGGCACGTTCTGTGACGCGTGCGCAACGAGGCCCGAGGTGAGCTTCCTCGACGCCTTCAAGCGCGCCCACTTCGGCGTCCGCGATGGGTGGGCGTGGCTGTTCGGCATGAGCGGCCTCGCGGCGCTGCTGTCGGCGGCCCTCCTCGCGACGATGGCCTTCGACGGGCGTGCGGCCGGGCCTGAGCTGGCAGCCGCAGGGCTCCTCTGCGCGTACGGCGTCCTGGGCGTTGCCTTCTTTTTCGGCGTGTCTTCGGCCCGCTGGGGGCTCGTCGGCTTCGGAGCGCTCTGCGCGGTGTTCCTTCTCGCCACCGAGGGCCCCTGGGCGATCCTGCTCATGGTGCCTCCGGGGCTCTTCGTCGCGGCCGCGCTCGCGAGCGTGCCGAACCGTCTGTTCTTTCGCCTCGAGGTGCCGGTGGCCACGCTCGAGCGTGAGTGGCGACGCCGCTACGACAACCCCGGCGCGCGGCAAGCCGTGTCATGGGCGCTGCTCGGCGCGCTGTTACCGCTCTTCCTGCCGATCGCCCTCGTCTCGGCCATCATCGCGCTGCTCAAGGTGAACCCGACCGCCCAGCCACCCATCGGCGGGCGACCCCAGGCGCTCTTCGCCCTCGCTGTCACGGTCGTCGCCCTCGCGCTGTGGGGGCTGGCCTTCTCGACGGGGCGCGGCCTTCCGTAGAAACGCTCCCTCGGCCAGTGCGCCTGGCGTGAACTCGACGTTGCGTCCAGCCCGCTTCACCCGAAGGCGACACGCACCTCGAAGCCGCTCCCGCTCCAGGTCAGCTCGCCCTCATGCTCGGCGGACGCGTTGTGGGTCTTCGCCGGCACGGTGGACTTGAGGCTGAGCGAGAGCGAGCCCGCGCCCGCAGGCACTTCAGGCGCCCGCCCCTTCAGCACCACGGCGCCCGCCTCTTTCGAGACGGTGAACCCGGAGAACGGACGGAGCGCCGGCTGTCCCTCCGCGCCCGCGAACTCGAGCGTCGGCACGAGGGCGACGTCGTCGAGCTCGACGGTGGTGGCGCTGGTGAGGGTGAGGCCTTCGCGCCGGCTCGACAGCTGCGTGAGGCGGGCTCCGCGCGGGAGCCCCTGCTCGAGCCGTGTCTTGAGCGCCCGCTGTTCGGCCACGCGGGCTTCGTCGAGCGTCTTGGCGACGTGGGCCTTCACGTCGTCGAGCTCGGCGGCGTCGGGGGGTGCCTCGCCGGCGACGAGGCGCGCGCGCCGTGAGAAGGCCTCGAGCATCGGCGCGAGGTCGGTCGTGGTGGTGAGCGTGAGGGTGAGCATGGGGCCCGTTTCAGTTCGGCCGCTCGGCCTTCACCCGGCCGGCCATGACGTCGGCGATCCAGCTCGCGACCAGGCTGCCGTTGGCGCGCACGAGGTCGTGGTTTCCGGCCTCGCTCCTCGGCGCCATGGTGAAGCTGCCCGTGCGGGCGCCCTTGAAGGCCGCCTTGTTCCCTTCGGGAGACGACGCGCTGTCTTGCGGCACCACGAGGAAGTGCACGTCCTCCATGCCCTTGACGGTGTCGTCGAGCTCGAAGTCCTCGAGGCCCATGGTGAGGCGGAAGAGGCCCTCGTGGAAGGCGCCGCGGTGCGGCTGCAGCACCGTGGGCACGTTGGGGAAGAGCCGCTCGAGCGTCGACTTGGTGGCCGACCGGTACATCGAGGCGCCCCACGGGTTCCAGGGGTTGTTCATCATCCCGTAGGCGGGCGATGACTTGCCCTGGCTCTCGACGAAGGGCGCCACCAGCATCACCTTGTTGAACCGGTCGGGGAACATCTTCTCGGCCTGCGCCGCGATGGCGCCGCCGTACGAGAGGCCTGCCACGCCGACGGGCTCCTTCACGCCGAGCGCGTCGAGCACCTCGATGACGGCCTTCGCCTGGTCTTCCTGCTGAATGTCGTTTCGCACCGAGCGCCCACCGGCCGAGAAGTCCTTCGCGAGCGTCTCGCCCTGGCCCGGCAGGTAGATGCTGATGATGCTCTGGTCCTTCTGCTTCACCAGGTTCTCGAAGCCGGTGTTGCGCTCGTAGCGCGCGGCGATGCCGTCGAGCATCACCACCGGCCGGTTCACCCCCGGGTTCTTCCCCAGCTTCACGCTGACGAACACGTCGACGCCCGACTTCGTCTTCACGAAGCCCTGGAACTCACCCTTCTTCGCCAGCTCGGCGAAGGGCCCGGTGACGCGGGCGGTGCGGCCGGTGGTGTCGGTGCGGGCGCCGTCGACGAAGCCATCGCGGCCGTTGGTGCGGCCGGGCGTGTCGGTGCGGCGCGGCGGCCGGGGCGTGTCGACCTCGGCAGGCGGCGGGGCGGGCGGACGGGGACGAACGGGGCGAACGGGCATGGCGTTTCCTCCTCGAAGACGAAGGCCCTTGAGCTCTCAGGGCTCGAAGGTGCTGACGAAGGTGGCGAAGGGGCGGGCTTCCATCTGCAGCTTACCGCCGGTGCGCCCGTAGTTGCGGATCTCGGCGTCCGTCACGACGCCGTCGGCCGTGTTGGGCCCGATGCCGCGGCGCGCGTTGCCGCGGTACGAGTCGATGCGCCCCAGCTGCACCTGCGCCTGGCGTGTGTTCCAGTCGATGGCCTCGACGTCCATGAAGCGCATCGCCCGCGACTTCTCGGCCTGCGGCAGCTCGGGGTCGTTGCGCACCAGGCCGCGGTGCTGCGCGTGGTACTCGAGCAGGGCCTTTGTCGCCGCCGTGCCGTTCGCCTGGCGGGCCGCGTGGATTTCACGGGTGGTGAGCCGGCCGTCGTTGTTTCCGTCGGCGCGACGGGCGGCGGCGTTGAGGACAGGGGCGGCGCGGGCGGCGGTGTCGAGGCGAATCGTCATGGTGTTCTCCGGGAATGGCGACGTTTGCGCACATTGTCGGACAGAACATTTCGGTTGATTCGGGACTCTCGGAGGTTGAGAAGAACCTCGCCGAACCAGTCTGAATTCGGGAACTTAGTGCCTCCGCATGGGGCCGAGCACTTCGCGATCGAAGGTGGCCAGCTTGCGGTCAAGGGTGCCGAGGTCGGTTCCGGGGTTGAACGACTCGAGCTTGTACCGGTCGAGGATGCGCAGGTCGGCGGGGTTGGGCATCTCGCCGGGCGGGGTGAGGCGCTCGAGCTCTTTGCGCATGGACTCGACGCGCAGGCGGAGCTGCTCGGCCGTCGGCGCCTTCCGGCTCTTCACCGAAGGCGGTGTGCCGACTCGGGGTGGAGCGACGAGCTCCTCGTCGGACACCACCACGGGCGGCGGCTCGACCGCGGCCGGCGGGACGACGACAGGCTCGATGACGGGCGGCTTCACCACGGCGACCGGAGTCGGCGCCTGAAGCGGGGGCGGCGGCGGAGGCGGAGGCTGTTGGAGCAGCAGCACCGCACCGCCTGCGACGGCCAACGAAAGCAGGCCGCCCACCATCAGCGGGGTCCGGCTCTTCTGCACGGCCGCGAGGCCCTGCGCCGTCGACGGGGCTGCTTCAGCCAGGGGCACCGCGTCGGGCACGTACTGGGTCTGCTTCGGGCGCGCGACAGGCGTCTCGTTCGAGCTCGACGGCCGGTGCGGCGCCGGCTCGAGGCGCTGGTAGGTGCCCGTCGGCGAGAGCTTCGAGACGATGGCCTTGAGCTCGGCGCGCACGTCGCCCATCGAGGCGGGGCGGTCCTCTGGCGTCTTGGCCATCATGCGCTGCACCAGCCCGTCGAGCTCGTCGGGCAGCGAAGGCACCAGCTTCAGCACCGACGGCACCGGCCGGCTCACGTGGGCCATCATCACGTCCATCGGCGTCTGCCCGTCGTAGGGCACCTCGCCGGTGAGCATCTCGTAGGCCATGGCCCCGAAGGCGTAGATGTCGGTGCGGGCGCTGACGGGCATCGCGCGCGCCTGCTCCGGCGCCATGTAGTCGGGCGTGCCGGCGACGAGGTGCTGGCTCGTCTGGGCCGACGAGCCACCCTCCATCGCCTTCTTCGCCAGGCCGAAGTCGAGCAGCTTCACATAGCGGCCGCCTTCGGTCTGGTGGCAGAGGAAGACGTTGCTGGGCTTGAGGTCGCGGTGAATGACGCCCTTGGCGTGGGCGGCGGCGAGGGGCGAGGCGACCTCCATGAGGAGCGTCAGCACCTCGTGCAGCGGCAGCGCGCGGTTGTTGCGCAGGTAGGCGTCGAGCGGCTCGCCCTCGAGGAACTCCATCACGATGTAGGGCCGCCCGTCGTCGAGCTGCCCCAGGCCGAAGATGTCGATGATGTTGCGGTGCCCGATGGCGTTGACGGCCTCGGCCTCGGCGAGGAGCCGCTTCACGTGGCCTGCGTCGGTGGCAGCGCCCGGCTTGAGCACCTTGATGGCGACGCGCTTCTTGATGAGCGGGTGAATGCCCCGGTACACCACGCCCATGCCGCCCTCGCCGATGGGCTCGAGCACCTCGTACTCGCCCAGCCGGGAGCCGACGAGCGGGTCCTTCAGCTGCAGAATCGGGCTGGTGGTGAGCGTGTCCATCACGAGAAAGCGGCAACGAGCCTAGCCGGTTTGGCTCCGTTACGCCGCGCCTTCCATGATTCGTCGGTAGTGCTCGACGCGCTGGAGCACCGCCTTGAGCGCCGCGAGGCTCACCGGCTTGGTGAGGCACTCGTTCATGCCCGAGCGCTTGCAGGCCTCGAGCTCCTCGGGCATCGCCGAGGCGGTCAGCGCCACGATGGGGGTCATCGACACGTCCCCGTCGAGGCCCCGAATGCGCTCGGTGGCCGCGAAGCCGTCCATCACGGGCATGTGACAGTCCATCAGCACCAGCAGGAAGGGCTGCGTCTGCACCAGCTCGAGCGCCTCGGCGCCGTTCTCGGCCACCTGGGTGCGGTAGCCCGCCTTCTCGACGAGCGAGCAGGCCACCTTCAGGTTGATGGGGTTGTCGTCGACCACCAGCACCGGCAGCACGGAGCGCTCCGCGGCCGGCGTCACCTCGGGCTCACTGGGCGCGAGCGCCGCCATGCCCACCTCGAGGGGCACGTCGAACCAGAAGCGGGATCCCACGCCCTCGACGGACTCGACGGTGATGTCGCCGCCCATGAGGCGCACCAGGTTCCGGGACAGCGCGAGGCCCAGGCCGGTGCCGCCGAAGCGCCGCGTCGTCGACCGCTCGGCCTGCTCGAAGGGCGAGAACAGGCGCTCGACGGCCCCCGCCGAGATGCCGATGCCGGTGTCGGCCACCGAGACGCGCACGCGCAGCGGCTCGGCCGAGGCGAGGCCCACCACCACCCGCACCTCGCCGCGCTCGGTGAACTTCACCGCGTTCGACACGAGGTTCGACAGCACCTGGCGCAGCCGCAGGCCATCGCCGCGCACCGTCTTCGGCAGCGCGCCCTCGAGGGACAACACGAGCCCCACGCCCTTGAGCTGCGCAGGCGCGCGGTGGAGGGCCGTCACCTCGTCGACGAGCGCGCGCAGGTCGAAGTCCGTCGGCGTGATGGTGAGCTTGCCGGCCTCGAACTTCGAGTAGTCGAGGATGTCGTTGATGAGCGCCACCAGCGTGTGCCCGCTCTCACGCACCAGGCCCAGCTTCTCGCGCGTCTCGACGTCGAGCGGCCCAGACAGCAGCACCTCAGTGAGGCCGAGCACCCCGTTCATCGGCGTGCGGATCTCGTGCGACATGGTGGCGAGGAAGGCCGACTTCGCCCGGCTGGCGGCCTCGAGCTCGGCCACGGTTCGCCGCTGCTCCAGGGCGAAGCGCAGGCCCGTGTAGAACACCACGATGAAGAGGGCGCCAAGGCGCATCACCGACAGCAGGACGACGGGGCCCTCGCCGGTGGGCGCCGCTCCGCCCGCGCGCAAGACGAAGACCAACCCGAGCGCCCCCAGGGTGAGCACGAGCCACAGGAAGATGACGCGGCCGTCGAGCAGCAGCGCCGCGAGGAACGGCACCACCGCGAGCCACGCCAGCATGGCCGGGTCGAGCGCGGGCTCGATGGCCGCGAGCGACAGGAACGAGAGGAGTGACGCCCCCAGCGCTCCGTGAGTCACCAGGCGAATTCGGCCGGTCACCCGGAGGATCCGCGCCAGACCGAAGAGGAGCACGGCGCCCAGGGCGCTCGCCGCCGCCGAGCCGAAGCGGCCCCGCGCCACGTGCACGACCGAAAAGAAGGCCGCCGTCGTCTGGCCGACCAGCAGGCACTCGACGAGAAAACGCGCCCGCCACGCGGGCCCATGACCCCGTAACGACGGGTGGAGGAGCCCCTCGATGAACGTCTGCCAGCGCATGCGGGAGATGACGAACGGTAGCGGCGCGACGGCCCCCGGGCCACTCGACGGCGCCTCCCATGCGAGCAGTCCGGGGCGAGTGCGACAGCGCCACACACGAGGTCGCGGTGGCCACCCACGCGTTCTTCACGCGCGCGACGTGGGGGCCGACACGGGGGAAGACGAACGCCGTCCCCGCGTCTGTGGCGCGGGCACGGCGTCGGGACCTTCGGTCGCCTGAAGCGCCGGCTTACGCCGAGGGGCGCTTGGTCAGGTCGGTGACGAACTGCGTGGCGAGCTGGTTGTGCTTCGAGTCATCGAGCTTCTCGGCGATGAGCTTCTCGGCCACCTGGAGCGACAGCTTCACGGCCTCGGCCTTGATGTCGGCGACGGCGCGCAGGCGCTCCTCGTCGATGGTGCGGCGCGCCTCGGCTTTGAGGTCGTCGGCCTCCTTGCGGGCCTTCGTCATCAGCTCCTCGCGGAACTTCTCGAGGTCGGCCTGCGTCTTGCGCACCTGGTCGGCCGCCTCCTGACGGGCCTGTGCCACGGCCGTCTTCTGCTCCGAGAGCAGCTTCTCGGCCTCGGCGCGCTCGCGCTTGGCGGACTCGATGGCGTTGACGATGTTCTTCTCGCGGTCCTCGACCGACTTGAGCAACGGGCCCCACGCCACGCGGCGCAAGATGAAGAGCACCACGATGAAGGTGATCCACGTCCAGATGATGAGGCCGGGCTTGACGTCGGTGAAGCTGCTGGCGAGCACGAGCGGGTTCATGGCGGTTTTCTGGGGCCCTGGGGGCCTTGAGAGTCTTGGGACAGCGGACGGAACTGCGACGTCGGTGGAGCAGGAGGCGCCGGAACCACGCTCGAGAAGAGCCGTGGCTCCGGCGAACCCTTCGCCTCGCCTTACGACTTGAGCGCGAGGAGGATGCAGATGACGAGGGCGAAGAACGTCGCGCCTTCGATGAGACCGGCGGCGACGATCATCGCGCCACGAATGTCACCACCAGCCGACGGCTGGCGGGCGATGCCCTCCATGGCCGAGCCGGCGAGCCGGCCGATGCCGAGGCCCGCGCCGATGATGCAGAGGCCAGCGCCGATGCCAGCCGAGAGAAACGCAAGTGCAGTGGACGTCATGGTTTTTTCGCTTCCTTCAGGTGTGGCCCGCTTCTCGGGGGAGCCGTTCGAACTGTCCCATCGGTGCTACCTCCAGCACGGCGACCCTGCCGTGGGGTTCCGTTCAGTGCGCGTGGTCGTCTCCGTGGTGGTGATGACCCAGCGCGACGCCCTGGCCGATGAACAGCGCGGTCAGGAGCGTGAAGATGTACGCCTGCAGAATCGCGACGAAGAGCTCGAGCAGGTACAGGCCCGTCGCCAGCGGCACGCTCACCACTGACGCGGCGATGTTCACCACGAAGATGAGCGAGAGGATGAAGAAGAGCACCATGTGGCCGGCCAGCATGTTCGCGAAGAGACGAACGAGCAGCGCGAAGGGCTTGGTGAACAGGCCCAGGAACTCGACCACGAACATGAGCGGCTTCATCCACACCGGCACGTCGCCGAACAGGTGCGCGAAGAAGCCCACCACGCCCGCCGACCGAATGCCCGCCAGCTGCGTCATCACGAACGTGACCACCGACAGGGCGATGGTGACGCCGAGCGCGCTGGTGGCCGTGTAGAAGCCGGGAATGAGGCCCAGGTAGTTCATCGCCGCGACGAAGAAGAAGACCGTCACCAGGTACGGCGTGTAGCGGGGCCCCTCGTCCTTGCCGATGTTCGCCACCGCGATCTCGTCGCGCACGAAGAGCACCAGCGACTCGACGATGTTCGAGAACAGCCCCTTCGGCACGCCGTTCTGGTCGCGCGCGCGGCCCAGGAAGAGCACCAGCGCGAGCAGGCCCATCGCGATCCACATGCTCAAGACGGCCTTGGTCGGCCGCAGGTCCCAGCAGCCGTTGATGAACTTGAACAGGCTCTCGAACGCCTTCTGGCTCGGGTCCACCGGCGCGCTGCAGGCGCCCGGCGTGCGCTCGAGGTACAAGCCCTGGCCGGGCTCCTTGCCGAACAGCTCCGCGATGTGAATCGGCGGCAGGTGCACGAACGGCAGCTCGAACTCGAACTCGCCGTCGTCGGCGACGTGGTGGAGGATGAACTCCGACGACTCGCTCGCCTTGTCCTTCGGTTCCCCGTGCTCGTCGCCGTGCCCGCCCGACGACGCGAACGCCGGCGCCGCGAGGAGGGCGAGGGACAACGCCACCACGATGAGGCCCACCACCTGCTTCATGACCGTGCCTCCACTGCGTGCCGGGCCTTCGACGCCTCGAGCACGAAACGCATCTCGATGAACTGCTGCGCGACGTAGCAGGCGAAGAACGCCAGCACGTACGCGATGGGCTCGAGCCCCAGCCGCTTCATCACCAGCCCACCCACTAGCACCGCGACCAGCCGCAGCCCCAGGGTGAGCACCTGCACCGACATGAGCGCCTTGAGCCCCGCGGTCCCGTCGGGGAACGCCGCCGCCGACCGCGCCTTCTGGAGCAGCGCCGCCAGGCCGAACACGGTCGACATCGCCACGCCGACCAGCCCCGCCACCTCGCTCGCCGGGTCGAGCCCCAGCGCGAGCACGACGCCGCCGGCCACGAGGCCCAGCAGCAGCTCCACCATCGCGCTCGTCGACACCTGGGGCTTCACGGCTTCCCTTTCGAGTCCAACAACTTCAAGGCGGTGCGAATGAAGCTGACGCACCCCAACACGCTCCCGAGCAGCCCGCCCACCACCAGCCCGTACCCGGCCTTCGACTCCACCCACCGGTCGACGCCCCACCCTGCCAGCACGCCCACCAACGCCGCGCCCACGAACTGCCACGTGGCCGAAAGCCAGGGCGCCGCTGCGCGGTAGGCCTTCGCCACCGCCGACGCCTGATTGTCCGGTCCGCTCAAACCGCGCGCGCCGTAGCAGAGGGGGTGCACCGCGGCAAAAGGAAACTGGAGCCCGTCAGCCACAGCGACAAGCGCCGCTGATGCATCGAGAAGCCGGGGGGCGCGCGGTCCCCCTCCGCGCGGCGAGCGCCGGGGCTCCCAGGGCCTGCTGCGCAAAGCAGCGCCGCCGATGGCGAGGGAGTCAGGCGGCCTTCAGCTGGCTCTGGGCGCGTGACAGCACGCGCTCGAGATCGTCGAGGCGCACGGGCTTGGCGAGGAAGTCGTCGCAGCCGGCCCCCTTCGCGAGGGCCTTGTCCTCGGGCATCGCGTTCGCCGTCATCGCCACCACCCGCACCCGCGCGCCGAACTTCGCCTTCACCTGCCGCGTCGCCTCGAGGCCGTCGACCTCGGGCATCTGAATGTCCATCAGCACCACGTCGAAGGGCGCGCGCGCGACGGCGTCGAGGGCCTCTCGGCCGTTGCGGGCCACCTCGGCCTGCACCCCGAGATGTTCGAGCAGCTTCTTGGCCACCTTCTCGTTGATGGGGTTGTCTTCGGCGAGCAGCACGCGGAGCGTCGACAGCCCGGACGACGCGACGGGGACCGAGGCGAGCCGCCCTGAGCTCACCTTCGCGCGGTCTCGCGAGAGCGGCGCCGGCAGCGTCACCGTGAAGGTGCTGCCACGGCCCTCGGCGCTGTCGACCGCCACCCCACCACCCTGCGCATCCACCAGGCGATGCACGATGGTGAGGCCCAGGCCCGTGCCACCAAACCGGCGCGTGGTGCTGGCGTCGGCCTGCACAAAGGGCTGGAAGATGCGCTCGCGCTGCGCCACCGAGATGCCGATGCCGGTGTCCTTCACGGCCACCGAGAGCCGCCCGTCGGTCCACGCGACGGCGACGACGACCTCGCCGGTCTGGGTGAACTTCACGGCGTTGCCCACCAGGTTCACCAGCACCTGGCGCAGCCGGGTCGGGTCGACCAGCACGGCGGCAGGTGTACCCGGGCCCGGCTCGACGCGCAGCCCGATGCTCTTCGCCTGCGCGCGCGCGAGGAAGAGCTTACGCACGTCGTCAGCCACCTGGACGGGCGAGGTCGGGAGCGCTTCGAAGGTCATCGCGCCGCTCTCGATCTTCGAGAGGTCGAGCAGGTCGTCGAGCAACGTGAGCAGCGCCTCGGACGAGCTGCGAATCGTCTCGAGCGCCTCGAGCTGGGTGGGTGACGGCGCCTCCTTGATCAGCAGGTCGGTGAGGCCGACCACCGCGTTCATCGGCGTGCGCAGCTCGTGGCTCATGTTCGCCAGGAAGCTCGACTTGAGCCGCGAGGCCTCGAGCGCCTTCTCCATCGAGGCGTGGAGCTCCTGCTCGACCTGCACGCGCCGCTCGATCTCATGCGAGAGCTGGGTGTTGGCCTTCGCCGTCACCAGCGCCTGCGTCTGGGCCTGCCCGAGCGCGCGCTTGAGGCTGCGGTGGAGCACGAGTGAGCCGGCCGCCGTCAGCACGAAGGCCGAGACGGGTGCGAGCAGCGCCTCGAACGGCGTTCGCGGCGGCGTCGGCTGCAGCAGCCCGTTCAGCTCGAGCACGGCGAGCCCGGCGCCGATCGCCAGAATGAAGGGGAACAACACCGCCACCCCGCGCGTGCCGAACAGCAGCGCCGTGCACTGCACCACCATGACGAGGCCGTAGTAGGCCTGCCCGGCCGTGCCCCGATCGGCCGTGGCTCCGGCGGCGAAGAAGAAGCAGACGACGACGAAGTAGACGACGGCCACCGGGCGAACGCGAAACCGCCGCAAAGCCAGGAGCGCCCCGAGCTGAAACGGAATCGGTGAAAGCAGCAGAGCGAGGTACTCGTACTGCCCCGAGCTCACCGCTCCGACCAGGCTGGCGACGAAGGTCGTCGCCATGCTCCACAGGAGAATCGTCGACAGCAGTTCACGACCTTCGGCCTCGGTCAGCCCCTGCGCGTCCTTGCCGAAGCGCAACACCTGACAAGTCTAAGGACCCGCGCCGGTGTTTTGCCACGCCTGGGGATCGCAGGGGGTCACCATCGACCCACTGCGCTGCGTCACTTCTTCGGCACCTTCTCCCAGTCGGCGAGGAACTTCTTGATGCCGATCTCGGTGAGGGGGTGCTGGGCGAGCTGTTGAATGACGTTGAACGGGAGCGTCGCCACGTCCGCGCCGATCTTCGCCGACGCGAGCACGTGCACGGGGTTGCGTACGCTCGCGACGAGCACCTGCGTCTTCGAGCCGTAGTTGCGGAAGATGGTGACGATGTCGCGGATCAGGTCCATGCCGTCCTGCGAGATGTCGTCGAGGCGGCCGACGAAGGGCGAGACGTAGGTGGCTCCGGCCTTCATGCACAGCAGCGCCTGGTTCGCCGAGAAGCACAAGGTGACGTTGGTGCGAATGCCCTCGCTCGAGAGCGCCTTGACGGCCTTCATGCCCTCGACGCCCATGGGGATCTTCACGACGACGTTGGGGTGGATCTTCGCGAGCACCTTGCCCTCGGCGATGAGCTCGGGGGCGGTGAGCGAGACGCACTCGGCCGAGACGGGGCCGTCGACGATGCTGCAGATCTCACGAATCGTCTCCTCGAGCGGCCGGCCGACCTTCGCGAGCAGCGAGGGGTTGGTGGTGACGCCGTCGACGCAGCCCATCTCCCAGGCCGCGCGGATCTCTTTGACATCAGCAGTGTCGATGAAGAACTTCATGGGGACGCTCCCGGGCAGGCGGTGGGGTGAAACGGCACCGCGTTCGTAGCGACACCGGGCGCGCCCGTCACGGGATCTCTGCCTCGACGTTCTTCGACTCCCCTCATGAGAAGTCGGTCAGCTTCTTCCGCGTCGCTTGCCCCTTGCGGTCGAGCTTTCCCTGGCAGTCGACGCAGAGCTCGGCGTACGGCAGCGCCGACAGCCGCGCGAAGGGAATCTCGTCTCCGCAGTCCTGGCAGGTGCCGAAGTCGTCGGGGTCGTCGGCGAGCCGGCTCAGCGCCTTCCGCGCCTTCGCGGCGATGGCGACGTCGGCGCGGTTGAGGTTCGACGCGATGGCCTGGCCCATCTCGGTGAGGGGCTGCTGATCTTCGTCGACCTTCGTGTCGAGCTCGTCGGTGCGCGAGGGCTCGATGGCGCGCGCCTGCTTCGCCGCCAGCTCCTTCAGGAGCGCCTCGAGCTTCGCCTTGAGCGTCTTCCGCTGCGCCGGGGTCACGACGAATCAGTACTTCGAGTCCGACTTTCCGCCGGTCACGATGGCGATGCTGGCCGAGGCGCCGATGCGGTTGGCTCCAGCAGCGAACATCTTCATGGCGTCTTCGGTCGAGCGCACGCCGCCCGAGGCCTTCACGCCCACGTCGTCACCCACGATGCGCCGCATGAGCGCCACGTCTTCGGCCGTCGCGCCGCCCTTGGCGAAGCCGGTCGAGGTCTTCACGAACGCCGCACCGCCCGCCTTCGAGAGCGCGCAGCCGACGATCTTCTCGTCATCGGTGAGCTGCGAGGTCTCGAGGATCACCTTCACCGGCACGGGCTTCGCCGCGTTCACCACCATCTGAATGTCGTGGAGCACGAGCGCGTGGTCGCGGGCCTTGAGCGCGCCGATGTTGACGACCATGTCGATCTCTTTGGCGCCGCAGCGCACCGCCTCGCGCGTCTCGAAGGCCTTGGCCGAGGGCGTGGTGGCGCCGAGCGGAAAGCCGACGACGGCGATGGGCACGACGCTCGAGCCCGCGAGGGCACGGGCAGCGGTGCCGACGTTGATGGCGTTCACGCATACGGTGGCGAAGCCGTACTTCTTCGCCTCGTCACACAGCTTGAGCACCTCGTCGCGCGTGGCCTCGGGCTTGAGGAGCGTGTGATCGATGAACGGCGCGATGTCAGCGCTGGTGCGCAGCCGATCGGGCGAGACACGACTCGACAGCCCCGTGCGGATGCTCAGCGACGTGCCGCAGGTGTCATGGTTCGGACACTGGAAGCACGAGGGCGCGCAGTCGGCTTCGGAGGTCGACGCGGGCTTTCCCGGCGAGGCGCTGCAGGGGTTCTCGGTGCCCGCCTTGAACGCGTCGAGCCGCCGCCTGACCCGCTCGGTGATCTCGTCGACGATTGCGTTGACGTCGTCTGCCATGAGGGGAGCGAGGTGTAGCCCAGCGCGTTCACTTCCTCCACGGTCGATTGAAGGGCGGCAGGCCCAGCGGCGCGGCGCCGGGGAGCGGCTTCGTCTTCGCCAGGTGCCCGAAGGCCTCGAGCTCGTCCTGGAGGAAGTCCACCTTCGACTGGAACCGCAGCCAGGCGTCCTCTCCGAGGATGAGCCGCAGCGGCGGATCGGCGAGCGCGGCGCAGTCGACGATGACGCGCGCCGCCTCGGCCGGGTCGCCCATCTGTTTGCCGCTGAAGGACGACAGGCGCTGCTTCACGGCGGCGAGCTGCTCGGGCGTGCCCCCGCTGGTGAACCTCGCGCTGCTCGAGTCGGCGAAGTCGGTGCGGAAGCCGCCGGGCTCGACGATGGTGACGAAGATGTTCGAGGGCGCCAGCTCTTGAGCGATGGCCTCGGACAGCCCCTCGAGCGCGAACTTGGACAGGTTGTACGGCGCGCCGCCGGGAGAGCCGACGAAGCCCGCGATGGACGACATCTGGAAGATGCGGCCGCCGCCGGCCTGGCGGAGGTGCCGCGCCGCCGCCTGACACACGCGCAGCGGGCCGTAGACGTTGGTGTCGACCTGCGCGTCGAGCTCGTCTTCTCCGATGCTCTCGAGCGGGCCGAAGAGGCCGTAGCCGGCGTTGTTGACGATGACGTCGAGCCGGCCGAAGTGCGCGGCCGCGGCGTCGACCGCCCCGAAGACGGCGGCTCGATCGCAGACATCGAGCGCGAGCGGCAACACCCGCTCGCTGGGTGAAAGACCGGTGAGCGTCCCCACGTCGCGGGCCGTCACAGCCACCCGGTGCCCGCGCCGCAGCGCCTCTTCGGCGATGACGCGGCCGAGGCCCCGGCCGGCGCCCGTGATGAACCACACCTGGGAAGCGGTGCTCATGACGGAACCATCGCATGCGTCGACCGCGGCGGCACGGCCATCCGCCCAGCTTGCGCGGGAGCGCTCCCGTCGCGCGCCCGGACCGGAGATGCCCCGAACACCTGGAGTCCATCATCGGCTGGCGACGTCGGGGCCGCCGTGCTGCTCGAGCCGCCGCAGCTTCGCGTCGGTGTCCTTCGAGACCCTGCCGCTCGCCGAGGAGCGCCCTCGACGCGGTGCGCCTGTCCCTCGTCGAGCTGCGACCGAAGCTCGACGAGCTGGAGAAGGTCGAGGGGACGAACGCCCACCTCGGCCCCCGGCACCGGCTGGTGAGGTGACGCTGGCTTCGCGGCTGGTGAGCTCAGAGCGCTGCCCACTCGGGACGAGCCACGACGTGTGGAAAAGGCCGCTCGCCCTGCTCGGCGGCCCGAAGGCCACCGTCGACTCGCCCGCGTGCGGGTTCCGGCTGTGGGCCGACGCCATACACCGCACTTACGTGAAGACCCCTTCAGGCTGGTCTCGACGAGGAGCGAGGCGCCCAGTCGTGTCGCGAACCTCGCGTCACACGACGTTCCACCTCGTCACGCAGCGTGACGGTCGACCGCTCGCCAGGCACCAGAATTCTGTTCAAATTCAGGCCGTTACAGTCCGACGCCTCCCGGTCGCGGCGCTGCACTGCGGGCGGGCATGTTCCTGCCCCTCGCGCTCGTCGCCTTGTCGTCCGGCTGTCTCCCTGAAGCCACCTCGTCGCCCCAGCTCAACGGTCGCCACCAGCGCGTCGTCACGGCTCAAGGCCCCGTGCACCTCTGGTGTCCAACCGGGGCTGCGCCCGAGCTTCTCGTCGTCTACGTCCACGGCTACTACGACACGGTCGACGACGCGTACCGCGACCACGGGCTCATCGAGCAGTTCTCGAGGAGCGGCGTCAACGCCTTGTTCGTCCTCATCGACGGGCCGACGGGTCCGCAGGAGCCGGTGCGGTGGACGACGTTCCGCCCGCTCCTGACCGAGCTGCGGCGCACGGCGGGAGACGTGGTGCCGACACGGGTGATGGCGATGGGGCACAGCGGCGGCAACCGCACCCTGCGCGAATGGACGAAGGAGGGCGTCGTCACCGACCTGGTGCTGCTCGACGCGTTCTACGGCAACCCCGCTCCGTGGACGGCCTTCCTCGAGAAGCAGCCCGAGGGGCGCGTCGAGCTGGTGGGCGCGCTCACCTCCAGGAAGGCCGAGGGCTGGCGCGCCGGGTTGCCGCGCACCTCACGCGCGCGGGTCGTGCAGGTCACCGCGGGAACGGACCACATGGGCGTGGTGACCGACGGCGTGTGGATTCCGAGGCTCGTTCGCGCGCGCTTCGGCCTCCCGAGCATCTGACGCCCACTGCGCCGGGGAACCGCGCGAGGCGAGCGAATCCCTTCCGCCGGACGGTGGAGCCGCGGGCGTCGTCAGGGTGCCTGGGCCGCGCGCTGACGGGTGCGGTTGTGGGCCTCGGCCTTCTCCGTGTCACCGGTTCGCTCGACCGAGGCTCGCGGCCCGAGGCCTTCACGCGGCGGTCGACATCACTGAGGACCGCTGACGTGTCGTGCCCCCCCGGCTCAGACCTCGAAGTCTCCGAGCCCTCTTCGCGGCGAAGGCTTCGTCGTGACCTGCGCGAGGTGGCTCGCGCGCTCCGGCTCACGCACGCTGCGTCTCCCGGCCCCCCCAGCTCGGGCAGCGCTCCTTCCACGACGGGGCCCGCTGTCCGCGCGCGCCCGGGTAGTCTGCTGGGCTGATGTTGCGTCGCCACACGCCGGGTTGGGTCTATGCCGGAGGCCTCACGCTCACCGCGGTCGCGGGCTGCGTCAACGCCGTCGCCGTGGCGAGCGCGTACCACTCGGTGACGCACATGACGGGCACGCTCTTCTCGGTGTCCTTCGAGGCGTCGCGGGGCCATGTCGACGTGGCCGTTCGCGCTGCCGCGGTGGTGCTCTGTTTCTTCGCGGGCGCGGCGCTCTCTGGCTTCATCATCCAACAGTCGACGTTGCACGCGGGCCGGCGTTACGGCGTGGCGCTGCTCGTCGAGGCTGCGCTGCTCTTCGGCGCGTGGTTGGGCCTTCGGGAGCACTCCGTCTCGGGTGAAGTCCTGGCGGCCGTCGCCTGCGGGCTGCAGAACGCGCTCGCGACCTCGTACTCGGGCGCCATCATCCGCACGACGCACATGACGGGCATCGTCACCGACCTCGGCATCACGGTCGGCCACTGGCTGCGCCGGCAGCCCGTCGAGTGGTTCCGCGTGCGCCTCCACCTGGTGCTCCTCGTCGGCTTCATCGCGGGCGGCGCGCTGGGCACGACGGCCTGCGGCGTGCTGGGGCCTGAGACGCTCCTGCTGCCAGCCGGAGCCGTCGGGCTCGCGGGCACGATCTACATCCTCCGGCGGAGCGCGGAGCAAACCAGGGCAGGGTCTCGCCAGGAGCCCGAGTCGAACCGATGAGGATGGCCTCGTGGCTCGTCTGGCCGAATCGGAGCGGACCTCACGCGACGGTCGGGGTCGCGCTGGTGGTGCTCGCGACGCTGGTTGCGAGCGCCGCCAACGCCGCCCACCACCCCCGGTGGACCCGTTGGCCGAGGCCACCTGCGCCATCGTCGCGGACGTTACAACTCGACTGAGTCTCCCCAGCATGGAAGTCGCACTCCTTCGAGTTCACCTCGGTACAGCGGCTTGTCGAGCCCCCCTGAGGCTGGTCGTTTCAGATCCATCACCGATGAACGGTCTCGGGCCACCGGGCAGCCGATCGCTGTTGTACCTGACGTGCAGCTGGACGGTCTGCGAGACGAACGCGTGTTCCGGCAACCGCCCCGTCGGGAACCTCGGAGCACTTCGTTCTGACACGCGCTTTCGCGAGCCTTCGTGGTGGTGGTGGTCGTTGACCGCGTGCGGAGTGGCTGCAGGCATGATCTGGTGGCGGCTGTTGGCTCGACGACGGGGGGCCGAAGCGGGACGGCGCGCGCGGACCTGACGGCGCCACCCCTCGCTCCCTCCCGAAGTCCGCTTGAGTGGTGGCGCGCTGTCGGCCCGAGGCGCGCAGACCGACAGAGCAAGGCCGACACGACTGGCTCCTCCCAGCCTCGAACGCCCCGACGACTCGCAGCGAGACGAAGGCGTCAGGCGCGCGGGCCGACGTAGGTGCGCTTGTGCGCCTCGACCCCGAGGAAGCGGTAGTCGTCGGCCGTCTTCTTCTCGACCGGCTTCACGTCTGCCTCTTCACGCTCGCGCATGATGGCCTCGTATTCGTCGATCGAGAGCTTCTTGCGCCCGTCGAGCATCGCCTGCAGGCCCAGCGCCTTGACGCGCTCCTGCGCGCCCGCGACGACGGTGCCCGAGAAGAACTCGGCGCACGAGCCGCTGCCGTAGCTGAACAGCCCAATCCGCTGCCCGTCGAGCGACCGCGCCGACGTCGAGAGCAGCGAGGTGAGCGCGAGGTACAGCGAGCCCGTGTAGATGTTGCCGACCTGCGCCGGGAGCGCCAGCGACGCAGCCACCTGGGTCTCGAACGAAGCGTCGGGCGTGGGGTCGTTCTCGAGCGCGCGGAGCTGCCGGTGGGCCTTCTTCGCCATCTTGCCGTAGGGCACGTGGTACGCGAGCGCCGCGAAGTCGTTCGCCGTCACCGTCGGCTCGAGCTCCTTGTAGTGCTTGTACGCGCCCGTGATGGCGTCGAGGTAGCACTGCACCGAGTAGTGCCCGTCGACGAAGGCGTCCTTCGAGTAGAGCGGCCGCCAGAAGTCGTGCACGTCACTGGCGTACTGGCCGGTGCGCGAGGGGTCGAGCTCGACGAGGCGGGGGTTGGCCGAGACGACCAGCGCCACCGCCCCCGCGCCCTGGGTGGGCTCTCCGGCCGTCTTGAGGCCGTAGCGCGCGATGTCACTGCACACGATGAGGGCCTTCTTGCCCTGCGCGCTGCCCGAGCGGATCCAGTCGAGCGCCATCATCAGCGCCGCCGTCCCGCCGTAGCAGGCGTGCTTCGTCTCGAAGACGCGGCAGCGCGTGCCGATGCCGAGCAGGCCCTGCACGAAGGACGAGACCGGCTTGGAATGATCGACGGCGGTCTCGGTGCCCACCACCAGCATGCCGATCTCATCGGGGCTCGCCTGCGCCGACTTCATCGCCATCGACGCCGCGCGGGCCGCCAGCGTCACCGTGTCCTCGTCGAGCGGCGCCACGCCCATGCGCCAGGTGCCCAGCCCGTCGAGGTACTTCAGCGGGTCGACGCCGCGCGCCTTCGCGAGCACTTCGAGGTCGATGCACATCGAGGGGACCGCGACTCCGAGGGCGTCGATGCCGACTTTCATGTGGGGCTCCGGTGAATGGTGCGGCGCAGCAAGTAGCGTGAGGAGAGCTCGCCAGCAACCCGTTCTTCCTTGATTTTCGTCAAACGAAGCGCTGTGCAACCGCACAACGACAGGGCTTTCGCCGGGCGATCCGTGCGCGCGGTCAGCCTGGCCTGAACACCTCACGAACGAGCCTGGGTGGAGGTTTCACCGCCAGGCCCTCCAGAAACACGAAGATCCGGTGGCCCCTCGCAAACACGAAGACCCGGCGAGTCCCCTGGAGGACCGGCCGGGTCATCGCCCCCGTTGCAACCGTGCCGCTTACTTCGCGCCGTCGACCGGCTGCACCAGCGCCATCACCGTCTCGACGCCGCGCTCGGCGTTCGACTTCGTGGCGTACAGCTGGCTGCGACCGACGACCTGGCCGTTGGTGGCCTTGAGCAGGAAGTAGAAGCGGCCG
>JANRKQ010000076.1:0-10658 GCA_033763395.1 Myxococcaceae bacterium
TACGACGTGGAGAACGGCAAGCCGACCTTGCGCCTCGACAAGCTGGTCGGGGTGCTCGAGGTGCTGGGGCTCCAGCTGGCCCTCGGCCCCGGCCCGGGCGGACTGACGGTCGTGACCTCAGCCGAGGGCCGACGCTCGTGACGAGGCCCTCAGCGCGCGACGTCGAGCAGGTCGCCGTCTTTCGGAACGCAGAACGGGTCGGCACCCTCGAGCGCACCGCGCATGGCTCGCGCTTCGAATACGACGCCGACTTCTTCGAGCGCCACCGGGCGCTTCCGGGAGGCATCGCGCGTCACCTGCCCTACGCCCGTCGAACGACCGAGACCCACGGCATCAACCTGCATCCCTACTTCGCCGGCCTCTTGCCAGAAGGACTCCGCCTGCGGGCGATGGTGGCCCGGCTCAAGACCTCGGAGGACGACCTCTTTTCGTTGCTCGTCGCAGCCGGGAGCGACTGCGTCGGAGACCTCTTCGTCGTGCGAGCAGGTGAGCAGCCCGCGCTGGACGACGAGGCGCTCGTCGTCTCGGACAAGGCCTCGTTCGCCGAACTCTGGCAGAAGACGCTCGAGGCCGACACCCACCCGCTCGTCTCGGGCGTTCAGGAGAAGCTGTCACCTTCGCTGATGACGCTGCCGGTGCGCGCCCGGGGGCGGCGCTGGCTCCTCAAGCTGAGCCCACCCGACACGCCAGAGCTCGTCGACAACGAGTTCTTCTTCATGCAGCTCGCGGCGAAGTGCCTGAAGAGCGTCGCGCGGGTCGAACGGGTGGTCGACCGGACCGGAGTCGCGGGGCTGTTGGTCGCCCGCTTCGACCGCGTGCGCGACTCGACCGGGCGGTGGGTGGGCGTGCACCAGGAAGACGCGTGCCAGCTCCTCAACCGCTACCCGGCCGACAAGTACCGGCTCTCGACGAAAGAGCTCTTCGAGGCGCTCGAGGTCTGCGACGCGCCGGTCGTGGCCCGTCTGCGGCTCCTCGAGCTCCTCGCGTTCAGTTACCTCATCGGCAACGGCGACCTTCACGGGAAGAACGTGAGCGTCGGGGCGCAGGGCGGCGTGACCCAGCTCACCCCTGCGTACGACCTGTTGACGACGCGGCCGTACGGCGACAAGCGCCTCGCGCTCCCCGTCGAAGGGCGCGACGACAACCTGAAGCGGCATCACCTCGTGGCGCTCTCCGAGCGCTTCGGCGTCGCAGAGGCCGCCGTCGCCCCACGGCTCGACACCCTCTGCTCGCACGTGGAAGCGGCCGTGCCCATGCTGTCGACCATCGGGCTCGACACCGCGCGAACGAAGACACTGTCAGACCTCCTGCTGAAGCGGGTCGCCGACCTTCGCGCGCCCCACCCCGGCGTCAGCCCACGTGGCCGAGCGCGGTCACGGGCTTGAGGCGCGCCGCCATCATCGCCGGCACCAACGAGATGCCCGTCACCACCACCGTGATGAACGTCACCGCGATGGCCGTCCACCGCGCCGTCGGCACCACCACGAGCGTCTCGGACAGCAGCACGAACTGAACGCTCTGCGGCAGCGTCACGCCCGCGCGCGTCAGGGCGACCGACAGCACCAGCCCCACCAGGCTCCCGGCCACCGTCGCGAGCAGCCCCAGCAAGAAGCCTTCGGCGAGGAACATCGCCAGCACGCTCGTGCGCTGCATGCCGATGGCGCGCAGCGCGCCGATCTCACGCGTGCGGCCGCGCACCGAGATCCACATGACGATCATGATGCCCACCCCGATGATGGCCAGCAGCACCACCGCGAGGAAGAACGAGAGCGCGCTCATCAAGTCGACCGTCCACGCGATGAAGTTCACCTCGTCGTGCCAGGTCGTCAGGTCGAGCCGCTGCCCCGTCCACCCCTCGCGCGACACGTTCTCGAACTTGAAGAAGAAGGCGCGCGGGTCGTCCGGCAGAACCTGGTAGCCCGCCGCCGTCAGCGACTCGCGCAGCCGGCCCTGCAGGCGCTTCACCTCGTCGAGGTCGGCCGTCGGCAGGTAGATCTGCAGCGCGCCCGTGGTGTCGTCGTTGAGCTGGTAGAGCTTCTGCAGCGCCTTCGCGTTCATGAAGCACGAGAACTGGCTCATCATGCCGAGGTTCTTCGCCACGCCCACCACCGTGAGGTCGACCGTGTTGTTCACCCCGCGCGTCGTCGGCGCCGACATGGTGACCGCGTCGCCCACGCGCACCTCGAGCCGTGAGGCCTGCTCCTCGAAGAGCACGAGCGAGTTGGGCTTCGAGAGGTCGGCCAGCGAGCCCTCTTTGAGCTTCAGCACCGAGGCCAGCCCGCGCTCGTCTTCCACCGAGACGCCCGCGAGCCCGATGAAGGTCGACCCCTGGTCGCTCACCACCTTCGCGTAGCCGCGGCCGCGCGAGACGACGTACTTCGCCTCGGGCACCGCCTTCGCCACCACCGCGCGCAAGGCGTTCGCCTTCGTCACCACCGGCGCCGCCTGGCCCGCCGTCACCTTGAAGAAGCCGGCCACGTTGAGGTGCCCCGACATGAGCGTCGTCGACGCCTCGATGAGCGAGCGGTTCATGCCCTCGGCCACGCCCAGCATGAGCACGAGGAGCGCCGAGACGAAGCCGATGGCCCCGCCGAGCACGCCGGTGCGGGTGCGCGCCTGCCACAACGAGAGCAACGCGATTCGCACGAGCATCATGGCGTCACTCCGTCGCCTGCATCGCGGTGATGGGAGACACGCGCGTCGCCAGCCACGTGGGGAAGATGACGGCGAGCAGGCTCACCACCATCGTCACGACGAGCGCCACCGCCACGCCGCTCGCGCTCAGCTCCGGCCGCAGCACCGGGCCCGAGAAGAAGAAGTACAGCTCGTCGCGGAACGCTGGAATGCCGCGCGCCGCCAGCGCCTTCACCACGCCCGCACCCACGGCCGCGCCGAGCAGCCCGAAGACGACCGACAGCACCGCGGTCTCGACCAGCACCATGGCCGTCACGAAGCGCCGCTGAGCGCCGATGGCCCGCAGCGTGCCGATGGTCTGCGTGCGCTGGAGCGTGGCCACCGTCATGCCCAGCGTCACCACGATGAGCGCCACGAAGGCGAAGGCCGCGACGATGAAGAGGAGCGCGAGCCGGAAGAAGTCCACCGACTTGCCGAAGATGCCGGACGCGGCCTGCCAGCTCACCACGAAGACCGCCGGGCGGGCGCTGCGCACGAAGGCGCTGATGGCGCGCGCGTCGTCGGCCGCCAACGCCGGGCGCTCGGCCCGCACGGCCTCGAGGAGCGCGAGCAGCGCCGCGTTCGTGCGGGGCTGACCTCCCTCAAGCCGCTCGCGCTCGAGGGCCAACGCGCGTGACAGGGCCGTCGCCACCATCGGAGGTACGCGGCCCGAGCCAAGGGCCTGCGTCGCGGCCTCGAGGGCCTTGGCGTCGGCTGGCCCCTTCGTCGCTGCGAGCCGGTCTTCGACCTCACCCATCGTGCGGGCGACCGCCTCGTCCGAGCCGTCCTTCAGCAGCACCGCCGCGTGCAGCACCACGCCCTTCTTCGCCTCGGCCGGGTCGAACGTGTCCTCTTGCTTCTTCACCGGGGCCCCGGTGCGTTCGTCGGCGATGACGGCGGCCTTCGTGTCGACGACGACGGTGGCGGCGTCTCCGAAGAGGGCGGCCTCGGCGTCGTCGCGGCTCACCTCGGTGGCGCCCACCTGCGCCTTCATCGCGTCGGCCTCGGCCTTCGCCTCGGCGCTCACCAGGCCGTAGAGGTCGCGGAAGCTCGCCAGGTCGACGAGGGTGTTGACGCCGGCGAGCGGCGACTTCTCGAGGCCGCGCAGCTCGAAGATGCCGTACAGCGTCAGCGTCACCGTCGAGGCCGAGCCGGTGCGGGCGAAGCTCCGCAAGGTGAGCCGGTCGCCCACCTTCGCCCGGTAGAGCGTCAAGAGCGGCGCCAGCTCGTCGTAGAAGAAGCGGTAGCGCCCCTCGAAGGTGTCGTCGGTGACGCCGAAGAAGGCCTCGAGGAGCGCGGCGAGGTCGGTGTCGGGCCGGCCGAGGTGCTGCTGCAGCTTCGCCACCGCCTTCGTGGTCGCCAGCCCGTCGAGCTGGAGGATGATTTCCCGCGTCTGCGACTGGTTCTCGCGCACGAAGCGCCTCAATTCCGCGTCACCCTCGTCCGACAGGCGTCGCCCCGCGGCCCGCGCGTCGCGAATCTTGTCGAGCCGGCGCGCGTTCTTGAGCTTGAAGTACTCCTCGTAGACGAAGCTCGGCAGGAGGATGCCGCGGCGGCCCTCGGGCACCGCCGTTCCCGCCACCAACCGCATGCGGGGGAAGCGCGCCTGGAACGCGGCGAGGTCCGTGCCGAGGCAGCGAAAGAACAGCAGGTCGGCGTCGGCCACCAGGGGCGCTACCCGGTTCTCGAGCAGCTCGAGGTGGCCGAAGGGGTCGTCGTCGAACGAGGCCCAGAACGCGTCCGTCGAGGCCGTCGCCACCGCCTCGACCTGCGCGGGTTCGAGCGTGGAGCCGTCAGAGAGCTCCTGCTCGGTGTCGAGGTCCTTTCCCAGCACGCCGACGATGTTGCGCATGTGGCGAACGAGGCTGTCGGCCCGGGTGCGGAACTCGTCGTCGGCCAGCTTCGGGCCCTCGCCCCGCTGCGCGCGGTAGAGGTCGCGCAGCTTCTCGAGGGTGACGTCGATGGTGTTGCCCGACATCACCTGCGAGGTGGTGCCGCCCATCGGCACCACGGCCGAGACGTTGGGGTGCGCCGTCAGCGTCGCCTCGAGCGCGGGGAAGTCGTCGAGCGGCGCGAGCTCCGAGTCGGTGCCGTCGAACTTGCCGTACACCTCGAGCGGGTCCTTCGAGCGGGCGGCGTACACCTGCAGGTTGCCCGTCACCGAGTCGACGATGCTGCGCGAGAGCGAGCCGTCGAGCGTCGAGAAGAGCGAGCCGCCCACCACCAGCAGCGCCGTGCCGAAGAGCAGCACCGAGCCCACGAAGACGTTGAGCAGGCTCGAGGTGATGTTCGCCAGCGCGATGCGCACGAGGACGACGAAGGAGCCCATGACGGGCGCGACCTTAGCGTCAACGAATGGCGAAGCGGTCGGTCGAGGAGAAGAACTGGAAGACGCCGAAGGCGAAGCCCACCTGGGGGCGGCCGCCCACGAGGGTGATGGCCACGTCGGCGCGCAGGCCCGTGCGGAGCATCTTCGGCACCAGCAGGCGCACGCCAAGGCCCGCGCTCAACAACCCCTTCGTCTCGAGCGACTCGGTGCGCACCACCGCGCCGTCGACGAAGGCCGCCGGCACCACGGCGAACCACGTCGAGTCGAACACCACCGCCCGGAGCTCGGCGTTGCCGAGGAGGAACTGCTCGGTGCGCACGGACGAGTCGTCGAAGCCGCGGATGAGGTCGAGCCCGCCGAGGTAGAAGCGCTGCTCCGTCGGCGCGGCGGTCGACAGGCCCAGCTGGCCGCGGAGGGCGAGGTTGAAGCGCTCTCCCAGCATGATGAAGCCCAGGCCCTCGACGAGCGACTGCGCGTAGAGCGGTGACGTCGCGTCGGTGGTGACGCCGATGGAGGTGCGCACCTCGAGCGACGCGCCCCGTTCGCGCAGCCGCACGGTGTCGATGCGGCCCATGCGCAGCGAGGGGTGAATCAACACGCCCCTCAGGTTCTGCGGCAGTCGCGGCTCGCCGACGAGCGGCGCGGAGTACTCGTCTTGAAACGCCTCGAGGCGGAGACCGAAGAGGAAGAGGTCGTCGAGCTCGCCCAGCACGTCGACGAGGCCCTGGAGCCGGCGGCGCGTGTACTCGGGCCGCGGGCGGAACAGCCACTCGACCTGCGCGAGGCCGGTGAGGCGTTTGCCGAAGAGCCGCGGGTCGCGGAACCACACCTGGCCGCCGTTGAAGGCGAGGAAGCGCTCGTAGCGCAGACCCCACTCGAGGAAGCGGCCGAGGAAGTTGGTGTCGTTGAGGCCCAGCCGCACCCACGCGGCGCCGCCGCCGATGCCGAAGCTGAAGAGCGGGTTGAGCGAGAAGCGCTCCTCGAGCTCGACGACGGCGACGACACCTTCGGGTCGGCGCTCGAGGCGGCCGTCCACGCGGCTGAAGAGGCCACAGTTCCACAGGCGGGTGAGACCGAGGCTCCACTCGGTGGGCGTGACGGTGCCGGGGAGGTCGAGCTGCAGCTCGCGCAGCGCGACAAAGGGCTTCGTCCACGAGAGGCCCTGGAGCTCGACGCGCTCGACCCGGAGGGGGAGCGCCTCGGCTTCGACGCGCTCGGATGCGGAGCCAGCATCGACGCCGAAGCCTTCGTCAGGAGGCGTGCCGTTCGCAGCACCGCTGGTGAAGAGACCGCCGTCCACCGCTGCGGCGTTCAGCAGCGCGTCGGAGAGTCGCCCTGCCTCCACGGGTTCGGTGCTCGGCAGGCCGGTGTCGGCGCTCCCAATCGTGACTTCCGAGGACGCAGGGCCCGCGTCGGGCGCGCCCACCGAGGGCCACGCGCTCCCGCCGTCGGAGGACGGGGTGATGGCGGTGAGGGTGAGGACGAGCACGGGGACCAGCACGACGGGGCGCTGTAGCCCGGGCCGAAACCCGATGTCTGCCTCCGAAGCGCCGCTCAGCGCACGGCGTCGCCGACTGGGAGGCGCGCGTTCATCGCGGTCGCGAGCTCACCGAGCGCCGAGAGGTCCTCGAGGCCGCTCTCGAGAAACACCCACCTCTGGCTCCCGCTCGCCTCGAGCAAGACCTGCGGGTTCCCCATGCCGAAGTCGGCCGAGTCATCATCCTCGATTTCAACACTGGCGCGCGTCCCCAAGGGGGAGATCCCGTCGCTGCGCCACGCCGCCGAGGACCCTGAACTCGAGCCTCGCGGCGCCCCGCTCAATCACCACCACGCGCACGAGCCGGGGGCGCAGCCACAGCACGAAGAAGCCCAGGCCAGCCAGAAGCAGCGCCACCCACCCCGACGACGAACGCCAGACGAACAGACCTGACGCCGCCCACGAAGCGAGCGCCAACATCCCGCAGGCGTTCCACGCACCGTGCTCTTGCGCCTCGAACTCCACCCGTCCATCTGCCGAGAGGCGGAACGACGGGGGAGGCCGGCGAAACATCAGAAGCAGGTCGTGGCGTAGTCGACCGTCAACGTCTGCCCCGGCTGCGGCGTGGTGTTCGGCTGGAACCGGATGCTGTTCGACGCCGCGTCGTACATGTACGTCGACGGCGGCGCCGGCTGGCCGTTGATGAGCACGTTGATGGCACCCTGCGACTGGTCCGGCGTGTTGGTGAGGAAGAACTGCGTGCGGAACCCGAACGCCGTGCGCCCGAGGCCCTGGAGCGTCGCCGCCCAGTTCGTGTTGCAGATCTCCTCGCGCACGCCGCCCGTGCGGGTGATGAGCGAGTTGTACCGGGTCGCCGCGCCGAAGCCGTCGTACACGCAGCCCGACGGCGACGAGGGCAGGAACGGGCCGATGACCGAGAAGGTGAACTTCGACAGGTTCGAGAAGCCCTTCACGTTGATGAGCAGGTTCTCGTAGTAGCTCACCGGCTGGTTCGACTGGTCCTCCGCGTCCGACACGATGACGACGGCGAGGTTGGCGTCCTGCCGCACGAAGCCCGCGTTCACGCCCGCGATGTTCGGCGGCGTGAGCGCCCGCGTGGCGCCCTCGAGCGGCTGCTCACTCGCCGAGCCGCTCGTGCCCACCCGCACCAGCGTCGAGAAGAGCGACTGCACGTTGGGCGTGCTGTTCGTGAGGAACCGGCCTCCCGCGCCCGTGGTGCGCAGCTGACCCGCCACCGAGTACGTGTCGGTGGTGGTGACGCCGATCTGGTAGTCGACGTTCGCCGTCACCGCGTACTGAATGAACGAGGTGAAGTTGTTCGCCAGGTTCGTCTGCTTGTCCGACATCGAGCACGAGTCGTCGACGACGAGCAGAATGTCGGCGCGCGGCTGCCGGTCCTGCATGAAGGTGTCGGTCTGCCGCCCCGTCACGTCACCGCGGCCCTGCATCGACACCAGGTACTGCACCTGCTGGCCCGACTGCGTCACGTCCAGGCCGATGGCGCCCGAGTCGGTGCCGAGGTCGAGCGGCGAGTAGCGCACCTGAAGCGTCAGCGGCATCGAGCCCTGGCTCAGGGTGAGGCCACCCGCGGGAATGAACGGGCTCTGCACCAGGAAGAACTCCGGGCACGGCTGGTTGCCGGGGCACTGGGGCCCGCCAGCCGACTGCCCGGCCGGCGCCTGCATCGTCACGCCCCGAATGGTGATGGGGCTCGAGCACGTGTTGTAGACGGTGATGGTGCGCGTCGGGCTCGAGCAGCGCATGCCCGGCGGCGGCACCGTGCGCACCGAGCCGAAGTCGAGCGGGTCGGGCGTCGCGGTGATGCACGACGGCCCCACCGAGGTGCGCAGGTCGATGCGGCCCATCGGGTTGGTGGGGTTCGTCACGTTGAACGTCACCGCGCCCGCCAGGGTGGTCAGCGTCGCCGGCGCCGGGCCCCGCGGCGCCACGCGCAGCACGAGCTGCCACGACTCCTGCGCCCGCAGCTCCTTCTCCATCGGCGGCGTGCCCACGAAGCTGTAGGCCGCGTCGGACCCCGCCGCGAACGCGAAGTTCGAGAGGAAGCAGCTGTCACCGCGGCCCGTCGAGAGGTTCTGAATCGTCACCGGCACGTCCTTCGTGGTGCCCGCCGGCACGATGCCGAAGTTCACCAGCTGCGGCGTCACCCGGTAGTTGCACGGGGGCAGAATCTGCACCGCCGCCGTCACCTGGAGCGTCACCGTCGGCTCGGCGCCGTCGTTCGAGTGAATGAGAATCTCGGCCGCCTTCATGCCCGAGGTGCGCGGGAGCAGGCTCACCTGCAACGTCACCTCGTTCTGGCCCGTCACCGGCCGCAGCCCCGTGCGCGAGTCGTACGAGCTCGCCAGCGAGAGGGTGAACTCGCCAGCCTGCGTGTCGGCGTTGGCCGGGCGAATCTCGAACATCGGCATCTGGCCCGGCGTGCCGGCCATGTCCACCTTCCCGAGCAGCAGGTTGAACGACGGGTCGGCCATCGCCGGCGCCACGCCCACGTTCTGCACGCTGATGCGGCGGGTCACCGGCACCGGGTTGCCCTGGAAGAAGGGCACCGCGCCGAAGGCCACCTGCGGGCGGGGGCTCACACGAATCTTCGGCCCACCGCCGGTGCAGTCGAGCGAGATGGTGCCCCGCGGCGTCTTGCGCAGCCCGGTGTCGAACGACAGCGTGCCCGAGCGGTTGCCCAGCATCGCCGGCGAGCAGGCCACCTTCATCTTCGTCGGCACGCTGCCCGGCGCGATGACGAGCTTCGTGTCGTCGGCGCCCATCGGCACCACGTGCGCGTAGTCCTGCGCGCTCGAGACGGCGATGTTCTTCAGCTCGATGGGGGCCATCGCCGAGTTGGTGAAGGTGACCTCCAGCTCCTTGTCGAAGCCCGGCGACACCAGGCCGAAGCGCAGGTTCGTCGGTGTCCACGTCAGCACGTCCTCGACGCCGGTGCCCTTCACCGTCACCGTGATGGCCTCACACGACGGGCCCGCGCCGGCCAGCTTGATGGTCGTCTCGTAGTTGCGCTGCTCGGTGGGGCTGAAGGTGAAGTTCACCGTCGTCTGGCCCATCGCCGCGACCGGCACCTTGCCCACCTGCGTGTCTGCGCCGAACCCGAAGGCCGCCGCGTCACCACCCTCGAAGCGGCCGACGTCGGCCTCGGTGGCCTGCATGGTGGTGTTGTTGAACGTGAAGGGCACCGAGAACGTCTCGCCCACCGGCACGTTGCCCAGGTTGATGACGCGGGGCAGCTCGCACGCGCCCAGCTCGCCCTTCGCCGTCAGCGTCACCAGCGCGGTGTTGCCCTCGTCCGTGGCGCCGTCGGCGTACAGGCGCAGCTTCGCGAAGTACGACGAGCGGCCGGCCTTCGGCGTGAACGTCACCACGTAGGGCACTTCTTCCGAGGCCGTCAGCGTGCGGGCCTCGAACTCGACGCTCCACGCCGCGTCGGGCTTCACCAGCGGTGCGATGGACACCTCGTCACCCTCGACGGGCGCGATGGCGGTCAGCGTCAGCGGGCCGGTGCCGATGTTCTTCGCCACGATGACGGCCGTGCGGCGGTCCCCCACCAGCGCGTAGCCAAAGTCGTACTTCGCGTCGCGGTCCACCACCCGCTTGAACTCGGCGTCCTGCCACACGATGGCGAGCTCGCCAGGCGAGGCCTTCACGCCGGGCCCTCGGCCACGACACCCATCACAGGCGGACAGGGCAGCGAGGACGACCGCAACCGAGACGAGTGACTTCATGTGCATGACCGGGCTCCCTTTGGCCAACAGGTGCGCTCACCTACGACAAGGTGGGTTATCGGATCCAGCCCCCCACCAGATGTGCGCGATCGACAGACACCCGCCGACGAGGAGGTGTGCAGAACCATTCAACTGCCGGGGTTTTCTCAGGAAGTGAGACTCCTCACACGACGATGCCCGTCCACCGCGAGACCCACTTCGTGGGGGTGAACGGCGGAATGGGGCGGGGCGTGAGGAGGGCGGCCCCACCCGTCCAATACGAGCGGAACGGCCGGCGCGTCCCCGTCCGGTAGAAGTCGAGCAGGTAGGCGAGGTCGCACGCGGCGTAGTCGGCGAGCCACTGGTCGAGGTGGGTGACGCCCGCGTCGTGGAAGAGCTGCAGCGAGTACTCGCAGGCCTCGCGCTCGTA
>JANRKQ010000077.1:0-4425 GCA_033763395.1 Myxococcaceae bacterium
CTCGGGTGCGCCCTCCGTCGTCTACGGCGTTCGCCCGCTCAACGCCTGCGGCTCCTTCACCTGTGAGCGCGTCGCCCTCGCCGTCCGCTCCGCTGGGTCCTGGACCCGCTCCGTCCTCTCCCTCCCCAGCCCCATCTCTTCCTCCAACAGCCAGTTCCTCTCGGGCGACGTCACCTTCGATGGCTCACGCCTCCTCTTCCCCATTCAGAACAACTCGTCGTACTTCCTCGTCGGCTGGACCGCCGCCGCCGTCACGAGCGTCGCCTTGCCCACGACTGTTGGTGGACGGGCTTCGATGTGGGCGACGGGCTCGACGCGCGCATACCTGCTGAGTGGCACCGGGGTTCACGACGTCACGCTCTCGACGCCCTTGAGCGCCAGCACGATTCGCCAGTCGCTCGTCGAGACGTTCTCGACATCGCAGCACGCGGTCGCGGCCGATTCGGCGGGCCTGCCTCGCCTGGTGGTGAATCACGGCAACGAGCTCGAGTCGGTGTGGGCAGGGCCAGACGGATTCTGGCGGCGCGTCGAGCTGGGCGATGCCGACCCCGGCCTCATCGACGTCGCCGTCGACGCTTCGAACGAGACCCGGGCCTGCTTCGTTCGCGCTGGCAAGCTGATGGTGTACTGAGGCCCGCGCCGGGCGAGCGATGCCATCACTTCGCCATGGGCCCGCTGACCCGGTGGCGTAACATCGGTCGAGTGCGTCGCCTCGCGCTGCTGAGCACAGGGCTGCTGCTGGCGTGCCCAGGTCCTGTCTCGCCCACCGACGCTGGCCGCCCAGCAGTCGATGCCGGACCGCCTCGCGTCGTCGACGGAGGCACCGTGGGTCCGGCCCAGTGGGGCACCATCGAGCTGACGCAGCGCACGCGCACCTCGGGCTCACGCACCACGTTCTCCACCCGGGTGCTGGCCTCGTTCCTCGACGTCGCCGCCGGTACACCGAACCCCTGCGTCGAGCGGACCGAAGGCGCTTGCACCGTGCGCGTCTGCAACCTCGACGGAGCCGTTCGGGGCATCGCCCGCCGCACAGGGGTGCTGACGCTCGAAGGCGCGCTCCTCGTCGATGGGCCTGACGGTGGCCCCGATGGGGGGCGCGATGCGGGCGGCCTCGATGCTGGCATCACGCTCCCGATGGACGACGGCGGCGTGCTGACGCTGGTGCCGACCGACGCAGGCGCCTTCGCCGCGGTGAACGCCCGGCTCTTCACCGACGGCCTCGCGATGATCATCCGCGCCAGCGGCGACGAGGTGCCACCCTTCGTCTCGCCTCCCCTGCTGGCGCCTTCACAGGTGACGGTGCGCTTTCCGCGCTGCGCGACGACGTGCCCGGTGGTGTCGCGCGAGCTGCCGCTTCGCGTGGAGTGGGCGGACGCGCCGGTGGGCGACGTGCTGATCGAGCTGGTGGGCCGTCAGGTGAGCGCGCGCTGTCGCTCGAGGGGCCTCGAGGAGCGCTTCGAGCTCGGCCCCGAGGTGCTCCGTGAGTTCCCGCCGACGGTGGAGCCCGGTGACGCCACCCTCATCGTCTCTGGCGTCAGCTCGGTGTCCTTCGACGCGGGGACCTGGGACGTCACGCTGACGGCGTCGACGCCCACCTTCGTGCCGCTCACCCTGGAGTGACGGCGGCGGGGCCTGGCTCCGTCGACGCGGGCATCGGCCGCGCCGCGCGGAAGGTGCCAAAGACCACGTCCCACAGGGGGAAGGTGCCGGCGAAGTTCGAGTCGTGGTCCTCGGGCTTCGCCGAGTGGTGGACCGCGTGGAACACGGGCGAGGCGAGCCAGCGCCCGAAGTCGACCGCCACGTTCGCGTGAAGGAAGGTGGTGAAGGCCTTGCGCAGCAGCACGACGCTCGAGAGGTCCGACAGCGACGCGCCCAACAGCGCCCCCGGCAGGCCCACCAGCACGCCATGCAACACGAAGTCGACGGGGTGCTGCCGCCAGGCGTCGAACCACGACAGCTCGGTGGCCTCGTGGTGCAGCCGGTGGAAGCGCCACAGCCAGGGCACCCGGTGCATCAGCCGGTGGGCCCAGTAGCCCACGAAGTCGGCAGCCACGAAGACGAACGCCACCCGGCCCGTCGTCCGCACCGAAGGCGCGTCGACGACGTCTGCGAGCCACGAGAGCAACGGCGCGCCAAGCACCTGCATCAGGAGCGTGTTGAGCACCAGCAGGCTCGCGCCCAGCGCCATCGCCCGCCCGTGCGGCCGGCATGGGCTGGCAGGGGCGAGGAACTCGAGCGGCACGAAGAGCCCCGCCATGAGCGCGAGGAAGACGAGCGCACCGAGCAGCGTGGGCCCCAGCGTGTCCATCGTCAGTACGCCTCGAACACGCCGATGAAGGGCACCGGGCGACCGAGATCGTCTTCGATGTCGAAGGCGCCTGCGAGGCCCGCTCCGAACGCGACCGACCCGATCACCAGGAGGAGCAGCGCGACCTTCACCCCGAACTTGTCTTCGCGGCTCACGTCAGTAGCCCTCGAAGCTGCCGAACTCGACGGACTTCTTCGCGCGCTTCGACTTCGGCGCCGGCTTCACCGGGTCCTTCTCTTTCGGTGCCACCACCACCTTCTTCACCTTCACCTCGCTGGGCGCGGGCGGATCGTCGGCGAGGCGATCGACCGCGCGCTCACCGGCCATGGCGAGGTCGCTCACGACGAACGCGCCGAGGACCGCGAGGGAGCCCGCCATCGCGGCGAGCGCCGCCAGTACGGACAGGGGACGACGAGACGACGGGTTCGCAGCGGCCATCGGTTCCTCCAGGGTGTGGGTGCCCAGCAACAGCGATGCAGCCGTTGCAGGCGACGTGCACACCCACGGGGCCGAAGCCCGGGAGGACGCGAGCGAGGGTTACAACTCCCAGTGATCGTTGAAGCTCGTGGTGCCGTTGAAGCCACCGAAGAGGGTGAGCTTCTGGCGCACGGGGTCCCACTCCATCACCTGGCCATTGCGGGCAGACGGACTCGTGGTGGGCGTCAGGGGTGTCCACGTGGTGCGGTCGAACACCCACGTCTCGGCGTTGAAGGTGGCGCTCGAACTGCCGCCTGTCGAGCCGCCGAAGAGCACCACCTTCCCGAGCACCGGGTGGTACGCCATGTCGAAGAAGACGCGCGTCGTCGGCGCGATGGTCGTCTGCACCTGCGTCCACACGGTGCCGTCCCAGGCCCACGTGTCGTTGCGGGAGCCGGTGCCACCGATGCCCCCGAAGGTGACGATGCGGCCGCCCGTGAGGCCGGGATCCCACACGACGCTGCCACCTTCACGCGCGGCAGGGCCGGTCGACGAGAGGAGCGTCCACACGCCGTTCGCGTAGGACCAGGTGTCACCCTGGTAGAAGTTGCTGGAGCCATCGATGCGCCCGCCGAAGAGCACGACGTGCTGCCGCACCGGGTCCCACGCCATGCGGTGGCCGGAGCGGGCCGACGGCGCCGTGGTCGGGAAGAGCTGCGTCCAGTTGGTGCCGTTCCATTCCCACGTGTCGCCGAGCCGCGGGAGCCCCGTGCCCTGGAAGCCGCCGAACAGAATCGTCCGTTGGCGAACCGGGTCGTACGCGAGGTCGTGGCCATACCTGGCCGCGGGCGTGGTGACGGGCGAGCGCTGGGTCCAGCCCGAAGCGCCGAGCTCCCAGGTGGTGCTGAAGGCGCCGCTCGCGTTGCGGCCACCGAAGACGACGAGCACCCGCCGCGCGCTGTCCCACGCCGCGCCGGCCGCGTTGGCACCGGGGGGCGTGGTGATCAGGCGCTGCGTCCAGGTGGTGGAGCCGGGCGGGACGCAGAGGCCAGCCGAGCAGAGCTCGTTCGTCGCGCAGGGAGCCGAGACGCCGCACCGGCACGCGCCGCTGCTGTCGCACGTGTCGGCGTTTGAGCCGCAGGCCGTGCAGCTCGCTCCCGCCGCGCCGCACTGCGCAGCCGAGCGGGTGACGCATGTCGTCCCTGCGCAGCACCCCGTCGCGCAGACGGTCGCGTCACAGACACAGGCCCCGCCGACGCAGCGCTGGCCGCTCGGGCATGCCGCGCCCGAGCCGCACTGACACGTCCCACCGACGCACGCGTTGGCCGTCATGCCGCACGAGACACACGCGCGGCCCATGGTGTTGCAGGACGACAACGCGGGGCTGATGCAGTTGCCAGCGACCGAGCAGCACCCGCTCGGACACGACGTCGCGTCACAGACGCAGGTCCCGCCCACGCAGCGCTGCCCGCTCGCGCAGACAGGAGTGCACCCGGGCGTTCCGCCGCCCGCGCCGCCGCCCGAGCCGCCTGCCGCCCCACCACCAACGGAGCCTCCCGCCGAGCCGCCGGCAGAGCCCCCCGCCGAACCGCCCGCGGAGCCCCCCGCCGAACCACCGGCGGAGCCTCCGGCCGAACCACCCGCGGAGCCCCCCGCCGAACCACCCGCGGAGCCCCCCGCCGAACCGCCCGCGGAGCCCC
>JANRKQ010000078.1:0-2091 GCA_033763395.1 Myxococcaceae bacterium
CCTCAGGGCTGCGGGTGTGTCCCGGCTCCATTTCAAGGTCGGGACCAACCGCCGCGGGCCACGCGATCAACGGCTTACCGGTGGTGCGAGCCCCCGTCGGAAGCGCGCCGCGCGGCTCCAGTGAGGACTCGCCGTCTACAACGAAGGCGGGCCCCAGGACCCAGCAGGGCAGGACTCTGGAGGCTTCCCAAGTCGCTGATATCGATAGGTTTTTCGTGTGAGAAGCGACGCTTCGGGTCAGGCGAGCGCGCCGGTTCTGCCCAGGAACTCGGCCGCAGAGACGGTCATCGCTGCGGTGGTGAGGGGCAGTTGGTCCAGGCTGCGAACCGCCGAGGCCATCGGAGGCTGGACCACGATGGCGTACGAGGTCTCCCCGGCGAGCGGCGTCACGAGGACGGGCGTCAGCGCATGGCGGGACCGCGCGGAGACGAGGGTCTCGAGCGCTGGCGGCTGCACTCCGCGCAGGAACGCAGCGGTGCCACGGGCTCCGTAAAGCGTCGCCTTCGTACGCTCATGTTCGACCGGGCCCTCCTTGAGGGCGTTCACGAAGTCGAGTCCGCCGCCTTCGACGATGGGGTTGACGAGAATGACGTCGAAGGCCTCGGCCGCAAGGAGGTCGAATACGCCGTTCAGCGTGGGTGCATCGACGAGCGTGGCGCCCCGGTCCAGCAGCTCGTCGCGGAGGGTGCGCGGGAACTCCCCCACCGTGAGGATTTTCCGGCTGATTCGTTTTCGGAACCGCGGCTCACCCCACTGCGCGTCGAGTCCGACAGCGAGAGATCGGCGGCGACTGGCCATGCAGAGAGGGTACTGGAACCGCGCCGCGCGACTCCAGTGAGGACCGGCAGGCTACACCCACCGCCACGCGAGCAACGCGGCGAGCAGCGCCAATGACACAGCGGCGAGCGCCAGCGTCGGCCTGCGCCGGACGAGCACGGTCGGGCGCTGCTGCGCTTCTCTGGCGCCACCGGGCCGCACGGCGAGCGCGGGGGTCTTCAGCTCATCTTGTGAGTGCACGACCGTGGCTTCCCGCGGTGGCACGGCTGACACCTCGAGCGAGGTGGGCGCACCCACCACCGTCTCTCGCTGGTCGAGCGGCGTCAGGCTCCGCTGGGGAACGGGCCCGCGCGACGTCTTCGCCGCAAGCCCGGCGCGGAGACCGTCGGGGCGCTTCGATGACTCCGCCCTTCCTGCCCGCTCCGGAGCCGGTGGCAAGTCACGCTCGGTAGAGCTCGTGGAGCCCGAGGGCCGTGGCGTGGACTCGGGCGTCAGGCCGGACAGCGTGTCGGAGCTGATGACCTCGGCCACCTCGGGAAGGTGAGGCACGCTCTGCGCCAGCCTGGCCACGGCCGTCTGGTCGTCACCGCGCGGCGCCGCCACGCCGGGCCGCGCCGCCTGAAGCAACGCCTCGAAGAAGGCCTGCACGCTGGCAAAGCGCTCGCCGGTCTTCTTCGCCAGCGCGACGAGGAGCACGTCGGCGACGGCACGAGGCACGGCCGGGTTGCCGACGTCGGCCCGCTCGGGCTCCGCGAAGAGGTGGGCCTGCATCGCGTCGGCGCCCGTCGCCTGCGGGTAGGGCCGGTGCCCGACGAGGAGCTCGCTGGTGAGGAGGCCCAGCGCATAGACGTCGGTGCGAGGGTCGACGGTGCCGCCCATCACCTGCTCGGGGGACATGTAGTGGGGACTGCCGAGGGTGATGCCGGGCCGCGTGAGCGCCGATTCGGAGCCGCGCGTCAGCCCGAAGTCGAGCAGCGTGACGCGGCCCTCGTCGTCGAGCATCACGTTGCCGGGCTTGAGGTCCCGGTGCACGAAGCCGCGCGAGTGGAGCGCCTTGAGGCCCGAGACGAGCTGCGCCACCACCGGCAGGACCTCGTCGAGCGAGCGAGCGCCCCGCGACATCACCTCCGACAAGGGAGCGCCTCGCACGTACCGCATCACGAGAAAGGGCGCGTCGCCGTCCTGCTCGACGCCGTAGAGCGAGGCGACGTTGGCGTGCTCCACCTGGGCCATCACCTTGGCTTCGCGCGCGAAGCGCGAGTGGTATTCCTGTCGCTGCGCGAGCGTGCCGTCGAGGAACTTGAGCGCCACCTC
>JANRKQ010000079.1:0-1505 GCA_033763395.1 Myxococcaceae bacterium
TGAGGACCAGCACGTGGGCCCCGGCAACGCGGACCTCGTCGTACTGCCCGTCCCAGCCGAAGTAGCCGCGCCGTCCGGCATTCACCTTGAGCCATCCCGTGGCGTGCTGCTCGACCCCGTCGAGGAAGAACCGGAACGCCAACGACCCACCCGACCCGACCCACAACCCGAAACCGTCGCGCGCCTGGCCGAAGCGCAGGATGTCACAGGCGTGGCGACCGTCCGCCATCGGCCCCACCGTCGTCAGGTCCTCGTCAATGCCAAAGGCGAGCAGCGACTCCCATCCCGAGCCGGGAAACTTGCTGCAGCGATCCACGACGGCACCCTCGCCCGTCCCCGGCCACGCGCTGCCGGTGTAGACCGACGGCGCGGCGTGGACGTCGAGGAGAAGGCAGCGACCGAGGTCGTCATCGCCGTCGGCGCGCGCCGTGAGCGGCCAGGCCATCAGGGCAAGGGGCACGGCCAGGAGAGGCAACCGCATCGGGGCTCCAGGAGGGGGACGTCCCGGCAACCAGCAGAAGCTGTGCCCTCACGCCAAGGCCTTGTCCTGCAGGCACTTGGCACACGAAGGCCCGGACACCCGCCGTCGGGGGCCCGGGCCTTTTGCATCGCCGCCTGCCGGCTTACTGGAGCGACAGCAGCTCGCGGTAGGTCGGCAGCGGCCACAGGTCCGCGGCCACGTACAGCTCGAGCTCGTCGCAGCCCGCGCGGAGCTGGCGCATCGCCGGCAACAGCTTCGCCTTGATGTGCGCCGCGTGCTTCACGACGTCGGCGTGCTCGTGCCCGAGCTCCGCCTCCAGGGCGAGCAGCGCCTGTCGGGCCGTCGCGACGCGTGCCACGAAGCGCTCGAGGGCGTGCACGGTGTCGGCACACTCGACGCCCGCCCCCTCGGTCGCCGTGACCGCCTCGGCCAGCAGCTTCTGGTGGCGGAACGCCGCCGGGAGGATCATCGTCCGGGCGATCGCGGCCATCGTCTCGGCCTCGATGTCGAGCTGCTTGCACCACTTCTCGACCGCGATGTGGTGGCGCGACTCGACCTCCGCCTTGCTCAGCACGCCGTACTTCTTGAAGAGCTCGACCGTCTTCTTCGCCTTGAGCACCGGGAAGGCGTCGACCGAGTCGCGGAGATGCGGCAGGCCGCGCTGTTCCGCCTCGACGTGCCACGCCGACGAGTAGCCGTCACCGTCGAAGCAGACCCGCTTGTGCTCCCTCAGCACCTTCTTGAGGACGGCCAGCGTCGCCGCCTGCAGCTTCGCCTCGGTCGGCTTCGCCCCGGCCGCCTTCTCCAGCTCGGTCGCGATGAAGTCGAGGGACTCGGCGACGATCGTGTTGAGGACCGTGTTCGGCCAGGCGATCGAGTGGGTCGAGCCCACTGCGCGGAACTCGAACTTGTTGCCGGTGAACGCGAACGGCGAGGTGCGGTTGCGGTCGCCCGAGTGACGCGGGATCGCCGGCATCGTGCGCGCGCCGAGGTCGAGCGTGCCGCCCTTGATGGTGCGCTTCGG
>JANRKQ010000080.1:0-9245 GCA_033763395.1 Myxococcaceae bacterium
CCACGCGGTCCTTCCCCACGCGCTCGAAGAGCTTCACGCCGAGCTCGTCTTCGAGGCGCCGCACCTGCTGGTGCACGCCCGGCTGGGTGATGGGGTACGGGAACGCGCGGGCCGCTCGCGCGTACCCCTGCTGGCGCGCGACCCAATAGAAGCCCTCGAGGCGTTGCAGGTTCATCGATAGCCAATGGTAATCGATGAACGATGTTCTTGTCCTGAACCTGATTGATGCGCCGGGTGTTGAATGTTCATCACCGGGCCCACCACGCGGCCCACACACGGGAGAAGACGACATGAAGGCGATGAAGCGCCTGGTGCACCTCGGCGTGCTGGCGATGTGGGCGGTGGCGGGCGTGCTGTTCACCCTGAAGGCCGTGCTGGCCGTCGGCGCGCTGGTGCCGGTGCTCGTGTTCTGGGGCTGGTTCGCCGCGTTCGCCGCGGCGACGAGCTGGGTGGTCTCGAAGCTCGACGGCCCCCTGGGGGCGCTGGGGACCCATGGCGTGGCGTTGCTGGTGATGCAGGCCCTGCCGGCGGTGATGCCCTTCGTGATGCTCCGCCTCGGGCTCGACCTGCTGGCGGGCCGCGGCTTGCCGTTCTGAAAGATTCATGGAGCCCGCGCGCCCCGGCGCGCTAGACGCCCGCCCGTGGCAACCACCATCGGTATTCCTCGAGAGTCACTGTCGGGCGAGAAGCGCGTCGCCGCCACGCCCGAGTCGGTCAAGAAGCTCGCCCAGCGCGGCCTGGTGCTGAACGTCGAGAGGGGCGCGGGCGCGGCCGCCGGCTACCCGGATCAGGCGTACAGCGACGCGGGGGCCACCCTGGTGGACTCGGCCTGGAGCTGCGAGGTCGTCTTCAAGGTGCGACCGCCGACGCCCGACGAGGTGGGCCGCCTGTCGCCGAAGGCCCTGGTGGTGTCGCTCATGCAGCCGGAGCGGAACCCGCAGCTGGTGGGCTCGCTCGAGGCGAAGCAGGTCACCGCCCTCGCGCTCGAGCGCATTCCCCGCGTCACCCGCGCCCAGAAGATGGACGTGCTGTCGTCGCAGGCCAACCTCTCGGGCTACCGCGCCGTCGTCGAGGCCGCGGCGCACCTGTCGGGCTTCATGGGCCCCCAGGTGACGGCGGCCGGGTCGACGCCACCCGCGAAGGTGCTGATCATCGGCGCCGGCGTCGCGGGGCTCGCGGCCATCGGAGCGGCGCGGGCGCTGGGCGCCGAGGTGCGGGCGTTCGACACCCGCGCGGCCGCTCGGGAGCAGGTCGAGTCCCTGGGCGCGCGCTTCCTCGAGGTGCAGCTCAAAGAGAGCGGTGAGGGCCAGGGCGGCTACGCGAAGGTGATGAGCCCCGAGTTCATCGCCGCCGAAATGGCGCTCTTCCGCGCGCAGGCCAAAGAGGTCGACGTCATCATCAGCACGGCGCTGGTGCCGGGCGCGAAGGCCCCGACGCTGGTGCCGCGCGACGTGGTCGAGGCGCTCAAGCCGGGCTCCGTGGTGGTCGACATGGCCGCCGAGCAGGGCGGCAACTGCGAGCTGACGAAGCCCGGTGAAGTCGTCGACTTCCAGGGCGTGAAGATCCTCGGCTTCACCGACCTCGCCAGCCGCATGGCGCACACCTCGAGCCGCTTCTTCGCGATGAACCTGGTGCACCTCTGCGGCGAGCTCGGCAAGGGCGACACGCTCGAGCTGCCGCTCGAGAACGACGTCATTCGCCCGGCGCTCCTGCTGCACGAAGGCCAGGTGCTGCCGCCGCTGCCCGCGAAGGAGCCCTCGCCCAACACCGCCCCGCCGCACGTGCCGAAGCCCGACGCGAAGCCACAGCAGCAGCAGCTCCAGTCGCCCTCGCGCGGCGCGTGGGGCAGCACCGTGGGAGGCCTCGCCGTCATCGCCGTGCTCTTCGGCCTCGGCCGCTTCGCCCCGTCGGACTTCCTGCAGCACTCCACCGTCTTCGTGCTGGCCTGCTTCATCGGCTGGCAGGTGGTGTGGGCGGTGACGCCGGCGCTGCACACGCCGCTCATGAGCGTCACCAACGCCATCTCGGGCATCATCATCATCGGCGGGCTCTTGCAGGTGGGTGACGGCATCGACCTGCCCACCGTGCTGGGCGTGCTGGCCGTCTTCTTCGCCACCATCAACATCGCGGGCGGCTTCCTCGTCACCGAGCGCATGCTGAAGATGTTCCGGCGCGAAGACGCTGCACCGGCAGCCTCGTCGCACGGCGGAGGTCACCGATGAACGGCGTGCTGGCAGTCGCGTACCTCTCGGCGGGCGTCCTCTTCATCCGCTCGCTGGCCGGCCTGTCGAAGCAGGAGACCGCCACCAGCGGCAACGAGCTGGGCATGGTGGGCATGGCCGTCGCCGTCGCGGTGGCGATGGTGACGTGGATCATGGGCGCGCACGACCCTTCCGCCCAGGCGCTCCACCTGCGGGCCACGGGGCTGGCGCTGCTCGCTGGCGCCATCGGCATCGGCTTCTTCATCGGCGCGACGCTCGCGAAGCGGGTCGAGATGACCGGCATGCCCGAACTGGTGGCGATTCTGCACAGCTTCGTCGGCCTGGCCGCGGTGCTGGTGGGCTTCTCGAGCTACCTGCACCCGCACGGCATCTCGACGGACCCGGTGGCGGTGGTGGTGCACGAGGTCGAGGTGTGGGTGGGCGTGGCTGTCGGTGCCATCACCTTCACGGGCTCCATCGTCGCGTGGGGGAAGCTGAAGGGGTCGATCTCGGGCAAGCCGCTGTTGCTGCCGGGGCGGCACGCGCTCAACGCGGTGGTGGCGCTCGTCATCATCGGGCTGGCGGTGCCCTTCGTGCAGGGCGGCGCGCCGAATGGAATCTGGTTCCTCGTGGGCATGACGGTGCTGGCGTCGCTGCTGGGCGTGCACCTCGTGATGGCCATCGGCGGCGCCGACATGCCGGTGGTGGTGTCGTTGCTCAACAGCTACTCGGGCTGGGCGGCGGCGGCGGCGGGCTTCATGCTCTCGAACGACCTGCTCATCGTCACCGGCGCGCTGGTGGGCAGCTCGGGCACCATCCTGTCCATCAGCATGTGCCGGGCGATGAACCGCTCCATCTTGCCCGGGGTGTTCGGGGGCTTCGGTCCCGGAGACGCCAAGCCGACGGGCCCGGCAGCGGCCATCACCGGTGAGGTGAAGGAGCTGAAAGCCGACGAGGTGGCCGAGGCGCTCTCGCAGGCGCGGCAGGTCGTCATCGTGCCGGGCTACGGCATGGCGGTGTCGCGCGCGCAGGGCGCGGTGAACGAGCTGACGCGCACGCTGCGTGAGAAGGGCGTCACCGTGCGCTTCGCCATTCACCCGGTGGCGGGCCGGCTGCCGGGCCACATGAACGTGCTGCTGGCCGAGGCGGGCGTACCGTACGACCTCGTGCTCGAGATGGAGCACATCAACCAGGACTTCCCGCAGACCGACGTGGTGCTGGTCATCGGCGCCAACGACATCGTCAACCCCAGTGCGCTCGACGACCCCAACTCGAGCATCTACGGCATGCCGGTGCTCGAGTGTTGGAAGGCGCGGCTGACGGTGGTGCTCAAGCGCGGCATGGCGGCCGGCTACGCCGGAATCGACAACCCGCTCTTCACGCTCGAGGGCACGCGCATGCTGTTCGGCGACGCGAAGAAGAGCATCGACGCGCTGGTGACGGCGGTGCGGAAGTAGCGGCTGCCGGCTGCAGAGGTGTCGTCAACCGTGAAGCGAGCGGCGGGCACCGGGACGCCGCTGCTCACGCTCGAGCTCGGCGGCCCGCTGCCGCCAAGTCACGGACCGTCGGACCTCACACGTCGACGAGCCAGCCGTGGGCGTCCTTCACGGCACCGCGCTGGATGCCGGTGATGGTGGAATAGAGCTCGAGCCCCAGCGGGCCGGGCTTGCCACCGTTGATGGCCAGCGGCTCTCCGGCGAACGACAGCTCGCCCACCGGGCTGATGACGGCCGCGGTGCCGGTGCCGAAGACTTCCTTGAGCTCGCCCTTCGCGTGCGCCGCGTGCAGCTCCTTCACCGAGAGCGGCCGCTCCTCGACGGTGAGGCCCTTCTCGCGCGCCAGCGTGATGACCGAGTCGCGCGTGACGCCCGCGAGAATCGAGTCCGACAACGGCGGCGTGATGAGCGTGTCCCTGATGAGGACGAAGAGGTTCATGGTGCCGACCTCTTCCACGAGCTCGTGCGTCTGACCGTCGAGCCAAAGCACCTGATCGTACCCGGCCTTCTTCGCCTTGACGGCCGCGTGCAGGCTGGCCGCGTAGTTCGCGCCGGCCTTCGCAGCCCCCAGGCCACCGCGGGGCGCGCGCACCTCGACCGTCTCGACCCAGATGCGCACCGGCTTGAGCGCGCTGCCGCCGTAGTAGCTGCCCACCGGCGTCGCGATGATGAAGTACTTGTACGCGTTGGCCGGGCGCACCCCGAGGAAGGCCTCGGTCGCGATGAGCGTGGGCCGCAGGTACAGCGCGGTGCCCTCGGCCTTCGGCACCCAGTCGGCCTCGACGCGCACCAGGGCCTTGCAGGCCTCGACCATCTCCTCGGCGGTGGGCGTCGGCATGCACAGGCGCGGAGCGCCGGCCATCATGCGGTGCGCGTGCGAGAGCGGTCGGAACAGCCGCAACGAGCCGTCGACGCCACGAAAGGCCTTCGAGCCCTCGAACATCGCCTGCCCGTAGTGGAAGACGCCGGCGGCAGGGTCGATGCCGAGCGGGCCGTAGGGCTGAATGCGCGGCGAGTGCCAGCCCTTCTCCGTCGTGTAGTCCATGACGAAGAGGTGGTCGGTGAAGAAGCGGCCGAAGCCGAGGTCGCCCTCGGGGGGCTTCGGCTTCAGCGTGGCGGCCCTGGTTACGTGGATATCCATGAGTCCCTCGACGAACGGCGTCGAGCGCCCCTTACACGCCTTCGCGGAGAGTCAAAAGCCCTCGGGCGGGCCCGTCACAACGCCGTGCATTCGACGCAGGGCGGCGTGAATGAGGGGGTCTCATGCCCGGTGTGCAGGTGGTGTGGTTCAAGCGCGACTTGCGGGTGACGGACCACCCGGCGTTGGCGGCGGCGGCCCGGGCAGGGCCGATGCTGGGGCTGTACGTCTTCGAGCCGTCGCTGGTGCGGGCGCCCGAGACCGACGCCAGCCACTGGAACTTCGTCCGCGAGAGCTTGACGGAGCTGCGAGCTGCGCTCGAAGCACGGGGGACCCAGCTCGTCGTCCGCGTGGGCGAGGTCGTCGACGTCCTGGGAGCGCTGCACGCGACGCTCCGCTTCGAGGGGCTGTGGAGCCATGAAGAGACGGGGCTGCTCATCACCTTTGCCCGCGACCGCGCCGTGAAACGCTGGGCCACCGGCACCGGCGTGCGGTGGACGGAGCTGCCCCAGGCCGGCGTGCGCCGCCCGCATCGCAGCCGTGACGGCTGGGCCAGCCACTGGGACACCTTCATGCGCGCGCCGTTGGCGGTCGTGCCCGAGCGGCTCGAGGCGCCGGCGCTGACCGTCGACGAGGGCCTCCTGCCGACGCCCGCCGAGGTGGGCGCCCGCGAGTCGGGCAAGCGGGACGTGCAGCGCGGGGGCATGCGCGAGGCGGCCGCGACGCTCGAGTCGTTCCTCGAGGAGCGCAGCCAGGGCTACCTCGCCGGCATCTCGAGCCCGACGACCGCGTGGGAAGCGTCGTCGCGCCTGTCTCCGTACCTGGCCTACGGCACCCTCTCGACGCGGCTCGTAGTGCAGCAGACGCTGCGGACCCGCGCCCGGGCTGACGAGCGACACCGCGCCCAGCTCGACGGCTTCCTCTCGCGGCTGCGCTGGCGCTGTCACTTCACCCAGAAGCTGGAAGACGAGCCCGAGCTCGAGGTGCGCAACCAATGGCGGGGCGCCGACGGGCTGCGCCTCGAAGACGAAGCCGCCTGGCCTTCGACGGTGCGCTCGCGCTTCGACCGCTTCACCCACGGGCAGACCGGCGTGCCGCTCGTGGACGCGGTCGTGCGGTGCCTGCGCGCCACCGGGTGGGTCAACTTCCGCATGCGGGCCTTCGTAGCGTCGTTCGCGGCGTACGACCTCTGGCTGCACTGGCGCCCCACCGCGCGCTTCTTCGCGCCGCACTTCCTCGACTTCGAGCCCGGCATTCACTTTCCGCAGTTCCAGATGCAGTCGGGCACCACTGGAATCAACGCGCTGCGCATCTACTCACCCGACAAGCAGCTGGCCGAGCAGGATCCCGAGGGAGCCTTCGTGCGCCGCTGGGTCCCGGAGCTCGAGCGGGTGCCGCTGCAGTTCCTCGCCAGGCCGTCGGCCATGCCGTCTTCGGTCCAGGCCGAGAGCGGGTGCCACATCGGCACCGACTACCCGCCGCCCATGGTCGAGCACGAGGCCGCTGCGCGCGAAGCCCGCCGACGCATCGAGCTGGCGCAGCGGGCCGAGGGGCAGCGGGAGGCGCGCTCGGCCGTCTTCCAGAAGCACGGCAGCCGTCGCCGCGGAATGCGCCGCTGAACGACTGGAGCCAGGAGCCCGCGCCCAAAAACTGGCGCCGCCACAGGCCCGTGGCACCGTGTCGCACATGACGAAAGACCGCCGCAGCCGCGACCGCCGGGCCGACCGCTCCGTGCAGTTCGAGACGCGCCGCGTGGAAGAGCGCCGCGACTACCCCCGCTTCGACATCGCCCTCGACGTGCGCGAGCCGAACGGCCGCAGCCGCTCGTGCTTCGGCGATCTCTCGCCCGAGGGCGCGGCCTTCGTCACCACCGCGCCGCCCCTGGGCGACGTGGTGCTGCTCCGCATGAACCTGCCGAACGTCGACGGCGCCATCATCGCGGTGGGGCGCGTCCTCGCCCGCACCGGTGTTTCTGCAGGCGTCCAGGTGAGCGTTCGTTTCACCGAGATCGACATCGCCGGCCAGTTGGCCATCGCCGAGTGGGCGCAGGATCGGCTCCTCGCCCGCCGGGCCACCGAGGTGCGCCGCGCGATGCGCCCGATTCCACTGACGCAGGTCGTCTCGCGCGGCTGGTCGCGCTTCAAGCCGGCGAGCCCGCTGGCCCACGTCGCGCTGGCGCCGTAGCGACGCCGAGGCCGCGCGAGCTTCACCCCGACCGCAACGAGCAGGTCGATGAACCCCGTCACTGCGGCGGCGGCCTCCCGGTGAAAGCGGCCGCCGGTGGGCGGACAGCGTCTGGTACCCGTTGATGCCGGGAATGGCGTCGAAGGTGCCGTAGCGCACCTCGATGTGACTCTGGCCGTCGACAGGACAGCTCCCGAAGTCGTTCGAGACGCTGCGAGCTACAGGTACCGACGCAGGCGCGCTCTGACCTCGAGGAACGAGGGGTCGCCAGCCAACGCCCGGTACCAGGCAGGGCCAACGGCGGCGACCGCTCGACGCAAAGTGCGGTCGTCGTCGACCATCGCCTCGGTGAGCTCGGCCAGCACGGCGTGAAGCTGGGCTTCGGACGAGACCAACCGGTCACGCCACGCGGCGACTCGGGGATGATCGATCGCGGGGAGCAGCTCGGCCAGCAGCTCGCGGCGCCACGCCTCGAACCCGGCGCGCGTACCTCGGTCAGGTGGGAGCCCGTGAGCGTAGCTTCGGAGCTCGACTTCGATCTGGTTCCAGCCCCCATCGCTCATGGCCTGGGTCAGGTCGATGATTGCCGGCTCCCACGCCTTCAGCGCCTCGGAGACCCACGCCCTCCGAACGCGAGCGAAAGGGTGCTCATCAACGATGTCATCGCTCGACAAAAAGGCATCGAAGTCAGCTTTCGCCGCGTCCCAATGGCCCCGAAGGGCCTGCACATGCCCTCGGGCCGCGAGAGCCATGTGACCCTTCTCTTCTGCGACAGCCTCTTCGGCAGTGACCAGCGCCTCGTCGAGGCGACCGAGCCGAAGCTGAAGGTAGGTCTTCCGGATGAGGTCGCCGCGACGAGACCTGCCTGAGGGCTCGAGGTCAGCGGAACACAGCTCGAGCGCCTCCTCCACGCGACCCAGGCGCACCAACAACCCCTGCCGCGCGATCCGGCCGATCCTGACGTTCGGGTGGCGGTCTGGCTTGTGCGCCAGCAGGAACTCATAGGCTCGCAACGAGTCAGCCAGCCGACCCTGGCTCAAACGGGCTTCGGCGATCGCGCGGTAGGCCAGGGCAGGACTGGTCGTCCCCTGCTCCAGCGCTCGAGACGCCGTCGCGACGATCTCGTCCGCTTCGGCTGACCACGGTCCATCGTGAGGGCCGGGCCCCTCGGGAAGCAGGAACATTCGGGCATCTGCCAGCTCACACACGACGTCCGGGTCGGCCAGGAGCGCGAGCGAACGACGAAAGCCCTCGATCGCCTCGTGCGAATCATCGGTTCGGCGTGCCCACAGCGCCCACGCCCGGGCACGTGACTCGTCCGACTCCAAGGGATCTTCGGCGCAAGCTCGCGCGAGCCCCCTCACCGGCTGCCCAGCTGCCATCGCCTCGTCGATGGCCGCCCAGTGGCGGGACTCCGTCCCTTCCACGAGCCCTCGCTCAGCCATGACACCGTCAGCCAGCCCCAGGTGCTCGCCCACGGCCTGCACCGCCAGGTCCACCACGCCCTCGCGCCCTCCGCGCCGGCGTTCGAGGCCCTCGACGATCTCGAGCTCGAGCGTCGATGCCGGGGCTGCGACGAGACGGGAAAGCTCGGCCTCGTCGCCGCCAAAGTGCTCGAGGGACTCGACGAACTTCTCGACGGTGAACTCGTCGCGCTGCATCAGGACCACCATGAGCGGGACCTGCACTCGAGCGAAGGCGCTGCGTTCTGGGACGAAGCGAAAGGCCGCCCACGCCAGCGGCAGCACCAGGTGCGCCCGAAGGTCCTCTGGCATCGCGGACTGCCGCTCGACAAGCCACCGCGCCAACTGCGGAGGCGGAACCGGTGCTGCGAGCGTTCGAAGTCGACCCCAGAAGGACATGGCGCTCTCTCGGGGGGACCCCTTCTCGATCGAGGGATTCCCCAGCGCCTTCAAGCCCGTCTGGCTTCAGCACGCCAGAGGACAGCCGGCGCACCTCGGCTCGAGCGCGGTCTCCGATCGTCGAGGTCCGCCTCGAGCCCCCCCCGGCTCCTGGAGTCCTCATCCGGCGTCTGCCCCCTGGGGCCGAGCTTTCGCCCGGAGCGCGGGGGCCCTCCTGGACGAACGTGACGCGCCTTTCACTGGACTTCGGTGTGCCCCGAGCCTGTCTTCTCGCCCGCTGGAGGGATTTTCCGCTTGCGCGGAACCCGCAGCGCGTTAGAAGTTGTCGCGCGCTAGACAAAGTCTAGAGCTCGTCGAATTCTCA
>JANRKQ010000081.1:0-2199 GCA_033763395.1 Myxococcaceae bacterium
GCCGTACTTGCGCATGACGCGGTACGAGGTTTCGAGGAAGCGCTCGGCCACCTCGCCCTGGCCCAGCCAGGTGTGCCCCTCGTCGATTTCCACCAGCGTCCGCTGCAGCGTGCGCGTCTTGCGCTGCTGCGCCGCGCGCGCGGAGATGGCCCGCATCACCGTCGCAAACGCGATGCCCTTCGCGGTGGGCGACTTGGCGACGCCCTCCATCTCGAAGCAAACCAGCGGCGCGTCGAAGCGCAGGCTGGAGGGCCTGTCGAGGAAGCGGCCGTACAGCTCGTCGCCGACGAAGAGGCCCAGACGCCGGTACAGCGACTCCGCCATGGCCCTGTCGTCGGGGTGCGCGTCGGCCTGTCGGCCCTGGCGCAAAATGGCGTCGCGGAAGTGCCGCATGAGGGGCCGCTCCTCCGCCCCCAGCTGCGTGTACGCGTCGGCCACCGCCCGGGCCACCAGCCGCGTCTGCAGCTTGGTGAAGGCCGACAAGTCGGTGTCCCGCACGCACAACTCCAGGAAGCTGACGACGTCCTCGACGGCCTCGGACTCGAGGGCCCCGTCACCCGCCTGCACCAGCGCGCGCGGCAGAAACGGCGTGAGTGGCGTCTTGATGTCGACGTCGAGGTGAATGCCGCCGAAGAGGCGCGTGAGGCGCTCCCAGCTGCGGCCGTTGTCGACGAGGATGGCGTGGTGCCCGGCGGCCATCGCGTCCAAGGTGAGGGCGCCCAGCGTCACGGACTTGCCGGAGCCGGTGTCGGCCCACACCAGCCCGTGGTGGGCAGGCAGCGACGCGTCGAAGAAGTCGAAGCGGAAGACGTCTCGCGTCGGCGTCCACAGCACCGTCGCGGCCGTCTGACAGCCCGTCCACGGGCTGACGACGGGCAGGAAGTCGGCCGCGTTGCGGCTGGTGCACACCTTCTCACGCAGCTGGTAGCGGCCGGCGCCCGGCAACATCGAGAGAAGCGCCGGCAGCTGCGTCACCTCCTCCAACAGCAACTCCGAGTTGCCGGCGGCCGAGAAGGCCGCCCGCGCGGCCTGTGTGCGCGAGTCCAGCACCTCGAGCGAGTCCGCCTCGAGGAGGAGACTCACCGAGAGGGCCACCACCTTCGACGCCATGGCGTTGAGCTCGACGAAGAGGCCCTCAATGCCGGCGCGCTTGGCGGCTTGCTCGGCGTCGCGCTGCACGCTGCGCGTCTTGAGGAAGGGGATGGTGGAGGAGAGGACGTCGACGAGGTTGTGGGAGGTGTTGAGCTTCAGCTTCGCCCGGGCCTGGTCCTCCACCCGCACCACCACCGACAACCAGAAGGGGAAGGGCTTCACGTCGTCGCCCGCCTTCTCGACGAGGCCCAAGAGGGCCTCGGACGAGAGGTAGTCCGTCCCCGACTCGGGCAACACCTTCAGCGTCAGCACCCGGCGCAGCACCGCCTCCTGCCGGAGGTGGCCGACGCCCTCCACCACGTCCTCGAGGCACAGCTGCTCAGCCTCGGTGTACTCGCGCAGCCCATCGCCGTAGCGCTGCGCCGAGCCCTCGTCGAAGAGGTTGGCGCGCACCAGCGCCTCGGGCGCGTCCAGGCCCTTGGCCGCGTGCGTGGGGTTGAGGAGCGCGAAGACGAGGCCTCGCACCGCCTTCGCGTCCAGCGGGCGCGCCGGGAGGCCAGCGGCCTGCAGCCGCGCCGTCAGGGCGTTGCGCATGGCCTTGAGGGCCGACACCTCCTCGCGATGTCGGGCCTCCGAGTGCTTCGCCAGGTTGGCGAACAGCATCTTCACGCCAGCGGGCGGCCGCGGCCCAAGCCCACTGCCTCGGCATGAGCCGTTGCGCGGCGCGCCGCCCGCCGCTAATGGCAAGACCAGGGCACAGAATTGGCCGGCAGGTGGGCGTGACGATCCTCGACGATTACAAATCACGCCTCGCCGAGGGAGAGATCGAGGCCGACCCGGCGCAACGCGACATCGTGCGTCGCCTTGATGCCTTGCAGCGGGCATTGGAAGATCGAAGCGCGGCGCCGCCGGGCTCTATCTTAAAGCGATTTTTTTCCGCCCGGCCGTCGTCCGAACCAGCGCCGACACGCGGGCTTTACATTCACGGCGGGGTCGGTCGCGGCAAAACCATGCTGATGGACCTGTTTTTCGACGGCGTCGCCTTCGCGCCAAAGCAGCGCGCGCATTTCCACGAGTTCATGGCTGACGTTCACGACCGCATCGCGG
>JANRKQ010000082.1:0-38436 GCA_033763395.1 Myxococcaceae bacterium
TCGACAGCTCGGGCCTGGCGTGTGGTGCGTCGCCGTCGAGGTGCAGGTGCACTGTCTCGACGCCCTCGAGCTCGTGGCCCCGGCGCGCCAGCGCTTCGAGCAGCAGGGTCGGCGTCGCGGCGGCGCCCTGCACGAAGACGCGGCTGTGGGAGTGGATGAGGCGAACGGCGTCGTCGGCGGTCATGTGGGCTCCAGCGTGGTGACGGGACTCAACGGGACGCCGCGGCGCCCTGCACGAAGACGCGGCCGTGGGAGTGGATGAGGCGAACGGCGTCGTCGGCGGTCATGTGGGCTCCAGCGTGGTGACGGACTCGACCGGGCGCCGCATCGAGCGCGCGAGCGATGGGCCGTAGCCGAAGCGGAGCACGAGGTCGGGCCGGCGCCCCTCCTGGCCCAGGGCCGAAGCGAAGCGCGGGCGAACGGCGGCCACCTCGACCGGCTGGTTGACGTGGGCGTGCGCGACGTCGAGCAGCGTGGCCTCGAGGGCGAAGCGCTGCACCGCGCGGCCCACCGTCACCCAGTCGGCGACGGACTCGCTCGCGCCCGTGAAGACGACGAGCCCCGCCGACGACTCGAGCTGCTCCGTGAGCTTCCGGCTCTCGGAGGCCGGGGTGAAGGCGCCGCCGAAGGCGAGCCGGCCGATGAAGGTGGGCGCGGTGGGGTTGCCGGTCGACGCGCTGAACAGCCCATCGCCCTGCTCGGTGGCGCTCGCTTCGTTGAAGCGCAGCCACGCCTTGAGCTCGTCGCGAAAGGCGGCGCTCTCGGCCTGCGCCGTCGAGGCCTCGAGGAAGAGCGGGAGCAGCTTCGACAGCGTCGTCTCTCGCGGCACCACCTCCACCGCGACGCCGTCGAGGCTCGCCGCGCTTCGGAGCCGCTCCAGGTCGGGCGCTGGCACCGGCCGGCCGTCGTAGACCGAGCGTCGGCACCCGCGCCGGGTGATGGCGCTCGCCCGCTCGGGTTGGCCCGAAGGACCCGGCTCGAGGCGCACGTCGACGGCTGGGGCTCCGCCCTGGCCCAGCGTGACGTTGGCCGCCAGCCCGAACGCTGGAGCCGCCTCAACGAGGTTCTGCGCGGCACACCCGAGGCTCACCCACAGGTGGTGGTCGTCGGGGTCGACCACCGGCAGCCGCCTCGTCCAGTCGGGCTCGATGCGGATGCCGTCTCCGCGCACGACGAAGCGCCACGGCTGACTGTTGTGGCTGTTGCCAGCCAGCGTCGCGAGCCGCACCAGCTCGAGCACCACCTCGCGCCGCTCCGAGCTGTCGACGCGCGCCGGCCGCCAGCGCTCCTCGATGACGCGGCTCCACCCGCTGGCGCAACTCTGTGACACCACCGCCACCGCCAGCCCACCTCGCAGCACCGCTCGTCGATTCATGCCCCGCCCTCCAGCAAGGGGTCTGCCAGCGGCGACACCGAAGCACGCCGGAACACGACGCGCGCAAGGACTGCGTTGGCGTCGCGTCACCTGCACTCGCACGCAGTCCCGGGTGTCAGTCACGTGAGGAGCCCGCTGAGGAAACCAGTCGAGCCTCGCGACCTTCGTGGCACCGGAATGAGGCGCTCTCGCCGAAGCGCCGTCTCGACTCCCTCGAGCCAGCGCCGACCTCACACCTCGCTACCGCCGGGGCGTCAGCACCACCCGGCCCCCGGCGTCGCGCTCGACGTCCTCGCGCCGCATGGGCATGGCCGACGGCGCGCCCCGGTTCCACGCGTCGAACTGGTCGAAGGCGTGGGGCTCCTTCGGGGCGCCGCTCTGGCCGGTGTCGAGGGTGAAGCGCGCGCGCGGCGGGTTCGACAGCTCGACCACCATGCGCATCGCCGCGCCGTGGTCGACCGGCAGGCCGCTCTCGGCGCGCACCGTATTCCCGTGGCCGGGCTGCTCGGACTTCGCAGACGCGAAGAAGCCACCGACGAGCGGCACGCGCGCCAGCGGACCCTTGAACTCGAGGGTGTGCACCGCGCCCCAGCGCCACGACGCGGGGCTCTTGCCCGTTCTGGCGACGACGTCGTCGAGCGCGTCATCGACGGCGAGCGCGAGCATCGTGCGCAGGTCGCCGCCGAACAGCGCAGAGGCCGGGTCGGCCGTCAGGGCCCGCTCGACGGCGCCACCGACGGGGAAGCTGCGCGCGAGGGTCTTCACCGCGGCGGCGTCGGTGACCCCCATCGCCTGCACCACGCGCGCCCGCAGCGCCGTCAGCGTCGCGACGTACGGCAGCGCACCGAGGCTGTCGGTCGAGAACACGCCATCGAAGCTGGACAGCGCCGCGCAGAACGCCTTCACCCGCTCGGCGTCGTGGCGGGTGCTCGCCGTCGGGCAGGCGGCGGCGAGCGCTGGGGCCAGGTCGCGGGCCTCGGTCGAGGTGATGTCCTGCTGCACGGCGAGCAGCGCGTCGGCGGTGGGCTTGCCTTCACTCATCAGGGCTTCGAGCCGCTCGTGAATCCGGCGCGCCCGGTGCGGCGGGACGCCCGAGGTGCCCACGGCGCGCACGCGCCAGTCTTCGTCTCCGATGACGCGCTGGTTGGCCGCGACGATGAAGCCCGTCGGTGGGTTGGTGAGGGCGGGCTTCTCGTCCTGCGCGAGGAGCCGCTCCGGCAGCGCCTGGCTGGTGGCGCCAGCTCGGGGCAGGCGGCCGGTCTCGCCCGCGCGCCGGAGTGGGGCGTAGGCGGCGAGGCGGTAGGCGATGGTGCCGTCGGTGAAGCCCAGCACGACGTTCTGTCCGGACACCTGGAAGCGCGAGATGGCGGCGGTGGCCTCGTCGACGTTCGTCGCGCGCGCGAGGTCCCAGAAGCCAGAGACGGGCGCCGCGTTGACGCCGCCCACGTCGAACGCAGGCCACACGAGGGCGAGGCGGTCGTTCGTCTTGACCCACGAGGGCGGCATGACGGGGCCGAAGCGGCTCCCGTACCAGGTCTCGGTGTGCATCTCGGCGTCGGGGCTGCGGCCCAGGCGAAAGCGTTGCTCGAGGCGCTCGAGCGGCACCCGCTCCCCGTCGATGAGGGCCACCTCGGTCGAGTCCTTCGCGAGGGTGAGGCGCACGAGGTCCTGCGCGTCGGCGTACGAGACGGTCATGCCCCAGGCGAGGTGCCGGGTGTGGCCGATGAGCACGGCGGGAATGCCCGCGAAGGTGACGCCGGCGACGGTGAAGTCCGGCGCCTCGAGGTGCGCGAGGTAGAAGACCGACGGCAGCTCGTGGCTCAGGTGTGGGTCGTTGCACAGCACCGGCACACCCGCGGCCGTCTTCGAACCGTGCACCACCCACGAGTTCGACGCGCCGAGCTGGTCGAGGCCGAGGTGCTGGGCGAGCGCTGCCGCGGCTTCGGGCAGGTCGTCGAGGAACGCGGGAGGCCTGGCCGTCTCCGCACGCGGCTGATGGGGCTCGAGCGTCTCCGCCCGGGGTGCCTGGGGGTCGACGACGATGGGCACGCCGCCCGTCGTGAGGGGCGCGTCGAGGAGCGCGCGGCGTGGGTCGTCTTGCGGGAGTCCCGCGAGCAGGTGGTGCCGCGCCAGCTCGTCGCGCACGTCGGCCGAGAGCGACCAGGCCTGGAGCCGCATGATGGCGAAGCTGTCTTCGGCGGTGAAGGTGCCGAAGGAGAGGCCGAGGAGCGCCTGCTCCGCGGTGGTGCCAGCGTTGGCCGCGCCGGCGTTGATGCCCGCGGCGTACGCTTCGAGGGTGGCCCGGTCGCGCGCCGAGAGCGCCGCGAAGCCCGCGTCGAGGCGCCACGAGAGAAGTCGCAGCCGCTGGTCGAGCGGGAGCGCGTCGGCGCCGAACAGCTCGGTGAGGCGGCCGCGCGCGGCGTGCTTCATCACCTGCACCTGAAACGTGCGCTCGCGCCCGTGCATGAAGCCCAGGCCGAACGCGAGGTCGGCCTCCTGCGCGCCGAACACGTGGGGCACGCCCCGGGCGTCGACGAGCACCTCGACGGTCGACTGAAGCCCGCTGACTTCGAGTAGCAGCGGGGTGGACGCTGAGAGCCTGGCCGGGGCGTAGCGCGCCAGACAGGAGGAGCCCAGGACGAGGGCGAGGAAGACCGCCAGGAGCGTACGCACGGGGGTCGCCTACGGCCTCGACCAGACGACCGCAAGCGCGCCGGGGCCTCCTGCTCCGTCAGTTCAGCGGAAAGACGGCGCGCTTGTATTCGCGGTCTTCCTCAATGGCCTTGCGCGTGGTGGTGGCGTTCTTGTTCACCACCGCCTGGGCCACCTTGCGGTCCGTCGCGCCGGTGCCCGTCGGCACGTTGTACGCCGTCACGCCGGTGTCGTCGGCCGTGGTGGTGGGCGCCTCGGGGTTGCTCGACGGAGCGTACTTCTGGCTGCGCTCCGGAATGTCGGTGCGGAACCGGTACGCGGGGTCGGTCGGCTTCAGGTTGAAGTCGGCGTTCGGGTGGTTCGACACGAGCGAGAAGTACTCGATGAGCGACCCGTCGAAGTGCACCGTCGGGTACCCGAGGATGAGGCGCGACGCGAAGCCGTTCACCTGCACCTCGAAGTTCGTCCGGCACTGCGAGACGACGACCTTCGACGCCTTGTCACCCGGCGAGTAGCCGGCCGCGGTGAAGAGCGCCTCGAGCTCGGCCTTTGGCTTGTACTGCCAGTTGTTGTTGCCTCGGTCGACCAGCAGGTTCGCCCAGGGGAAGGACACCGCGCCCTTCACGTGGCCCTCGTACAGCACGTAGTTCTTCGCCTGCCCCGCGGCGTCGGTGCTCGGCGGGCCCGACGAGTTCCACGCGGTGGTGATGAACTGGCCCGGGTGCGTGGCGACGAACGCGGCGTTGGGCGCCGTGCGGGTGAACTGGTTGGTGGGCCGGGCGTCGATGATGAACTGCTTGTCGAAGCCCGCGATGACGCCCGTGACGGCGAGCTTCCCGTCGACGACCTTCTGGAAGTCCTCGAGGCCGAGCGTCAGGCCCGTGTTGTCGACGCGCAGCGACTTCACCGTGAAGCCGTCGTTCGACACCGTGCTCTCGGGTGTCTTCGCGCTGCGAAGCGTGCCCGTGTAGTTCTGCTGGAGCGTGCCGTTGACGATGGCGAGCCGCTTCGCGTCGGCGCCCCAGTACTGGAGCCAGTAGAGCGCCCGCGCCAGGTCCTGGAAGAAGCCGCCGTTGGTGGCGGTGTTCTCTCCCGCCGCGAAGACGACGAAGTCACGCGACAGGTCGATGCCGTAGCGGGCGAGGAAGGCGTCGGTGGTGGGCCCGCTGGCCTGGTAGCGCACCGAGTTCGAGATGAGGCCCGTGTCGCGCGTCTCGTTGAAGCGGAACGCGTCGAGCTCGTACACGTACACGTTCGACGCCGGGGCCGACGGCACGAAGTCTTCGCCGGGGGCGCGGTTGGCCTTGTTCAGCTGGAGCACCACCAGGCGTGCGTTGGCGGCGAGGTGCGCGGGTCGGCCGTTCGGCGCGGCGTTCTCGCCCGCCGTGTCGGCCGTGCCCCAGTTGGAGACGAAGGCCTCGAGCGTCTTCGCGTCGATGAGGCCCCAGCGGTTGTTCGCGTAGTCGGCCGCCGACGTCGAGGTGAGCGAGGCGATGGTGGACGCCGGGGGGAGCGTCGGCTCCGGCTCGGGCGTGGGCTGCTGCGGCGTGCACGCCAGCGCCACGACGGCGAGGGCGGCGGTGAGGAGGCGAGTCGAGACAGGACGAGACATACCGGTTCCTTCGGTGGGTGAGGCCTGCGGGTGATGTGAGCCGGCAAGGAGCGCCGGCGAGGTGGAGGCGGTCAGCGAATGCAGCTGCTGTCGCCAGCGCCCGGCGCCGGGAGTGGTGCCGGGGAAACGAGGTACTCGAGGTCGTCGAGTCGAACTCGGTCGGCGCTTGCCGCGTTCGGGTCGAACACGAGCGGCCGTACGGCGTGCTCCACGGTGCCCCACGAGCGCTCGCCCTCGGAGACGACCGCGTCGTCGCTGCGCCACGGGCTCGAGGGCGGCAGCGTCTGCAGCGCCGCCTGCGGGTGCGTCGCGTTGAGCGCGCCCCACTCGAGGAAAGACGCCGCGTACCAGCGCACCGGTGTGCCGACGACGCCCAGAGCCGCGAAGGCCACGATGGCGCTCGTGGTGCCGTCGGCGTCGTACAGAATCGGTGGCGTCGCTCCGGTGTTCGCAAGGGCAGTCTCCAGCTCGCCCAGTGACTTGAAGTCGAAGGTGGCCGGGTCGAGCACGCGCTCCACCGGCAGGTGACGCGCGCCCGCGATTCGGCCCGAGAACGTCGCGGTACACGCCGGCGGCCCGGCGAGGCACGTCTCGTCGAGCGCAGAGGGGCTGGGAACCCGGCCTTCGAACTCGGCCAACGGGCGGGTGTCGAGGAGCGGCTGCCCGGCCGCCACCGCCGCGCGCACGTCGCCCAGGTGCGCCAACAGCTCGAAGTGGCTGCGCTTGAACGACGGCACCCGCACGTCGTCGTTCGCGATGGGCACCGGAATGGAGGTGTCGGTGCGCAGCGCCTCGGGCAGGTCCGACACGGCGGCGTCCACGATGGCGAGGTGTCGATGGTCGAGGCCCCAGTACCGCAGCGTGAGCCAGGCGCGAGCGAGGTCCGCGACGGAGGTGACCGAGCGGGTGCCTGCGATGAACACCACGAGGTCGCGGTCGGCGCGAATGCCGTAGCGGCGCAGGTACGAATCGGCGCGCACGCCGTTCCCGGGCACGCGCGAGATGGCCAGCACACCGTTGTTCCGGCTCTGCAGGAGCAACGGCAGGTCACCCGCGTGGTACGCGCGCACCCCCGGCGCCTGGGCGAGGTACTTCGCGGGCCCGGTCGCGTCGTCGGGCTGCAGCACCACGAGGTCGCCGGTGATGCCCTCGGGCCGGCGGCCGTTCCAGTCGCGGAGCCAGCCCTCGAAGGTCGCGCGCGTCGCCAGGCCTGACGTGTTCTCGCTCCGCTCGACCGCTGAGCGGACGGCCAGCGCCGAGAGCGGCACGGCGCGAATGCCCTCGGGAGGCGCAGGCTCGGTGACCGGCCCGGTGCACCCGAGCGCAAGGACGACCAGTGACACCGAGGCGACCACGTTCTGCATGACGCAAGGACTAACACCATCCGCTAAAGCGGACAAGGGGCCGTGTTGGTGGAAAAGTCGAAGTCGACTTTGGTTGAGTCGAAGATTCTCGTTGGAGCATCGCCCTGGCGAGCCACTCCGGGCGAGGTCCATTCTTCGGGCGCCGACCTCCAAGACGAGGGGCTGTCCGCTTGAGCGGATGGGGCTCAGGCCTGGGGTGGGCGCGTCAGCACCTCGCAGCCCGTCGCAGTCACCACGACGGTGTGCTCGAACTGGGCCGACCAGCGCCCATCGCAGGTCACCACGGTCCAGCCGTCGTCGAGCACCCGAGTGTGCGGTGCGCCGAGGGTGAGCATGGGCTCGATGGTGAACGCCATGCCCTGCTTGAGCTTCAGCCCCGTCCCTCGCCGGCCGACGTGTGCGACGTGTGGAGGCAGGTGCATGCGCCGGCCGATGCCATGTCCACCCCACTCGCGCACGACACCACACCCGGCCGCGCGCGCGACCGCCTCGATCGCCGCCCCGATGTCGCCCAGGTGGGCGCCGTGCCTCACCACCGACAGACCGGCCTCCAGCGCGCGCCGGGCGGTCTCGACGACGTGGCGAGCCTCAGGTGATGGTGCACCGATGAAGAAGGTGGCCGAGGTGTCGCCATGCCACCCACCGAGCTCGCTGGTGACGTCGACGTTGATGATGTCTCCGTGCGCCAGCACGACCGCTCCGCTGGGGATGCCGTGACACACCACCTCGTTGCGGCTCGTGCAGACCGCCGCGGGGAAGCCGTGGTACCCCAACTGGCTGGGCCGTGCGCCGCGCGCCGCCGTGTCTTCGCGCACCCACGCATCGATGTCGGCCGTGGTGACGCCGGCCCGGAGCTTCGAGGCCACTGCGGCGAGGGTTGCTGCGGCGCAGGTTCCTGCGAGCCGGAAGTGGGTGAGCTCGCGCTCGGTCACGCGTGGAGGCATGGCCGAACGTTTCTGGCGTCGCGGCGACGAAGACCAATACCGTTTGGGTATGCCTGCGGGCGCCGGGGCTCCGCTACGCTCACGCCACCATGAGTCTCACGCAGCTCGAGTACTTCGTCGCCGTCGCCGAGTCGGGGAGCGTCACGCGCGCGGCCTCGCGGTGCGCCGTCTCGCAGCCGCCCCTGACCCGTCAGATTCGAGCGCTCGAAGACGAGCTCTGCGCGCAGCTGTTCGAGCGGGGCCCGCGGGGCATGGCGCTGACGCGCGAAGGCGAGCGCCTCCTCGTTCACGCGCGCTCGGTGCTCGCGTTGGTCCGAGCGACGCCGCGCGTGGTGCGCTCCGGCTGAGGGACGTCAGGCGTCGAAGCGCCCAGCTCGGGGAACACCTGGCTCACACTCTTCGTGAGGTGCTCACCCGAAGGGCCGTCAGCGTGTGCACGCTCGTCTGCGTGAGGCGCTCGAGCTCGGCGTCGAGGCCGGCCGGAACGCCGTGGCCCTCGATGACGAAGAAGCCGACCGCTTCACAGGCCGCTCGGAGGGCGTCGACGCCGCGAAAGTCTCCACGTCGCCACGGGCTCACGTCGCGGACTGGAATCATCTCGGGCCTCCAGACGCGACGAAGGGGAGCCCCCGCGTTCGTCGGGAGACTCCCCTCGTCGGGTACCGCGAGTGTCAGCGATGGCTCACTTCATCGCCATCATCATCGGCATGCCGTTCATCATCATCATCATCGGCATGCCCATGGCCATCATCGAGTTCATGGCGTCGCAGGCCTCGCGCATCATGTCCATCGACATGCCTTCCATCGGCATGCACTTCATCATCATGCCGTCCTTGCCCATCTCGCACGTCATGCGCGCCATCATCATCGGCCGCATCATCATGGGCATCGGCATCATCATCGGCATGCCGTTCATCATCATCGGGTTCATCATGCCCATCATCGGGTTCATGCCGTTCATCATGGGCATGCTCATCATGCCGTTCATCATCGGCATCTGGTTCATCATGCCGTTCATCATCGGCATGCCCATCATCGGCATCTGGCCGTTCATCGAGTTCATCATCGGCATCTGCATCGGCATCGCGGCGTTCATGTGTCTGGCTCCCCCCGCGGCGAACGCGGGCTGTGTGAAAGGCACGCGACGAATAGCGCGTTCTGGTGCGCCCTCAACCCGGGGCCGGGCGATTCCTCTGTGGGGGCAGATGGGCTGCCCACGGTGACAGAGGCGTCTGTCGCCCTGTCAGGTGCGCTGCGAGTCCAGTCGGTGCGACGCCTCGAAGAACACCCAGCCGAAGGGCACCATCGAACTCACCACCGCCCAGCTCACCTTCCGCATCGGCCAGCGCTGGCTCCGGGCAGACACGGCGAGCAGGGCCAGGTACGCCACGACCAGCATGCCGTGGATCCGGCCCGTGTGCTTCACGGCCTCGGTGAGGCCCAGGCCGTACTTGAGCGGCATCGCGACCAGCATCAGCGCGAGAAAGGACAGCCCTTCGACGCGCGCCGTCCAGAGAAAGGCCTTCATGCGGGCTTCCACACCATGACTGCGAGGGACGCGATGAACGCGAGCGACGCCAGCGCCGAGAGCGGCTTCGACTTCTCGGCCGTCAGGTGCGCCTGCGCGAGCGTCGCGAGCACGCTGAGCGAGCCCGCGAGAACGCCGAGGACGATCCACGTCTGGGCGAGGGTCGCGCCGGTCGTCGAGGCCAGGCCGAGCCCCATCACCCAGGTGAGGACATAGCCCGGTGCGGCGTGCCCTTCGGCCCACCGACGCCGCTGCTCTCGGTCGGTGGCGCGGAAGGTCCCGACGACGCCGGCGAAGAACACGGCGACGCCGACGAACTTGAGGAACCGAAGGACGAGGTAGCTGCTCAGCATGGCGCGACCCGGGGAGAAACCGCCTTTGCGAGGAACGCGGCCAGGCTGGTGATGTAGGGCTCGGTCAGCGGCGCCTTGAGCACGAGCGCTCGGTTGAGCAGCGCCGCCGGGAGCAGGTCCTTCAACATCGTGACGTCACCGCGAGGCAGGCCGAGCGATGACAACGCGAGCGTGAAGCCGTCGTCGCGCGCCCGGCGAACGTCCTTCAGCAGGCGCGCGAGCTCTGGCGAGTCGTGGTCGTCGACGAAGAGCCGCATCATCGCGAGCCCATGCGAGGTCTCGAGGAAGCGCGCCACCTTGAGGCCGAACGCCGTGAGCACCGCTTCCACCGTGTCGCCGGCTGGCGTGTCGAGCTCGGCCCCCGGGAGCGCCTCGATGGCCGCCTTCACCAGCTCGGGCTTGGTGGGCCAGCGTCGATAGATGGTGGTGCGCGCCACCCCTGCGCGGAGCGCGACCTGCTCGATGCTCAGCCCCTGGTACCCCACCGCCGCCAGCTCCTCGATGGTGGCATCGAGCACCGTGTCGACGACGGGCTCACCGCGGACCAACGTTCTGGGTCTCCGACTCATCGCAACAAGGTGTAGCGGTTTTTCGATTCATTCGCAACGAAACGTAGCGATGAAGCGGTCGCCAGTCGGGTCGAGGTCCGTTGCAGGCCTCCCGGCCAGAGCGGCGTTCGAGTCGGGGCGCCGGGTGCGAGGGTGCACGAGGGCGTGCACCGCACGATTCACCGATTCGCGTCGACGAAGTCCTTCAGCACCGAGCCCGCCGCGACGCCGCCCGAGTGCGCCGGCGCGAGCCACTCGACGGCACGCCCCTCGACCTCGAGGCGTTCGGCCACCGCCACCATCGAGCGGACGTTCTGGTCGGGGTCCGCGGAGCGGTCACGCGGCACCGGCCCGAGCGCGCCACGCGCGGTGATGAGCGCGTTGTCGCCGAGGAGTAGCGTGGTGCCTGCGAGGAAGACGGCGCTCCCGGCGGTGTGGCCAGGCACTGCGTAGACACGGACCTCGGTCGAGCCGAAGGTGAGCACCTGACCATCGGTGAGCGGCTCGTCGATGGGGCGCTTCGCGTACTGGTCGACGACGGGCTGTTCCTCGGGGAGCGCGAACAGCCGCGCGTTCGGCAACAGCGGCAGGCCCCCGACGTGGTCCTGGTGCGCGTGCGTCAGCAGCACCGTGCGCACGTCTTCGGGTGCCACGTCGTTCTCACGCAGCCGCGCGCGCAGCTCCTCGGGGCGCCAGCACGCGTCGACCATCACCGGGCCCGCTTCGGTCTTCAGCAGGTAGCAGCTGGTGAACAGGTCGATCATCGCCGTGGCGGGCCCGTAGGCCTTCTGGTTCTGAATGCCCGAGACGTCGGCACAGGCGGTGGCGAGGACGATGAGGACGAGGAGCGCTGAACGCATGGTGTTCGTCGGTAACAGCGGGAAGTGCGGCTGGCCAGCTTGACGGTGAGGGCTCCCGGGTGGTCGGGTGACCTCGTGCGCGCCGCCCTTGCCTCGTCGTTGCTGCTCGTCGGCTGCGCTGGCTCGTCGGGAAAGGCGCCCGCGTTCTGTACGGCCCCGACCGCGTCGGTCGTCGACGGGCCCATCGTCTCGGCCGTGGGGACGCCGCAGCGCGCTCGTGTTCGGTTCGAGAACCCCACGCTCGTTCCCACCGTCGTGCGCGAGGTGCGGCTCGAGGGTGACGCTGATTTTCGCCTCGTCGAAGCCCCGGCGCCCACGGTGCTCACGCCGGGTACGTGCGATGCGCCCACCCAGCTCGTGGTCGACCTCGAGTTCGTTCCCGATAGGCCCGGCACGAGAACGGCGTTGCTCCACGCGCTCGTGGGCGAGGGGGCGCTGTCCGTCGCGCTGGCTGGAATCGGCCTGGGCACCAGCCTCGAGGTGCAGCCGAGCCTCAGCTTCGGGCGGCTCGCAGTCGGAGGCACCGTTCGCCGCGAGGCGCTGCTCCGCAATGTGGGCACCGTCGGGACCGCGCTCGAGGTGACGGTCGAGGCGGTGCGTGCGCTCAACCCGACGACCGCTGTCGATGAACTCTGCCTCGGCGAGTGCCCCTCGGTGCGGCGCGTGCGGGTGGTGGGCTCGACGCGGCTGCCGCTCGTGTTCAACGCGAGGACGCCCGGCGAGAAGGCGTGGGAGGTCACGTTCCATGGAGCCGGGCAGGGTGGACGGCACACGCTGAAGCTCTTCGCCGAGGTGCTCGACCCCACGGGGTGTCAGCCGGCCGTGGTCCCGGAACGCCTTCGCTTCGAGTCGTCGCCCCGGGTGCAGGAACGGAGCGTGCGGCTCGAGAATCGTGGAACCGGGCCGTGTGTGCTGACCGGGAGCCGCTTCGATCGACCCGATTTCTACCTTGTTCGCCCAGTCGCTGCTCCGCGCGTCCTCGTGCCTGGTACGTCAATGGAGCTCAGGGTTGGCGCTGGACCGACTGCCAACCCCGCGACTCTGGAGTTCACCTTCGACGGGACGGCGGCCCTCCCGGTCCCCATCGAGTTCGCGAAGTTCGACCCGACCGGCTGTCTGGTTGCGAATCCAGCGCCGCTGGACTTCGGGTCCCAGTCGGAAGGCTGCAACTTCTCCGAACGGAGGGTGAGCCTCACGAACCTCTGCCCGCGCCCGGTCACGGTGAGGTCGGTGACGACGCAGGCTCCCTTCATCGTGACCTCGGTGTTCCCGCTCCCGACGACACTCGCGCCAGCGGCATCGGTGGTGGTGTTTCTGCGGACCATCGCGATGCGCGCCGGGCAGGTCGACCGCGGTGTGCTTCGAGTCGAGGCTGAGGGGACGAGCGTCGAGGTACCGCTCATCAGCTCGACGACTGACCCGCTCAGCACGACCGAGTCGTGGCAGTTCCAGCCGCGACCTCGGGTTGACCTTTTGTACGTCCTCGACGAGGCGTCGGCATTCGGGTCGTTTGCTCCGAGCGTTCGGGCCGGGCTCGAGTGGACGCTGGGTCGGGAGTCTCCGTTTCGCCTCCGACTGGGGGTGACCTCGTCGAACGTCGACGGTCCCATGGCGGGCGTCCTCCGGCGCCATGACGGAGGCGTCGCGAATGATCTCTGGCCGTGGACGCCGGCTGCCGGCATCGCGACACACCAGGCCCTGCCCGCGCGTTTCGCGCTCACCGATGGCGGTGTCACGCGTCGCTCGTGTGTCGAGGCGGCGCTGCGGGCGGTCACGGAGCCTCTGGCGAGCGGAGCGAACGCCGGCTTTCGCAGCGGCAACGGAGCGCTGCACGTCATCTGTCTGACGGCTGGTCGCGATGAAGCGGTCGACCTGGTGTCGAGTCGAGACGCCCTCCGCGATGCTGGGGTGCGCTCGATCTCGGTCGTCGCTCCGCTCGATGGAACCTGCCTGCCGTCGGTCGCTGACGGCGGACACGAAGTCACGACCGCTGGGCCCGATGGCTGGCTGGACGACCTCTGCGACTGGCCAGGCTTCTTTGGGCTGGGGCCCACCGGCTTCCGAACGACGTACTTTCTGGCATCGAGGCCTGACCTTCGACAACCGGTGACGGTCGCGCTGAATGGCGCTTCGTTATCAGCCCAGTGGCCGGACGGCGGGACTCGCTGGCGCTACGACCAGGCGGCCAACGCCGTGAGATTCGAGCAGCCGCTCGAGCACACCGAGACCGTGCTCGACGAGCGGCCGTCGACCCTCACGGTCCGGTACCGGCCCGCGTGCTTTTGAGGACCATTTGACCTCGCACGCTCGAGTCTGCTCCGGTCTGCCCGTGCGCGCGCTCCGCCTCGTCGCCGTGGTGTGCTTCTCCGCCTGCCCGGCACCGGAGCCACTTCCCGCCCCGCCCACACGACCCACCTGCGCCTTCCGCGTGGAGCCCTCCGTCGAGGCGCTCACGCTCCCGCTCGGAGAGCGTCGGCCCTTCGCCGTGCGCTTCACGAACCCGTCGCCCGAGCCGATGCTGCTGACCGACCTCGAGCTCGTCGGTGACGGCACCTTCGAGCTGGTGGGCGGCGTAGCGCCTCAGCCCATCGCGGGCGGCTCGTGCACCGACCCGGGCGTGTACGAGCTGCCGATGGTGTTCGCGCCGAAGGTGCTGGGTGGGCGCGTCGCCCAGCTCCAGGGCAAGGTGGGCGACGACCGCTTCGTTCTCACCCTGCGGGGAACCGGCCTTGGCGCGCGGTTCGAGGTGAGCAGCCCCGTCTCGTACGGCGTCGTCGCGCTCGGCGAGTCGATGACGCGCTCGCTCGTCTTGCGGAACACCGGTACCACCGACACCCGCGCGAGCGTCGAGGTGGTGCGGGTGCTCCCCGGGAACGCCGACACACGCGCCGACGAGCTCTGCCTGGGCCAGTGGAACGGCACCACCTGTGAGACGCCACGCGTGGTGGTGGAGCGCCAGCTCGAGCTCCCCGTGCTGCTGCGCGTGACGACGCCGGGCGCGCGCGAGTGGGTGGTGACGCTGCGCTCGAGCGAGTTCGGCCAGCCCGTGAAGGAGGTTCGCCTGTCGGCCTTCTTCATCGACACGCGCGGCTGTCACCTGGTGCCGAGCACGCCGGTGGTCGAGTTCGACCTGCCGATGGAGTTCAAGTCGCTCCGGCTCGAGAACCGCGGCACCGCCGACTGCCTCGTCGAGTCGTTCGCCCTGACCAACGCGGTGTTCCGCTTCTCGATGCAGCCGCCCCTCCGCCGGCGCCTCACGCCCGGCCAGGTGCACGACTTGTCCCTCACCGGGCTCGTGCGCAGTGTCGACGAACCACTCGAGGGTGAGCTCACCGCCACGCTGCTCGGAGGGATGCCACCGCCGCTGAAGGTGCCGCTGCGCTTCCGCGCGAGCCCGGTGGCCGGGTGCCTGCGGTTCCCGACCCCCACCCTCGAGTTTGGCTCCTGGGTCGAAGGGTGTCCCGTGGGCGCGCGGGAATTTCAGGCCCGCAACGAGTGCTCCTTTCCGGTGCTGGTGCAGGGCGCGCGCGCGACGGGCGGGTACGACGTGGGAATGGACCTGTCGCGAGGCATCGTCGCCCCGAACTCCACGGTGCCGGTGCGGGTGCAGGCCCGGCGAGGCGCGATGCCTGGCGAGGTGCTGGGGACTGCCGAGCTGCGCGGCGTCGGTGGCGTCGTCGAAGCCACCATTCGTGGACAAGCGAGCGCGCGAACCGCCGTCACGGAGTCGTTTCAGTTGCCGCTGGCGCAGGCCGTCGACCTCCTGTTCGTGCTCGACGACTCTCCTTCGTTCGCCGTGCACCAGGCTCGGACCGAGTCGGCGCTGGCCAACTTCGCTCGGAGGGCCGCCATCGACTTCGTCGACTTCCGCGTCGGCGTGACGAGCGCGACGCGCACACCCCAAGCCGGCCGGCTCCGCGCGCTCCCGAACGGCCAACGCTGGGCCTCGTGGCGAACGCCGTCGTTCCAGGCCGACCTCGTGGCCCTCGCGGCGGTGCGGGACGGCGGCAGTGAGGACGAGTCGTGCCTCGAGGCCGCGGTTCGCGCGAGGACGGCGCCGCTCACGGAAGACGCGCAAGGCACGCAGGGGTTCTGGCGTCTCGGTGCGAGTCAAGCGGTCGTCTGTGTGTCCGATGCCGATGACGGCGCGCCCGACCTCGATGGTGGCATCGCCCGCCTGGGTGAAACCGCCGACGGGGGCGCGTTCTGGTACGGCGCCGTCACCGGCCAGCCGACCAGCCAATGCGCGGTCGAGGCCGTCGCGACGAGAACTGCTGGCCTGTCACGTCTCTTCGGAGGCGTGCAGGACGACGTGTGCAACCCGGGCTGGTGGAGCAGCTTCTTCGGTCTGACGGGCCCCGCTTCCCCCCAGACCTCGTTCTGGTTGAACGCGACGCCCGACCTCGCCGCCACTCAGCCGGTGGTTCGCATCGATGGCGCGGTGCTCCCGCCGCGCGCGGCTGACGGTGGCGTGTTGTGGTCACTCGAGCCCGGGAACCTGCTCCGGCTCGACCGCTCGGTCGTCGACGGTCTTGCTCGAACGCTGTCGGTCACCTACCTGCCTACGTGTCAGTGACGCTCAGCGCGCCTCCTTGCGCTTGATGACTTCGTTGGTGATGTCGACCTCTGGAGACGCCCAGGGCACGTTCTGCGTGTCGAGCACGTGTGCCTGACGCACGAACGCCCCTCCCGCCAGGTGACGGAAGGGGCGTCGCGCACGTCGTCGGGCTGCCTTACGGGCAGGCCTGTTGGAACCCGTTGCTGCGCGAGAAGGTGTCTCCATCGTCGGGCAGCGAATAGACGGTGATGTTGTCGAAGTACGCGTTGCCATCGATGCAGTCGGTCGACAGCGTGCGCAACACGAGGTTGTTCAGCGGAACGCCGACCGCCACGCCCGCCACTCTCGTCCACGTGCCGGCCGCCGTGCAGCTGCTCCCGGAACAGCTCGTGTCGAGCCGGGTGACCTCGAGGCCAGTCGCGGGCCCGGAGGAGCTGTTCACCGCGATCGCCGAGATCTGCGTACCGCCGGTGAAGAACTCGAAGCCGGTAATCTGGCTCCGTTGATCCGCCACGACGAGGTGCGTTCCGAGCGGCAGGCTGACGGTGCGCGTGGCGCCCAGGCCCATGCCGTTGAAGTTGCCGGAGCAGTTGGCATCGGTCCTCAACCGGAGCGACTGCGTGCCGCCGCCCATGGGAACGCTCGGGTCGAGCGCGGTCGACGACGACTCGGAGAAATCAGGACCATTGAAGGTCGCCGAGGTCCACGGTGAGAAGCCGGTCTCGAAGGTCTCGGTGAACGTGGCCGCGCCGAAGAACGCCGCGATGCTCTCGGACGCCGTGGCCGCCGTCGCGTTGCCGTACTGCACCACGATGCGCTGGGAGCCGAAGCGCACGCCCGCCGGCAACCGGACGAGCACCTGGGTGTTGGTGGTGTTGCAGGTGCCGAGCACGACATGGTGCCGCAGCGCCGTGCCTGCCTGGTCGACGACGCGCAGGTCGGCGCAGCTCGTCTGCATGCGCGCCGGCGTCGCGGTGATGAGCGCGCGGGTGTCGAGGCGCACCAGCACCAGCGCCTCGGTCGTCTTGTCCGGGCCCGAGTGAATCACCTCCACCGTGGTGCCGAAGCGGTAGCTGGGCACGCGGCAGACCTCGGCCACCGTCGGGGTGGCCTCGCAGAGGTAGCGCGTCGAGTCGACCTCGCCAGCCTCGAGCGTGCCGTTGCGTGCGATGCCGCCGCCGTCGCCGTTGTCGAGGCCCTGGGTGATGCGCTGACCGGGCGTGGCGCAGTTCGCTCCCGCAGGCTCGGGCGTGATGGAGACGAGCGAGGCGAAGCCGGCAGCGCCGGGCGTGCCAGCGTCTCCGGCCGGGCCCGTCATGCCGGGTGCGCCCGTGCACACGTACGAGGTGCCGTCGACCTCGCCCGCCTCGAGCGTGCCGTTGTTCGCCGTGCCGCCACCGTCACCGTTGTCGAGGCCCACCGTCAGGCGCTGGCCGCCCGTGACGCAGTTGGTGCCGACGGGCTCGGCCGTGACGGTCACGAGCGTCGTCGCGCCCGCGCCGCCGTTGCAGACGTAGCTGGTCGAGTCGACCTCGCCCGTCGACAGCATTCCGTCGCGCGCCGTCCCGCCGCCATCGCCGTCGTCGAGGCCCGAGACGACGCGCACGCCACCCGTGGCGCAGTTGGTCCCGGCCGGCTCAGCCGAGGCCTGCGACAAGAGCGCGAACGCCGTCGCGCCGTTGCACACGTAGCTCGTCGAGGTGACCTCACCGGCCTCGAGCATGCCGTTGGCGCTGGTGTCGACGCCGGCCTCGAGCTTCTGGCCGCCGAAGGTGCAGTTGGCGCCGGCCGGCTCGGTCGTCACGCGGGTGAGCGCGTTGAAGCCGCCGTTGGTGCCGTTGCAGACGTAGCGGGTCGAGTCGACCTCGCCCGGCTCGAGGGCGCCGTTGCGGTTGTCGTCGAGCCCAGCGGTGATGGCGTTGCCGCCGTTGGGGCAGTTCATTCCGGCCGCCTCGGCCGTGACGGCGACGAGCGCCGCGAGGCCTTCAGCGCCCGCTGCGCCAGCCTGGCCGGTCGCGCCGTTGCACACGTACACCGTGCTCTTCACCTCGGCCGCCGCGAGCGTGCCGTCGTTGTCGAGGTCGACGCCGGCCGTCACGCGCTGGCCGCCCGCCGGGCAGTTCATGCCAGCCGGCTCTGTGGCGGTGGCGACGAGGCCCCCACCACTTTGTGCACACCCCACCGCTACCAGCGCGCCGAGCAGCGCGCCTCGAATCGAACGAGTCTTCACGAAGTCTCCCCAGTTCAAGAAAGCTGGAAAATTCCAGCCGAGATGCACGTATCAGGGTTTCCCCGCGCGCCTCGGCAGAAAAGTCAGGCCATGGGACCTGCCGAGCGGCGCCCGCTTCGACGTGGACTCGCGATTGACCCACCCCGGCGTGCCCCGTACAAGCCGCGCGCGTCACCTTCCCGTCAAGGAGCCCCTCGCATGCGAACTCCCGTCTTCCTGGCCTGCGTCGCCCTGCTGTCTTTCGGCTGCGAGAAGAAGAACACCGGCTCGACCGACCCGAAGCCGGGCGACGTGAAGCAGCCAGTTGTCGAGGTGAAGCCGCCCGAGGCGAAGCCGGCCGACGAGGTGCTGCTCCTCGGAGAGGTGGGCTCGCTCACCGGCAGCGAAGCGGCCTTCGGCATCTCGACGCGCGACGGCATCGCGATGGCCATCGACGAGGCGAACGAGGCGGGCGGGGTGAAGGGCAAGAAGCTGGCGGTGCGGGTGTACGACGACCAGTCGAAGCCCGAAGAGGCGGCCAGCGCCGTCACCCGCCTCATCACGCAGGACAAGGTGCTGGTGGTGCTGGGTGAGGTGGCGTCGTCGAACTCGCTCGCGATGGCGCCCAAGGCGCAGGACGCCAAGGTGCCGATGATCAGCCCCTCGTCCACCAACCCGAAGGTGACCGAGGTGGGCGACTACATCTTCCGTGTCTGCTTCATCGACCCGTTCCAGGGCTACGTGATGGCGAGGTACGCGCACGACGAGCTCAAGTTCAAGGACGTGGCGATCCTCACCGACAAGAAGAGCGCGTACTCGGAAGGGCTGACCGAGGTCTTCCAGCGCAAGTTCGCCGAGATGGGCGGCAAGGTGGTGGGCGTCGAGTCGTACGCGAAGGGCGACACCGACTTCCGCGCGCAGCTCACGAACATCAAGAAGCTGAAAGCCCAGGGGCTCTACGTGCCGGGCTACTACCAGGACGTGGCGGTCATCGCGGAGCAGGCCAAGGAGCTCGGCCTCAAGGTGACGATGATGGGCGGGGACGGATGGGACTCGGCGAAGCTGTTCGAGCTCGGCGGGAGCGCCGTCGACGGCAGCTACGTCTCGAACCACTACTCGGCCGACGACCCGAGCCCGCGCGTGCAGGAGTTCATCAAGAAGTACCAGGCCCGGTACAAGACGACGCCCGACTCCCTCGCGGCGCTCGGCTACGACGCCGCGCGGGTGGCCATCGAGGCCATGAAGCGGGCGACCGAGCTCACCGGGCCTGCGATTCGCGACCAGATTGCAGCCACCAAGGACTTCCCCGGTGTCGCGGGCACCATCACGCTCGACGAGAAGCGCAACCCGGTGAAGCCGGCGGTGGTGCTGAAAGTCGAAGGCGGGGCCTTCAAGTACGTGGCGACGGTCGCGCCCTGACCCAGGCTCCCCGTGCTGCTCGACCTCTCCCAGCACCTCATCAACGCCATCGCGGCGGGCACCATCTACGCCCTCGTCGCGCTCGGCTACACGATGGTCTACGGGGTGCTGAAGCTCATCAACTTCGCGCACGGCGACGTGATGATGGTGGGTGTGTACGTGGGCTACGCGGTGGCCTTCATGCTGGGGCGCGAGGTAGCTGCGTCGTTCGTCGGCGTCATCGTGGTCTTCCTCGTCTCGATGCTCATCTGCGCGGCCATCGGCTTCCTCATCGAGCGCTTCGCCTACCGGCCGCTGCGCGAGAAGCCGCGGCTCACCGCGCTCATCACCGCCATCGGCATCTCGTTCGCCATCTCGTACGGGTTCCAGCTCGACGTGACGGTGGGCCAGGTGCGTGACGAGGTGACGGGCGAGTCGAAGCGGGTGGTGTCGTCGACGCCGTGCGCGACAGGCAGCGACTGCGTGACGATTCTCCCCGGCGCGGCGGCCCGGCGCTTCCCCACCATCATCGAGTCGAAGGAGTGGGTGAAGGTCTCGAACGCCGACGAGACGAGCGAGGTGCGCCTGCTCAACTGGCAGGTGCTCTCGTTCCTCATCGCGGTCGGCCTCATGGTGGCGCTGCAGGTGCTGGTGTACCGGACGAAGTTCGGCAAGGCGATGCGCGCCGTCTCGCACGACCACCGCACCGCCGCGCTCCTCGGCATCCCCGTCGACACCGTCATCGCCGGCACCTTCATGCTGGGCAGCGCGCTCGCCGCCGGCGCCGGCATTCTCTACGCCATCAAGGACAAGCAGGTGCAGCCGCTCATGGGCATGTACGTGGGCCTCAAGGCCTTCGTGGCGGCCGTCATCGGCGGCATCGGCAACCTGCAGGGGGCGGTCGCGGGCGCGTTGTTGCTCGGGCTGTGTGAAGAGGCGGTCGTGTGGTTCGGCAGTTCGTCGTGGCGAGACGCCGTGGCCTTCGGCTTCCTCATCATCGTGTTGCTGTTCCGCCCGGCGGGGCTGTTCGGCCGCGTCGTGGCCGAGAAGGTGTGAGTCATCGCGCCCAGGCGAAGGGCGGTCCGTTGAAGCGCGTGCCGGTGGGAAAGCGCAACGCAAAGTGCTCGTCGAGCGCGTCGAGCAGGGCTTCGGGCGTCTCGAGCGTCAGCGTCTGGACGATGCCAGGCCTTCGCACCGTCAACTCCTGATTGAGCAGGGTGACGCGGCCTCCGCCGTCCAGTGCGCGGGCCGCCAGCAGCCGGTTGCGGAAGTGGGACTGCGGGTGCGCACTGGTGAACCAGTTGGCCACCTCGCGGTCGATGGCTGGCATCGGCTCGAGCGTCGACTCCCACACGTCGGCCCACGCCTCGCCGAGCCAGGCCTGGTGGAAGTAGAGGCCGCCCTCCTTCACCACGCGGCGCGCCTCGTGCGGCGTCGGCTGCACAGCCTCGGTGTCGAGTCGGAAGGCCGCAGTCGGTGACAGCCCGCCCACGCCGACGTCGGCCACCCAGCGCTCGCCCTCGAGCTCGACGAGGTTGAAGACATGCGTGCGCGGCGGCGTGAAGTCACGGGGCCGCTGCAACCGCACGCGTGCGCTCACCAGCTGGGTCTGGAACCCCAGGCGCTTGAGCACCCTCGCGAAGAGGGTGTTTTGCTCGAAGCAGTAGCCTCCACGGCCGTCATGCAGGAGCTTCTGCTCGATGGCCTCGTCAGACAGGTCGATGCCCCGGCCGAGCAGCACGTCCAGGTTCTCGAAAGGAATCGCCTTCACGTGGGCGAGGCAGAGCGCGTCGAGCGCCTCGCGACTCGGCGTCGCGGGTGCCGGCGCTCCAACGCGGCTGAAGTAGGCGTCGAGGTCGACCATCGGCCAGACGGTAACTCGCCGGTGCCGTTCCCGAGCGTGAATGCGCAGCGCCGCGGAGGCGCCACCCGGTGCACGGTCTCCCATCGGTCAAGCGCCCGACGGACAGGGGCCCGATGGTCCCGGGAGTGGCGCTTCTCGATACTTCCCTCATGACGCGCGACCAGCTCGAGCAGCTCGCCACCCTCCGCATCGCCTCGCCGTGCCCCATGCGCTGGAGCGACCTGAAGGGCGACCACAAGACGCGGTACTGCGGCCAGTGCCGGCTCCACGTGCACAAGCTGTCCGAGCTGCGCACCGACGAGGCCCTCGCCCTCGTCGAGTCGTCGCGCCAGGGCCGGGTGTGCGTGCAGCTCTTCTACCGGCTCGACGGAACGGTGATGACGAAGGACTGCGTGTCGGCCTGGGAGGTCGGCGTCGCGGAGGCGGTGCGGCGCGTCGGGCCGGCGGTCAACGTCGCCTCGGCCGCGGGCGTGCTGCTGGTGCTGGTGGTGGCGGCCGTGCTCGCGCTCGCCACCCTCTTTGGCGACAACGTGCGCGCGCTCTTCGGCGCCACGGCGGGAGCGCTCGCGGGCTCCAGCTCAGTGACGCGCCGGCCCACGGCGCTGGTGCACATGCCCGAGGCGGTGGTGCGGCCAGCCGCCGTCGAGCGCCTCCCTGCACGGGCGGCCAGCGCTGGAGTTCGGGTTGCTCCGCGCGCGGCTCGCCCCCACAGTCGGGAGCCATGAGCTTTCCGCCGCGCCGCTTCACCCTCGACGAGTACCACCGCCTCCTCGACGCCACCGTGTTGCGCCGCGGGAGCCGCACCGAGCTGCTCGACGGCGTGCTGCTCGAGCGTGACGAGCGCACCGAGCGTCAAGCGCAGGCCGTGTCGCTGCTCCACCGGCGCCTCGGCCAGCTGCTGCCCCCGGGCGTGCTGTTGCGCGCCGACGAGCCCCTCACCGTCTCGCAGGACACCGAGCTGACGCCGGCCCTCGCCGTGGTGCCCGCCGACGTCGCCGCGCGGGCGGTGCGGCACCCCGCCACGGCCACGCTCGTCGTCGAGGTCGCCGACACCGACCTCGAGCGTATTCGCAAAGGCCACGTGCGGGCCTGGGCGCGCGCTGGCGTGCACGAGCTGTGGCTCGTCAACCTCGTCGACCGCCGCATCGACGTGCTGTGGAAGCCCGACGCCGAGGCGTTCCAGGACGCCATGGTGCTGGCCACCCCGACGACGCTCGCCTCGCGCAGCCTGCCCGGCGTGACGCTCGCGGTGGGCGCGCTCTTCGGCCTGTGAATTGAGTCGCGCGTCGCGGCGCCGTGGGTGACACAGTGCCCGCGTGATGCAGACGTTCCCCGACAGCGCGAAGCCGTTTCCCGTCGCCCTCCAGCGCAACTCGTTCTCTCCCAGGCTCTCGGCGCGCGCGGGCGACGTCTGGCGGGCGATGCAAGACGTCGTCGTCGACCAGTCCGCCGACGTGGGGTGGACCCCCGCGCGGTACGAGTCCACCCGCACGCTCTTCATCGTGCGCTCGATGACGCTGGTGCACACCCGCGAGCTGCGCTTCGAAGACCGGCTCGTCGGCCGCACCTGGCCCGTGCGTGCGCGCCGCGACACCCTCTTCACCCGCGAGGTGCGTCTCTTCGCCCGCGACGAGCTCGTCTCGGCCGCCTCGCAGGAATGGGCGTACCTCTCGCGAGACCTCGTGCCCATTCGCGCCGGCCAGGACATCTACGAGGCCTTCACGCGTGAAGAGGGCTTCCCCTCGGTCGAGCTGCCCGAGGCCTCGGTGCGCCCCGGCGCGCGGGTCCACCGGTTCACCTTTCGCACCTGGCACCTGTGGATGGACCCGTTCGGCCACATCAACCACCCGGCGTACGTGGACTTCTGTGACGAGGCCACCAGCCGCGCCCTCGCCGTCGCCGGCTTGCCGCCCCTCGCGCTCGCGCCCGTGGCCGAGGCGGTGCACTTCCGCGCGGCCATCGGGGCCGAAGAAGACGTCAGCGTCGAGGTGCAGCTCGCTGGAGCCGTCGGCGACGACGCCGTGCTCTTGAACCACCGCATCCTGGTGGGTGAGAAGGTGTGCGCCACCGCGAAGACGGTGCGGCGGCTGCTCGGTCACGGCCGCGACGCGTGGGAGCGCGCGCTGGTGTAGCGTCAAAGGCCCCTCGCCATGTCGACCCGCACTCCCACCATCGACGAAGACGACGTTCCCCAGACGATGATGAATCGCCTACCCGCGGGCTTCAAGCCGCGGCCCCGGCGCGCACATCAGCTCGAGCAGACCGCCGGGCCCGGGAGCCCCTCACGGCACGAGCTGTCGGCTGACATGCTCGTCATCGGGCGGGGCAGCGCGGCGGACCTGCGCATCGAGAGCGACGACGTGAGCCGCACGCACGCGCAGCTCCAGCGCATCGACGACGAGTACACCATCGAAGACCTCGACAGCCGAAACGGCGTCTTCCTCAACGGCCTGCGCGTGCACGCCGCCGTGCTGCGCGACGGAGACCAGCTGCAGCTCGGCGACGTCGTCTTCACCTACACCGAGGGCACCTGACGATGGGCTTCTTCGTCCGCTTCTGGGGCGTGCGCGGCTCCATTCCCACGCCGGGGCCGAGAACGCGCCGCTACGGCGGCAACACCAGCTGCTACGAGCTGCGCAGCGACACCACGGTGCTCATCTTCGACGCCGGCACGGGCCTGCGCGAGCTGGGCATCTCGCTGTTGCGCAACCCGCCGCGTGAGGGGCTCGAGCTGCACCTGTTCCTCTCGCACCCGCACTGGGACCACATTCAGGGCTTCCCCTTCTTCGGGCCCGCGTACCTGCCGACGACGACGATTCACGTCTACGGCAGCGAGAAGAACGAGAACTACCAGCTGCTCTCGGGCCAGATGTCGAACGCGTACTTCCCGGTGGCCTTCAAGGACCTGTCGGCGCGCATCGTGCCGCGCGCGTTCAAGAATGACGTCGTGCAGGCTGGCGACTTCGTCGTGCGGCGGTTCGACCAGAAGCACCCGGGCGGCAGCGCCGGCTTCCGCGTCGAGCACGAGGGCCGCGCGGTGGTGTACGCCACCGACAGCGAGCTCGACCAGCTGCTCACCGACCCAGACGCGCCGAACAAGAACCCGCGCACGCTGCGCCGCCTGCCAGCGGCGGTGGTGGCGCCGATGAAGAACGCCGACCTGCTCATCGCCGACGCCCAGTACACCGACGAGGAGTACCCGAAGAAGGTGGGCTGGGGCCACGCGCGGTCGAACACCGTCGTCGACCTGGCGATTCAGGCCGGCGTGCGGCAGCTCGCGCTCACGCACCACGACCCGATGCACTCCGACCGCGACGTCGACGCGATGGTGCTGACGGCGTCGGAGCGGGCGCGCAGCATCGGCGCCGAGCTCGAGGTGTTCGGCGCCCGGGAAGGCGTCACGCTGCGCGTCGACCGCGAGTAGGGCGGTTGTCTTCGGCCAGGCACGCGCTGCATCATGGAGAGGCCATGGAAACGCCGCTGTCGCTCCTGCGAGCACTCCCCATTCGTTACCCTGTCGAGCTGATGCCCCCGTCGGGCTTCGTGCCCGCACGCCTGGAGACGTGGCCGTCGGTCGACGGTCGCCTCGAGTTCGTCGAAGGGAAACTCCTCTACCTGCCGCCGTGCGCAGACGAGCAGTCCGAGGTGGTCTCAGGCGTCGTCTATGAGCTCGTCTCCTGGGTTCGCCAGCACCCGGAGTTCGTCGTCGCGACGAACGAAGCCGGCATGCTCCTCAAGGGCGCGGTTCGTGCCGCTGACGCAGCCGTCTGGAGGAAGGACTCCACGCATGTTCACGGCACGCTTCGCCGGGTGCCCCCGATTCTCGCGGTCGAGGTGGCTGGCGAGGAAGACACGGTGGCTTCATTGCGCCACAAGGCGCGCTGGTACGTCACACACGGCGTCGAGGTCGTGTGGCTGGTTTTCCCGACGGAGCGGTTCGTGAAGGTCGTCAGCCGCTCCTCGACGCGGACGTTCCACCCAGGCGACGCCCTGCCAGCAGCGCGGAGCCTGCCTGGACTCGCGCCGCGTGTTCGTGACCTCTTCTTCCAACTGGGCTGAGCCTGGTCCTCGCGAAGAAGACGTGACCCCGCATCGCCATGGGCTAGACATTCCTTCGTGCCCCGCCCCTTGCGCGAGTCGAGCCCCCGCACGTTGTCTCCCCGGCGAGAGCCCATGGCCGAGGTGGTGCGCCGGGAGGAGCGCCGCGCTCAGGTGTCGCTGCACTTCAAGATCCTCGTCGGCTACGTGGTGCTCGCCGCGGCCCTGGTGACGCTCTTCGCCGTCGGCGCCGCCTGGGAGTGGTGGCTCAAGATCGTCGCCGCGGGCGTGGTGACGCTGGTGCTGGCCATCGCGCTGCCGGCGCTCGTGCTGCGGGTGACGCGCGTGCGGGTGTTGTCGAACACGGCGCTCGAGATCTCCCGCGGAGATCTCTCCCGGCGCGTGAGCGTCGACTCGAGCGGCCTGCGGGACGACATCGACGAGCTGGCCGTGGCCATCGCCGACATGCAGGAGAACCTGCGGGAGCTGGTGAGCTCGATTCAGCGCACCGCCGAGTCGGTGGCGTCGTCGGCGTCGGCCCTCGAGGGCAGCGCCGAGGGCGTCAACGCGCAGGCGGCCGAGGTGGGCTCGTCGATGATCCGCATCGCCGCTGGCGCCGAGTCGCAGAAAGCGCTGGTGGCGCGCGCCAGCACCACCATCACCGACATGGCGCAGGCGCTCCAGCGCACGGCCACCAGCGCCGAGGAGTCGACGAAGGCCGCCGCCGCCACGAGTGCCTCGGCCATCGAGGGCAGCACCGCCGCCACGCTCGCCGGAGAGAAGGTGCGCAAGGTGTTCGCCCGCATCGAGGCCGCCAGCCACGAGGTGTTCAAGTTCGGCGAGAAGACGCAGGAGATCAGCAAGATCGTCGACGCCATCACCCAGGTGGCGCAGCAGACGAACCTGCTCGCGCTCAACGCCACCATCGAGGCCGCGCGCGCCGGTGAGTACGGCCGCGGCTTCGCCGTCGTCGCCGACGAGGTGCGCAAGCTCGCCGAGAGCGCGGGCCGGAGCGCCGAACAGATCAGCCTCCTGGCCCGCAACATCAGCCAGCAGTCCACGCTGGTCGTGAGCGCGATGAAGGAGGGCATCGAAGAGCTCGCTGAGGGGCGCGAAGACCTGACCGCCATCGTGCGCTCGATGGGCCGCATCTCGGACAGCGCCCGCAACGGCGCCGACAAGGTGTCGCTCATCTCGGACTACGCGCGCGAGCAGCAGAAGGGCTCCGAGGCCATGGTGTCGGCCATCAGTGAGATCAGCTCGGTGGCCCGGGCGAACGCCGAGGCGACGGACGCGGTGAAGCGCGTCATCGAGGAGCAGACCGAGGCCGTGTCGCAGATGACGGCCGCGTCGCAGGAGCTGACCAACCTGTCGGACGAGCTGCAGACCATCGTCAAGCGCTTCCGCTTGATGTGACCCTCAGCAGGGCGTGAGCCGGGAGGCACCGCCGGCGCTCCCGTCGTGACCGCGCCGTCACCCGTCGTGCGTGAGCTGGACCGCAGGCTTCGCGCCCGACTCGTGAGCGACGCAGCGCTTGCGTGCGTGTCGTTCCAGAAGGCGCCCGGGAGGCTGCGGCACCTGGCTTGCTGTGGCCGGCGTACGTGCTCGGCCTCCTCCTCTCGATGAGCCTCGTCGCGCTCCCCGCGCCGTCGCAGAACGTCGAAGGCCGTCACCAGGCCTGGGTGAACGCCGGCTTCGCGTCGACCTGGGTCGCTCAGGTGGGCGGGGGCTTTCGACTGGGCGAAGGCGTTCGGCTCGACGTGCAGCTCGACACGCCGCTGGTCCGCCCGCTGGTGATGGGCGGTCGGCTGGCGCTGGGCCTGAGTGTCTTGCGGCCTCTCGGAGACTGGTTCGGTCTCGCCGGCCGCGTCGAGCTGGGCGCGCCGTGGTCGAACGACTTCAGCGGCTCCTGGCTCGCGGTCGACGTACGGGCGGGGCTCCAGCCGGGCCTCTATCGGCGGACCTGGGCCGTTGCCCTCGACGTGAGCGTGGTGCCGACGCTCGCGGCGAGCTGGACGCCGTCGCTCGTCGTTCGTGACAGCTTCGGCGACCGGCCCGGCAGCGCGGTCCAGTCACCGCGCACCGTGGGGCTGTCATTCCCGGCGTTCCGGGTCGACGTCGGAGCGCTCGCCCGGTTCCGCCTCGTGAAGACCGACGTCGCGCGGCTCTGGCTGCTGGTGAACGCGAGCCTGGTGGTGACCCCTTCGCGGGTGGGCCCGGCGATGCCTCCCACCTCGACGCTGCCCTTCACCACGGGCCTGGGGGCCGCGTGCGAGCTCTGATGATGCTCGGCCTGCTGCTGGCGTGTGCTCCGCCGGAGTCCGCCGCCCTCGTGCCCCCGACGGTGATGGACGACCCTGCGTTGCCGAGCCTTACGATTCGGGTCGCTGGCCGGGAGCGAAAGGTCCACGTTCGCACGTTCGGAGACCCTTCCCGGCACGTGGTGCTGGCGATGCACGGCTCACTCGCCGACGCGCGCTACCTGCTCATGCTCGCGCCGCTCGCCGACGAGCACTTCGTGGTGGTGTGGGACCAGCGCGGCAACGGCTTGTCCGAGCGCCTCGACGGGCCCGACGAGTACACCGCGGACGCCATCGTGGAAGAGGTCGACGCCGTCGCCGAGGCCTTCAGTCCGGGTCGCCCATTCTCGCTCGTCGGTCATTCGTTCGGCGCCATGTTCGCCTCGCTGTACGCGGGCCGCAGGCCCGACCGAATCGACCACCTGGCGCTGCTCGAGCCGGGCGGCCTGACTGGAGGCATCTTCGGTCCGACCTATCCGTCCCTGGTGCGGGTCGACCTGCTGGGCCCGGGCCTCAACTCGATGTTCTGGCACAACGAGGTGCTCAGCCCCTCGACCCACGAGCGGCTCGACCTGCGCGCGCTGATGGTGCTGCAGGGCGAGAACACGCCCGGCTACTTCTGCGACCCGCTGCGGCCGCCAGACATTCCGGTGTGGCGACCGGGAGGCCACGTCGACGTGCTGCGCTCGTTGCTCCTGCAGGGCAGCGGCGCGCCGGGCACGTTCGAGTACGAGTTCACGAAAGGGGTCGAGCGCTTCCTGGGGCCCGTGGTGCTGGTGGGCGGCTCGTGCAGCCTCCTGGGGCCCGACTACCAGCGGCAGTACCACCTGCCCTTCTTCCCGCGCGGCCGCGTCGTCACCATCGAGGGCGCGGGACATCGTTTCCCAACCGAGAAGCCGGCCGAGACGGTGGCGCTGCTGCGGGCCTTCTTGAAGGAGTGACCTTTCCATGCGGCTGGCGGTGCTCGGCGCGGGCGGTCGAACGGGGCGGCTGGTGGTCGCGCTCGCGCGCGCGCGCGGTCATGCGGTGGTGGCGCTGAGCCGCAAACCCCTCGTCGTGCCCGAGGGGGTCGAGGTTCAGCAGGGCGACGCGCTCGACGTCGAGGCCGTCACGAGGCTTCTTCGCGGCTGTGACGCAGTGGTGTGCGCCATCGGCCCGACGCCGGGCGCGCCGAAGGACCAGGACTCGCGGCTGGCGCCGGTGCTCATCGAGGCGATGGGGACGAGCGGCCTGCGACGGCTCGCGCTCATCACCGGGGCCATGCAGGCCGAGCCGAAGCACCTCGGCGCGTTCTATCGGCGCGTCACGCAGGCCGAGTCCGTGCGCGTGTTGCTCGACGACCGCAGGCAGTTGGAGCAGCGCCTGCTCGGCAGCGGGCTCGAGGTGACGATTCTGCGGCCGCCGCGGCTCTCGGCGCGCGGGCCCTCGCTCGACGGGCCCGAGGTGACCGACGACGCCCGCATCACGCTGATGGACTCGTGCAGCCGAGAAGACCTCGCGCGTGCGCTCCTCGACGCGGTCGAGCCCGGCGCTCGCACGGGGCCCGTGTTCGTACGCTCTTCACCGCGAGACGGCGCGTTCTGGCCGGCGTGGCTCCTGCGCTGCGGCCTCGCGGAGTTCCTGGGCATCACGCTCGCGGCCGTCGCGGCGGTGGGCCTCAACTGGCTGGTGGGAGAGCCCGACACCACGATGGAGCGCTGGCTCGTCTACGCGAGCTTCCTCCTCACGGGCGCGGCCGAGGGCGCCTTCATTGGACTTGGGCAGGGCACGTTGCTGAAGCGGCTCGTGCCCTCCCTTCCGCTCGGAACGTTCGTCGGAGCGACGATGCTGCCCGCGGTGCTGGCGTGGGCGGTGGGCATGGCGCCGTCGACGTTCTTCGTCGAGCCATCGACGACGGGCGCTCCGATGGAGGAGCCGTCGACCTGGGTGGTGCTGCTGGTGAGCGCGGCGGGCGGGGCCGTCGGAGGCGCGCTCATCGGTGCGGCCCAGGCGCTCGCGCTGAGGCGGAGCGTCGAGTCGGTGAAGGGCTGGGTGCTGGCGACGGTGCTGGGGTGGGCGCTCGCGCTGCCGCTCGACCTGTTGGGTGCGACGCTGCCCGACGCCGCGACGCCAGGCTGGCTCATCGCCTCGTCAGCGGGTGGCTTTGGGCTGTTGGCCGGGCTGACGTTCGCGGTGCCGACGGGGCTCGCGGCGCTGGGGCTGCGTCGCCGGCGTCAGTGAACCCAGGCGTCCTTCGGGGCGTCGGCGCCTTGCGCGACGGCGAGGCGATCGAGCCGGGACACGCGCGATGGGTCGAGCCGGGTGCCCCGCTCGGGGAAGCCGAGGCCCTTCGCGGTCCACTCGGGGATGAAAAGAATCGGCGTGGCCTCGCCGTCGTAGCCGAGCTGCACGAGCTGCCCTCTGGGGAACTGCACGCACTGCTTGTCGCAGCAGTGGAACGTGTCGCGCACGACGTAGAGGCCTTCGGCGGCGAGCGGCTCGAGCGTCGCGCTCCACTCGGGGCCCGGCACCGTGATGCCCTGGGCGTTCCACTCGGCCCGGTTCAGCGCCCACGCGCGCGGCAGGTAGATGCCCGCACCGGGGTTCCCGTGGTTGTGGAACATGACGAGGCGCCCGGCGGGCAGCTGCTCGAGCGCGCGCGTCGTTCGGTAGAGGCCGCAGGGTGGGTGGGTTGGTTGCATACGTTTCAGTCGATGGTGCGATGGTGATCAGACGAATTTGTAGATGAGCCGGTACTCCAGTCGAGGCCCGGTTGATACAACGCGGACCCCATGCGGACATCACTTCGTCACCTGCTCTTCGCGGCGAGCTTCGCCGTCATCTCGGCCTGTAACTGCGGCGGAGGCAATACCTGCAACACGAACGCGGACTGCATGAGCGGCCAGGTCTGCTCGGCGGGAATGTGCGTGACGCCCGATGCGGGCAGCGCGGGTGGAGCGGCTGGCGGCACGGCGGGTGGAACGGCCGGCGGCACCTCGGGTGGAACGGCCGGCGGCACGGCGGGTGGAACGGCCGGCGGCACGGCGGGTGGAACGGCCGGCGGCACGGCGGGAGGAACGGCCGGCGGCACGGCGGGTGGAACGGCCGGCGGCACAGCGGGTGGAACGGCCGGCGGGGACGCAGGTGGAGCTGCAGGCGGGACCGGAAGAGCAACGGCAGGCGGCACGGCCGGTGGAACCGCTGGCGGCACGGCAGGTGGAACGGCTGGCGGCACGGCAGGTGGAACGGCCGGCGGCACGGCAGGTGGAACGGCCGGCGGCACGGCAGGTGGAACGGCCGGCGGCACGGCGGGTGGAACGGCCGGCGGCTCTGCGGGTGGAACGGCTGGCGGCACCGCAGGTGGAACGGCCGGCGGCACAGCGGGTGGAACGGCCGGCGGCACGGCGGGTGGAACGGCCGGCGGCACGGCAGGTGGAACGGCTGGGGGTACGTCCGACTCCGGCACGACGCTTGCGGGTGACACGTGCGGGAACGCAGAGCCTGCCTCGACTGCGATGACCATCAACGCGACGACCGTCGGCTACTCCAATGACTATACGCCTCCATTGAGCTGTACTGGCTTCTTCAACGACGGCCCGGACCGCGTCTTTTCCTTCACGGTTCCGGCCGGTCAAAGACTGATTGCATCGGCGACGCCGAGTGCCGGGTTCGACCCATCGATCTATCTGCTCACCGGAAACCCAGCTCAGTGCACGAGCAGTCCGACCTGTCTCGTTGGTGATGACACGGGGGCCGCCTCGTCGGCCGCGACCGTCCGGTACGACAACAGGACAGCGAGCCCCGTCGACATCTTCATCGTCGTCGACTCCTTCTTTGCGGCGACCCAACCTGGGAGTGCTGGCGCCTTCGCGCTGGCGGTCTCGACGACTCCCATTCCTGCCGGAACCGACGTGTGTGACCCAGGTGCGCAAACCATCAGAACGGACACGACCCTGACTGGAGAGACTCTGTTTGGTTTCACGAATGACTACACCTGGTCACTTGGGTCGAGCGTGAACTGCATCTCGAGCGGAGCCGCGAACGTGGACCGTGCCTACACGGTCGTCGTGAACGCCGATACCCGGCTCACCGTGACTGCGAATCGAACCGGTGGCACCACATGGACCCCCAGTCTGCAACTCGTCAGTAGCTGTCCAGTTGGAGATACCAACGTGTGTCTCGCGGCAGTGGACGCGGTAGCGATGCCTTCGTTCAGTTATGTCAATCGGACTGGTGCGAGTCAGACGCTCTTCCTGGTCGTCGACACCAGCTCGACTGTCACTGCTGCCGACACCTACTCGTTGGACTTCGCCTTTGCCCCCCTCACGCCGCTGCCCGTTGGCGACACCTGCGCCCTGGCGCCTCAGGCCATGGCGACGGAGAGCGGCTCGACGACAGGCTACGAGAACAACTACGCATCGGGGGGCAACTGTGCGCTCGGCGCCGGTCGAGATCGCGTCTTCGCCCTGACGGTGCCGGCAGGGCAGCAGCTGCTCGCGACGGTCACCTCGACCTTCCCGGATGGCGGCACGAGCGTCAACCCGACCTTGAGCCTGCTCCTCGGGAGTGATGCTGGCGTGTGCGGGTCACCCCTGTGCGCGACGAGCTCCAACGTGGAAACCTCCAACACAGAAACGCTCGCGTACTTCAATGGAAGCACTTCGGCACAACCCGCCTATCTGGTGCTCGACACGACTTCATCCACCGACCCGGGTCAGGCCTTCAACTTGACCACGGTGTTCTCGACTCCGGTGCAGGGCGAGGTGTGCCAGAACCCCATTGCGTTGGTTGCTGGTACGCCCCTCACTGGGCAAAACCTGACGACCGCCGTCGGTCACTATGCAGGCACGGGAACCTCCTGCTCGTCGCTCTCGACGCGCGGCGACCTCGTCTACTCGGTCGTCGTCCCTGCTGGTCAGAACCTGACGGTGTCCGTCACCCCGGATACGTCATTGAACACGAGCATCTCGCTTGCTCGCACGGTTGCAGACTGCGCCAGTCGGGTGTGTATCCTGAACGGAAGCACGGGAGCTGCTGGAGCAGTCGACGTGGTCTCCTACCTGAATCGAGGCACTTCCAGCGAGACGATTCTGGTCATCGTCGACAGCTCGACGGCTGCCGGTGGAACCTTCGACATTCTTGCCACGCTCACGGCCGCGCTGCCTGGCTCAGCCTGCTCGTTCGCCGAGGTCTACGTGCCTGACGGTGGGACCGAGGTCGGGCTGTCAACGGCAGGCTACGGGAACGAGTACGTTGGGACCACCGGCGGCTGCCAACTGCTCTCTGGAAATGATCGTGTATGGTCTGTCACCATTCCTCCTGGGCAGCGCGGGGTCTTCCGCGCAAGTCCAGACGCAGGTGCAGACGTTTCGCTGAGCGCGGTGCTCGCGCCGGCCTCGAACTGCGAGGTCGGCTCCGTCGTCTGCATCGGAGGCGAAGACCGCTTCTTCAGCACCAGCACGGGAGACCGGACGGAGGTGCTGACCCGCTTCAACACCAGCACCGCTCCCGAGCAGCTCTTCGTCATCGTCGACCAGTTCAACTCGAGCTCGGCCGGGTTGTTCGACTTCTCGGCCCAGCTCGACGTTCCGCCGCCTGGCGATCGCTGCGATGCGCCGATCGTTCTCACGGCTGGCACTCCAGTGGCCGCAGACTTCGCCACCTTCGTCAACGACTACGCTGGCTCTGGGTCGTCCTGCAGCAGCGGCTCGACGCGACAGGACGCCGTCTTCAGGGTGACGGTGGCCGCGAACTCGAACCTCGAGGTCACGGTGACTCCGGGAGCGGGCCTCGACACGACCATCTCGGTCGCCACCAACGTCGCCGCCTGCAACAGCCGGAGCTGTCTCGCGAACTTCACGGGTGCAGCTGCGGGATTGCCCGATGTGATCCGAATCACCAACTCAGGCGCGACGCCCGCGGACTTCCTCCTCATCGTCGATCACAGCACCGTCGGGAGCGTGACTTCGTTCACGATCTCCGCAAGTGACGTTCCTCTCGCGCCAGGAGACACCTGCGCCGTGGCAGGGTCTCTCCCCCCTCTCCCCGCTGACGGGGTGTCGCTCACTGGCTTGACCAACAACTATGGCGGTGGCGGGAACTGTGCACCGGGTACCTTCTCACAGGCCGACCGCGTCTTCTCCGTCACCATTCCGCCCGGGCGAACGACCTTCACGCTGACTCCAGACGGAGGCATGGGCTTGTCGGCGTCGCTTGTCGATGGGCCGGCGCTCAACTGTGAGAGCGCTCAGCGCGCCTGTGTCTCGGGTGCTGACTCGACGACCTCCACCGGTCCGGCAGGCTTCGAACGAATCTCGGTATCGAACACGGGGGCTGTTGACCGCAACATGTTCCTCATCGTCGATACCGCCACCAGCACCGCGGGGTTGTTCAGCATCTCTCGCGTGGACGGCCCGCTCGTCGAGGGTGAAGACTGTGACACGGCGACTGACCTGGGCGACGCCGGGACGGTCTTGACTGGCCAATCGACGCTTGGCTTCGAGGGCGATCTGGCCGGTACGACAGGCACGGCCTGCTTCGGCAACATCGGTCGAGATCGGGTGTACCGAATCAACGTCCCGCCCGGCCAACGCCTCAACGCCCTGGTTCAGCCAGACGCTGGGTTCAATCCTGCCATCGACCTGATTGCTGGAGATGTGGGTGCGTGCTACCGCAGGGAATGCGTGGCGTCGTCGAACCTCGCGTCGACGGGAGCACTCGAATCCGTCGCGTGGACCAACGGAACGACCAGCGCGCAGAACGTCTTCATCAGCGTCGACAGTACGAGCTTCACGGGTACGGCAGGCGCTGGCAACTTCGACCTGACCACCAGCTTCGAGCCAGCCATTCCGGGCGATGTCTGTTCCTCGGCAATCACCGTCGGGAACGGCACGGCCTTGAGCACCAGCATCGGCCGGTTCTCGCGGGAGTACCCGGTTCCTTCGACCGGCCTCAATGGGTGCCAATTCTCCACAGGAGCGGACCTCGTCTACAGAGCCACCGTCCCCGCTGGGCAGCGAATCACGGCGGTGACGTCGGGCATCGTCGGGGACATTGCTCTGAACCTGGTGCAAGGACCGGCTGGAAATTGCAGGTTCGCTCCGACTTGTCTGGCAAGCGGAGGAACGGCTCCAGAGCAACTGTCCTGGCTCAACGTTGGCGCAACGGCGCAAGAGGTCTTCCTCATCGTCTCGGCCGCGAGCGGCTCGTCGACCGTCGTTCCCTCCTTCAGCCTTTCAATCACCATCAACTGACATGCGTGTCTCGGGCTCTCTTCTGGTTGCAGTGACCGTCAGCCTGGCGGCCTGTGAACGCGGACCCAATGCGGGCATCTCGGAGCGCGTGACGATTGATTGGGCCCGCGCCGAGCACGAGGTCGTTTCGAGCGCTCACGAGGTGAGCCCCGGCCTGGAGGACCGAGCTTCGCGCGGGGACCTTGCGGCGAAGGATGTGGCCGTGGGGCTGGACGGGGCGCTCACCGAGCTGGCCAAGACGCACCAGACTGTCCTTCGCGAGCTGACGAGAATGGGCCGCGTGGCGACTGAGGCCGAGGTTGCTCAACTGTCGGCGCGCATGACCGAGGCCGTCCGGCGAGTCGAGACGCGGGTGGGCCGAGCAAGGGTCCTGCTCGCGCAGGAAGCGCAGGTCCCCGAGCCCTCGGGCGAGCCCGTTCGATGACTCCTTCACGGCGGGGCTTCGCGCTCGGGTGAGCGGACCAGGCGCTACTTCCTGAGCAGCACGCCTTCTCCGACGAAGGCCAGCGCACTCACGAGCAACAGCCACGTCCACAGCGGCGTCTTCTTCTCGGTGCTCTCACCCTCGGCCAGCTTCACCACCTCTTCGCCGAACCACGCCGTCACCGCCTCGACGTCGTGCTTCGTGGTGTCGCTCGCCGCCGGGTCGAGCGTCGCCGAGAACGCCAGCGCTTCGACCGGCCGCCCCGCCGCGTCGAGCACCTCGTAGCGCCCCGGCTCTGGCAGGGGGCCAGCGCTCGCCGCCGCGCCCGTCTCGTCCTTCGTCAGCGCGCGCTCCTCGCCCGAGGCCGACTTCACCACCACCACCGCCACCTCGGCCGTCAGCGGCAGCGTCACCGACTCGCCCACGCGGGCGCGCAGCTGCTCCCGCTCGTCGAGGCTCCCGGTGAGCCACGCCGCCGCGCGCTGCATGAAGGGCAGGAAGGCGGTGCGAATCGGAAAGTCGCTCCAGTCGCGGTCGACCGTCGAGCCGAAGACCAGCACGCGCCCCTTCCCCTTGCGCATCGCGAGCAGCGCCGGCGCGCCGTCGTCCAGCGTGGCCAGCACCTCGACATCACCCGCCGAGACGCTCTCGAAGAGCGCGTAGCGATACAGCTTCGTCGACACGAGCCCCTCTCGCGCAAGGCCCGTGAAGGGCGACAGCACCGGGTGCGCGGCCTCGAGCTGGGTGAGGCGCGCGGCACGGCCAGACGAGTCCGCCTGGTTCGGCTCGACGGCCGTCTTCACCACCCGCAGCTTGCGCGGCAGCACCGGGCCCAGCGCGGCGTTGAAAGCGTCGACGTCGTTCGCGCGGTCGCCGAAGGACACGAAGAGGCCTCCACCGCCCGCTACGAAGGCCTCGAGCCTCGTCGTCACCTCGGCCGGCGGAGGTGCCACGTTCAGCAGCATCACCACGTCGTACGCCGACAGCTCCTCCTTCCACGCCGCGTCGGCGTCGCGCACCACCGCCCGCACCGGGCTGCCTGGCGCCGAGAGCGCCGCGTCGGTGAAGTACGCCTCGTCCTTCACCTTGAGCGGGTTCGGCTCGCCGTTCACCACCAGCGCCTTGAGCGCCTTCGGCACCGTCACCACCAGGCCACGCACGTCGTCTTCCGGGAGCGCGTCGGGCGTCAGCGCCCCCTCGACGTAGACGGCGCCGCCCCTGTTGAAGCGATACGTCAGCGTCTTCTGCGTCGTGCCCTCGGGCGCCAACTCGACGAAGCCCTTCGTCACCGCCTCACCGTCCACCTTCAGCGTCAGCTCGACGTCGCGCTGCGCCTCGGCGGAGAAGTTGCGCACCGTGAAGGTGAACTGCCACGCACCGGGGCCCACCTGTGGCGCCGGCTCGGCCCGCACGTCGAGCAACGCCCGGTTCGGAAGCGTCTGGCCCTTCGCGACGTCGCGCAGCACCACCTCGGGCTTCACCTTCTCTCCCTTCGGCCCCGTGGTGATGGGCGGCTCGCTCTCGAGCCGCAGCGCGTTCGCCGTCAGCGCGCTCACCAGCACCAGCCGGCGGTTGGCGAGCGGAGACTCCTCCAGTGCCCGCGCCGCCACCTCGAGGCACCGGTTCAGGTCGACGGCCTCGTAGCCGGGCTTCAGCTCGTCCACCTGCGTCACCAGGCGCGACTTCTCGAATGACAGGGGCCCCGTCATCGCCGGCGCGCGCGTACAGGCCAGCACTGCCGCGGGCTCTTCGGTGAGCAGGTCGGCCAGCGCGGCCCTGGCTTCCTTGCGGGCCTCGTCGAAGAGCGAGCTGCCGTCACGCCACCGCATCGCCAGGGACGTGTCGACGACGACGACGGTGGCCGCGGCGCCCTTCGCGGTGACGGCGGTGGCGCTCTTCACGAACTCCGGCCGCGCCAGCGCGATGGGAATGGCGAGGAAGAAGAGGGTGCGCAGCGCGTAGAGGATGAGGCGCTTCAGCTTGAGCCGCGACGCCGTGCGCTTCTGGCTCTTGAGCACGAAGGCGATGGCGGGAAACGACACCGGCCGCGGGCGCCGCCGGTCGAAGAGGTGGATGAGCAGCGGAATGAGCCCCGCCAGCGCGCCCAGCAGGAGCCAGGGGTGGGCGAACGTCATCGGCGCCCTCCCACGCGGCCCGAGAGGAACTTCACCAGCACGGCGTCGAGCGGCTCATCCGTGCGCACCCGCACGTAGTCGACGTCAGCCGCCGTGCAGGTGGCCTTCGTCTCGTCGAGGAAGCGACCGAACTCTTCGAGGTAGGACTGCTTGATTTCGCGCGGGTTCACCTCGAGCTGGCGCGCGTCCTCCATCGAGAGGAAGAGCGTCGGGTCGTCGTAGGGGAACTCGAGCTCGGCGGGGTCGACGAGGTGGAACAGCGCGAGGTCGTGCTTGCGGGCCCGGAGCGCGAGCAGCCGCTTGAGCGCCTCTCCGTTGTCGTCGAGGAAGTCCGAGAAGACGCACACCAGCGAGCGCCGCGGCAGCTTCTCGGCCAACAGGTCGGCGGTGGCGGCGAGGTCGGTCTCTCCGGCTGCCTCGTGGCGCTCGAGCGTGTCGAAGAGCACTTGCAGGTGCGAGGCCGACGAGCGCGGAGGCACCTCGACGACGCGCCCCTTCGCAGCAATGGCGACGCCCGCCGCGTCCTGTTGCTTGAGGAGCAGGTGCGCCAGCGTCGCCGCCAGCACCCGCGCCACCTCGAGCTTGGTGAGGCCGGCGGTGCCGAAGCCCATCGAGCCCGAGCCGTCCACCACCAGCGTGCAGCGCAGGTTCGTCTCGTGCTCGAAGCGCTTGACGTAGTACCGGTCGAACTTGCCGAAGGCCTTCCAGTCGAGGTGCTTCAGCTCGTCGCCCGGCGCGTACTCCTTGTGTTCGGCGAACTCGACGCTCTGGCCCTGGTGCGGCGACTTGTGGAGGCCCGACAGCACTCCCTCGACGACGGCGCGGGCGCGCACCTTGAGGCCGCCGAGGCGGGACAGCAGCTGGGCATCGAGGAGCGACACGGCGTGCCGCTCTTGTAACGGAACTCAAGGCCCGGTGGTGCCCGTTTGCGGCCCGGTCGAACGGGTCAGTGCGGGCGGGCCAGCAGGAACGGCTTGAGCGGGAACTCGATGTCGGGGAAGGCCACGGGGCGAATGACGTCTTCGCGGCCCAGCACGAAGTG
>JANRKQ010000083.1:0-64115 GCA_033763395.1 Myxococcaceae bacterium
CCTCGAGGAAGAGGGTCGTCGCCGCAGCGGCCACGGCCCAGCCACGCTGCGTGGTGCAGACGTCGACGAGCGCGCGGTAGCGCCGCGCCTCGGGCAGCAGCTCGACGCGATCGAAGCGGCCGAGGTCCATGCCCAGCCCGCGCGGGTACTCGAGGAAGAGCTCCGGGTGCGGTCGGCCTGCGTGCAGCCCTCCCGTCTCCTCCTCGTAGAGGTTCTCGGCCAGCTCGCGGCGGACGGCTGGAATCGGGCACTGCACGTACGCGCGGCCGACGAGCACGGGGAAGTCGCGCACGTACACCGCGTACTCCTGCTCGAGGTGCACGTGCAGGCGCGCCTTCGCCACGGTGCCGTCGGTGAAGTGCGGCCACGCCCAGTGCACCTTGCGCTCCATCACGCCCAGGAGCGCTTCCCGGAATCCATCGCGCGTCATGCGCCTGGGAGTGTCCTCCAGGTGGGGCCCTCGAGGCGAACCGTGGGCGTCAGAACTCTGACGCGCGGCTGCGCGGCAAGCCCCTTATTGAACTCACGCATGGAGCCCCTCGACCTGCCCTTCGATCTCGACGCGGAAGTGGTGCGCCTCATCAAGGCGCGGCTCATCGAGCTGCCGACGTACCCGGGCGTCGCGCTGCAGCTGCAGCGCCTCATCGCCTCCGAGACGTACAGCCTCGACGCGCTCGTGCGCCTCGTCGAGGCCGACCCTGCGCTCGCCACGCACGTGATTCGCGCCGCCAACTCGGCCTTCTTCCGCGCCACCACGCCCATCACCACGCTGCCCGCGGCCATCTCTCGTGTCGGCGCCTCGGAGCTCGCCAACATCGCCATCGCCGGCACGCTGGGCCTGCAGGCGTCCATCGAGGGGCCGTTGGCTGAGATGCGGCGGGACAGCTGGCGGCGCAGCCTCGTGGGCGCGCTGTTGAGCCAGGAGCTGGCGCGGGTCCGCACGCTCGACGCCGGAGAGGCCTTCCTCGCGGGGCTCTTGCACGACTTCGGTGAGACCATCGCGTACCGCACCTTCGAGGTGGTTCTGCAGCTCCACCCGCGGTGCCGGCCGCAGCACGCGGCGCAGTGGCAGTGGCAGGCCCAGCGCTACCACGTCGAGCTGGGCATGGCGCTCGCGGCCGACTGGCGGCTCCCCGCGCTGCTGCAGGAGGTCGTCATGCGGCACCACGACGACGACACCGCCTTCTGCGAGCACCCGGAGTTGGTCGAGCTCGTCGCGCTCACGGACGACCTGTCGACGCACCTCTTCGAGGCGCCCTCGCTCGAGGCGGCGGAGCTGCCCGCGCGCATTGGCCTGTCGACGCCCGAGCGGCAGGCCCTTCAACGGCTGGTGCCGCGGCTGCCCTCGTTGCTCCAGTCCCTCGAGCTCCCCTCGGAGCAGCAGCCGGTCCAGAGCCTCGTCGCGCCCGCGGCGCCAGTGGTACCGCCGAGCGCGCCCCGGCTCGACCTCGAGGTGGCGGTGGTGAAGAAAGACGTGCGTGACGGGTACCGGCTGCTCCAGGCGACCGACGCGGCGCTGCGCATGAAGGGCAGCGTTCCCCAGACGGAGCGGCGCCTCGTCACCCTCGAGGTGCAGGCGTTGTCGTTCAGCGCCACCGTCGTGTCGTGCACCGCGGCCGACGACGGGTGTGTCATCGAGCTCAAGCCCTTCGCGTTGAGCGGCGAGCAGCTCGCCCAGTGGCGTCGCCTCGTGCGGGACGCGGAGCGCGCGAAGGCCGCGTGAGCCCCTGGCGCGTCGTCTTGACTGGTGACGCGATGGTCACTCGAGGCCAAACCCGCGCCTCACTGCGCCCAGGGCCTGCCGGGGGCGGCGCTCGATGTCGACCAGCCCCCACCACTCCTCGTTGAAGGTGAAGTCGGGGTGCGGGCCTCCGCCGGGCGCGATGCCGCCGACGTCCTGGCGGTCCGCGCGCCCCTGCCCGTCTTTCCACCACTCGTCGCACCACTCGAAGAGCGCGCCACCGACGGCGACGCCTCCGTCACCGGACCAGTTTCGGTGGAGCTCGCGCGTGAGCGCCTCGGTCGCGAAGGCCTGGGCGGCCTCGTCGACCCCCGGCAGCCTCGCGTTCCACGCATCCGCGCCGAACTCGCCGAGCATCATCGGTCTGGTGCTGCGGCTCGCCCAGGTGGTGAAGAGGTTCCCGAAGGTGGCTCCGCGGTAGACGTTGAGCGCCCAGATGTCGGTGCGCGGCATCGCTGCGATGACTTCGGCTGAAGGCACCTCGCCGTAGACGTTCACGATGGGCAGGCGTGTGTCTTCGGCGCGGATGCGCTCCATCACGGCGTTGAGGCGGTCGCGCGAGGCCGTGGGGCTGAGGCCCACGTAGAGGCCGTTGTAGTTCCACTCGTTGCCGACGAGCCACGCGAGCATCGCCGGGTGCGCCGCGACGCTGCGCACCCGCTGGTTCACCACCGACACGTCTTCTCCGCCGAAGCTGTACACGGTGTTGAGCACCATCAGCCCGTGTCGGTGCAGCGCATCGAGCACCACGCGGTCGGTCAGCGGCACATAGGTGCGCACCGCGTTGAAGCCAGCGGCCCGCATCATGGCCGCGTCCACCTCGACGGTGCCCCGGAAGTCGAGGCCGCCCGGGTGCGTGGCGCCGCGGCGCACGGGGTTCCACGCGACCGCCCGCACCTCGAAGGGCACCTCGTCGACGAGGAGCCGCCGCCCCTCGACGCGAACGCTCCGCGGGCCTGCGCCCGCATCGGGCCCGGGCGTGCCGGCATCGACGCCTGGCGTTCCCGAGTCGAGCGCCGCGCCACCAGCATCGGGGAGGACGCCGCCGTCAGCGCCGTCGACAGGCGCCTCTGCGGACGCGTCGGGGCGACCTTCGTCCACGTCGCCCACACACCCCAGCAGGACGAGCAGCGACAGGCACGCGCGCCGCATCAGAGGCTCTCGACGAAGGCGAGCAGCGCCGCGCGGTCTTCGGCCGAGGCCTGCACGAGCGCCTGCCGCGCCGCCGTGGCCTCGCCGCCGTGCCACAACACCGCCTCGAGCACGGAGCCAGCCCGGCCGTCGTGGAGCAGCTGCACCGTGCCCGTCACCTCGCGCGTCAACCCCAGGCCCCACAAGGGCGGCGTGCGCCACTCGTTGGCGTCGCCGCGCCCCGTGTCGTCGGCGAGGTCGGGCCCGAGGTCGTGCAGCAAGAGGTCGGTGAAGGGCCGAATCGACTGCTCGCGCAGCTCTTCGAAGGGGTGCGTCGTGCCGGTCTTTACCGAGGGGACGTGGCAGCCCGCGCAGCCCAGGCTGGAGAAGAGCTCGCTCCCACGACGGACCTGCGGGGTATTCGCGCTCCGCTGTGGCACCACGCCCACCAGCCGCATGTAGGTGGTGAGGCGCTCGAGATCGGCGTCGTCGAGCTCGGCGCGCCCGCCCTCCGGGAACATCGAGGTGCCGACCCCGAGGTCGAGCAGCAGCGCGTCGGCCACCTGGTGCCGAACGGAGACCTTCTCGGCCTTCCACCCGAAGCGCCCCACGCGCGGCTCGCCCGTCACCGGGTCGTCGATGACGTTCACCCGGCCGGAGATGCCGTTGCCATCACAGTCCTCGACGTCCTGTGCGGCCAGCAGCACCGACTCGTCGATGGCCTCGAGCAACCCGAGCCCGACGAGCTGCCGCGGCATGCGCGCCGACGACTTGAGCGCCCGCCCCGCGTCGAAGATGGGCTTCGTCAGCGTCACGCTGGTGCCGTCGGCGAGGGTGACGACGCGCGTCTCGGTGCGCTGGAGCAGGAGCGGGGCTTCCTGCGGCTGCAGCTGGGTGCCGAGCGGGCCTCCGTCCCACAGCTTCCACACCAGCGTGTCGACGCGCGTGCCCGGCGTCGTCGGCACTACGCCGCGGCCGTTGTGCGCGTGACAGTCCTGGCAGCTGCGCACGTTGAAGTGGGGCCCCAGCTTGCCCACCTGCTCGGTGAAGACGGGGTTGCCGCGCTCCGAGTGGGCGCCGGTGCCGAAGTCGGTGTGGAAGAGGCGGCGGCCCTCGAGCCACTGCTGCTGGTGCGGCGCCTGGGTGTTGAGGGCCATCTGCGCGAAGGCGAAGGTGGGGTCGACCAGCGTGCCGTCGGCGAAGGCGATGTGCGGCACCGTGGTGTCTCCGCCGAGGCGCTCGGCCTGCGTCGAGGGCCCCAGCCACCCGGTAGTGTCGAACGTCTCGGGCGTCAGCCCGCCCACGCCCACCTGGTAGCGGAACGTGTCGGAGTAATACGACTTGGCGCCCACCACGAAGGTGTCGTCGGCCGGGAAGCCCTTCAAGAAGATGCCGAACTCGAACTCCATGATGTCGCCGACGCGCATGGGCCGGTTGCGGTCGCGCGCGTTGGTGGTGATGGTGATGGTCTGCTCGAGCGGCCCGCTCGTGGTCAGCACGTTGTTGTTGGCGAAGAGGTAGGACTGCGGGCCGTTGCCAGGCTCGCCGTACACCTTCCACGCGCGGAAGTTGGTGCGCGGCCCGGGCTCGGCCCAGTCGAAGATGGGCCGGTACGTCACCTTGAGCGACGACTTGCCGGTCGCCACCTCGTCCTCGATGGTGAAGGCGAAGCTGCGCTTCTCGAAATAGCGCGGCTCGAAGTGCATGAAGCGCTCTTCGCGCTCGTGCCGTGGGCGCACCCGGCCGGCCCCGTGGGTGACGATGACGCCGTCGCCGCGGCGCGTGACGATGGGGCCCGACGTCGGCGTGGCCACGGGGAAGAGCGGCCGCACCGTCTGGTTGAGGGGCGCACAGCGCTCTGCCTTCGGCTCCGTGAGCGGTGGCTCTCCCACCTCTGGAGGCGACGACGTACACGCGGCGGCGATGACGACCAGGAAAGATGAGTGACGAAGCATGGGCAGGGCCTCCCGACGGCGGAACGGCCCCGTAGAGACGTCAGCGCCGAAAGCGGCTCACAACGTCTCGAGGAACGCGATGAGCGCGTCGACGTCGGCGCCAGGCAGCACACGAACGCCGTCGACGGACGCGCGCGCCTCGCCGTCGTGCCAGAGAATGGCCTCGAGCACGTCTCGGGCGCGGCCGTCGTGCAACAGGTGCCGCTCCCGGTGCACCACGCGCGCCACGCCGAGGCCCCACAGCGCGGCCGTGCGCCATTCCCGCGCGAGTGGAGACGTCGAGCCGTCCGACAACCCCTCACCCAGGTCGTGCAGCAGCCCGTCGGTGAAGGGCCGCAGGCGCTGACGACGAAACACGCCCAGCGGGTGCCCGTCGCCCGTCTCGAGTGAGTCGAGGTGACAGCGCGCGCAGCCGACGTCGCGAAAGAGGGCTTCGCCGCGCTCGGCCCGGGCATCGCGGCGCTGCACCGGCACCCCGAAGAGCTGCACCGCCGCCACCAGCTCGCCCCGCGCCGCCTCGTCGAGCCGGGCCCCGAGCTGCTCCCGCACCTCGTGCTGCACCAGGCCTTCGAGCGAGGCGTGGGTCGCCTTCCATCCGAAGCGTCCCCAGCGCACCGCGCCGTTCTCCTCGACGAGCGGCGCGCGGCCGCTGACACCGTCACCGTCACAGTCTTCGTCGTCGACGGCTTCCGCCAGGGTGGCCTCGGGTACGGCCTCGAGCAGCCCGAGGCCCGGCAGCGGCGGCGCCACGCGCACCACGGCGTCGCCGAGCGCGTCGAAGCGGGGCGCCACGAGGGTGACGGAGCGGCCATCAGCCAGCACCTCGCGGCGCACCTCGACCCACTCCGACAGGCGGGGCTCGGCTTCGGTGCGCTGCACCACGGGACCGAGGGGCCCGTCGGTGTACGCGGCCGCGCTCTCGAGCCGCTGACCCACCGGCGGGAGCTGCCCGCGGCCCGCGCTGCGATGACACGTATTGCAACTGCGCGCCGTGAAGGCGGCGTCGAGCGCGCCCGGTGACGGCGGGAGCGGTTCGTTTCCCGGCTCGGCGTGCGTGCCGCGCTCGACGTCGGTGACGAAGCGGCGGCGACCGTTCAAGAAGCTGTCCGTCAGCGCAGGTGGCGCGCCGAGCGCGAGCTGTTCCCAGGCCGTGGCGCCCCCGATGGGTCCGCCTGCGCGCGTCTCGATGAAGGGCACCGAGAGGGCACCTCCGAGCCACGCGGAAGGGCCGAGCGCCGCTGGGGCTTCGTCATCGAAGGGCTCCGGGTCGAGGCCACCGGCGCCGACGCGGTAGCGGAAGGTGTCACTGTAGGCCTGCTGCGCACCGGTGATGGGCGTCGGGTCACGAGGGTCGAACCCGGCGAAGAAGAGCTCGAGCTCGAAGTCGAGCACGTCACCCACCTGCAGCGGCCGCTGCGCGCGGGAGTTGTCCGTGACGAGGCGGACCGCCGTGCGTGGGCCCGTCGCCGTCATCGTCACGTTCGAGGTGGTGACGCCGCCGCTGGCCTGCTGGCGGAACGCACGGAACTGCACCCGGGGGCCGTTGGCGGACAAGTCGAGCCCGGTCGTCAACGTCACCTCGACCTCCGAACGTCCGCTCGCCACGCGGTCTTCGAGGCGCAGGCGCCCGCTGCGGCCAGCGAAGGAGTTGGGTGGGTAGCGCCCGAAGGTGGCGTCTCGCTCGCGCGCGCCGCGCAGGCGGAAGCCCACCTCGGTGATGAAGACGTCGCCCACCCGCGTCACCGGCGGCGGCGTCTGGAGCGGCCCCTCGCGGAAGCGCGGCACCACCGCCGACAGGCGCGCGGCACGGCGGTCGAGACAGGCCTGCTGAGCGACTCCCGGCGTGGGACCCAGCACCACCCCCTGCCCGCCACCTGGCAGCCCGCCGCACGCGCAGAGGAGCACGAGGAGCCACCCCACACGAAGGCGCCAGGCGCTCGCCATCGCGGCCCCACGTCGAGCGCGCTCATCGGCCGACGACGCAACGCGCGCGCGACCAGCGCGACGTCCCTGGCGGCCACGCTTCACCATCGCCACCCCACCCCCAGGCCCGCCGTCACCACCGGGCCAGCCGTCTCGACGGGCGCGTCACCGAACACCTCACCCCGGAGCCGCGGCGCCCACAGCCCACCATCGACGAAGGCCGACACCACCAGCCGGGCAACGGGCACAAGGCTCGCCCCCACCGACACCTGCGGGCCCCACATCACGCCAGTCACCAGGCCACCGACACGCTCAGGGCCCGGCCGCCCTTCGAGCGCCGCGCCGCCCACGCGAAGGCCAGGCCCGGCACGGAGCTGCACCGGCCCGGCAGCCCACCGCACGTCGAGGCCCACCGCGCCGTCCACCATCGTCGACACCACCGCGCCACCGGCGCGCGACACCGTCGCCGTGGCGAAGCACACGTCGGCGTGCCCGCCCAGCCACTGGAGCCACGCCCACTCGACGACGAGCGCGGCGCCTCCGTGCACGGCAGCGCCGCTGCGCACGAGGCCCAACACCGAGACGGCGCCACGAAACGGCTGGACGTCGAGGGGTGGCGCCGCCGGCACAACTGGCGCGGGTGCAGGTGGCGGGCTCGGCACGGCTGGCGGCGGTGCCTGCGCCATCGCGTCGGCCACCACGAGGGCGACGGTCCTCGCGCGCAGAGGCTCCTCGACGGCCGAGACATCGACGGACAGCGGCGTGACGGCTGCTGCGCCGCTCACCGTCACGGCGACGGAGCCAGCGCCACACGACAACTCCACACGCTCCGGCGCGGCGTCGAGGAGCGGGCCCACCGTGGCCTTCAGCTCGATGCCCAGCACGCTGCGCACCTCGGCGACGAAGCCGTCAGGGCAGCCGGTGGCGGTCAGCCCCACGCGCCTGCCCGGCGTGGCCGCCGCCACGAGGGCGCAGACTGCGACGACCATCACGGACACACCACGCTCTCTGCAGTCTCCTCGCGCCGGGCGGCCTCACGCGGCTCACGGCACCTTACCCCAGCGCTTCACCGCGTCGACGCGGCTGGACTGGGGGAACTCGCGCACGAAGCGCTCCGCCGCCTCGCGGGCCGCGGCCTCATCTCCAGCGCGCGCGAGGGCCTCGACGGCGCGCGCCCCGGCCGACGGCGCGAGCGGACTCTTCGGTCCCAGTGCCCAGGCCTGCAGGAAGGCATCGGCGGCCTCGCGCGGGTTGCCGAGGTCGTCGAGCAGCACCCGGCCCAGCGTGAAGGCCGCCAGCGAGGCCCGTGGGTCGCCGGGAAAGCGCGAGAGGATTCGACGCAGCGGCGGCAGCGCCTCGGCCGGGTGTCCGCTCAGCCGCGCCACGTCGGCCGCGCGCAACAGGTCGGTCGGCTCGTCATCGGGCTGGCCCTCGCCCTGGAGCGCCGTCCACGCACCGCCGTAGTCACCCTGCTCGGCGAGCGCCCGCCAGGCCCCACTGCCGGGACGCCGCTTCGGTACGGCACGCACTGGAGCGGGCGGCGCTTCGGCCACCACGGGCTCGTTCACGTCATTCGCCGCAGGCTCCGCCGAGGGCACGACCAGCGCCATGCGCACCGGCCACGTGCCCGCCTCGCCGGCGACGAGCAGGGCCTCGCGCTCACCATGCCGCACCCGCACCCGGCCTTCGGTGACGGCGACCGACACCTCGCGCTCGCCCTTCGTGACGACGAAGGCCGTGCCGATGACCTCGACCTCGACGTCTCCCGCCGAGATGCGCACCAGCCGCCCGCCCTGGGGCGCGACGTCGAAGCGCGCGCTGTCCTTCTCGAGCTCGAGCCAGAGGAGCCCGGGTTCCACCGCCCGCGTCCGCACCGCGGCGCCCTTCGCGGCGACGAAGCTGGCGTCGGGGGCGATGCGCACGGTGGCCACCGCCGGCGCTTCGGGCTCGCGGGTGCGAAAGGCGCTGAAGGCCACCACAGCCGCCACCAGCACCACGGCTCCCGCCGCGCTCACCCGGCGTGTCACCTGGCGTCGACGATGCGTGCGCCGCACCTCGGCTTCGAAGGCCGCGTTCTCGAGCGGCGAGTACGTGGGCTCCACCACCCGCCCGAGCGCCCTCAAGTCCTGCTCGCGTCTCGACTCATTCACGGTGCGCCTCCTGCACCTGCGCGTCGACGGCGGCGATGCGCCGCTTCACCGTCGCGAGCGAGAGCCCCATCAGCGCGGCCACGTCCTCGAGGCGCTCGCCCTCGAGGTACCGCAACGTCCACGCCACGCGGGCCTCGGGGGCACACCCGTCGAGCACCCGGTACACGTCGGCCAGCATGGCCCGCTGCTCGCCGCTGGCCCCCGGCGTCGAGAGGAGCGTCGGGTGCCAGCGCTCCGACAGGCCGAAGCGCTGCAACAACCGCCGCCGCCCCAGCCGCCGCATCGTCAGCCGCACCGCGATGCTCGCCAGGTAGGCCTTGAGGCGCGTCTTGTCTTCGAGGCGGGGCAGCCCGTCGAGCGCCCGCACGAAGGTGTCCTGCACGACGTCGTCGACGTCGTCGTCTCGGCCGAGCAGGCGCATCACCACGGCCGCGACGTACCCGCGATACGCGCGCACCACCTCGGTGAGGTTCGACGGGTCGACCTCGGGCACCTCGCCGCGCGCATGCAGGGGAATGACCCGACCGGTCGCCACGGGCCCCTGTGTGACACAGCCCGCCCCGTTCGGCTCACCGGAGCAACCCGGTCAGCTCGGCATTCGCAACCCCGCGAACATCTTCACCAAATGACGCGGTCGTCGTGCCACCCCACCGCCGCAGCAGGGTGAACCAGAGGTCGCGCAGCTGGCGGTCCTGCCCGAGCGGAGCGAGCGCCACATGTGCGTCCTGCGCCAGCAGCCCGGTGCCGCCCGCCAGCAGGAGCGGCAGGTCGAACGCGTCGTGGTCGTGCGTGCGCATCTCACTGCCGAAGACGAGCACGGTGTGGTCGAGCACCGAGCCGTCGCCTTCCCGAATGGCGTCGAGGCGCAGGGCCAGCTCGGCCACCTTGCGGCACAGCCAGGCGTTGATGGCAGCGTAGCCCCGGTTGCTGGGCGTCAGCACCGGGTAGCGGCCGTCGACGACGCGGTCTCCGAGGGCGCCGGAGCCGTGCTGGTCTCCGTGGAAGTGGAGCGTGTCGGTGGCCCGGTACGCCAGCCCCACCCGGTCGCGGTCGGCGCGCGGAATGTGGCGGTACTCGAACTCGGAGCGTGAGTCGTCGAGCAGGTGCGTCACCACGCGGGTGCGGTCGCACTGGAAGGCCAGCGTGATGAGCTCGTTCATCACGTCGGCGTGGACCTCGTGGTCGTACCCGTCCTGGCCGTGGCTGAGGCCGCGGGCGGGGCCGGGCGGCTCGGGCACGGCGTCGGGGCGCGCGGGCGTCTGGCACATCACGGTGGAGAGCGCGGTCGCGCGCTGCTCGAGGGCGCGCACCGAGTCGAGGTACTGCTCGAGCACCACCTGGTCGTTGCGGCTGACGCGGGCCTTGAGCCGGAGCGTCTCGGTGCGCACGGCGTCGAGCACGCTCTTCTCCTTCTCGGCGAGCGCGCGGCGGGCGGCGTCGGAGCCGGCGGTCGAGGCGCCCACGAGTGCGTCGAAGATGGCGCGGGGGTTCACCTGCCGCTTGAGGGGCTCGGTGGGCGTGCGCCACGAGAGCACCTGGTTGTAGGCGTAGCTGCGCCCATCGAACATGCCGGGCTTCACGCCGAGGCCCGTCTGCAGCGAGGCGAGCGGCGTCGCCTGGGCCCACTGCGCAGCGAACAGCTGGTCGACCGACACGCCGTTGCGCACCCCGGCGTCGAGGGGCAGGTTCGCGCGGCGAAGCACCTCGTCGGTGTCGACGCAGGTGGTGAAGGCGGCCATGCAGCGCGCGTGGGAGGGCTCGACGGTGGGCTCGGGGCGGGCGCCGCCGCGGTTCCACGTGTAGTTGCCCAGGCGGCTCACCATCAGCAGCTTCGACTTGAGCGGCGCGAAGGGCGTCAGCACCGACGGCAGGCGAAACGCGGCGCCGGTGTGCGTCTGGCCGAAGGCGGGCGCGCCGTCCCACCAGTCGTGCGGCGCGCCGTTGGGGAACGCGCAGAGCAGGAACCGTCGGGGGGCCAGGTCGGCGCCGAACGCGCGGCGCGGCGCCAGCGCTTCCAGCCAGGGCAACGAGAGGGCGACGCCAGCGCCGCGCAGCACGGCCCGTCGGGACAAGGGACTCATCGAGCGACCTCCTGGGTGCCGTGGAACGCGGGGCTGTCGACCACCGACTGGAGCAACGCGCGCATCGAGCCGGCCTCCCACCGCGTCGCGAGCGACTCGACGAGCGCCTGGTCGGCCGGGGTGAGGCTGCGGCGGAGCGCGAAGCTGAGCAGGTTCTGCGTGGCGCAGGGCCCCAGGCGGGCGTCCTTCTCGAGCTCGGCAGCGAGGTCGCGGTGGTCGGCAAAGCGGGCCCCGAAGTAGTCGCCGCTCGCGTCGATGGGCTGGCCGGCCTCGGTGGTGCGCCAGGCGCCGATGGCGTCGAAGTGCTCGAGGCTCAAGCCCACCGGGTCGAGGATGGCGTGGCAGCCGGCGCAGGCCGGGTTCTTTCGGTGCTCGGCGAGCTTCTCGCGCGTGGTGCGCGGCGCTGCACCCGGCGTCACCTCGAACTCCGTCGACACACCCGGCGGCGGAGTGAGGTCGGTGCAGAACAGGCCCGTCACAACCCCCTTCGCCCGCCCCGTCGGCGACGTCTGCGCGCCGTGGGACGAGAGCGCCAGGTACGCCGGGAGCGAGACGAGGCCCTGACGCACCCCGGGCGGGTCGTCGCGGAGCAGGTCAGCGAGCGCGGGCGACGCGTCGTGCGGCGCGCGGAAGACATCTCGCCACGGCCGCTCTCCGGCCAGGAACTGGTCGAGGAAGGCGTCGGCGTGCTGCCGCGTGGCGAGGCCGACGGCGGGCGTCCAGATGGGGAAGAGGCGCGGGTCGACGGTGTGGCTCGACAGGCGCTGGAAGCCGAGCCATTGCCCGAAGAAGCGCTGCACGAAGCGGCTGCGGCGCGGGCTGTCGACGAGGCGGGTGAGCGCGGCGTGGCGCCCTTCGACGGTCGCCAGCTCGCCGGACTCCGCGGCGTCGAGGAGGGCCTCATCGGGCGCCGTGCCCCACACGAGGTACGACAGCCGGCTGGCGAGAGCGACGGGCTCCGGGCCTCCGGTGGGCGAGAGCCGCTCGACCCGCAGCGCCACCGAGGGGTGGCTCAGGACGACGCGCGTCACCAACGCCATCGCGCCCAGGTGGTCGAGCGTCAGGCGTCCGCGCGCGTCGTCGTAGACGCCCACCAGCGCGTCGAGCTCGTCGGTGTCGGGCGTACGCCGGAAGGCCCGACGGGCGAACGCGCCGATGCTGCGCCGGGCACAGCCATCGTCCTGCGCGGCCGGCGTGCAGGTGACAATTCGGGCGCGGAGCGCGGGCGAGGCGAAGACCTCCTCAGTGAGGGTGCGCGCCGCCTCGAGGAGCGCCTCTCCCTGCACGGCGCTCACCTGCCCCAACACGCCGACGTTGGCGTCGAAGACGGTGGCGCTGACGGAGGGAAAGAAGTCGGCCGGCCGCGAGGTGGTGCCCAGCAGGTCCTGGACGGTGGCGTTGTATTCGTCGGCCGTCAGCAGGTGCGCGGGCCACGGCTCGGGGGTGACGATGGGCTGGGGCGGGGCCTCGATGAAACCTTCACAGGCACACAGCGCGCCCAGCAGTACGACGACGGTGCGTCTCAGGGTCGGAGCGTCCACGGCGCCCAGAGAGACGCACCGACGAAAAGCAGCTCACCGAATCGACTCGAGCGCGGCGTGCGCAGCGGCCAACCGCGCGACGGGCACCCGGAAGGGCGAGCAGCTGACGTAGGTGAGGCCCAGCCGGTGACAGAACGCGATGGTCTTCGGGTCGCCGCCGTGTTCACCGCAGATGCCCACCTCGAGCGACGGGCGCACCTTGCGGCCCTTCTTCACGGCCAGCTCCATCAGCGCGCCTACGCCGGCCTGGTCGAGCGTCGCGAACGGGTTCTCTCGCAGAATCCGCTTCTCGAGGTACTCGAGCAGGAAGCCCGTCTCGGCGTCGTCGCGGCTGATGCCGAACGTCGTCTGCGTGAGGTCGTTCGTGCCGAACGAGAAGAACTCGGCGAGCTCGGCGATTTCGTCGGCCGTCACCGCCGCGCGCGGCACTTCGATCATCGTGCCGAACTGGTACTTCACCTTCATCTTCTGCTCGGCCATCACCGCCCGCGCCTCCTGCTCCAGCAGCGTGCGCTCGAAGGTCAGCTCACTCTTGAGCGACGTGAGCGGAATCATCACCTTCGGGTACACCTTCACGCCGCGCCGCTGGCAGTCGCACGCGGCCTCGAAGATGGCGCGCACCTGCATGCGCACCAGCCCCGGCAGGTGAATGCCCAGCCGAACGCCGCGCAGGCCCAGCATGGGGTTCTGCTCGCGCAGGCCCTCGACCGCCGCGAGGAGCCGCTTCTGCTTCGACAGCCGGCTCTCGAGGCCGAGCGCGTCGACCTGCTGGCCGTCGAGCTTGAGCCGCGTCTCGAGCTCCGTCACCTCCTGGAGCAGCTCGTCGTGCCCCGGGAGGAACTCGTGCAGCGGCGGGTCGATGAGGCGAATCGTCACCGGCTGCCCCTTCATCGCCTCGAAGAGCCCGATGAAGTCGGCGCGCTGCATGGGGAGCAACTTTCCGAGCGCCTCGTCCCGCTCGGCGTCGGTGGCGGCCAGAATCATCTGCTGCACGATGGGGAGCCGCTCGGTCTCGAAGAACATGTGCTCGGTGCGGCACAGGCCGATGCCCTCGGCGCCGTAGCGACGCGCCCGCTCGGCGTCCTTCGGGTAGTCCGCGTTCGCCCACACCCCCAGGGTCCGCGCGGCGTCGGCCCACGTGAGGAGCGTCAGCAGGTGCGGGTCGTCGAACGCCGGCACCAGCGTGGGCACCTCGCCGGCGAACACCTCGCCGGTGGTGCCATCGAGCGACACCACGTCACCTTCCTGAAACGTGCGCCCCTTCACCGTCATGCGCTTCTGTTCGACGTCGACCTCGAGCGCGGTGACGCCGACGACGGCGGGCTTGCCGAACTGCCGCGCGACGAGGGCGGCGTGGCTGGTGCGACCACCGCGCGAGGTGAGAATGCCCTTCGCGGCCAGCATGCCGTGCACGTCGTCGGGCTTCGTCTCGGCGCGCACGAGGATGACGGCCTTCTTCTCCTTGCGGCCCAGGCGCTCGGCGGTGTCAGGGTCGAAGACGATGGCGCCCGTCGCGGCGCCCGGAGAGACGTTGAGGCCCTTCGCCAGCAGCGTGCCGGACTCGAGCGCGGCCTTGCGGGCCTTTGGGTCGAACTGCGGGTGGAGGAAGAAGTCGACGTGCTCGGGCTTCACCCGCAGCACCGCCTCGTCCTTCGAGATGCGCTTCTCCTTCGCGAGCTCGACGGCGATGCGCACCGCGGCCTGGGCGCTGCGCTTGGCGTCGCGCGTCTGCAGCACCCACAAGGTGCCGTCGTCGACGGTGAACTCGACGTCCTGCACGTCGCGGAAGTGGCGCTCGAGGGTGTCACAGTGCTTCGCGAAGGCCCTCGCCACCTCGGGCATGTCTTCGGCGAGCGCGGAGATGCGCCGGGTGGTGCGCGTGCCCGAGACGACGTCTTCACCCTGCGCGTTGAGCAGGTAGTCGCCCTCGAGCTGCTTCTCGCCCGTCGAGACGTTGCGCGTCGTCACCACGCCAGTCGCGGAGCGCTCCCCGGTGTTGCCGAACACCATCATCTGGATGTTCACGGCGGTGCCGAGGTCGTGCGGAATGCCCGAGGCGTTGCGGTAGTCGATGGCGCGCTTGCCGTTCCAGGACTTGAAGACGGCCTCGATGGCGAGGCGGAGCTGCTCGAGCGGGTCCTGCGGAAAGGGCGCGCCTGTCTTCTCGTGCACGATGGCCAGGAAGCGCCGGGTGACGTCGGCGAGGGTGGACGCGTCGAGGCCGGAGTCGTTCTCCACCCGGGCCTCGCGTCGCCGCGCTGCCAGCTCGTCCTCGAAGGGCGCGTGGTCGAGCCCCAGCACCACGGTCGAGAACATCTGCACCAGCCGCCGGTAGGCGTCCCACGTGAAGCGCTCGAGGCCGGGCTTCACCGACAGCGCCGAGGCGACCGCGTCGGTGAAGCCGAGGTTCAGCACCGTGTCCATCATGCCGGGCATCGAGAACTTCGCGCCCGAGCGGCACGACACGAGGAGCGGGTTGAACGGGTCTCCGAAGACGCGGCCGGTCTTCGCCTCGAGGTCCTTCAGCGCCGCGAGCGCCTGCGGCCATAGGCCCTTCGGGAAGCCGTTGGCGTCGAAGTACGCGTTGCAGGCCTCGGTCGACACGATGAAGCCCGGAGGCACCGGCAACCCCAGGCGCGTCATCTCGCACAGGTTCGCGCCCTTCCCGCCCAGCAGCGCCTTCTGCGACGCGCGGCCCTGGCGGAACAGGTACACCCACTTCTTCGTCGCTCGCTGCTTCGCTGAGCCCGACGACTTCTTCAGCCCACGCTTCCGGGAGAGCGGCATGTGCGCTTGATGTGCATCACGTGGGCCATTTCCTCCCGTCGGGCACCCGGGGGCCGCTGCCGCAAGCCTTGCGTCGGGCAGTTGGAGCCCGACCCGAGATGTGCACCAATTGCCCGCATGGCGAAGACCGAGACGGACGACGAGGGCACCATCGAGAACCGGGTGTACCTCTTCGAGTCACTGGCGAAGGCGTTCGTCGAGAAGTCGGCGGAAGACCTGTCGGCGAAGAGCCCCGAGCGTCGGGCCCGCGCGCTCAGGGCGCTGGCGGACCTGGCCTACGTCAGCTGCGCGGTGGCAGACACACAGGCCCTCTCACCGAAGGCGGTGCGGCGCAGGGTGCTGGCGGCGACGAAGCTCCTCGAGCCGGAGTCGGCAGCACTGGCCGAGGGCGACGACGAGGCCTGAGACCGGAAGAAGTCGCCGCTCACCCGTTCGCTCCTCGCTCGATGCCTCGACCCACCTTCGGTCCGCCCCGCCCAGCCGTGGGCGCCTTCTTCTGGGCAGTGCTCCAGCTCCCGCGCGCGGTGGTGTGGACGCTCCGGGAGCGCGCGCTGCGCGAGTTGCTGTTTCAGCCCGCGCTCGTCACGGCGGCGGTGACGGTCGTCTTCAGCCTGGGCGCCCTCGTCGGTGCGGGCCCGCTCGAGGCGTTGCTCCTCGAGCGGCAGCCGGGGCTGGGCGGCACGGTGGTGTGGCTGGGCGTTCGCGTGGCGCTGACGGGGTGTCTCCTCATCGCGGCCATCTTCACCGCGTGGCAGCTCGCGGGGGCCATCACCGCCGCCAGCCTCGAGCGCATGGCGCTGTACGTCCAGCGCGAGGTGCTCGGCGAGGCGCCACCACCGAGCATCGATGGCGTGGCCGTCGTCGTGCGCGCGGCGCGCAGCCTTTTCCCGACGACGCGGAGGCTGTTTCTGTGGGCGCTCACCACGCTGGCCGCGACCACGCTGATTCTGGTTCCCGTCGCCGGGCCGGTGCTCGTCGTGGTGGCGCAGACGGCCGTGAACGCGGCCTTCCTCGCGCACGGCGCCATCGCCGACAACCGCGCACGGCTGGGCTTGCCGAGCCGGCTCTTGCTCCGCGAGCCGGCCCTCCTGTTGGGTTACGCGCTCGCGTGCGTGCCGGTGGTGCTGGTTCCCGGTGTGGCCCTCGTCGCGGCTGCGCCCGTCACCGTGGGCGGTGCGCTGGTGGCGCTCGGGGCACACCGACGACGAGCGTGAAAGATCCTCTTGGAGGCCCCTCCATCGCGCTGCCGGCCCTCGAGTTCACCCACGGCACCGCCTGGGCGTCATGCAGTCCCGCGCCATCGCGTACACCCAGAACTCAGCGGCTGAGAACGCCTGCCACCACCAGCAGGGCCACCACGATGCCCATCAAGCTCTCGCCCGCGATGAGGCCCGAGCTGACGGGCACCACGAGGCGCTCCGCGAGCTCCGGCTTCTTCCGCCGCAGCAGCTCCGCCAGCGCCGAGCCCAGGAACATCGCCACCGCGTTGCTGCCAGGAATCACCATCGCGATGCCAACGCCCGACGGCGACGGGATGAAGGCCTTGAGCGACTTCGGGGCCAGCCGCTCGGCCAGCGCGAGCGCCACACCGAGGAGCAACCCCACCCACACCGCCGTGCGCGCCGACTCGGGCAGCGCGCTGATGCCGTTCGAGAAGGCCTTCGACACGCCGGCCCAGACGAGACACGACGGCGCAGGCCACGCGTCTCCGCCGAGCACCGACGGGTCCGGAATGATGAGGTTGAACGCGGGCACGACCACCGCCGCGCCGGCGACGACCCCGAAGAGCTGCGCCCTCGCCTGCTGCCGCGCGCTCGCGCCGAGGAGCTTCCCCGTCTTGAGCGTCGTCAGCAGGTCGGCCGCGTGGAGCCCGATGCCGCCCGTCACGTTGGCCGACATGATGTTCCCGCTCAGGTTGCCCGGCGTCATCACGCCGAAGAGCAGCTGCGTCACCGGGCCCAATGCCTTCGTCGGCGTGACGTCGGTCTCACCCGTCACGCGCGCCGCCACGAAGCCCATCAGCACCGCGAGCGGAACGGCCACCAGGCCTGCCCAGACTGGAATCTGGAACAACCAGCCCATGAGAAAGATGACGACGGGGCTCAGCACGACGAAGCCCACGGGGAACCACCACGCCGGGCACTCTTCTGGGTCGTCCTGCACGGCGGTGGCGGGCTTCGCGCGGCCGGGCAGCAGCGCCGCCAGCCCCGAGAAGCTGCGCAGCACGCTCTTGTAGTCGAGCGCGAAGGTGGTGAGCCCGCTGCCGACGAGCACCGCGGCGCCGGGCCACAACGTCCACGCGACGATGGCCTTGTAGCCCGTGCCGGTGATGGCGCCTGAGTCGAGCAGCGCTGGCGCGAGCACCACGTAGGTGAGGCCGCCGCCGAGCAAGAGGGACCAGCCGGTGCGGAAGCTCATGAGCGCACCGGCGGCGATGAGCACCACCTCGGTCTTGAGCACGAGCGTCCAGTCCTTGAGCGCCTTGCCCGCGAGCGTGAACGGCAGCTCGAGCGCGCCGGGCAGGTTGAAGGGCATCCACGCGGCCTTCGCGTCGCGGAAGAAGGCGACGATGGCCCCGAAGCCCGCGGCCCACGCCAGCGCGCGCGCCTTCTTCGAGCCCTCGACGTCTCCGCCCGCGTCGGCGCCATGAATCGAGCGCAGCGTCTCGGCCGTCGCCGTGCCCGTGGGGAACGGGAGCTTCTCTTCGTCGATGAGCTGCCGCTTGATGGGAACGGCCGCGAAGACGCCCAGCGCGGCGATGGCGGCGAACCAGAAGATGATGGGAATCGACGGTGGGCGGTCGCTCGTCACCATCAGCAGCGCGCCGAAGGCCGCCATGTTGCCGCCGCCCGTCATGAAGCCCGCGCCCGAGGCCACGGTGGTGAGCGCGTTGTTCTCGAGGATGCCGAGGGGCTCCTTCGTCACCTTCGCCGCCGCGAGGCCCTTGAAGACCGCCCACGCCAGGATGCACGCCGTCAGGGTGACGCCCATCGACCAGCCCGTCTTGAAGAAAACGTAGATGTTCGACAGGCACATCACCGCGCCGATGAGCATGCCGACGACGATGGCGCGGGGGGTGAGCTGGTTCACGAGGCCTCCAGGCGAAGGGGGCGGACCATAGAGGCACCCGTGGTGCGCCCCGAAGGGAATCGTGCCCCTCGCCTCGGTCGATGGGCCGCTTCGTCATGCTCGAGGCTCCAGCCGGCATGGTGCTCGGTTCGATGCTGTTCCTGTCCCTGGTCGGGCTCCCCGAGGCCACCATCACGAGCAGGCTCCACGGAGAAATCGTGCGGCTCCGCCGTGAGGTCGACCGGCTCGAGAGGCGCTGGGCCGACGTCTCGACCGAGTGCGTGTGCGGCGGCGAGCGGGAGGTGGTGCCCGTGCTCTTCGACCTCGCGAAGCGGTATCGCGCCCAGCCCGACACCATGCGGGTCGAGTTCATCGACCCGGGTGAACGCTCACGCGCGCTGGGCCGGAGGGTCTTCCGCGTGCACGTCCAGGCGTCGTTTCACGCGCTGTGCAACATCCTGAACGAGCTGACCCAGATGAAGTTCCCCTCGAACGTCGACGAGCTGAAGCTCAAGAGCCACGAGGAAGGCCTGCTCGACATCTCCTTCCGCCTCGTCGTCTACGACGACACTGCGAGGGCGGTGACGGCTCGCGCCACGCCCTGAGCCACCTGGCGTCAGCGCACCTCGAAAGGAATCGCCCGCTGCCCGCCCGTGGCGCCGTGCAGCTTCTGGAACGTCGACAGTACCGTGCCGCTCCGCGCGAACAGCATGGCCCTCGCCGCGTCATCGGGCGTCCGCGCCGCCAGCAGGTCTTGCATGAGCGCCCGCTCGTGACCGTGCATCTGTGCGAGGCGCTCCGGCGGGAAGGTGTCACGAATGAGGCCCTGCATGCGGCCGAGGCCCTCGGGCGTGACGCGCAGGTCGACGCCCGTCGAGCCTGGCATTCCGGGCCCGAAGCGGTCGGCGCGGCCGAGGCCGAGCACGTCGCGGAAGGCGCGCTGCTCCTGCGGTGAGACCCCGTTCAACCGGAAGCCCGTCTCGGTGGTGGGCGGCCCGCCATCGACGCCCGGCCGCTGAATGCGACTCAAGGTGGCGCCGTTGTGCCGCGCCTGCAGCTCGGTGCCTCCGTCGGGCAACGCCTGGAGCGACGCCTCGGTGCGATTGAACTCGAGGCTCCCCGCCACCGGTAGGAAGCGCGGCGTGGTGATGGCCCCGCGCTGCTGCAGGTCGACGCGCGTGATGGGCCCGCTCTCGGTACCCGGAACGAGCGGCGGGGTGAGCTGCTCGCGCAGGTACGCCTGGTAGTCCGCGCGGCCCTGCTCGGTGCTGACGTCGAACTGACGGCGCTCGCCCCCGGCCGTGGTGCGCAGCTCCCGCTCTCCGCTGGCCTGCACGGGCAGCGGCGTTCCCCGCAGGCTACCGGTGACGCGCGACTCACGGCTCTGCGTGTCGCCTCCCGTCACGGTGACGAGGTCTCCTTCCCGCTGCACCTGCAGCGCCCGGCCCTGCGCCCGCGTCTCTTCGATGCGAAGGCCGCCCGCGGGCCCGCGTGGAGGACGGAAGCGCCCGCCCACGTTGGTGGTGAACTCGGACTGCAGCGTCGCCGTCGCGCCTTCCGGCAGGGTGCGGGGGTCCTGCAAGTCCGGGAAGGGGCGCTCGCCAGCGCGCATCGCGGCGAAGTCGCGCGGGGGGAGCTCGAGCTGGGTCGTCATGCGCCCACCGAGCGAGCCTTCGACACCCGCCACGAAGGGCACCCCGAGCGCACCACCGCCAGCGAGTTCGGTGCGCACCTGAACGTTCACGCGCGGGTCTTGCCCAGGCTGCGCGCTCTCCGGGGCCGTCTGGGCCGAGATGCTGCCTGACGCGACGCCCACATTGAAGCCAGCCTCGAGGCCACGCCCTTCTCCCGGAACGACGGCGCCCAGCGCGGCTGGCGACGGCACGAGGTTCGGGAGCAGGCGCTGCTGGGCCTCGCGCACCGCAGCACGGCCCTGCTCGACGCGACTCATCTCAGCGGGCTCGGCCGGTCGTTCAGCCGCGGCTGGCTGTGGGGCTGGCGCGGTCGCGGGAGGCGTGGCGCCCGGCGCAGGCGGCGGACTGGCTTCGAAGCCACTGCGGCCGGCGTGCGCCGCGATGGCTGGCGTCGAGGCCGGTGCGGCGTCGGGGCTGACGGGTCGCGGCTCGACGGCCGGAGGTGGCGGCACCGCGGGCGCGGGCGCGACGCGAGGCGCTCCGGTGTCGAACCCGCTCTCCCCCGAGAAGCCGACGGCTGGACTGGGCTCGGGCTCACTGGCCACCGCTGGTGGACTTGGCGGCGCCTCGACTGGACTGATGTCAGCTGGAGGCGGTGCCGGAACGAAGCCGGGTGAACCGATGCCGTCGATGGCCATGGGGGCTCCTGCGCACAACGGGGGAGCACGCCGTCAGAGCAACCCCGGTGCCGGGGCGGTGGCCTCAACAAGTTCGCGCGGGTCGACCGACTGGCTGTGGCCGCGCCGGCCGCACTGGAGGCGCCCGGCTCCACTCCACCTCAGCGGGCAGCCCCGCGGGCCCTCGCGGTGCTCGCGTCGCTGTGCAGGTCGGCGTCGTACCCCTCTCCGCCCTCGGCGCCGTCTTCGCCGAGGCTCGTCACCACCGGCACGCCATTCACCAGCCGCCAGGTGAAGGGCTGGCCCCACGGGTCGATGGGGAGCTCCTTGACGAGGCGGCGCTCGACCAGCGGCCCGAAGCCCTTCGACGGCTCGGGGTAGTGGCCCGTCAACGCCAGGTAGGCGTCGAGCTGCCCCTCGAGCGTCTCGAGCTCGGTGCGCGCCACGTCGACGCGTGAGTCGCGGTAGCGCGCGATGGCGTACACGCCCACTGCGCTCGACAGCATCGTGATGATGGCGATGGCCACCACCACCTCGAGCAGGTTGAAGCCACGACGACGACGATTCAGACGGCGCATGGAACGGCTCCTTGGGTTGCCGCCGCCGCGTCGCAAGGGCCGTGCCCGCCTTCGCTCCCTCGGGCGTCAGCCATCGGCACGACACCGCTGGTGACGAAATGTCCCACCGGGGTGGTGCCACCGGGGTCATGTCGTCATTGGATCGCCCAGCGCGGCTCGAGCACCCAACCCGTGCGCGACAGGAGGCCGTCCTCGTCATGACACCGGAAGACCTCGAGGCGAGCTATGCGACGCTGCGAGCGGTCGCGCGCCGGCTCCTCGCCGGCCAGCGGGGCAGCCTCGAGCCGACGGCGCTGGTCCACGAGGCGTGGATCAAGCTCTCCGAGGCGGGCGCACACTTCGAGAGCCGCACCCACTTCGTCGCGGTGTCGGTGCGCACGCTGCGCCAGGTGCTGGTCGACGCGGCGCGGGCGAAGCACGCCAACAAGCGCGGCGGCGCCCGAGAGCGCATCACCTTGAGCGGCCTCGAGGCGACGCCCGCCGCGCCGTGGGAAGTCGTCGACGTCGACCGGGCCCTCTCCCGGCTGTCCGCGCTCGACGAGCGCCGCGGCCGCATCGCCGAGCTGCGCGTCTTCGGTGGCCTCGAGCAGGAAGAGATCGCCGAAGCCCTCGGCGTCTCGCGCTCGACGGTCGCCCGCGAGTGGCGCCAGGCGCGCGCGTGGCTGCTCGCCCAGCTGGAGCCGACGTGACCCGCGAAGACCGGCTGTGGGCCCTCTTCGACGAGTGCCTCGCCCTCACGCCCTCGGCCCGCGACCAACGCCTCGCCCACGAAGCCGACCGCGACGTGGCCGACGAGGTGCTGCGGCTGCTTCGCGCCGACGCGTCGCCGGCGGCCCTCAGCGGTATCGCGGGCCAGGCGCTCGCCGCGCTCGTCGAGCCACCGCCCGCCATTCCCGGCTTCACGCTGCTGCGCGAGCTGGGCCGCGGGGGCTTCGGCACGGTGTACCTCGCGCTCCAACACGCGCCCTCGCGCACGGTGGCCGTGAAGGTGCTCCGCGCCGCGCAGCACGACGCCTCGGGGCTCGAGCGCTTCCGCCTCGAGGGCGACGCGCTCGCGCTCCTCTCGCACCCCAACGTGCCGCGCGTGTTCGCGGTGGGTGAGACCGACGGGCGCCGCTGGCTCGCGATGGAGCTGGTGCGCGGTGAGGGCTTCGACGTCTGGGCCCGGCCGCGCTCGCTGGCGGAGCGGCTGGTCGCCCTCGAGACGGTCGCGCGCGCGGTGCACGCCGCCCACCTGCGCGGCGTCGTGCACCGTGACTTGAAGCCCGAGAACGTCGTCGTCACCGCCGACGGCGCGCCCCGGGTGCTCGACTTCGGCATCGCGCGGCCCGTGGGGGAAGCGACGCCGGCCGCCGGCACCCGCGCGTACATGAGCCCGGAGCAGCGCGAGGGCCGCCCTGTCGACGGGCGCGCTGACGTGTTCGCCCTCGGCGTCATGCTCCGCGAGCTCGCGACCACCCCCATGGGGCTCCCGCTGCGGCGCGCCCCCGACGCACGCTCGACCGCGGACTCAAGCCGCGAGGGGCAGCTCCTTCCGACGGACGTCGACCGGAGGACGACCGGGGCGCGCACCGAGTCGGACGACGCCCGTCACGCCGACCCGAGGCCGGGCCTCGCGACCCCCGGTCCGCCCGAGGCGACCGCCCCCGCCGCGCTGGCCCTCGCGCCCGAGCTCGCCAGCGTCGTGCGCATGGCGACCGCGCCGCTCGAAGACCGCTACGACTCCGCGCAGGCGTTCGCAGACGACCTCGTGCGCTTTCGTTCCCGTGACGTCGTGCGCGCGCACCCCTCGACGCCGCTCTACCGCCTGCGCTGTCTGGTGCGTCGGAACGGGCTCGGCCTCGCCGCTGCCACGCTCGTCGTCCTCTCGCTCGCCACGGCCGCCGCCGTCTTCCGGGCCCAGTCCTTGCGCGCCGAACGCGAGCGCGCCCGGGCCGACGCGATTCGCACCTTCCTCTCGGCCACGCTCGAGCGCGCCAACCCGCTCACCGGCTCTGGCCCGCGCGTGACGGTGGTGGAGGCCATCGACGCCGCGGCCCGGCGCCTCGACGACGGCAGCCTCGCGCCCGACGTCGAGGTCGACCTGCGCGAGACGCTGTCGAAGACGTACGCGTCACTCGGCCAGGAGGTCGCCGCCTACCAACAGGCCCAGAAGGCGGTAGCCCTGCTCGACCGCGCAGGCGGCAGCGACGACGAGCAGCGGGCGCGGCTCCTGCGCGGCAGCGCGGACTTCGGGGCCCACGCCGGAGCCGTCACCGTCGCGCTCGAGTGGTTGGCCCGCGCCGACGTGCTCGAACGGCACCACGGGCGGCCGCACCTGCACCTCGCCCAGCAGGGCCACACCCGCGGTGAGGTGTTGATGGACGCCGGGCGCCTGGCCGAGGCCATCGCGGCCTTCGAAGACGCGCTCACCCAGCTCGAGCCCCTGTGGCGCGCGGGCGACGTCGAGACCGACGACTACACCTCCGTCATGAACCAGGAGGCCGCGGCGCATGGCCTGATGGGGCACTTCGAGGTGGCGCAGGGCCTGTACGAGCGCGCCCTCGAGCTCGACACGAAGACGTACGGCGCCGAGCACCTTCAGGTGGCGAACGACCTGCACAACCTCGCCTGGCTGGCCCTGCGCCGCGGAGACGCCGAGCTCGCCCTCGAGCGCTCGAGACAGTCGCGGCGGCTGCGCGTGGCGAAGCTGGGCGCGCGCCATCATCGGCTCGGGTTGTTGCGGCTCGTCGAGGCCGAGGCGCTCTCGGTGCTCGGTCGCTGCGATGACGCCGTGCGCTTTGCCCGCGAGGGGTTGTCGATTCTCGAGAACGCCGTGGGCGCCGAGGCGACGCGGGCGCTGCGCGGCCAGTTCACCCTCGCCTCGGTGAAGCTGGCCTGCGGCGACGTCGACGTGTTGCCCGAGGTGCAGCGGGCGACCCAGGCGCTGGCGTCACGCATGGGGCCCGGGCAGTGGTGGGTGCTCGAGGGGCGGGTAGTCGAGGCCGAGGCGCTGCGCGCGCGGGGCGACCTCGAGGCAGCCCAAGCGCTCGCGCGCTCCCTGGTCGAGGACCTCGAGCGTCAGCTCGGGCCCGACGCTCCGCTGCTGAAGCGGGCGCGGTCAGCGGCGAAAGACGACTGAGCCGCCCTGCACCTCGCAGCGAAAGCCCGAGCTGCCGTCGAACTGGGCCTGGACCGAGCCCGAGCCGCCCTCGCCCATGCGCGTGACGTCGAACGTCACCTGGGTGCGGTTGGCGCCGCTGGCGCTCTGGCCGTTGTGGTCGCGAATCGGGAAGGTGCCCGAGAGGGACAGCCGCGTGTCCGAGCCGGTGCCTGTCATCTCGTACGTCATGCCCTGGGCGAAGCCGGTGAGGCTGCTGTTCGAGCCCTCGAGCTGCAAGGTGACGCTGTGCATGTTGGCGCGCTGCTGCATCGAGACGCCGCCGAAGTTGCAGCGCGAGGTGTACGAGAGCTCGACGTTCCACGTGCCGGCCCAGGCGAAGGGCCCGCTGCTGGAGCCAGCGCCCGAGCCTCCACTCCCGCCGGCGCCGCCAGTTCCGCCGCCGGTGCCCGAGGGCGTCATCGGTCCACCGCAGGCGAGCAGGGCTCCCGCGCACAGCACCGTCATCGTCTTGAGAGAGGTCATACCTGGCGAGACGAAATTCGCCGGCGGCGTGTGTCACGTCTTCAGTTCGACTCCGACGTCGCTCACCCGCGTCGTGGCGGGCTCGTCTCACGGTTTCTCAGTTCGACTCCGGCGTCGTTCACCGACGGCGACGGGCGAGCACCGGGAGCACCAGCAGCAGCCACCAGCCCGAGCCCGCCTGGCACTGACACCCGACCGGCTCCAGGGGCTCGGACATGCCGGCATCGAACGGCTGCGGAATGAACGGCCCGCCGCCCGCGGGCTCGCCTCCTGCTGAGCCTCCACCAACGGGCCCCGCGTCGACCCCTGCGTCCACGCCTCCATCCGGGCGGCCGGCATCGGGCCCTGCGTCCGGGCGCGGCGGGGGGAGCGGCGTCCACCCCGGCATCGGCGGGTAACCCCGCAGCACCGTCGGCACCGTCGGCACCGCCCTCGAACACCCGGCGCTGAACCCGGTGAGGTCCGGCGCTCCGGCCTCGGCCCACGCCATCCACAGGAGCGACGACATCACCGTCACCGCGTCGGCCCACCGCCGGGCCGTCAGCTCGCGAGACTGGGTGAAGAGCACCTGACGCTGGTAGCCACTGCCCGCGTCGAGCCCGCCCGCTGCCACGTCGGCCGCGATGAGCTGCGGCACCAGGCCATTGCCGACGAGCACGATGTCGAAGGTGGCGTACCGCGGGTCGATGCGGCCCGGCGTGCCATAGAACGTGCGCGCCTGCGTGGTGATGGCGTCGAGGTTCGCGTTGACGTCGAACATGTCGGATTCCCACCGCGCGTGGAGCCCGTCGTTGGGGTCGAAGTTCTTCGTGTCATGCAGCACCGAGAACGCGTCGGTGACGTAGTGCGACATGAAGAACGAGCGGTCGAGCACCTGGTTCACGTCGCGCGCGCGGAAGGCCGCGACGAGGCCGGCGTACTGCTCCTCGACGCGCCAGGGCACGGTGCCGTTGCGGGTGGCGAAGTTGCGCAGCTGCTCGAGCGCCTCCTGCCAGTCGCGCGGGTAGTTCGATGGCGGGTTGACCCAGTCGATCTCGAGGTAGTGGCGCACCGCCTCGTTCGGGTCCGACCCCCGGAGCCGGTCGGGGTCGCACGCACGGTCCTGGAGCTGCGGCGTCTGCCGCGAGGCGTACCAGGCGCGCAGGCAGTGATTGGCTGGCAGCGGCTCGTGCATGATGGAGGCGAGCCGACGGTGCCCGTCGAAGCCCCACGCGAAGCCAAGGTTCGGAAGCAGGGCGAGGAGCAGCAGACAGCGCACGAGGCCGCACTTCTCGCGTGAATCGTCACGTCGATGCAACAGCTCCAGGCTGAATGCGGGGTTGGCGCCTCCGTCCGACGGTCGCGGCCTCGACGCGCGGGGGCCACGACGCTACAGGACGGTGCCATGCGTTTCGCTCTGTTGAGCCTCTGCCTCGCTTCGTCGGTGCTCGCCCAGGCGCCTGCCGAGCCCACCCTGTCCCTCGCCGACCTCGAGAAGGGGTGCCGCCAGGGTGACACCACGGCGTGTGTCGACCTCGGCTTCAACCTCGAGGCGAAGGAGCCCGAGAAGGCCGTCGCCGTCTACCGGGACGCCTGCAAGAAGAACGTGCTGGCGGCGTGCAGCAACCTGTCCCTCATGCTGCGTGACGCGCGCGGGGCGCCGAAGAACCTCGCCGAGGCCGCGACGCTGGCGAAGAAGGCCTGCGACGGGAAGAACGCCCCGGGGTGTTTCCATCTGGGCCTGGTGAAGGACGCGGCGAACGACTTTGCCGGGGCGACGAAGGCCTACGAGGCGTCGTGCAGGCTCCAGGTGTTCCAGGGCTGCACCAACTTCGCCATCAACCTCATCAAGGGCGTGGGCGTCGCCGCAGACCCGCAGCGCGGCCTCGAGCTGCTCGAGACGGCCTGCGCCGAGTCGGTCAAGAAGGGCGCGCAGTACCCCTCGCTGCGCAGCTGCCTCGTGCTGGGCCAGCTGTACGAGCAGGGCACGAAGGGCGTGGTGGCCAACCTCGACGCGGCGAAGCGGCTCTACAAGGTCGCCTGCTACGGCGGGCTCGACGAGGCGTGCAAGCGGCTCGGCGCGGGCGGCCACCAGGACGGCGACGGCCACGGGCACTGACGAGCTCCACGAGGTGAGCGGACGCTCGATGAAGCGGCGCCTCAGGACAGGTCGGGCGCCTTCGACACCACGAGGTCGATGAAGCGCCGCACCCGGAGCGGCATGGCCTTGCGGTGCGGTGACAAGACCTGCACCAGCCCCGAGCGCACCGCCGTGCCCTGCGCCAACGTGACCAGCTTGCCGGTGGCCACGAAGGGCCGCGCGAGGAAGGCCGGCAGGGCCGCCACCCCCAGCCCCGCGAGCGCGGCCTCGAGCTGGGCCTCGAGGTGCGCGACGACGAGCACCGGCGTGGGTCGAACGAGGCGCTCGTCGATGGTCCACCGCTCGTCGCGCCGCGAGAGCACCGCGGGCACGCCGTCGACCCGGGCTCCACGGCGCATCAGCCCGTGCCGCTGGGCGACCTCGGGTGACGCGAACAACTGCACCGGCGCGACGCCGAGCCGCCGGGACAAGAGGTTCGAGTCGGGGCTGCGACCGACGCGAATGGCCACGTCCACCGCTTCTTCGACCAGGTTCACCTGGCGGTCGACGAGCAGCAACTCGACGAGCACGCGGGGGTTCGCCTCGCGGTAGGCGGCGACGATGGGCACGAGGAAGCGGCGGCCGAAGAGCAGCGGCGCCGTCACCCGCAACGAGCCCACCGCTTCGGTTTGCACGGCCTCGGCCTCGGTCAACGCCTCGGCGATGGACGCGAGCGCCGGGCCCGCCCGCTCGATGACGCGCTGCCCCGCCTGGGTGGGCTTGAGCGAGCGGGTGGTGCGCTCGAGGAGCGGCACGCCCAGGGTGCGCTCCGCGTCGGCCACCCGGCGGCTCACCCACTGCTTCGTCGTCTCCAGCTCGCGCGCCGCGGCGGTGAAGCTCCCAGCCCTGACGACGCGCACCACGACCGCGAGGGCGTTGAAGTCGATTGTCATTCTAGTTGGGACAACACGTCCGTTCTCTGCGCATTGTCAACTCCAGACCCGACGGCCATCGTGAAGGTCATGAATCGCCTCTCCCGTCGGCAGGTGCTGGTGTCGCTTGGCGTCGGGTCGGGCCTCAGCCTCGGAGCCACCATGTCCTCGCACCTCAAGCGCGTCGTCGCCGTCGAGCCACTGCCCCGCCACCAGCTTACCGCTGACTTCTTCTCCTGGAGCCTGCGCGGCCAGCTCGGCGGGAAGAGCCTCGACCCGTTCCTCAACCTCGACGACTTCCACATGAGCCAGCCCACCTTCCCCCCGCACCCGCACGCCGGCTTCTCGGCCGTGACGTACCTCTTCGAAGACTCGAAGGGCTCGTTCCGGAACCGGGACAGCCGGGGCAACGCCCAGCGCATCGGGCCCGGCGCCCTGCACTGGACCGAGGCGGCCTCGGGCGTGGTGCACGAAGAGGTGCCGACGGTGCCGGGCGTGGACTGTCACGGGCTGCAGATGTTCGTGAACCTGCCAGTGAGCCGCCACGTGGCCCCGCCGCGCGCGCTGCACCTCGACGCGAAGGAGGTGCCCGAGCTCAGGCCGGCCGCCGGAGTCCGCGTTCGGGTGCTGGCCGGCGCGCTTGCGAGCACGACGTCACCGCTCGACGTGGTGCCGGCGGTGACGTTCCTCGACGTTCACCTCGACCCGGGAGCGCGGGTGCAGGTCCCCGCGGCGGCGGGTCAGACCGCGTTCGCCCTCGTGGTGGCCGGGGCCGGCCTCGCGGGTGCCGGCAGCCCACTCTCAGCCCACGAAGGGGTGCGCTTCGACGACGAGGCGGGCGTGCTGGAGCTGTCGACGAAGACGCAGGCGCTCCACGCGCTGGTGGGGGTCGGCACGCCGCTGCAGCAGCAAGTGCTGTGGCGCGGCCCCTTCGCCCTCGCCACCGCCGAGGCCCACGAAGACGCGCGCCGGCGCTACGCCTCGGGCGCGATGGGGCAGCTCGAGCCGTCCTTCTAGATTTAGAGCGGCCCGCCCCTGCCTGACGCAGACGCGTGACCGGCGATGAAGGCGCGCCCAGAGTTCGCCTTTCCGCTCTGCGTCACCCGGTGCCAGACTCGGCTCCTGTTTCCGGGAGGTGTGCCGATGCCGTCACCGTCGCAGGTCGTCATCTTCGGAGCCTCGGGCGACCTCGCCCTGCGCAAGCTGCTCCCCGCGCTCGCGAGCCTCGCGGCCAAGCACCAGCCCGCCGAGGGCTTTTCGGTGGTGGGCGTCTCACGCCGCGAGAAGTCCGACGAGGCCTTTCGGGCCGAGGTGGCCGAGGCGATGCCGGCCGAGCTGAGGCCGGCGTGGGCCGAGCTGGCGCCCCGCGTGCACTACGTCGCCGGAGACGTCGGCAACGTGCAGGACCTCGACCGGCTCTCCGCGCGCCTCGACGGGCTCCCCGGAGGCCGCACCACGGGCCGCCTCTTCTATCTCTCGCTCAAGCCCGACCTCTTCGCCAACGCCATCTCGAACCTCGCCTCGAAGGGCCTGGTGCGCGTGGCCGAGGGCGAGAAGGACGCGTGGCGGCGCGTCGTCGTCGAGAAACCCTTCGGCCACGACCTCGCGTCGGCGCAGGCGCTCAACCGCCACGTGCACACGCACCTCAAGGAATACCAAGTCTACCGAATCGACCACTACCTCGGGAAAGAGACGGTCCAGAACATCCTCGGGTTCCGCTTCCACAACGCCATCTTCGAGCCGCTGTGGAACCGCGACCACGTCGAGCTCGTGCAGATTACCGTCGCCGAAGAGCTCGGCATGGAGCGTGGCCGCGCCGCCTACTACGACGGCACCGGGGCGCTGCGCGACATGCTGCAGAACCACATGCTGCAGGTGCTCTCGCTGGTGGCGATGGAGCCCCCCGCCTCGCTCGACGCCAAGGCCGTGCGCGCGCAGAAGGTCGCCGTGCTCGAGGCGCTGCGGCCACCGATGCCGTCGGAGATGAAGAAGAACTGCGTGCGCGCGCGCTACACGAAGGGCCAGGTGCGTGAGCAGCCGGTGCCCGGCTACCTCGACGAAGAGGGCGTGCCGGCAGACTCACAGACCGAGACGTACGTGGCGGTGCGCTGCGAAATCGACACCTGGCGCTGGAGCGGCGTGCCGATTCTCCTGCGCCACGGCAAGCGGCTGAAGAAGCGCTTCACCGAGGTGCAGGTGCAGTTCAAGACGCCGCCGCTGCAGCTCTTCAACAAGCCCGACGGCATCAGCGACGACGAGTTCCGCCAGAAGCTGCGCGCGGGAGACCTCTGCCAGATTCGACCGAACGTGCTCACCTTGAGCATTCAGCCGCGCGAGGCCATTCGCCTGTCGTTCGGCGTCAAGCGGCCCGGCGCGTCGATGGTGATGCACGGCGCCGAGATGGCGTTCGACTACCAGAACGTGTTCGGCCCCTCGACGGCGCCCGCGTACGAGCGGCTGCTCCTCGACGCGCTGCTGGGCGACGCGACGTTGTTCCTGCGCGGCGACGAAATCGAGGCGAGCTGGCGCTTTGCCGACGCGATGCAGGCGGCGTGGAAGGGCGCCGATGCGCCGCCACTCCTCGAGTACCCGGCCGGCACCTGGGGCCCCGAAGAAGCGGGAGACCTCTTCCACGGCTGCGAGGGCGGCTGGACCCGTGGCTGAGGCGACCATCACCCCCGTCGTCACGACCTCGGCGCTCGAGTCGCTGGCGACGCACCTCGCCGATGCAGTGGCGCGACGTGCGTCCTCGTCCGGCTTGGCGCGCGTCGCCATCGCCGGCGGCTCGGTGCTCGAGGTGATGGAGCGGGTCGTCGCCCGAACGTCGCCCGACCTCTGGCGCCGCGTCGCGCTCACGCTCGTCGACGAGCGGGTGGTGCCCTGGAGCAGCCCCGACTCCACCTGGGGCCGCGCGCGGTCGCGCGCCGGGGCGGACCAGGCCGGCGCCGTGCTGCCGATGGTGGTCGACGGTGAAGACGCGAAGACGGCGTGCGGGCGTTTCCTCGACGGGTTCCGCCAGCACTTCCAGGGCGGGCTCGACGTCGCGGTGCTGGGCATGGGCGAAGACGGGCACGTCGCCTCGCTCTTTCCCGGCCACCGCCTGCTCGACCAGACGGGTCTCGTCGGCTGGCTCGATGACGCTCCCAAGCCGCCGCCGACGCGCGTCACGATGCTCTTCGACGCGCTCAACCAGCCCCAGACGATGCGCTTCCTCTACGCCGTCGGACCGGCGAAGCGGCCAGCGCTCGAGCGCCTGCTGCGCCGCGACCCGACGCTCCCCGCTTCACGCCTCGCTGACTTCACGCTGGTGACCGACCAGCCCATCGGAGAACTCCAGCCATGACGACCAGACTCAACGACGTCGCAGTGATTGGCCTCGGCGTGATGGGCGGCAACCTCGCCCGCAACTTCGCCTCGCGCGGCCTCGCCGTCGGCGGCTACACGCTGCACTTCGACCAGGCGAAGGCGCTGGCGGCCGCCCACCCCGACGCGAAGCTCGACGTGGTGCCCACGCTGAAGGAGCTCGTCGCCCGCCTCGAGCGCCCGCGCCGCCTCGTCGTCCTCGTCAACGCGGGTAAGCCCGTCGACGACGTCATCGACCAGCTCGACCCGCTCCTCGAAGAGGGCGACGTCATCATCGACGCCGGCAACAGCCTGTACACCGACAGCGACCGCCGCGCGGCGAAGGCAAAGGGGCGACCCTGGCGCTTCGTCGGCATGGGCGTCTCCGGCGGCGCGAAGGGCGCGCTCGAGGGGCCTTCGCTCATGCCGGGCGGTGACGTCGACGCGTGGGAGCGCCTGAGGCCCGTGCTCGAGCCCATCGCGGCGCGCTCGTCGTCGGGGCTGTGCGTCACCCACTGTGGGCTGGGCTCCGCCGGCCACTTCGTGAAGATGGTGCACAACGGCATCGAGTACGGCGACATGCAGCTCATCGCCGAGACGGCCACGCTCTTGCGTGAGGGGCTCGGCCTCGACGGCAGCGCGGTCGCCGACACCTTCGACCGCTGGAACCAGGGCGACCTCGCGTCCTTCCTCGTCGAGCTCACTGGCACCGTCTTCCGCGTGAAGGACGAGAAGACGGGGGGGCTCCTCATCGACCAGGTGCTCGACCAGGCCGGCCAGAAGGGCACCGGCAAGTGGACCGTCATCGCCGCGTCCGAGCTGGGCGTCGCGATTCCCACCATCACCGCCGCCGTCGACGCGCGCATTCTGTCGGCGCAGAAAACGACGCGGGTGAAGGCCGAGGCCGCACACCGGCCCGCGCGCAGCCGGCTCTCGGGCGTCTCCATCGACGACCTCGCGCACGCGCTCTACGCGTCGAAGGTGGCCAGCTACACGCAGGGCTTCCAGTTGTTGCGCGCGGCCAGCACGGCCTTCGGCTACGGCACGCGGCTGTCCGAGGTGGCGCGCATCTGGACGGCGGGCTGCATCATTCGCGCGGAGCTGCTCGGCCGCATCCAGTCCGCCTTCGCCGCCAGCCCCGAGCCCGAGCTGCTCGCGCTCGCGCCCGAGTTCGTGAGCGACCTGTCGAAGCGCCTGCCCGCGTGGCGCCGCGTGGTGTCGGCGGCCGTGCAGGCCGGCCTCGCGGTGCCGGGCCTGGCGACGTCGCTGAGCTGGTACGACACCCTCACCACCGCGCGCGGCTCGGCGAGCGTCATTCAGGCGCAGCGCGACGCCTTTGGGAGCCACACGTACGAGCGCATCGACGCGCCAGGCGTGGCGGTGCACACCGACTGGCTGGGCGGTGGGCGGTGAAGAGCCCGACGGTCGAGCGGCTCACGTGGGTGCGTGACGAGCTGCGGCCCTGGGCCAGGCGCTTCTTCGACGAACATCGCGACGCGCAGTCGGTGCTGCTCGCGGCGGCGCAGTACTGGGCCGACGAGGCCGATGACGCCGTGCACTTGTTCGCGTGGACGTCGACCGAGCGCGTGCCCGACTTCTTCGCCAGGGACTGGGACGAGCGGTCTACAGGGTCCACCCGCGGCGTCGACTGGCAGCAGCGCCCCCAGTGGGACGACAACGGCAGCGCCATTCGCCGCTTCCAGGCGTACTGCGGTGAGGGCGGCAGCCAGGAGCTCCCCACCTCGTCGCAGGCCGAGCCCTTCGCCCTGCTGCAGCGAGATGGCAACGAGGTGCGCCTTCACTGGCTGGGCCGCTGTGTCCGCCCGTGGCTCGACCTCCCGCACACGGCCCCGGGCGGCTACCAGGACGACGAAGAAGCGGCCGAAGACGCCGACCTCACGCCCGACGGCACGCTGCGCTCCGTTCGAAGCACGGTGGTGCTGCCAGCGCAGGCGCTCCATGCAGACGACCTTCGCTGCCTCGACGTCATCGCGAAGGACCCCTTCGCCGAGGGGCCACGCCGCGTGTGGGCCGACCTCTGGTTGTCGCGCCATGACCCACGCGGCAGCTTCATGCAGAGCCGCCACGCCGACCTCGACGCCTTCCTCGAGCACGCCGAGTTCTGGCTGGGTGAGTTGAACCAGGTGGTACCGCTCGGGAGCGCCGGTTTCGAGTTTGGCTCGCTCGCGAGCGCCGAGGTGTTCTTCGACGAGCAGCGACGAAGCCTCGCCGAGTCGCCGTGGTGGCAGACGGTGCACACCCTGCGGTTCTCGGGCGACGAGCAGCTCTTCGGCTCGACGATGCGGGCGCTGCGGCACGTGTCGGGGCTCTCCGCGGTCGGCCTGATGGGCCTCGAGGACTTCACGGGCACGTCGCGGCTCGAGTCGCTGCATGCCGAGGTGAGCGAAGCCGAGCTCGACCTTCTGTGGAGCCTGCCCCTCTCGTCACTCTCGTCGTTGTCCCTCACGTGGCTGGGGGGCGCGGGTTTCGAACGGCTCCGCCCGCCGTCGTCGTGGCGGTCGCTCAAGCACCTTCGCGTCTCGGTGCCCTGGGCCCCCACGTACGAGTGGGACGGAGAGGACGACGCGGGCCCCGCGGTCGAGCTGCCCTCGGTGACGGTCCTGCGGGAAACCAACCCCTCACTCGAGCGCGTGTCGGTGTCGTCCGCCGATTCGTCGCAGCTCCCGTCGGGGTACGAGCTGTCGCTGGATGCCTCGGGCGCGTCGCTGACGATGCTGCGACTGGGCCCGACGGCGCGGCGCGAGGTGCTCCACGCGCTCGTCGACGGACTCCCGGCGAAGGAGCAGACAGTCACCCTCGTCGAGCGCCCGTGGTTCCAGCCCACCAGCGCGTTGCTCGCGAAGCACCCGCGCCGCCCCACCGTGCGCCTGGCGTCGAGCTGACGTCGAGGCGAAGCCGCGCGCAGGTCTGGCCGAGGCACGGGTGTGCCTGGCTGCTCGTGGGTTCAACCACCCGCGGTCGCCCGTCGGTTCATCACACGAACGCGGCGCTCGACAGCCGCTCGCGGAGCGCCGCGAGCTGCGGCTCCGTCAACGCCCCCGCGCTGACGGTCACGTGCTTCCACACGGCCGGATCGAGCTCAGCGACCAGCTTGTCCCACGTCGTGTCGATGCGCCGCGACTCGACCGCGCGAAGCTCGAGCCGACCGCCGGGCCTGACGACGCAGAGGAACGGACCGAAGTCGAGCTCGACGGCGAGCCGCGGCGAGCACTTGCTGGCCGCCCAGGCCAGGCGCTTCGAGGCGTTGAAGGTCTGTGACGAGAAGCGCACGCGCTCGAGCCGCTCGACGAGCGGGCTCGTCCACAACCCGTCCAACGCTTCGACCTGGACCTGCGACGACTGCGAGCCGAACCGCAGCTCCCGCAGCTTCGGGAACGCCGCGCCCGCGAGCGTCGCCTTCCACGCGCGCATGGCCACCGCTCCGTACTCACCTTCGCCGTCACCGAGCGGCAGCCAGCTGACGTGCAGCACCTCGAGCTCGCGTCCCTCACCCGGGCTCGCGGCGAGCTCGTCGAGCACCAGATAGACGACGTTCGTGAGCTCCCGAATGCGCCGCGCGTTCGGCTGCAGAATGAGACTGGTGCCTCGCTCGTTCGTGCCGCCGGTCGACATGTTCAGCCGACGTACGGTGCTCCACGCTGGGTGGTTGCGCGCGGCGGCGATGGCCTTGCCCACGGGACGAATGCGGGCGCTGTCGAGGAAGCCCCGGCGGAACTCGAGGTGCGTCGTCTGGAGGACGTCATAGAGCGGGCCGAGCCATGCCTTCACGTGCTTCTTCTGAAGCGCCGCCTCCTGCCTCACCTCGGCAGGGCTCAACGTCTCGCCGCGCGCGCGCCGCAGCTGCAGCGTCATGAACTCGCCGCGTGGGTCACCCGCCTCGAGCAGCGCGTCGGCATAGACCTCACGCACGCCGTCGTCGTCGGGCCGCTCGTAGACCGCCGCGAGCAACGCCTCGAGCGACTGGCCCGACTTCGCCTTCGCTGGCATCGACGCCGCCTTCGCTGCCGGCAGGAGCGCGAGCTCCTTCGTCACGTCGGCGTGCGGCAGCGTGGGGAAGCGCTCCGAGAGGGTCTTCACCAGCGCCTGAACGCGCCGCTCCAGGGCCTCACCCATCTTCGTGCGCCCGAAGGTGGCCTGGTAGTCCTTCGCGATTGGCCTCAGCGCCTCGAGCGTGCGGGGGTCAGCGTGCCGGTCCGAGAGCTGGTCGAAGAGCGAACTCCAGAACTCACGGGACGACTGGGCGGTGAAGGGCGGCGTGACGAGGAGTCGTGTCAGCGCCGCGGCGACGCGTGGGTCGGGTGGCAGCGTCTCGAGCTTCTGAATGCGCGACAACGAGTCGGCGAACTTTCCGTCGGTCAGCGTCGAGAGCAGGGCGAGCAGGTCGAAAGCCGCGGCGTCGGCCGCCTTCAGGTTCCACGACTTCGGGGGCTGCAGCTGTGACGAGACCCGCTCGATGAGCTCGGCGAGCTCGGGGGCCCGTTCGTCCTTCCATCGCGCCAGCAGCGGCCCGAGCGCCTTCGCCCAGCGTCCGGCAGCGAGGTGCTGCGAGTCGTCGTCGCCCGCGGCCTTCCCGGGAGGACGCGGGGGCGGTGCGTTCGGGCCCGGCACCTGCTTCGGCGGCGGTGCCGGTTTCGCGGCGGTGTGCGGAGCCGAAGCGGCGGGCGCCCCCAGCATCATCGTCACGTCTTCTGCCGTGAGCTGCCGGGGCGTCTGGAGCGACATGCCGAGCGCACCCTTCGTCGCCGAGATGCCGGTGTCGGAGGTGAAACGAATGCGCCCGCGCAGCGCGGTGAGGTCGGCGATGGGTCGCGTGTTCGGCTTCGCCACCCACGCCGTGCCATCGTGCTTCGGCGACTCGAGCACCGCGACCAGCCAGAGTCGCTCATCCGGCGGACGCACCGTGACGAGGAAGAGCCTTCCACCACCACCGAGCGGCTCGAGCGCCTTGTTGGTGCTCACATAGCGGTCGATGGCCAGCACCTCACCCACCGCAGCGCTCCGGTGACCTGCGTCGAACACGGCCTTGCTGACGATGGCGAGGAGGTCGGGCATGTCTGCGACGGTACTACGGCTGGTGGGGAGCCACGGCGGGACGCTTTCGCTCCGCCGACGAGCGCGCTCGACGCACTCACGGCCATCACCTCGTTCGGCCACCGACCGCATGGCGACGTGCACGGCCGACCGGCACCGCGAGCAGGCCGACGAGGAGCACCGCCGACGCGTTGGGCGCCACGGCGCATCCACCCGCATGAGGGCCCTCGACGGTCCCGACCGCGGAGACCTCGACCGGGAGAGCGGGCGCCGGGTCGGGCGCCACCGCGCCGCCGCCCGTCACGCCGAGGAGCTGGTCGAGTGGCGCGCGGAGGGTGTCGAGGCTCGTGGAGGGCATCAACGCACCGGTCCTGCAGAGCGCTGCTGCTGCCGGTCGAGCATCGCGGCAACGACGGACGGTGGACAGACGTGGTCGACCGGGTCTCCGGCCTCGAGGAGCGCCTCGAGGCCCGACGAGCTCACGCCCGACAGCGAGGGGTCAGCGGTGACGAAGAAGGTGCGCACCTGTGTCGCGAGCGAGGCGTTGAGCGCTGCGAGCTCGAGCTCGGCCGCGGCGGCGCCGGGCCGCTCAACTGACCGCGCGCAGCTTCTTCGCCAGCGCCTTCTCGTCCTTGCTGCCCTTCGCCAGGTCGGGCTTCAGCTCGAGTACGGCCTGGCCGAAGGCTTCGGCGCTCTGCTTGTGGAACCCGGCCAACGTCACCCACAGGAGCGCCTTCGCCGTGAAGTCCGGCGCGTCCCGATGGGCGAGGGCGCGCGCGACGAGGGCCTCGGCGACCTCGGCGGGCTGCAGGCTCTCGACGACGTTCAGCGCGGCCTTGCGCTTCACCAACTCGGGCTGGCGCTCGATGCGGTCGACCAGCGGCTCGAAGGCGGCCATACCGACGTGGCGCATGGCCTCCGAGACGACGGCCGGCAGCCACCCCTCGGCCCAGGCGTCGAGCAGCGCGTCGATGCCCCGCACGTCGCCGAGGTGGGCCAGCGCATAGGCCCCCAGCTTCGCGCCCTGGTGGTCTTCGGCGCGGGCCTTCAGCAGCGCCACGAAGGTGTCGAGCGACTCGGTGTCTCCCAGCTGGCCCAGCGCATGGGCCGCGGCCTCGCGCACGTCGCTCGACACGTCGCCCAGGAAGCTGGCGCGCAGGTGTGGAATCGCCTCGAGGAAGCCCTGCTCGGCGAGCACGTGCGCCGCGCCGACACGGGACTCCTTGCGGCTGGCCTCGAAGAGGGTCGTCTTGAGGTTCGACAACGTCTCGAGCTCGGCCGGCGTCAGCCCGGCGCTGCCCTTGCCGAGCCGCGCCCGCACCGCGCGCAGCGCCCTCAGCGTGAGCGCCTTGAGCGCTGCGTCGCCCACCTGCGTCGAGAACTGTGTCAGCAGCCGCGCGGCGTCTTCGGTGCCGACGGCCTCGAGCACCTTCACGGCCGTCAGGCGAATCATGCGCGCAGCCGGCCGGCGCCATGTGGGCTGGTTCGTGCGGTCGAGCAGCCCCAGGGCCTGCCGGGCCGCCTCCACGGCGAGCGCCCCCTTCGACGCGAAGACACGCGCCACGTACGGCTGCGCGCTGCCGTCGGCCCACGTCGGGTACAGGCTCTTCGACAGCGTCTCGACGGGCAGCGCGTCGTACCAGGCGGCGTAGCGCACGGCGGCCTGGTAGCGGTTGAGCTGCCCCGCGGCGACGCGCTCGGCGACGACTCTCGGCTCGAGCACCTCGGCGCTGCGCGCCACCTGCACTGACTCGAAGGTGGGCACCGTCACCAGGCCCGCGCGGTCGACGTGCGTCGCGCCAGACAGGCGCGTGAGCGCGATGCCCAGCACCTGGTACAGCTTCACCACGTCGTCGAGGCGGTCGGCCGGGTCGCTCTTCAGCGCCGCCGCCGCGAGGAGGGCGCCCTGTTTCGCGAGGCCGAGCTCCTCGAGGCGGGCGACGAGGGGCGCGGTGAAGCGCGGCACGACGCTCGACAGGCCGTTCACGAGGGCGTGCGCGAGCTCTTCGCGGACCTCACCGAGCGCGATGGCGGCGGCCGACACTCCGGCGGCCCGCGCGACGTCGGCCCACGACGGCCGCTGAGCGCCCCGGAGCGCGCGCGCGCCCGCCGCCACGCGCACCTTGCGGGACGAGAGGACGTCGGCGACGCCGCGCGTGGTGACGGTGACGAGCCGCTGGCCCTCGGGAGCGCGCACCAGCGCCGCCAGTGGAAACAGCGTGGGCAGCGCGCCGTCGAGCGTGATGTCACCCACGAGGCCCTCGAGGTGCACGCCGCGCAGCGAGGCCGCCAGGTGTTCCCGCAACACCGGGTCATCGGGCAGGAAGAGCGCGCCCCCGGCCTCGTCGACCGCCTGGAGCCGCTGCCCCTCGGCCAGCAGCGACGTCACCCGCATCGAGACGGGCAGGGTGTCGGGCGCGAACACGTCTTTCCGGCGCTCCTGGAACGCCGTCAGCGCGGCCGTGACCGAGGGCAGCGCCTTCTCGAGGAGCGCCTCGACGGTCTTCGCGTCGACGGCCACCAGCTCGCCGGGCGTGTCGAGGTCGACGCGCATCGGCTCGAACGAGGGGTACTGCGAGCCGGCCGCGCCGAAGAGCACCCAGCCGGCGTGGCTCTTCTTCGGGTCGGTCCGTTTGGCGAGGAAGCCGGGGACGATTTGTTTCTCGGCGAAGTGCCGGCCGCTCCTCAGGTCGACGAAGCGGCTCTCACGAATGACGAAGTCGTCGCTCGTGGTGCGCGTCGAGAAGGCGTACTCGACGAGTTCGAGCCCCTCGACGGGCGCGCGGTCCTTCTTCGTCCACGTCTTGCCGATGAGCTCCTCGACGTAGACGGGCTCGAGCGCCTCGCCGCCGAGGTGCTTCTCGAGCTTGCGCACCGTGAGCACGACGTCGGCGAAGAGCTCGGCGTAGGCGCTGGCGTCGAAGGTGTCGGCGCCCGACGAGGCCTCGGCGACGAGCTCGGCCAGCGACAGCACGCGCGCCGAGAGCCTTCGCAGGCGGGACTCCCGGAGCGCCGCGCCGAGCGCCGCAATCTGCTCGGAGCGGTCTGCCCCGACGCTCGCGACGCCCGACAAGGCCAGTTCCCGCACCAGCGTCGAGGCCTGCTCGACACCACCACCCATCACCGCCTTCACGTCGGTGTCGCTCGCCTTGACGGCCTTCTTCTTCGCGGTGCCCGAGCCTCCGGCGCCCGCGGGCGCCACGTCCGACACCACGAAGGCCTCGGGCGTGCGCGCCCACGCCACCAGCAGCGCCGCGGCGTGCTTGCAGAAGGGGCGGCTCCGCGCGGCCATGCACGAGCAGCGGCCCTTCACCTTCTCGTCGAACGTCACCTGCACCTTGTAGGGCGCGGCTCCGCTTCCCTTCGCGTCGGCGTACAGGCGCAGCTCGTAGCGCGACAGGTTCGAGAGGCCCTTGTCGTCGTAGAGCCGCGCGCCCTTGCCCAGCTCGTCGGCGTCGGTGACGACGTCGCGCAGGCCGGGCAGCGTCAGCTTCGGTGGAGTCTTCGTGGCGTCAGCCATTCAGTCTGGCCTCTTCGGCGGCGAGGTACGTGGTGATGTCCTGGCCCTTCATGATGCGCTCCATCACGCCGACGAGCCGCTTCGGTGTGCAGCCGAAGCACGGCACGCCCAACGCCTGCAGCCGGGCCGCGAGCTGGTGGTCGTACGAGGGGCGCCCGGAGTCCGAGAGGGCGAGCAGCACCATCGCCTTCACCTTCGCGTCGACGAGCTGGCGCATGCGCACCACCAGCTCCTCGGCGTTGCCGCCCTCGAAGAGGTCGGTGATGAGCACGAAGATGGTCTTCTCGGGCCGCTCGATGGCGTTCTGCTGCGTCCACGCCACCGCGCGGTTGATGTCGGTGCCGCCGCCGAGCTGGGCGGTGAAGAGCACCTCGACCGGGTCGACGAGCAGCGGGGTGAGGTCGACCACCTCGGTGTCGAACACCACCAGCCGCGTCTTGAGGACGTCGAGCGAGGCGAAGATGGCCGCCATCACCGAGGCATAGACGCAGCTCTCGGCCATCGAGCCCGACTGGTCGACGCACAGGGTGACGTCCCACTCGTGGTGCCGGCGTTGGTTCGACCAGAAGTGGAACCGCTCGGGCACGAGGCGCTTGTTCTCGGCGTCCCACCCCTTCAGGTTGCGGCGAATGGTGCGCTTCCAGTCGATGTTGCGCGCCACCTTCAGCGGGCTGTCGGTGTTGCGGCGCACCGCGCCGATGATGGCCGTGCGAATCTCGGCCTCGAGCTTCTTGCGCAGCTCGTCGACGACCTCCTTCACGATGCCGCGGGCGAGCTCCTTCGCCTCGTCGGGGATGAGGCCCTTCGCGCTCATGAGGGTGGTGACGAGCTCGACGTTCTTCTCGAGGAAGGGGAGCGTCTCGGGCTCGAAGAGCAGCTGGGTGAGGCCCCGGCGCTCGATGGCCTCCTTCTGGACGAAGGCCACCACGTCCTTCGAGAAGAACTCGCGCACCAGCCCGAGCCACTTCGGCACGTACGGCCGCGAGGCGCTCGAGCCGCCCACGCGGTCGCCGTAGATGAAGTCGAGCGCCTCATCGAGCTCGTCGAGGCGCGTCGGCTCGAGCCCGAGCTGGGCGCCCGCTCCGCCGAGCCCCTTCATGCCGAACTGAGGCGACACCTTCTCGGCGCCGGGGCCCAGCGCCAGCCGCCACCGCAGCAGCGCGGCCTTGTCTTCGTCAGAGAGCGCGTCACTCATAGGAGGTCGTCCAGGTCGTCCATCACCTTCGCCATGTCGGTGCCGAGGGCCTTGAGCGTGTCCTTGTCCTTCTCGGCGATGATGGTCTGGGCTTCGCGCGCGTGCTCCTGGAGCTTCCGCAGGCCGAGCAGGTTCTCGAGCAGGTAGCGGCGCTCGGTGGGGCCGAGGGGCGAGAAGGCGCGACGCAGCGTCGGCAGGGTGTCCTTGAAGCGGTCGGCCTCGATGGAAAGCAGGAAGCCATCGAGCGCCTGCACCACCGGCCTGCTCTTCACCAGCACCAGCGCGTTCACCTCGAAGAAGCCCGCGAGGAAGCCGGCCGCCGCCTCCGGGTCGGACAGGGCCGAGAGCCGCTGCTGCACCACCTGCGCGACGTCGGCCTCGGAGAGGCGCTGCGCGAGGTACAGCAGCCCGCACGCCAGGCCCGCGCACGTGGGGTGGACGACGTAGCTGCCCACCAGCGCGTGCGCTTCGGTGAACCACGACTCGCCGTCGACGAGGCGCTGGCTCATCGCGAGGTCATGCAGCGTCTTGAGCGCCTCGCGCGCGGGCCCCACGGCCTCGTCGGTGCCGGTGCAGGCCGAGCGCAGCCGCAGCACCGCGCGCTCGAACGTCTTCGCGCAGAGCGAGGCGAGCACCTCGTCGCCGAGCGCGGTGGCCTTGCGCGACGAGCCGTAGCTCGCGAGACCCGACAACGCGCGGCACGCCGAGGCGAGCGAGGGCAGGTCGTCGTCCGTCGACGCCAGCCGGTCGGTCGCGGCCAGCGCGCGCGCCATCACCTCGGGCGCGAGCGTGACGACGGCCTCCATGAGGACGTGGGCGGTGGCGCCAGTCGAGGTGGCGGCGTCGAGCGCGCGGCTGAGGCGGCGCTCGCACACCTGCTGCAGCGAGTCGCCGTCGACGATGCGCTCGACGAGGGCCACGTCGGTCGACGGGGTCCACTGGCCTTCCCACACCTCGCGGACGCGCGAGAGCGCGGCGTGGCCCCCGGCGTCCTCGACGTCGCCCTTCTTCGCGCCCCGGCCCGCCGAGGAGCCCACGAAGGCCGCGTAGGGCACGTCGGCGACGCGCAGGCGGTGGAGGAAGACGCTGGTGTCGACCTGCACCGGGTCGTTCAACTTGAGCGTGAACTGCGCGGCCTCGTCCGTCTTCGGCAGCCGGCGGTGGTCGACCTCTCGCCAGAACTCCTGCTGCAACGAGTTGCGCCCGATGCGCGAGGCCACCTTGCCGATGGCGTGGCCGATGACGGTCGACCACAGAAAGCCATCGACGTGCTGCGCGTCACCCCGACAGAGCGTCGCGATGGACGCGTCGCGCACCTCATCGAGGCCCGGGCCCGACTTGCCGCGCAGGTCGGACAACATGGTGGCCAGCCGGTAGGCCTCGATGGTGTCTGCGAGCGAGACGGTGAAGCCGCGCAGGCGCAGGTGGTCGGTGAACTCGCACAGCACCTCGAGCGTCGCGCGGCGGAAGTCGACGTTGGCGTCGTGCGCGCGCTGGTAGTACCGGGGGGCGCGGTTGCCGGCGCCATAGCCCGTCTGCTCCGCCAGCCGCGTGAAGCTGTACGGAATCATGGTGACGGCCGTCGGCACGGTGCGCTCGAGGTGCGCCTCGAGGGAGGGGTCGACGTCGAGCTGCGCGAAGGCCGCCGCGTGGGCCGCGCCGACCACCACCACCACCTGCGCGGGATCGACGCCGGAGTCGACGACCTCGGTGATGCGGCGGGCCATCAGGGCGTCCCGGGCGCGGTGGTAGGTGACGCGCGTGCCCTCGTGGCGAATGAGGTCGGCCCAGGCGAGCAGCGCGCGGCGAAACCCGTCGGGCTCGTGCGCGGGCGCCTCGAACGAGGCCTCCCAGAACTCCTCGAAGCTGCGCGCGCCCGTGGCGGCGGCGATGCGCTCGTCCATCGACGGCGGGAGCGGCGCCTCGTCGGGCTCGCCGTCGGCGTCGCCGTCCCCCGTGTCGTGGTCCGCGGCGTCGGGCCGCTGGTAGCCGAGGCTCTGGCCCAGGGTGAGGTCGATGAAGTGGGCGCGGGCGTGGTGCTGCCTGGCCCACTTGAGCGCGACGTACTCGGGCGAGTAGCTCGCAAAGGGGTACAGCGAGCTGCCGCTCTGCCCATCGGTGCGGTACCCGAGAATGGCGACGGGCGGCACCGTCTCGGCGTCGAGCAGCACGTCGAGGCACACCTCGGCGTCCTGCGGTCCCTCGACCAGCACCACCTTCGGCTTCGTCGCGTCGAGGAACGCGCGCAGCACGGCGCTGGTGCGCGGAGAGTGGTGCCGCACGGGGAACAGGTGCACGCCGGTCAGCGCGCGGCGCGTCGCCTCCGAGAGGGCCGCCATGCGTCACCCCTTCAGGTGCTTCTTCGACGCGGCGTAGAAGTCCTTCCACGCGCCGGACCGCGACTTGGCCACCGTCTCGCAGTACTCGCGCAGCGCCTTGAGGTCGTCACCGCTCTCCTTCGCCACGGCGCCCATCAGCGAGCGCGACAGCTCCTCGGCGGTGACGGCGCCCGTGCCGAAGCTCTGCGCGAGGATGCCCGAGTTGAACAAGACCGAGATGGCCTCGGCCGTCGACAGCACGCTACCGGGCGCCTTCACCTTCGTCTTGCCGTCCTTGGTGACGCCGGCGCGCAGCTCCTGGAAGAGCGTCACCAGCACGCGCGACAGCTCGGCGGGAGGTTCGACGCCCACCTGGTAGTCGCCGCGCAGCTCGGCCTCGCGGCGCGTGACGATGCGGATTTCCTGCTCGAGGTCATCGACGACGGGCACGGTGACGAAGTTGAAGCGGCGCTTGAGGGCCGACGACATCTCGTTGACGCCGCGGTCGCGGGTGTTGGCGGTGGCGATGATGTTGAAGCCGCGCTCCGCGCTCACCACCTCGTTCAGCTCGGGAATCGACACCTGCTTCTCCGAGAGAATCGAGATGAGCGAGTCTTGAATCTCGCTCGAGGTGCGCGTCACCTCTTCGAAGCGCACGCAGCGGCCCTCGCGCATGCCTCTGAGAATCGGCGACGGCACCAGCGCCTTGGGGGTCGGCCCTTCGGCGAGCAGAAGCGCGTAGTTCCAGCCGTACTTGAGGTGCTCCTCGCTGGTGCCCGCGGTGCCCTGCACGATGAGGGTGCTGGTGCCGCTGATGGCCGCCGAGAGGTGCTCCGACAGCCAGGACTTCGCAGTGCCGGGTTCGCCGGCCAGCATGAGCGCGCGGTCGGACGCCAGCGTGGCGATGGCGACCTGCACGGTGGACTTGTCGCCGACGTACTTGGGGGTGATGGCGACGCCACCGACGGGCTTGTCGCTGCCCATGACGTACGTCTCGACGGCCTTCGGAGACAGCGCCCAGCCGGGCGGCTTCGGCGCCTTGTCGGCGGCGGCGAGGGCGGCGAGCTCCTTCTGGTACTTCTGCTCGGCGGGCAGGCGGATTTCGGCCATGGCGGGTTCCCTGTGACGACGTGAACGGCGGCGAACGCTACACCCGGGGAGCGCCGGGGAGGGCCCTTTCAATGGCGACCGGTTCGGCGGTCAGGCGCGCCTCGGGGCGGGAGCCGTCCACCCATCGGGATGTCAGCCCCGTGTGCGAGAAGGCGCCTGCGTTTGCGAATCGGGGGGTTCATGGAATCGGTGGAGTCGAATGAGGTGGATGGGGTTTTCGCGCTGATGGCGCGGGTCGAGCGGCTGTACCGCGCAAGGGTCTCGAGGCGGCTGGAGGACCTCGAGCTGTCGCTGAGGGACCATCAGGTGCTGACGTTGCTCGAGGGGAGTCGGGAGACGACACCTGGGGGCCTGGCGCGGGCGTGTGGCGTCAGTCGGCAGTTCCTGCACCGACGCCTCGAGGCGCTCGAGCGCGACGGGCTGCTGCAACGGTGGCGCGTTCGGCCCGAGGACAGCGAGGTCCGTGTCGGGCTGACGCCTGCAGGCGAGGAGGTGGTGCTGGAGTGTCGCGAGCGGGTCGGCGCCGTGAGCGAGGGCGTGGCGAACCGGTTCGGGGTGCAGCGGCTGGCGGCCTTGAACGACCTCTTGCGTTCCCTGGAGCGCGCGCTCGAGGCTCCAGGTCGGGCCCATCGGGCTCGCGGGGATGAGGCTGGCCCGGAAGCGCTGGGGGCTGATGGTGGGCGCTCCGAAGCCTCGAGTGACGGAGGGCTGGTGGAATACGCAGCGCCCGCGGCGGGGGCGACCTGCGAGCGTGACAGCGCTGAGAGGCCGGTGCTGCCTGGCGCCGTTCGCCGGGTTGAGCGTCTGCGAGCAGACGACGTGGACGCCGAGGCCGAGCTCGAGGCGCTTCGTCGCGATCTCCGCGCTGCGATGCGTGGCGGTCCAGAGTCGAGCGACGATGTCGAGGCTGACCTCGAGGCGCTTCGATGAGGTCTCTTCGCCGTGAGGTGTGCCCTGCGCGGCCGAACCTTGCGAGAGCGACGACGCAGCTGCCGACGCCGAAGTCGAGGCTGACCTCGGGGCCGTCGCTGCGGTCGCCGCGGGGTGATGGGAGGTGTTGGACAGACAGCAAGCGACGACCCAGATGCGCACGGCCTGCCGAAGGCGGACCTCGGGACGCCTCGTCGAGGTCTGCGCGTCGTGCTGCGTGGCGCTGCACGGGCCGCACCTTGCGTGAGTGACGATTCAGATGCGGACGCCGACGTCGAGGCTGACCTCGGGGCCGTCGCTGCGGTCGCCGCGGGGTGATGGGAGGTGTTGGACAGACAGCAAGCGACGACCCAGATGCGCAGGGCCGTGCCGAAGGCGGACCCTCGGGACGCCTCGTCGAGGTCTGCGCGTCGTACTGTATGGAGTGAGAGGGGCGTGAGTGACAGAGCAGCCGCGGACGTCGAACGTCAGGACACCAGACCGAGCGCTTCGTGCGACGAGACCTGGTGCGGCAGCGACACTCCGGTGTGCGTGGACATCGACGCCGACTCCGATCTGAGAAGATGAAAGCGCTCCGTCGAACTCTCCGCACCACGATCGAGGCGGAGGACGACCGAGGCGGGAAACGACCGCGAGGACGACCGAGGCGGAGACGGCCGAGGCGGAGGACGACCGAGGCGGGGTGTAAACAAGGTGACGGAAACCGTCACCCAGGTGACGTCAACCAGGTGACGGTTTCCGTCACCTTGTTTACACCCCCCAGAAAGCGAACCCGCCTCGGGACTGCTCAGGCCGAATCGCACGGACGCGAGTCGATTCTTCAGGCTCCTCCGTCTCTCGAGGCATCGGAGCACCCTCCTCGCCCCTGCCTCTCCCTGGAGCTACTGGGCCATCGATCGCCGCCTCACGCGACCAAACGACCCACCGTTGGCCCGGCCCCAGCACCTCCCACACGCCTTCCGCTCCTCAACCCCGAGTTGGCGCTCAGCTCCGGCCGAACCGCTCGAACACGGCTCTCGCGACGGCCGACGGACACACGTGGTCGATTCGTTCCCCGGCCTCGAGGAGCGCCTTGAGGCGCGACGAGCTCACGCCCGACAGCGCCGGGTCGGCAGTGACGAAGAAGGTGCGTACGTGCGGCGCGAGCGAGGCATTGAGCGCCGCCAGCTCGAGCTCGGCCGCGGCGTCGGTGGTGGTGCGCACGCCCCGAACCAGCCTGGGCCGACCCGAAGGCCAGCAGCGCCCGGCGACGCCCGAGGACGCCGACCAGCGCACCTCCGACGACGGCGCCCACGAGACCGGCGAAGAAGCCGACCGTGCCCACGACGAACCCAATCTCGGTCATCGCCACGCCGAGGTCGACGAGCCGGGGCTTCAGCATCGCGACACCGAACGCCTCTCCGAACTTGAAGAGGAACAGCAGCCCGAGGAGCGGCACCACGTCGGCGCGCGTGAAGAAGGCCTTCAGGCTCGACTGCTCGCTCGCCGCACGCGGGGCCTCGCGCCAGCGCAGCACCGGGAGCGTCGTCGACAGCACGCCGCCCGCCATCGCGAGGAACACGCCCCGCCAACCGAGCACGTCGAACGCCATCAACAAGACGCCGCCGCCGACCACCATGCCAACCCGGTACGCGCCCACCTGCAGGCCGTTGGCGAACCCCCGGAGCGCCCGCGGCACCAGCTCGACCGCGAGGCCATCGGTGGCGATGTCCTGCGTGGCGGCGAAGGCGTTGACGAGCAGCGCGGTGGCCAGCACGAAGGGGAGCGCGTCGACGAACGCAGCCACCACGAGCAGCGCCGCGGTGCCCAGTTGTAGCGCCAGGAGCCACCGTCGACGCGAAGGCGTGCGGTCGAGCCGGGGCGCGACGAGGAACTTGAGCGCCCAGGGCAGCGCGAGGAGCGAGGTGAGCCCGATGCCCTCAAGCGACGCGCCGGCCTGCCGCAGCATCACCGGCAGCGCCTGGGTGAAGAAGCCAAACGGGAGCCCCTGCGCGAAGTAGAGCGCGCCCAACAGGCCGAAGAGCCGGAGCGGCTTCATGACGCGCTCCCGCGCCGGGCCCGCAGTGGAGCGCGCCGCCGCGGCTCCGGAGCGACTTCGAGCAGCCCGCGGGCCATCGCCTTGAGTGCTGGCGCGGCCGAGCGCCGGGGAATGAGCGCCCGCGCGGTGGCAGCGACGACGAAGTACCCCTCGATGGTCGACAGAATGGCCGCGGCGGCAACGCGCGGGGGCTGGTCGACGAAGCGCCCGGCCTCGATGCCTGCCTGGAGAATGACGACGAGCCGCTCGAGCAGCGCCTCGAGCCCGGCGACGTACCGCGTTCGCACGTCCACCGACTTCAAGGCCTCGGCGCCGAGCGACACCCAGACAGCCAGCGCGCGGGGGTTGGCCGAAGCGCCCGTCGCGAGGTGATAGTCGATGAAGGCGTCGAGGCGGTCGAGCGGGTCGGCGCCGGCCGCCGTCAACGCCGCGTCGAGCGCCGCGAGGTGCTCGTCGAGGAGCCGGTTCATCAACGCCTCGAGCACCTCGGCCTTTGCCTGGAAGTGGTAGTGCACCAGCCCCGGGCTGAGCTTCGCCGCCTTCGCGATGTCCTGCGTCGTCGCGCCCTCGTAGCCCTTCGTGCTCATCACCTTGAGCAGCCCGTCGACGATCTGCGCCCTTCGCTGGTCGGTGTTCGGTGGTCGAGGCATATAGGTTGGTTGACCAACTTATAATGCTGCGCGACGCTTCGGCGCAAGCCCGGGAAGTCCACAGGGCCGTCCGCGGCGGCAACGAGACGGCCAGACGGACGTCGCCGCTCCCTGGCGTCAGGACGGGCGCGCAGGCCGAGCACTGCCGCAGACGCCCCCATCAGCTCCCGCGGTGAGGTGAAGCCAATCGCGTTCGGCCGCTTCCTCGACGAAGCCAGGGTGGCCGACCGCGCAGCCGCGCGGCCAGCCTGGAGCCACCGCCGAAGGGGCGTGCCCGAGCGAAGGCGCTCAGCCGACCTGCACCAGGCAGTTGTCCTTCTTGCCGCGCGACAACAGCAGGTAGCGGTCGGACAACAGCGCCGAGGCGTCGATGACCTTCATCGGGTCGGTCACCTTCTCCTTGTTCAGCGCCAGCCCGTTCTGCTCGATGAGCTTGCGCGCCGCGCCCTTCGACTCGACGAAGCCCGTCTTCGTCACCACCAACTCGACGAAGGGAATGCCCTTCACCAGCTCGTCACGCGACAGCGTCTTCTGCGGCACGTCCTTGAAGATGGAGGCGATCTGCCCCTCGGACAACGCCTTGAGCGTCTCGATGGTGGCCTTGCCGAAGAGCACCTCGGCCGCCTTCACCGCGAAGTCGACGTCGGCCTGAGAGTGCACGCGCGCGGTGACGTCGTTCGCGAGCGCCCGCTGCAGGTGCCGCGCCGAGGGGTCCTTCGCGTGCGCCGCCTCGAGCGCCTCGACCTCGTCCTTCGAGTGCAGCGTGAAGATGCGCACCCAGTTGGCGGCGTCGGCGTCGGAGGCGTTGAGCCAGAACTGGTAGAACTCGTACGGCGAGGTGCGCTCGGGCGACAGCCACACGTTGCCCGCCTCGGTCTTGCCGAACTTCGTGCCGTCGGCCTTGGTGATGAGGTTGGTGGTGAGCGCCCAGGCCTGCCCCTGCGCGCGCCGCCGAATGAGCTCGGTGCCGGTGACGATGTTGCCCCACTGGTCGCTGCCACCCATCTGCAGCTCGACGCCCATCGTCTTCCACAAGTGGAAGAAGTCGTGGCCCTGCACCAGCTGGTAGGTGAACTCGGTGAAGCTCATGCCCTCGCCTTCACCCGAGATGCGCTTCTGCACCGAGTCCTTCGCCATCATGTAGTTGACGGTCAGGTGCTTGCCGACGTCGCGAATGAAGTCGAGGAACTTGAGCTCGCGAAACCAGTCGGCGTTGTTCACCAGGCTCGCCCGGCCCGAGTCGAAGTCGAGGAACTTCGCGAGCTGCGCCTTGATGCCGGTGAGGTTGTGCTGCAGCACCTCGTCGGTGAGCAGGTTGCGCTCCTGGCTCTTGCCCGAGGGGTCTCCGACGAGGCCGGTGGCGCCGCCGACGAGCGCGATGGGGTGGTGCCCCGCGCGCTGGAAGTGCAGCAGCGTCATCACCTGCACCAGGTGCCCCACGCCGAGCGAGTCGGCCGTCGGGTCGAACCCGATGTAGCCCTTCACCGGCGTGCCCTTCGCCAGCAGCTCCTGCGTGCCGGGCATCGCGTCGTGCAGCATGCGACGCCACTTCAGCTCTTCGAGGAAGTCGGTCTTCACCCCGCTGCGTTTGGGCGCCCTGCCCGTCGGAGTCAAGGCTTCGCCGAAGCGCGCCCTCAGTCGCGGTAGTAGTGGCAGGTGTACCCGCCCGGGTTCTTCACCAGGTAGTCCTGATGGTAGTCCTCACCCTTCCACCACTTCTTGAACGGCTCGACGGTGGTGGCGATGGGGCGCTTCCACGTCCCCGACGCGTTCACCTTCGCGATGACGGCCTCGGCGGTCTTCTTCTGGGCGTCATCGACCGGGAAGATGGTCGAGCGGTACTGCGTGCCGATGTCGTTGCCCTGGCGGTTGAGCGTCGTCGGGTCGTGCATGCGGAAGAAGTGTTTCTCGAGCAGGTCGGCGTACGAGATGACGGCCGGGTCGAACACCACCTTCACCGACTCGGCGTGGCCTGACTTCGAGTCGTGGGTGTCGTCGTACTTCGGGTTGTCGAGGTGCCCGCCGGTGTAGCCGACCTCGGTCTCGAGAATGCCGGGCACCTTTCGCAGCAGGTCCTCCATGCCCCAGAAACAGCCGCCGGCGAGGTACGCGGTCTCGGTCTTCACGGTGAGCTTCTCCTTGGCCATGCTGGACGTCGGTTGAAACAGCGCGAGGTACTCGCCGTAGCCCTCGGCCTCGAGCTTCGCCACGGGGATGAAGCGCAGCGACGCCGAGTTGATGCAGTACCGCAGGCCACCCTTGTCAGAGGGCCCGTCGTCGAAGACGTGCCCCAGGTGTGCGTCGCCCGTCTTCGAGCGCACCTCGGTGCGGATCATCCCGTACGCCATGTCGGTGTGCTCGGTGACGGCCACCTTGCGAATGGGCTTCGTGAAGCTGGGCCAGCCCGTGCCCGAGTCGAACTTGTCGGTCGAGCTGAACAGTGGCTCGCCCGTGGTGACGTCAACGTAGATGCCCGCCTCGTGGTTGTCCCAGTAGGCGTTCTTGAAGGGCGGCTCGGTGGCGGCCTCGCACGTCACCTTGAACTGCTCGGGCGTGAGCTTCTTCTTGAGCTCGTCCTTCGAGGGCTTCGTGTACGTCTTCACGGTGGGAATCTCCGGGTCGGGTGGAGCGGCCCCGCTTGCGGTCGGCTTCTTTGACTTCGCAGACTGCGCGAACGCCACCGCCGCGAACACGAGCAGGGCGGTGACGACGAACCAGGCCAGGCGGGACATGGGCACTCCTGAGAGAGGGAACGGGGACCTTACGCACCCCTTGGTGCGGTGGTTTCAGGTCGCCCTGCCCAAAAGAACGTCAAGGACGACGGGAGCTTCCGTCGCCAGACGGGGGTGAGACGAAGTCGCGCACGGCCCACACGAGGCCCGAGACGCCACACATGAGGAAGAACGACGACAGGCCCCACGCGAGCTCGCCAGCGTCGCGCAGGCCCTGACCTCCGAAGGCCGGGAAGCGGGTGTCGGCCCAGAACGACGCGGCCCACGGCGCGGTGACGAGGCCGACGGCGAGGAACGGCAGGCTCAAGAAGAAGAGCGCGACGCTCGAGCCGCGCGTGGGCGTGCGGCGGCTCATACGCGCTCGAAGCGCGCACCGGCCCAGGTGAGGCCCGACCCCACGACGCACACGGCGACGGCGGGCCCGAGGCGGCCTGAGTCCCAGTGCTCCGAGAACACGCTCGGAGCGCCCGACGCGCCGACGTTGCCGCGCACGTCGACGTTGAAGAGGTGCCGGCCTTCGGGCACCTCGCAGCGCCGCGCCACGTGCTCGAGCATGCGCAGGTTCGCCTGGTGGCCGATGAAGGTGAGGTCGTTCACCTGTCCGCCGCCCTTCACGTACTCGTCGCGCAGCAATTGGTAGACTTCTCCGGCGCGCTTCACCGCGAACTTCTGCACCTCGGCGCCCTGCTGCGTGAAGTGGCCGAAGCGCGGCACCTTCACCTTGTCGGCGCCCGCGGGCTCCCCTTTCAAGTACGTCGAGGTCACCTTCCAGGGGCCGGGCACGCGCGGCGAGACGATGGCGGCCGTCGAGCAGTCGCCCCACAGCACGCACGAGGAGCGGTCGCGGTAGTCCACCACGCGCGTCGAGTTTTCCGGGCTCACCAGCATGATGAAGTCGGGCAGCTTCTCGGGGCGCATCGCCTCGACGAAGTAGAGCTGGCTGCAGAACGACGAACAGGCGCTGGCGACGTCGAGCGACGGGCCGTCGATGCCGAGCTGCTCGGCCACGCGGTTGGCCTCGGCGGGAATGCTCTCATCGGGGCTGCAGCTGCCAGCGAGCACCATGCCGATGTCCTGGGGCTTCAGCGTCGCGCGCGTCAGCGCGAGCTGGCCGGCCTTCGCGCCCGTCTGCGCGTTCGACATCGTGGCGGCCTCGATGGCGGCGCGCGGGTCGGCGTTCTTCGTCTCGCGGATGTAGTCGAGCGGAAGCACCGTGTGCCGCGAACGAATGCCGACGCGGTCGAGAATCCACGCGTCGTTCGTCTCGATGCCGAGGCTCTCGAGGAACGCGTTGGTGATGATGTTCTCGGGGTGAAAGTGACCGATGGCGTGCAGGTACAACACGGCGAAGCCTCCCTCTCTCGAACCGCCCCGCGTGTACCGTCGGACGTGACGGGCACACCTTCTTCGCGGTGAAACATTCCCCGGCGTCTTGAGCCGGAGCGAGCGCAGCTGGCTCGCTCCTACTCAAGCGTCTGGCCCCCTGCCGCAGGAAGGCGATGCGCGGGTGCGTCATGCGAGCGGGGCGATGACGGTCCCATGACATGGGTACGGGGGTGGGCCGGCCCTCGGGGCGGTGATCAGCGCCTGCTCCCGTCGGCCCAGGGGGCGAGGAGTGACGGGCCAGCGGCGCTTCTCTGCAGAGGCCAGGCTGGGAAGCTCGGCACGAAGGTGCAGCGCCCGACGTGGTGGAGCCCGTCGTTCCGCCCGAGCCTCGAAGGACGTCTCAGCGGCGCTTGCCCTCCTGGAACGTCACCTCGAGCTCGACGCGCTGGCCGTCGCGCACGATGACCCCCTTCACCGTCTCGCCCGGCTTCGCCTGCGTCAGCACGAACATGAGGTCCTCCACCGAGCCGACGTCGTACGCGCCGAGCTTCACGATGACGTCGCCGCGCCGCATGCCGGCCTTCTCGGCGCCGCCGCCCGGCCGCACGTCGTCGAGCAGCACGCCCTTCACGCCGGGCACACCGCCGCCGTAGTTCGGCACGGTGCCCAGCGAGGCGTTGAAGCTCCGCGCGTCGCCGCGCACCGGCGCAGGGAACTTCGTGTAGGTCAGCGCCACGTCCTTCGAGGCGCGCAACACCGCGCCCACCACCTCGGCCACCTTCGCGGCGCCGGCGGCGTTCACCTTGTCGGGCGCGTCGGAGGGCTTGTGGTAGTCGCCGTGCGCGCCGGTGAAGAAGTGCAGCACCGGCAGGCCCGCCGAATAGAAGCTGAGATGGTCTGACGGCCCATAGCCGTCACCACTCGCCGCGCACGACACGCGCGCCCCCTGGCAGGCCGCCTCGATGAGCGCCTTCCACTCGGGCGCCGACTCGGCGCCAAGCACCGACAGCTCGTTCATGCGCAGCCGGCCCACCATGTCCATGTTGAGCATCGCCCACGCGCCCTCGAGCCAGGCCGGCTTCGCCGCCACCAGCGCAGAGGAGCCCAGCACGCCCGCCTCTTCCGCCGAGAAGGCGATGAACACGACGTCACGGGAAAGCGGCTCTGCCGACGCAGACACCTGCCGCGCCACCTCGAGGAGCGTCGCCACGCCCGAGGCGTTGTCATCAGCGCCGAGGTGCGCAGCCGTCGAGTCGGGCGCGAGCGAGTTGGAGCCACCGAAGCCCAGGTGGTCGAGGTGCGCTCCCACGATGACGGCGCCGGACGCGCTCGTTCCCTTCCGCTTCGCGACGACGTTCACCGCGGTGGCCGTCTCGACGACGAGCTCGACCGACAGCGACACCGCCACCGGCTGCTTCATCTCGAGCATCGCGAGGAACGGCGCCACCACGGCGCGCTTCACGGCGAGCACTGGCAGCCCCGCGTCCTGGAGGCTGTCGAGGCGCAGCGGCGGGAGCGGCGCCTCCATCACCGGCTCGCGCTTCTCGGGGCCCGGCGCCATCACTGGCGCGTCCACGACGAGGACCGCCTTCGCCCCCTTCGACTTCGCGAGGAACACCTTCTTCCGCAGGTCTCCGGCACGGCGCTGCGCTTCGGGCGTGGTCAGCTTCGGGTGCTCCGGCGCGAAGCGGCGCACGAGGGCCACCTTGTTCTTCAGCTCGACTCCCTTGAAGTCGTCGAGGCCCAGCTCGGCGTCCTCGAGGCCGTAGCCCACCAGCACCAGCGGGCCGTCGACCTTCCCCTGCGCCGAGAAGCCCAGCGGCGAGAAGGCTCCCTCGGGCACGGGCTTTCCAGCCAGGCGCAGCGACGTCTTCGCGCCTCGCGACACCTTCGTCGGAACGGGGAACTCGTGGCGAAAGCTGCCATCGGGCGCCGCGCCCTCGAGCCCGAGCGCCTTGAAGCGCGCCTCGACGAAGTCCACCGCCGCGTCGAGCCCCTTCGTGCCGATGCCGCGGCCGTCACGCTCCGGCGACGCGAGCCACGCCACGTCGTCGCGCACCCGTTCGGCCGGGCCCGCCTGCGGCTTCGGCGGCGAGTCGACCCAGGTGGCGAGGAAGAGGTTGGTGTCGTTCTTCCCCTCGGCCGTCATGCGGTTCGACGAGAACGCGAGCGTGGCGCCGTCGGGCGAGAACATCGGGAAGCCGTCGAAGCCCTTCGTGAAGGTAATGCGCTCGAGGTCGGTGCCGTCGGCGTTGACGGCCCACAGGTCGAACTCGCGGCCCCTCGGGTCTCCCGCGTTGCTCGAGAACAGAATGCGCTCCTTGTTCGGAAACCAGAAGGGCGCGAAGGACGCCGCGTTCAGGTACGTCACCTGCCGTGCATCGGAGCCGTCGGCGTTGGCCACGTAGAGCTCGAGCTTCGAGGGCCGAACGAGGCCCTGGCCGAGCAGCCGCTGGTAGTCGTCGAGCTCCTTGCCGGGCTTCGGGCGAGACGCGCGCCAGACGAGCTTCGTGCAGTCTTTGTTGAAGAACGCGCCGCCGTCGTAGCCGGGCGTGAAGGTGAGGCGTTTGACGTTCTTCCCGTCGTTGTCCATGCGGTACAGCTCGAGGTCGCCGTCGCGCACGCTGGTGAAGACGATGCTCCCGTCTCTTCCGCACACGGTGCCTTCGGCGTCGTAGCCCTTCGTGTCGGTGAGGCGAACGAGCTGCGCGTCTTTCACCGGCAGCGGCGCGCCCGGCGTCACCTGCGCCTTGAAGAGGTCGTAGCTGTCGGAGAGCGCCCAGACGTAGCCGAGGCTCATGTCGGGCTTCGGCGGGCAGGCGGGGCCGCCGAGGTGGGTGGACGCGTAGAGGAGCGCGTCTCCTTCGGGGAACCAGTGCGCGCACGTCGTCGCGCCGGCGCCGCTCGACACCTGCTGGATGGAGGCCTTCCCCGTCGGGTCGAGCGTCAGCGCCTGAATGCGGTCGCAGCCGTCGTTCACGCCGCGCGCCTGCAGCGAGAGCCCTCTGCCGTCGAAGCGCCAGTAGGCCTCGGCGTTCTCACCCTCGAAGGTGAGCTGCCGCAGGTTCGCCAGGTGCACCTCTTCGGGCAGCAGGATGGGCTTCGCGGGAGGCGGTGGCTCAACGGGCCTGGGGGCGGGAGGAGTGACGCACGCTCCGGCGACGAGGAGGACGAGGGCAGAGAGGCGCAGCGACATGACGCCGCTTCGTAGCCGAGCCACGCCTACTGATGGGCGGAGGTGATGGTGTGGTGACGCTGAAAGCAGTACCCACGGCCGCGCACCGTCACCAGCAGCGTGGGCTCAGCCGGGTTCGGCTCGAAGTACCGGCGCAGGCGCACGATGAAGTTGTCGATGGTGCGGTCGGTCGGCGTGGCGTCGACCCCCCACGCGGCGTCGAGCAGGTCGTCGCGCGTGAGGAGCTCGCCTTCGCGCTCGATGAAGCGGCGCATGAGGAGCAGCTCCCGCCTCGAGAGCACGAGCTGCCCGAGATTGGTGTGCGCCACGCCAGTGGTGCGGTCGAACCAGCGCGCGCCGAGGGCCACCCGCTCCGTGCGAATCGCGGGCGCTGTCTCGTGACGGCGCAGCAGCGCCTTCACCCGCGCGCGCAGCTCGTCCCCGTGGACGGGGAGCGTGACGCAGTCGTCGGCGCCACACTCGAGGCCGTAGACACGAGTGCTCACGTCGTTGCGCGCGCTCACCAACAGGAGCGCCACCGGCACGCCGCTCGCCCGCGCCGCGCGAACGAGCTCGAACCCGTCACCGCCGGACACCGAGACGTCGACCACGGCGACTCCGTAGGCGCCGCTCGTCACCGCCGCCCTCGCCTCGGGGAACGTCGACGTGCTGCGCACCTCGAGCCCGAGGAGGCCGAGCTCACGCGCGAGCAGGCTGGTCGTGAGGGCATCGCCGCTGGCCACCAGCGTCGGCGTCCGCGTCAACACCACGGCCCCTCGCAGCAGTCGTGTCATGGCCGCCTCACGCCTGCCCGCGGGTGGACGAGAAGTGCCCCTGCTCGAGGGCCTGCTCCCGGTGCAGCACCAGCCGCGCCTCGGTCAGCGCGGCGACCAGGCCCTCGTACGACGCCGCGTCGAGCCGGAAGGTCAACGGCCCCACGTGCACCGAGAGGCTCCCGCAGTCGACGCAGCGCTGAACGGTCGCGACACGGTTGGACGACAACGTCTGATGACTGCAGCCAGCGCTCGACATGGACACCTCGCAAGACGTCGGGGTGCTGGCACTATGGTTGGTTTTGAGAATCAAAGTCAATATCAACGAGAGCCCATCCCGTTCATCGCGGGCTCGGGTCGTTCCTCCGGTCGGCATGCCTCGTGCGAACCAGGGCCCTCACCTATGGACCTCTTCGACATTCAAGGTGGTTGCGGCGACGCAAAGACCGTCAGTGGCCGTTTGCCAGTCAACTCTGACAGGCTGTCCGGCATCGTCATGAGTGACTTCACGAGCGGTCAGCAGGTGACTCGGGAGCTGCGGGCGCCGGAGCTGACCGAAGCGCTGCGGGTGCGCGCGGTCCGGGTGGAGCGTGTGGGGCAGCCGCCGCTCGTGCTGCGGGTCTACGCCGACAGCGAGCTCGTGTTGGGCCGCAGCGCCGAGGCCAGCGTCGTGATGCCCGACGACGCGGTGTCGAGGCAGCACGGGCGGCTGTGGTGCGACTCGAGCGGGCAGCTCGTCTATCGCGACCTGCGCTCGCGCAACGGCACGCTGCGCCTGCCAGGCGGGCGCCGGCTCGACGAGCACGAGGTGAAGGACACGGTGGCGCTCCGGCCCGGCGACGTGCTGTGGCTGGGCACCGAGCGCGCACGGCTGGTGATGCTCGCCGACGCACCAGAGCCCGAACCACGCCCGGCCTCGGTCCGCTCGCAGGCCTCCCAGCGGCTGGAGCAGGCGCTCGACGTCGCGGCGCGGCACCAGCTGCCGGTGGTGCTGATGGGCGAGTCGGGCACGGGCAAGACGCACGGCGCGCGGCGCATTCACGACCGCTCCGGCCGCAGCGGGCCCTTCGTGTCGGTGAACTGCGGGCGGCTGCCGCGTGACGCACAGGCGCTGCAGAGCGAGCTGCTGGGCCACGTGCGCGGCTCGTTCACCGGCGCGGTGCAGGACCGCCAGGGCAAGTTCTTCCTCGCCGACCAGGGCACGCTCTTCCTCGACGAGGTCGAGTCGCTGCCGCGCGAGGCACAGGACTTCCTGCTCGACGTGCTCGAGGGCAGCGGGAGCTTCAGCCCACTCGGAGGCACCAGCGACCGCGCGCCTGCCCCGCGCTTCCGCCTCGTCTCGGCCTCCAAGACGCCGCTCAAGCAGTCATCGCTGCGGCCGGACCTGGTGCAGCGCCTGCTCGGCGACGTCATCGTGGTGCCCTCGCTGGCCGAGCGCCGCGATGACGTGCCCCTGCTGGTCGACGAGTTCCTGTCGCGCCTGCGCGACACGCACAACCAGGACGCCGAGGTGACGGCCGAGGCGATGGCGCTGCTCCAGTCGCGCCCGTGGCCCGGGCAGGTGCGCGAGCTCCGCCGCGTCATCGAGACGACCGTCGCGAAGCTCGCCGCCGAGCGGCAGGCGCGGGGCCTCGACACCCAGCGACTGCTGGTGAGCGCCGACGCCATCTCGGCCCAGCTGCAGAACGAGGCCGTGGCGCTCGGCGAGGCTCCCGTCGCCGCCACCACCTCGAGCCCCGCGCTCGCGCCCCGGGAGCGTCGCGTTCGGCCCGCTGACCTCACCCGCCAGGACTGCGAGGCCGCGGTCGCAGCGCACGGCGGCAACAAGACGCACGCGGCGAAGGCGCTCGGCATCGCGCTCAACACCCTCAAGGCGAAGCTGCGTGGGCCTCAGTGAGTGGGGGGGGTCGCTTCGTTGGCGGGCTGGCGAAACTGCAGGTTGACGTCGACTTCACCGGCTGGTCTGCCTCACGCCCTTGAAGGGCAGGTCAGCCATCTCGAGCACCACGTCACCAGCACCGGCGGCACGAGCCGACTCGAGGCCACCCTCATCCCCGCTTCGATGATGGAGCGCTCGTTCTCGAGCGCGACCTCTGGCAAAGGCCCCGTCGACGACGCGCGCCCGTCACTCGACCGGCTGGAGTCACCCGAGGTGCACAACCCGGGCACCGTCGACTGTGGCGGCTGCCACCTTGCCTCCACCGCCCGCTGGCACTGGTCGAGCACAGAGGCGCGCGCTGGCCTCGACCCCAGCTACGCCGACACTCGCAACCTGCGCGCTCTGGGCTACTTCTTCGACCAACCAGCCATCAGCCCGCGCACCCGGCTCGAGACGGCCGCCTCGCTCCGCGCCTTCGAGCGCCTCCAACGAAAGCTGACGCCATGAGACGACTGCTGCTCCTCGCCGTGTGCCTTGCGGCCCCGGCCGCGCTCCCCTGCGATGCCACCACGCGCGGCGACGGCGTATTCGACTGCGGCTGCGGCACCGTCGACCCGGACTGCGGCCCGGGCTTCGGCGCCTGCGTGCGCAACCACTGCCCGGCGGGCCAGGTTCCCTGGGAGCACCAGCCCGAGACGTGCATGACGTCAGCGTGTGGTGACGGCTGGCGCGACGAGCGCGTGAATGAGGCCTGCGACGACGGTGACGCGCTGCCCCGCAGCGGGTGCTCGGCGGACTGCAGGCAGGTGAACGTCGGGTTCTCGTGTGGTGAGCGCGCCGCTGGCTGCACGCGGAGCCCCGCGGATGCCGGCGTCGATGGTGGCGCGCCGGGCGGGACCGACGCAGGGCCGACGGGGCTCCAGCCCGGCGCCCCGGACGCCGGCGACCCCGGCCTGACGCCCACGCCACGGGGCGGCTGCACCAGCGCGCCGGCCTCGCTCACCGCCGGAGCGCTCGTCGTCCTCGCTCGCCGACGCCGGGCTTCGAAGCGCTGAAGCCCTCTCTTCCAGACTCTCACGCTCCAGCGCCTCGCGCTCTTGCAATCCGATTGCTAGAGCATCGCCATGCGCGTTCTTTCGGCGGTGGTGTTGATCCTCACGGCCTGCGGGCTCACCACGGCGCTCGATGTCGAAGACGAGCTCGAGGCCGTCTCAGTGCTTCCGGTGCAGTCGGCGGGCGGCTGGAGCGGAACGACGGCACCGCTGACGATGCGCTTCCCCACCCTGCCCGTCTCGTGTTGGGCCAGCCCCGACAGCACCTGCCACCCGGTGACGAACGAGGGCTGTGCGCCGAATCAGCTGTGCCTGCTCACCAACACCGCGCCCGAGCGCGTGGGCCTGCGGTGCATCGACGTCGACGGCACCCGCTCCATCAGCCAGACCTGCAACCTGCAGTCAGGCCCGTATTGCCGCGCAGGGCTGTGGTGCAACCAGGGCGCGTGCCGGCCGGTCTGCTGCTCCGCCGCTGACTGTGTCGGAGGTCAGGCCTGCAACCCCATCGACCCGCGCATCGGCTCCTTCGGCTTCTGTGGCGCAGCGCAGAGTGGGGGCCAGTGCCGCCGGGCCGGAGGCTCGTGCCGAAGCAACAGCGACTGCTGTTCGCGCAACTGTCACGTCGACCACTGCCACTGACTCACGCTTCCAGTCCTCGAGCGTGACGCGTGACGTCACTGGAACGCAGCGGTCGCTGATCCGTTTCTGGACAACGGCGGATCCGCCGGCTATCTCTCTTCGTATCGGTGAAGCGCATGACCGCTCGTCGCGGCGCAGGGTGTGGGGGAACTTCTTCGGCACCCTCTGCGCTTCTCCGGTAAAGCTCTCTCTCTCCAGTCTGGTGTGCGGGGCGCGGTAGGCTTCACAGCCTCCATGACGTCTCCCACCACCGAGCGGCCCGCGTTCCTGCGAGAGCTCGACACCCTCATCCGCGCCCGGTACCCGCTCCTCTACCTCGTCACCTGGGAAGAGCAGCGGCTCGACACCCTGCTGGGCGACCTCGCCCGCAGCCACGGGAAGGACCTGCTCGAGTGGACGGCGACGCGTGGGCTGCGCGCGCTCACCGGCACGCTGAAGGTGCCGCCCGAAGAGACGCTCGAGCCGGCCCGCGCGCTGGTGGCCATTCACCGCCTCACCACCCCGGCGCTCGTGCTGCTGAAGGACTTCCACCGGCACCTCGACGACCCGGTGACGGTGCGCGCGCTGCGTGAGCTCGGCTTCCACCTCAAGACGCAGTTCACCACCGCCATCGTGGTGGCCCCGACGCTCAAGCTGCCCGACGAGCTCGAGAAAGACGTGTCGGTCGTCGACGTGCCGCTGCCCTCGAAGGCCGACCTGCTGGCGCTGCTCAAGGACATCGCGCGCGTGGTGACGAAGAACAAGCGCGCCACCGTCGAGCTCAACCGCGCCCAGGCCGAGGCCCTCGTTTCTGCCGCCCACGGCCTCACCTTGTCCGAGGCCGAGAACGCCTTCGCCAAGGCCATCGCCCAGGACAACCGCCTCGACGCGACCGACTTGAAGCTCATCCTCGACGAGAAGAGCCAGGTGGTTCGCAAGAGCGGCCTGCTCGAGTACCACGCCACCGACCAGTCCCTCTCGGACGTCGGCGGCCTCACGCACCTCAAGCACTGGCTGGTGCGCCGCTCCGACGCCTTCTCGGACGACGCGCGCGCCTTCGGGCTCCCCTCCCCCAAGGGCCTCTTGCTGCTCGGCGTGCAGGGCTGCGGCAAGTCGCTGACGGCGCGGGCCATCGCGTCGACCTGGCGCATGCCGCTCTTGCGCCTCGACATGGGCCGCATCTACTCGGGCCTCATCGGCTCGTCGGAAGAGAACCTGCGAAAGGCCATTCGGGTCGTCGAGTCGCTCGCGCCCGTGGTGCTCTGGGTCGACGAAATCGAGAAGGGCCTCGCGGGCGCTGGCGGCGGCGGCAACGACACCGGCGTATCGGCCCGCGTCTTCGGCACGCTGCTCACGTGGCTTCAGGAGAAGACCGCCCCCGTCTTCGTGGTGGCGACCGCCAACCGCATCGACACGCTGCCGCCGGAGCTGCTGCGCAAGGGGCGCTTCGACGACATCTTCTTCATCGACCTGCCCACCGAGCCCGAGCGACAGGAGATTTTTTCGCTCCAGCTCTCGCGTCGGGGGCGCTCGCCGGCCAACTACCCGCTCGCGGCGCTGGCGGCCCGGTGCGAGGGCTTCAGCGGCGCCGAGGTGGAGCAGGTCGTGGTGAGCGCGCTGGCCGAGGCCTTCGCCGACAAAGTCGAGCTCGCGCCCCGGCACCTCGAGGCGGCCATCGACGAGACGATGCCCCTCTCGGTGACGATGGCCGAGGACATCGAGCGTCTGCGGCACTGGGCGAAGCAGCGCACCCGGCCTGCGTCGTGAGCGCCCGAAGGTGACGTCGACGCGCGCGGCGTGTGCGCACACATCGCGTCGACGAGGGCACAGGACACCCGCGCTCCCGTCGGCATCGGAGGGAGGACGGGGCGGCCACGACGGCGGGTCGCAGCCCAGAAGGTCGCTGGTGCCCCAGGGGGCAGGCGCCCTCCACGCTCGACCTCACACCCGTCGCCTCCACGGCCCAACCGCGAGATGATGGCGCCCATGTCGCGAGATGGGCGATTCGAGAAGCTGGAGCGGGAGCGCCCCACGCGCGAGCCCGACAGCACACCGGCGGTCGCCGAGGAGCGCTTCACCGCGGCCCCCCACGCGCCAGCGTCGCCCGCGCAGGCAACGCACGCCCCGGCGCTCGAGGCCGCGAAGGCCTTTTCGCCGCAGGGCGCCGAGGGCACACGCGAGGGCCTCGCGCGCTTCGAGACCGACGGCGCGAACCACCTGTCGCTCGACACCGACCCGCTGATGAAGCTCCCCTTCCGGCGCTGCGCGGCCTGTCAGCGGGACTCGGGCAAGTTCGAGCGCGTCTGTCTCTTCTGCGGCGCCTCGCTCGACACCGCCGACGCGAGAGCGCTGAACCTCTCGCTGCTCGAAGCGCAGACGGCCGCGCGGGACGCAGAGCAGGCCGCCGAGGCCGAGCGTCGAACGGCCGAAGTGAAGGCCCACGTCGAGGCGGAGTTCCGCAAGGCCGCCGAGCTCGAGCGAGTGGACAGCGAGCAGGCCCGGCTCGGCTGGCGGCTGGTGAGCGTCGCGGCGGCGGTCCTGTGTGTCGGCCTGGGCGTATGGGCCTGGTCGTTGTGCGCCACGCCGGGGCTCTTCGTGGTGGGCCTCGCGCTCGTGGTGGTGGCGCTGCCGAAGTCCGTGCTCGAAGTCCTGGCGAAGCCGACGCGGCGGCGGTGGCTGTGACGGTCAGCGGCTGAAGTCGGGCAGGCGCCCGTTGAGCTCGATGCGGCGCTCCAGCACGCCGTCGAACGGCGCGCGCCGGGCGATGATGAGCGTTCGCTCGCACTCGGCCCACACGAGGGGCCCCAGCACCTGCCAGTTGGTCGGGTCGACGACGGTGAGGCGGAGCGCTCCGATGGTGAAGGCCATCACCGGCTCGCCGGCGGGAGAGGCGGCCGCGACGGCCATCGGCAAGGCGCTGCGGAGGGCCGCCACGTGCTCGGGCGTCAGGCGGGTGTCGGCGGTGGGCCCGAGCAGCACGGCGAAGCCGTCGGTGTGAATGCGCACCACCTTGGCCTTCGGCAGCACCTGCTTCATCGCCTGCACCATGGCCTTGAGCGCGGCGTCACCGGCGGGGAAGCCATGGCGCATGTTGAAGAGGGTGAACTCGCGGGGGTCGACGACGACGGCCTCGAGCTCCCAGCCCTCGGCGTGGCCGTGCGTCGACAGGTCGTACTCCTCCTTCATCAACGTGCCCTGGTTCAGCGCGAGCGCGTGGAAGGCGCCGGTGGTGGCGTCGGGGTGGCAGGCGCGGTGCAACTCGGCATCGACGACCTGGTCGACGAGCCACGTGGGCGCGTCGGGGCGGCCCTGCACGCGGGGGAACAGGCCCAGGAGCGCGCGCTCGCTCTTCTCGGAGATGGGGAACGACATGTGGCTCCTTCTACGGGGCGGTGGTCCAGGCGCGCCCGGAATTCCCCACCGCGTACAAGTTGCAGCGCGAGGTGCCGTCGATGCGCACCAGGTAGCCGGCGGGCGGAGTGCCCGAGACCATCGACGTCCAGCTCGTGCCGTCCCAGCGGGCGAAGGCCACGCGGTTCATCGAATCGGTGCCGACGGCGAAGACCTCGGTCGAGCTGAACACCTTGAGGCCATAGATGGCGAAGGGCGCGGGGGTGCGCTCGACCCACGCGGCGCCGTTCCACTCGACGAAACGATTCACGCCGCCGGCGAAGCCGAGGTTCGTGCTGGGGACGTCGATGGCGTAGAGCGGCGTCAGCTGATCGTTCGTCGAGTACGAGGTCGACCAGGTGCCGCTCTGCGGGTCCCACCGCCAGAGGAAGCTGCGCTGCTGGACCATGTGGTCCCACCCCGCGGCGAAGACGTGCGAGGCGAGCGGTCCGCTCACCTCCCACACCTGACCGAAGCCGCTCTGCCAGGTGCTGGGCGAGCCACCGTCAGCGTTGAGGCGCACGAGGCGAATGTTGCCGGCCGCGGAGACCGTGCCCGAGTACGAGGTGACGAACGTCTCGGTGTCGAGCGCCAGCACCGAGGTCGAGAAGGTGGACGGGGCGAGGCCGTTGACGACCGTGCAGCTCGACGGGTTGAGGCGCAAGAGCACGCCGTCGGTGTCGACGGCAAAGAGCACCCCATCGCCCGGGCGAGCCGAGACGGCCATCAGGTCGCGGGTGTTGCAGCCGCCGCCCAGCGCCTGCGAGCCACCGTCCGAGAAGACGCGCCGGGCCGCGCCGCCCGCGCCGACGGCGACGAAGGTCGAGCCCTGGAGTGTGACGTCGGTCCACGTCGTGGTGGCGGTGCCCAGGCTGAGGGCGCGCACGGCAGGCATCAGCGGGCAGCCCGCATCGGAGCCTCCCGGGGAGCCACCACCTGCCGCGCCACCTGCGCTGCCGCCAGCGGCACCACCGGACATTCCACCCGCCGCGCCACCAGACGTTCCGCCTGCGCTCCCGCCCGCGGCACCACCGGACGTTCCACCCGCCGCGCCACCAGACGTTCCGCCTGCGCTCCCGCCCGCGGCACCACCGGACGTTCCACCCGCCGCGCCACCAGACGTTCCGCCTGC
>JANRKQ010000084.1:0-1819 GCA_033763395.1 Myxococcaceae bacterium
GATCACGTCCGCGTACAGCTCGTCGAGTTCGACCAGGAACGCGCGCCGCCCGGTCTGCTCGGCTGCGACCAGCGTCGAGCCCGAGCCACCGAAGAGGTCGAGCACGTGCTCACCGGGACGCGAGCTGTACTGGATCGCGCGAGCAGCAAGCTCCACGGGCTTCTCGGTCAAGTGGCACATGGCCTGCGGGTTGACCTTCTTCACCTCCCACAGATCGGTGGCGTTGTTCGGCCCGAAGTACTCGTGGGCCGCGCCCTCCTTCCAACCGTAGAAGGCCAGCTCGAACGCCCCCATGAAGTCCTTCCTCGTCAGGACGGGGTGCAGCTTGTTCCACACGATGGCCTGGCTGAAGTAGAGGCCCATCTCCTTCAGCGCCGCGGGATAGTTGGCGAGGTTCGCGTAGCCACCCCAGATGTAGAAACCGCGACCGGGGAGCAGCGCCCTCGCCGCGTTCCCGAACCACGCGCGCAGCAGGCGATCGAACTCCTCGTCGGAGACGAAGTCGTTCGCCAGCGGGCGGTCCTTGGCGCGCAGCTTCTGGTGCGTGGCCTTGCGCTTCTCGGGATGCCGCGCGAGGTCGAGTTTCTGGTGGTGCGTGCTCGGCGCGAAGGACGAGAGCCCGGCGGCGATCGCGTTGTTTGAGCGCGGCTCGACCTTCACGTTGTACGGCGGGTCCGTGTTGACGAGGTGGATCGGCTCGCCGCTGAGCAGCCGGTCGAGATCCTCAGGGCGTGAGCTGTCGCCGCACAGGAGGCGATGCCGCCCGAGCACCCACAGGTCGCCGCGACGCGTCGTGGCGGCGTCGGGGAACGCCGGGACTTCGTCCTCGTTCACCTCGATCGGGTTGTCGGCCAGGATCTCGTCGAGCACGTCCTGGAGCTCGTCCTCGCTGAAGCCGACGCCTTCCAGCTCGTGGTCGGCATGCAGACTTTCGAGGAGCCGCCCGAGCGCGGGCAGGTCCCATTCCGCCAGCTCGGCCGTGCGGTTCAGCGCGATGCCGAGTGCCGTCGCCTGAGTCTCGGTCAGATCGAGTTCGACGACGTCGGCTTCCGTCCAGCCGAGCGCCTTCATCGCGACGAGGCGGCCGTTGCCGCCGACGACGCGGCCGGTGGCGCGCTGCACGACGAGCGGCTCGGCCTGGCCGAATCGCTTCAGCGATGCCTGGATGGCTTCGAGGTTGCGCTCACCGTGCTGGCGGGCGTTGGCGGGATCGAGCGTGAGCGACGCGAGCGGGACGCGGCGGATGACGAGCGTGTCCAAGGTGAGGCTCCGCGACTTGGAAGTCGCTGGGAGCGGCCGGACTTGGACTGGACACTCGGAGGGCTGCGGCCGCAGGTGGTGTACTGGAGACTTGCAATAGCAAGTGTCGGCGCCGCGGGCAACGCACGATCAGGGCCGTTGTCGCACTTCAAGCGCACGACGTGGCTCGTCGGTCAGGACGGATTCGACACTCCGGATGGAACGATTGGGGAACCAAAGGGGAACTTCACAAAGGTTAGTTCCCCGACGTGCACGCCCCGAAAGGCAAAGTTCCCCGACAAAATGGCAGTTTCCGGCCCTGGCGGGGTCTGGAAGGCCGATTCCGCAGTAAGCGTGCAGTTCGAAAGGGCCGAAATCGGTGAACCGTTGGGGTACCAGAAGTCCCCCTGTCGGGGCACTTCGAGCGTGCGCGCTGCCAAGTTGGCCGCACGGGCGGGGAACGATTGGGGAACCCGCAGGCGGCGAACACGCGCGTCACGCGCCGTCGAGGCGCGGAGCGGGGAACTGGCGGTGCATCTGGCCGGGAGGGCGCGTCAGGGCGCGCGTCGTGCGGCGACGG
>JANRKQ010000085.1:0-18714 GCA_033763395.1 Myxococcaceae bacterium
GCTCTGGCTTCAGGGAGCGCTCCGTCATCGCGCTCCATCGCGGCACCCGGCAGCTCGAGCGTGGCGCCCTCGGTGACGCGCTGCGCAGCTTCGCCTTCGCGCTCGCGAAGTCCGACACCTCGCGCGAGAGCGGCACCGTGCACGCGCTGGCGCGCCGCTGGTTGTCGTACGTGCTCTCGCGGTACCAGGCGACGGCCGAGGTGCTGGCGACGCTCAAGGCGCTCGTGCCCCGGCAGGACTTCAACCCCATCATCGAGGACCTGGTGTGGGCGGCGGCGCTGCGGGCCGACGGAGCCTCGTTCGACCGGCTCGCGGCGAGCGCCCAGCGTGGCGGGGCCTTCGATTCGCGCCTGGGCCGGCTCGAGCTGCTGGCGCACGGCAAGCCCGCCGAGCTGGTGGCACAGCTCCAGGCCTCGTCCGCCGAGTCACCCTACGAGACGCTGCGGTTTTCTCGTCAGCTCATCGAGGGCCTCGAGCGTGAAGAGGCCGAGGTGCGCCGCGCGAACCGGGGGCTTCTCCAGCAGCTCGTCGGCCTGATGGACGTCGTGGCCACGCTGGTTGGCAACTCGAAGACGAACGAACGGCTCGCGCGGGAGCTCGCAGGCCGCGCGCAGGCAATGCTCGAGGCGATGGGCTCGACTGCCGGGCCGAAGGGCGAGGTGCGCGCGCTCGCCCTCGGGCACTCGGCGTTCGCGGGCTCGCTGCGGCTGGCTCCGTCGGACCCACTGCCCTGGCCGTTCGCGCCGCCCCAGGTCGAAGCCCCGCCGGTCTTCACGCCGCTCGAGCTGGTGCCGGTCGAGTGGCGGAACGCAGAAGGCCAGCTCGTCTTCGGCTGGAGGATCACCGAGTGACGGCCGAGCAGAAGGCGCAGCTCCGCGAGACGAAGCGGCGGCTTGGTGAACAGCTCCGCGCGGCGCGGAATCGGGCCACCACCGCCCTCGAGGCGAACCCGGCGCTGGTGAAGGCCCGAAGATGTCGCCGCCTCCGCCGGGCGCTCACCGTGGCGGCGCTGCTGCTCCTGCTGCTGTTCTTGCGCTGTGAGGGTCCCACGCCAGAGGGCCCACAGCCCACGGCCAGTCCGGCGCCGAAGCCCGAGCCGAAGCCACCGACGGCGCCTCTGGCGAAGAAGCCCGTGGTGAAGAAGCCCGTCGTCGCCAGTCGTCCCGTCGAGCGACCCGACTTCGACGCCCCCGCGCGCCCCCAGGCCGCGTGGCTCGACGGGTTCCGTCTGCAGGTGGCGGCGCGCAGTCCACGGCTCTCCCGCTGCTTCATCGGCGCCGAACGTCCCGGGGCGCTTCGGTGGACGTCACTCGTGTCCACCTCCACCGGAGCCGTCGGGAGCCACGAGTTCGAGACGGTGGGCACGAGCGTCGACTTGACCAAGGAGCAGCGCGCCTGCCTCGAAGCCGCGCTCTCGTCTCCGGGGTACGGGCTGGAAGGAGCTCCGACCGAGGGACTGCCTCAACGCGTCAGCCTGGTGCTCGAGTTCTGACGGTCGAGAGGCCTCACAGCGGCAACGCGCGGTCGAGGATGTCGGGCCTGATGTCGTTCACCTGGCCCCACGTCGCGTTGAGGCGATCGAGCCCCGGCGTGGGCCCGAGCTGGTTGACGTGCACGCCGAAGTCGAAGCGCAATACGTCGAAGTTGAAATACGGCAGCAGCAGCCGCAGCCCGAAGCCGGCGGTCGCCTGCAGCACGGGCGACCGGTCGAACGCCGAGCCCACGTCAGTGAAGAGGACGAAGCCGAGCCAGGTGCCCAGCACGAAAGCGATGGGCCGGGTGCGGTACTCGACGTTGGCCAGCACGAGGTTGCGGCCGGTGAACTGCTCCGGGAAGGTGCCGCGAAGGCCCTGGGAGCCGCCGAGCAGCACCTGCCGGTTGTTGAGATCGTTCCAGCGCAGGTCGACCAACACGCGCGTCACGAAGCGCCCACCCTGAAACAAGGGTGAATAGTTGAGCAGCTCAGCGGCGAAGCGCTCGTTCGCGGTCGGCAGCCCCGGCCGGAAGCGCGCGCCCCCCGAGGCCGTCAGCGAGAAGAGGTTGTCCCACTGGTAGAAGCGGTAGCGCGCGGTGCCGCCGACCTCGACGAAGGGCTGGGTGGTGAGGGGCGACGGAAACGCCCACCGGGCGCCAGCGCTGACGCGGAAGCCGAGCTGCTGATCTTCCGACAGCTCGAAGGTGTCAAGGTTCTTCAGCACCCGGAAGTCGTTGCTGAACGCGGTGGCGAGCGCCTCGACGTACGTCGCGTTCTCGCTGCGCGGCAGGTAGTTCGTGGTGAGCCACGCAGCCTGCTCGTCGGTCAGCCGCGACTCGGCCATCGGGGTGTACTGCCGCACGTACGCCGCGGCGGTGGCGGTGAGGTCGACCTTCACGCGGTCGCCCAGGCGGCGCGTCACCACCGCGTCGAAGCCCAGCTCGCGCTGATCGAACTGAAACGGCACGCGCTCGGCGCCCTGCGTGTCGGGGTACGGCAGCTGCCACACGCTGGCCCCGCGGAAGATGCGCCGCTTGCGCACGTTCCACGCGGCGTCGACGAGGAAGCCCCACGGCTGATCGAGCGTGATGATGGGGTAGCCGAACAGCACCTGGCCCACCGAGCCCTCGACGGCGCCGGTCTGCCGGTTGAAGACGACGTTCGCGGCCTCGGAGAAGCTGAAGCGCGACCCGAAGAGCCGACGCTCGGTGAACGACTGCCCGAGCGCGAAGGTGTCGAGGCGCAGCACGGTGTCGATCGAGAGGCTCTGCCCCCACCCGTTGAAGTTCACCTCGACGAGCGTCAGCTGCAGGAACTGGAGCAGCCCGCCGATGAGCGTGAACGAGTTCGACAGCCGCAGGCTCCAGCGGTCCTGGGTGACGACGAGCACGTGCACCTTGCCGTTGGGCGCCTTCGCCGCCACCACCTTCGCCACCGACAGAATGAAGATGCGCCGCAGGTTGCGCTCGGTCTCGAGCGCGCGCGTGGCGTCGAAGTGATCGCCGGGCTTGAGCAGCACCTCGCGCCGCACTACCGAGTCGCGCGTCTTGATGTGGAGGACGTCGAAGAGCTTGGGGTTCGACTCGGGGAAGATCTCTTCACGCTCGACGAAGACCTGGTCGACCTCTTTGCCCTCGGGCGAGGGGTCGAGCTCGAGCTCGCGACGTGAGAGCCCCCACGCGATGAGGCGCTCCTCAGGCCCCTGCTCGGCCGCGTCTGGCGCAGCTGAGACGACCAGAGAGGCAAGGACGGGAAGGAGCACCACCGGAACCCGCTGAACGCTACCCCACCCGAGCAGCATGACGAGGCGCTTGCTCGTCTGCGACGTGACGACTTTCTTCTCGAGACGCTGCGCGACTGGGAGGCTCATGGTTCAGCTCGAAGAGGCCTGCGTCCGTCTCGAACGAGGCGACCTCGAAGGCGCTCTCGTCGCCGCGCTCGAGGCGTGGCGAGCGACCCACCACCCGGGCCTCGCGATGGCCGTTCGCAGGCTCTCGGACGAGGTGGTGTCGGCGCGCGGTCCGCTCCCCGGGAAGACGCGCACGGCCCGCCTTGCGCTCCGCATCGAGCTGGCCGGGCACCGTGACGACGCGGGCGCCCTCGCCATGGCGCTCGCCGAAGGCTGGCCGGGCACCTGGCAGGCGGCGCTCCCGCTGCTCGAAGCCGTGCTCCCCTGGGACGACGACCCGCGCCTCGAAGCGATGACGGCTGAGCTGCTGGCCAGCTCACCGTGGACGAGCATCGCCTCGTGGCCCTTCTTCAACCGCCTGCTCCCCGTGCTGCGGCGCCTGTCGGACCCGGCCTTCGAGGGCGCGCTGCGTCGGGCGCTCTCGCGGCCCATGCCCTCGTGGTTCCGACGCGAGCTGGTGCCGGAGATCGAACGAGCGCTGGAGCGCCTCGCCCTGCCCGGCCCCACGCTGACGCCCGAAGCCGCACAGGCACTCGAGCGCCTCTCGTCGCGCTGGGCCGAGGCGACCGAGCGCCAGGCCTCGCAGGCGAAGAGCGCCGAGGAGCTGTTGGCCCACATCTTCGACCACCCCGGTGACGTGACGGCCCGCGCGGTGTTCGCCGACTGGCTGACAGAGCGTGGAGACCCACGCGGCGAGTTCATCGCCCTCCAGCTCGCGCCCACGCCAACCGCCGCTCAGCAGGCCCGCCTGTCGGCCCTCCTCGCGAGGCACGGCCGCGCCTGGGCGGGCGCGCTCGACCCCTTCCTCGACAAGAAGGATCGCGTCTTCACCCGCGGCTTCCTGTCGGGCGGAACACTCGTCGCAGCCACGCAGCAGGCGCTCGCCAACGCCCTCGACTGGCGAGAGTGGTCACTGCTCACGAGCCTTCGCGTACCCGCCCTCAACGCCACCGTCGTGGCGCTCCTCGGTCGGCTTCGGGTCGACACCCTCTTTCTCGCCGGCGCGCATGCGGCCGTGGCCATCGACGAAGCCTTCGACGGAGGGGCGCTGCCTTCGCTCACCCACCTGGGCCTGGAACACCCGGGAGCCCGCGACGCCGACCTGCCGGCCGCCATGGCCAGCACGTTGACTCGCCTCACCCTGCCAGCGCATCCCACCGCCCGCGCGTGGTTCCAGCGGCAGGTGCTCCCGAAGCTGAGGGCGCTCACGCTGGTCGAGTCCCCCTGGGGTTTTCAGGACGGCTGGTTCGAGTGCGTCACGTCGAACCCGCGACTGCTCGAGCTGACGCTGACCTCGCGCCGGAGCCCCTTCGAAGACGAGGGCTGGACGGTGCGCGCGACCCGTGACGCGGACGGCCACTTTCGAACGCTCGAGGGAGATCTTCGTCTGCGGGGCCAGGCGCGGTACCGGGCCGTGCCGACGCTCGAGGCGCTCCTGGCTCTCTTTCCAGCAGCCGAGCTGCACACCATCACGCTCACCTCGCCTCGGCCCGTCGCCTTCGAGGCCGAGCGCAGGACACGCGCGACCCAGGCGTTGGCCCGCTTCACCGGCGCGAGGGTTCAGGTGCCCTGGAGCAGCGAGCCGCCTCGACCGCCGAAGGCCGAGCTCCAGCCCCTGAAAGTCCGGCTGGTGGGCGAGCCCTTCCTCGGGCCCAGCATGCAGGCGACGTGGGACGACGCGCGGGCGCTGGGCTTGTCGTTCGACAGCTTCTCGGTGGGGTTCGGGGGCGTCCACCGAAAGCTCGGGAAGACGCCGGTGGCCTCGCTCGACAAGTGGGGCGCGCGGAGCGACTTCCTCGAGCTGTACAAAGACGGCGGCATCGACCGGCTGTCCATCTCGGGGTCGAGCCGGGCCTCGCGCAGCGACTGCGGCACCACGGTGAGCGTTCCCTTTGACGGCGACGCCGCAGCCTTCGTCGAGCGGCTCGTCGCGCTGCTCGAGCGGCGACAGATTCACGAAGGCACGGCCGGCCTCGAGGGGACCGAGGTCGAGACCGAGCACCTCTTCCACGCGCCTTTGAGCTGGATCTCGATCTTCGGCCCGGCCCAGCGCGAGCTGCTGCCTGCCGACGCGCTCCGCGCCGTTTTCGCCGAAGACACCGAGACCCGAGTCATCGACACGCAGCGGAACCGGGTGGTGGTGCTCGGAGACTGGCGGCCCGAGGCCGTGCGCGCGGCCTGGGCGCGCCACGGGGAAGCCTTCTTGCGCGTGCTGCACACCGGGTTCGCCGCGCACGTGGGGTTCGACCCCGGGCGCGCCTTCGAGGCCCACCTGGGGTCGACCGCCGCGGCCCTCGGCTTCGAGGCCACCCCTGCACCGGCGGGCTCGCTCGATCGGGTCTGGAGCGGCAGCCACGGCGCGCTGTTGGCTCGCGTGGGAACGCTCTTGCGGTCGCCCCGCCTCGTCGTCGCGCTCGAGCGCCTCACCGCCGAAGGGCAGCGCGACACCGTACACGTGGTGAACCAGCTCTTTGAGGGGCCGGGCGCCCTGCGCCACCTGTCGGGGCTGCCCGAGCGGATCGAAGCGGTCGCGAGGCACTGGCTCGAGCCGAAGCGCTCAAGCTGAAGCCTGCCAGGTGACGAAGCCGGCCTCGACGTGCGTGACGCAGACGTCCTTCCGGGCGCCGGCCAGGGCGCGCGCCGAAGCCTCGAACGCCGCGAGCGGGTCTGCCGGGCGATCGACGCTCCACGCCTGCTCCCACGCGGTCAGCAGCCCATGAATCGGCGTCTCCGGGCGCACGTCGCGGCGCAGCGCGCGGGGCAACACGTCGCGAAAGAGCCAGGGCGAGAAGCCGCGCGCGCCATCGGTGTGCAGCACGAGGAGCGGCGGCTGGGCTCCGCGCCTCCACAGATGAAAGGCCGACACGTGCCCTTCGACGTCGGTGGTGCCTTCGAGCACGACGCCGCCCGGAGCCACCAGCGCCTCGGCCTGCAGCACGAGCCCGTGGACGTCGTCCTTCGTCAGCGCACGGCCGACGTTGGCGATGCGCACCACGCGCACGTCGGCGAGGCCACGAACAGCGTCGAGCCCCGCGCGCAGGTCGAGCGACACAAACTCACGCCGGGCCGCTTCGAGACGCGCCAGGTCGGCCTCGAGGCCGATGACGTGGTGCCCCGGAAACGCCGCGGCCAGCTCGAAGGTGGTGACGGCCGAGACGCCGAAGCCCACGTCGACGAGCGTCCCGGGGGCCGACAGCAGGGACTGCTCGGTGAGCGACAGCCAGGCGTCGAACGCGGCCAACCGTCCAGGCCGCGTGCGTGCCCGCATGAGGGCCTTACTGCCCGATACGAACCGAGAACGCGCGCGTAGCGACGGGGGCGGCGCCCGCGTTCGCCGAGGGGATGAGCCGGGCCCGAGCGGTGAAGCTGCCATCGAGCTGGAGCCCATCGCGGTCGGCCAGCGGCAGCTCCACGTTCCAGGTGCGGCTCTGCCCGCTCGAGAGCGTGACCGAGGTGAGCGCCATGGTGCAGGCCTGCTCGTCGGACAACCGCTTCACCACGAGGCCCGACGCCGAGACGAGCTCGACCTCGACCTGGCAGCCGGTGCGGAAGTTCCACGTCTGCGACGACGCGCTGCCATTGGTGACGGTGAAGGCGACGCGCGCGACCGCGGTCTTCTCGTTGCCCGGGCACGGCGTGGTGACGCAGCGAATCGTGTTGGGCGTGTTGATGTAGCTGGCCTTGTCGAGCGTGATGCTGGCCGTGACGGTGCCATTCGCCACGGGCACGCGCTGGCCATCGACGGTCGCGCTTCGGAGCACGAAGCGCTCACCCCGACCCGTGCGGAACGAGACGAGCCCCACGCCGGCGGCGAACGTCAGCTCGGTGAAGGGCGGCGGCGCGCAGAAGGCGGTGGGGTGCGAGACCTGCTCGACCGCGATGGTGCGGGTGTCGGAGAACGCGCCGGCGGGCGTCGTCACGGTGTTGCCGGTGGCGCTCCGGCGGTAGCGCGCGCCGGTGCACGGCTCGGTGCCCATCGACCAGGTCGTCCTGGCGAAGCCGAAGCGCAGCCATGACTTCCACTCACCAGACGCCGAGTCCCACCGCATGAGCGTGGTGCTCGAGGTGCTCGTCACCCCCACCCACGCGCTGCTGGTGAAGAGGCCCGTCACCTCGGCCATGCCGCTCGAGACGTTTCCCAGGCGCACGGTGCGCGTCGGCGCCTGCGTCGACTCGTACGTCCACGTGTTGCCAGTCTGCAGGGGGAACCAGAGGCCGGCGCGGCTCGACGAGGTGAGCTCGCCCTCGGTGGTGGCCACGGCCTCGTCGGTGTCGAGGTCGTCGGCGCTCGCGAGGCCGCCCGCGTCAGGCCCACACGCAGCGAGCACGAGAACGACGGCGGACTGGAGAAGGCTGCTGTGGCGCATGGTTGGCTCCCACCCGTTGGTTTTCGCGGGTGGCCCTTGCCCAAAGCGCACACTGTCGTCAAGTGTGGGGAGCGTCTTTTTCTCGAGACGTGAGAGCGCCCGCGTCAGGGGTCGATGAGGGCCATGGTGCAGCGCGAGATGCAGATGAGCTTGCCGGCCTCGTCGGTGAGGCGAATCTCCCAGACGTGGGTGGCGCGACCGAGGTGGAGCGGCGTACCGGTGGCCGTCACCACGCCCTCGCGCTTGCCGCGAAGGTGGTTGGCGTTGATCTCGAGGCCCACGGCGGCCTTCCCGGCTTCATGGGCATGCATCCACGCGCCGATGCTCGCCACCGTCTCAGCCAGCACCACGCTCGCGCCGCCGTGCAGGAGCCCGAACGGCTGATGCACGCGCCGCTCGACGGGCATGGTGGCGACGACCTTGTCCTTCGAGACCTCTTTCAGCTCGATTCCGAGGTGCTCGGACAGGGTGCCCTTCGAGGCCTCGCGCATCAGCTCCATCGGCGTGCTCATGCGGGCTTCCCTATACGCGTCGACGCTCGTTCTCCACCTCGCGCGCGAAGGCCCTTCCACCGCTCTCGCACCGCATGCTACCTGCGAGCGACCTATGGCCGAGCTCGTCTTCCTGCGACGCGGTGAAGAAGTCCTGCGGTTCACGATCGACAAGCCCCGCGTGGTGCTGGGCCGCGGCGAGAAGTGCGACGTCGCCGTGCCGGATCCCGAGGTGTCGCGGCAGCAGGTGGCGCTCGTCACCACCGAGACCGGCGTCGACGTGGAGGACCTCTCGGGCAAGGGCATCGTGGTGGCCGGCAAGAAGGTGAGCCACGCCACGCTGACCGACGGCGCCGACATCGCGCTGGGCCAGTGGCGCGCCATCTTCCGCGCGAAGACCTCGAGCACCGACGACGACGCGGCGACCGAGATTGGGCAGCAGACCGAGCTGGCGCAGCGGGGCTCCGACGGACCGCGCATCACCGCGCAGCTGCGCGTGCGGGGCACGAAGGAGACCGTGCACAAGTTGACCGTCGACTCGTTCACCGTCGGCAAGGACTCGAGCAACGATCTGGTGCTCAACGAGCGCTACATCTCGAGCCGGCACCTCAAGGTGGTGCGCCAGGAGAACCGCTTCCACCTCTACGATCAGCAGTCGACGAACGGCACGTGGATGGGCCCGGTGCGGGTCTTCGAGGCTGAGATTCCGCTCTTCTCGACGGTGAAGCTGGGCGAGACCGAGATGGTCTTCGAGCCCACGTCGACCACCGCGCTGGCGGCCGGCGCGAAGGGCGGCACCAGCTACGAGGGCCTGGTCGGCAACGACGGGTCGATGCGCTCGCTCGCCGAGATCATCGAGCGGGTCGCGCCCTCGAGCGCGGCGGTGGCCATCTTCGGCGAGTCGGGCACGGGCAAGGAATTGGTCGCCCGCGCCGTCCACAACCGCTCCACGCGCGCCGAGAAGGCGTTCATTCCCGTCAACTGCGCCGCCATCTCGAAGGAGCTCATCGAGTCGGAGCTCTTCGGCCACGAGAAGGGAGCGTTCACCGGCGCCGAGAAGACCCACCGCGGCGCGTTCGAAGAGGCCGACGGCGGCACGCTGTTCCTCGACGAGATCGGCGAGCTGCCGCTGGAGCTGCAGGCGAAGCTCCTGCGCGCGCTCGAGTCGGGGGAGATCAAGCGCGTGGGCGCGGCGCGGCCGATGAACGTCGACGTGCGCATCGTCGCGGCGACGAACCGCGATCTCATGGAAGAGGCGCGCAAGGGCCGCTTCCGCGAAGACCTCTATTACCGGCTCTGCGTGGTGCCGCTGAACCTGCCGCCGCTGCGCAGCCGGAAGGCCGACGTGCCGCTGCTGGCCGCGCACTTCATGAAGCTCTTCTCGCCCAAGGGGCAGAGCGTGACGCTGTCGCAGGACGCGCTGTCGAAGCTGGTGGCGCACCACTGGCCGGGCAACGTGCGTGAGCTGCGCAACGTGCTGCACCGGGCGCTCTTGATGCGGCGCGGGCACGCCGTCGAGGCCGGAGACATCACCTTCCAGGCGAACACGAGCCAGGCGCTGCCGCCGATGGACGTGAAGGCGCCGATGGCCGCGCCGGTGGCCGGGCAGATCTACGTGCCGGGCCGCACGCTCGAGGAGCACCTGCAGGCGCTGGAGAAGGAGATCATCCTCCAGGCGCTCAAGCACCATGGACACTCGAAGGAGAAGGTGGGCCGCGAGCTGGGCGTGGGGCGCTCCACGATCTTCAAGCGCCTCAAGGACTGGGGCCTGACCGGCGGCGAGGGCGACACCGAGTAAGCCTGGCCACGGTGCGGGGGCTCCCAAAGCCCTGAAAGGCCGGGGCCAGCGTGTTGGCATCGCGCGTGCGAGGCGGGGCGTATGCCCCTTCGTGCCCCCTCTCGTCGTGTGTCCGTGGCCACGGCCGGCGCGGCTGGTCGTCCGCGGCTCGCAACTCCGCTGATTCACGTTCGTTTCGGGGTGGGTAGATCGCCACGGCCGCAGGGGCGTTGAAAGCAGCCATGACCGCCCTCCCGCCGCTTCATGAGCTCTACCAGCAGCACCGCCAGCGGGCGCTCGCAGTGGTGCGCCGCATCGTGAAGGACTCGGACGAGGCCGAAGACGTGGTGCAGGACGTCTTCGTGCGCCTGTACACGAAGAACGTGCACTTCGACGGCAAGGCGGCGTGCACGACGTGGCTGCACCGGATTCTGGTGAACTCGTCGATCAACACGCTGCGGGCGAGGAAACGTCGCGGCAAGCTCGAGACGCCGCTGGGCCTGGTGGAAGACCCGGAATCGCGCGCGGTGGGCAACGAGCGACACGCGATGCTGCTCGAGGCGCTGCAGCACCTGTCGGAGCAGCACCGCATGGTGGTGACGTTGCGTGACGTGCGCGGGTACTCGTACCCCGACATCGCCCGCATGCTGGGGCTGCCGGAGGGCACGGTGAAGAGCGCGCTGAACCGGGGGCGCACGCGGCTGGCGAAGGTGCTGGCCCAGCAGGAGCCGCAGGAAGCACCACAGCCGGATGACGTGCGCTGAACGGAGCTCACCCTTCGCGGCATCGTCAGCGAATCTGTCGGATAACGGAGACCTCACACGTCCGGCTCCGGCGCCGTCCGCACGCAGGAAGACTCGTGCGCACTCACGTCGGTTTCGGGCGGTCAGGAGCGCTGGGGACGCTCATGACCGGGGCCCCGGGGGCTGGTCGCGATGTCAGGGGTGCGTGATACTTCGATGCGCATGAACGACGACATCACCCAGTCCATCCTCCGTGGCATTCGAGAGGACCTTCAGGCCAACGCGCGACAGGCGGAGGCCGACCGGCAGGCCGTCCAGAACGAGCTCCGACTTTTCCGGGCCGAATCGAACCAGCGCTTCGAGGCGATGAACCAGCGCTTCGAGGTGATCGAGCACACGCTGAAGGACATGTCGGAGCAGCTGCTCTTCCACTCTCGCGCGCTGAGGAGCTTGCTCGAGACGCGGCCACACACGGAGGACCGGCTCACCTCCATCGAGCTCACCCGGCTCGAAGGCAGCGGGCGCTGAACGCTCAGCGCCGCCGCACGAGCCACTGCGCAAAGTCGACCAGCCCTGAGAAGCGGAAGCCCGGGTCGATCCACCGCTCGATGACGTAGAACACGAAGAAATACGCGCGCGAGAAGCACCACACGGTGAGCGCCAGCAGCGCGGCCGTCTTCAACCTCGGGCTCTCCAGCAGAATCGACGCACTCCCGAGCACGCCGCCCACCACGAAGAGCACGGCCTTCACGTACATCCACCTGGGGTTCTGCAGGTCGCCCCGGGCCACCGGCCGCCCTACTCGTCGCCCTTCTGCCCGACGAACTGGTCGTTCTTCTCGCGGAACAGCACGTTGAACGTCGTGAGCGAGCCGTAGCAGCGCGTCACGTACTGCTGCATCTCGACCTTCTCGGTGTCCGAGAGCTTGGGGTGCGCGTTGATCTTCTGCTCCAGCACCCGCAGGCGGTCGCGCACCATCACCACCTTGTGAAAGAGCGAGTCGATCGGCAGGTCCTTCGGCTGGAGCTCGGGGTTCGCCGGCACCAGCTTCACCGTGCCGCCTTCCCACTTCTGCGCGAGCGGCACGTCGGCGAGGCCCGAGGCCTCGAGGAACAGGTCCATCAACTCCTGGCGCGTCATGGTGTCTCCTTCGAAGTCGACCTCGGTCGACGGGTCGATGCGGTGAACGAGCGTGGGCCCCACGGCGGTCGGCCGCGTCGAGCCCGAGGCCGTACGCACGAGCGGGGCGATCGACTTGAGCGCCTTCGGGCGGGACGACGTGGCGGCCTCGTGGGCGCGCTGCACGGCCTCTCCGCGGGGGGCAAACGCGTTGCAGATGGGCGCCGACGGCGGAAACAACGAGCGCTGCGGCTGCACCCGGCACTCGCCCACCCAGCCCTTCGCGGCGTCGACGGAGTGCACCCGCCATAGCTTGCAGTTGCCGCAGACCTTCTCGTGCGGCTCGAACGAGGGCACCGGCGGTTCCGCGGGCGCGTCAGCGTCACTCATGCAGGAGCCGGGTGTAGCCAGACCTGCCCTCGGCCGCCACGTCTTGCCGCTGCCATCGTCATGTCACCGAACGGCGGTCGAACGACCCTTGTGTTTCGGTGGGCCTTTCAGTAGGCGGCCCGCCGCTATGGCGAAGATCCCTCTCGAACGAATCCGCAACATCGGCATCTCGGCCCACATCGACTCGGGCAAGACGACGCTCACCGAGCGCATCCTCTATTACACGGGGCGCATCCACGCGATCCACGAAGTCCGCGGCAAGGACGGCGTCGGCGCGAAGATGGACTCGATGGACCTGGAGCGTGAGAAGGGCATCACGATTCAGTCCGCCGCGACCTACTGCGTATGGCGGGGCTCGAAGGAGCAGCTGCCCGAGCACAACATCAACATCATCGACACCCCTGGCCACGTCGACTTCACCATCGAGGTGGAGCGCGCCCTTCGCGTGCTCGACGGCGCCATCCTCGTGCTCGACTCGGGCAAGGGCGTGCAGTCGCAGTCGATCACCGTCGACCGGCAGATGAAGCGGTACCGTGTGCCGCGCATCGCCTACGTCAACAAGATGGACAACCCGGGCGCGAACTACGACCGCGTCGCGGACATGCTCAAGGAGAAGCTGGCGCACCACCCGGTGAAGCTCCAGGTGCCCATCGGCGCCGAGGACAAGTTCTCGGGCATCATCGACGCCATCACCGGCAAGGCGTACTTCTTCGATGGCGAGAACGGCGAGAACATTCGCGTCGAGGCCGTTCCTGCCGACTACGCCGAGCAGACGAAGGCCGCGCGCGCCGAGATCATCGAGCGCGTCGCCGACGTCGACGAGACGCTCGCCGAGAAGTTCCTCGCCGAAGAGCCCGTGTCGGACGACGAGCTGCGCGCCGCCATTCGCCGCGCCACGCTCGCGCTGAAGATGACGCCGGTCATGTGCGGCTCGGCCTTCCGCAACAAGGGCGTGCAGCTGCTCCTCGATGCGGTCTGCATGTACCTGCCGAACCCGGCCGAGGTCGAGAACGTCGCCTTCGACCAGTCGAAGAACGAAGAGAAGGTCATTCTCGAGTCGACGCCGAACAAGCCGTTCGTCGGCCTCGCGTTCAAGCTGACCCAGGACAAGTTCGGGCAGCTCACCTACGTGCGCATCTACCAGGGCAAGATCTCGAACGGAGACACCCTGGTGAACACCTCGAACCAGCTCCGCAAGGCGCGCGTGCCCCGCATGTTCCGCATGCACTCCGACGAGCGCGAAGAGCTCACGTCGGCCGAGGCCGGCGACATCGTGGCCTTCTACGGCCTCGAGTGCTCGTCCGGTGAGACGTTCACCGACGGCAAGATGAACGTGACGCTCACGTCGATGTTCGTGCCGGCGGCGGTGATCTCGCTCTCGGTCACGCCGAAGGATCGCGGCAGCGAGACGAACTTCTCGAAGGCGCTCAACCGCTTCACGAAGGAAGACACCACGTTCCGCGTGCACCAGGACGAGGAGTCGGGTCAGACCATCATCTCGGGCATGGGCGAGCTCCACCTCGAGATCTACATGGAGCGCATGAAGCGCGAGTACAACTGCGAGGTCGTCGCCGGGAAGCCGCAGGTGGCGTACCGCGAGACGATCACCCAGAAGGGCGAGTACGCGTACACGCACAAGAAGCAGACCGGTGGCTCGGGTCAGTTCGCGCGCGTCTGTGGCTTCCTTGAGCCGCTCCCGAACGACGCCGTCGAGCAGTACGAGTTCGTCAACGAGATCGTCGGCGGCTCGATTCCACGCGAGTTCATTCCTGCGTGCGACAAGGGCTTCCAGGAGGCGATCAAGAAGGGGTCGCTCATCGGCTTCCCGGTCGTCGGCGTGCGCTGCGTGATCAACGACGGCCAGTACCACGACGTCGACTCGAGCGAGCAGGCGTTCAAGACCGCCGCCATCATGGGCTTCCGTGAAGGCTACGAGCGCGCCAAGCCGGTGGTGCTCGAGCCGATCATGAAGGTCGAGGTCGAGGCGCCCATCGACTTCCAGGGCTCGGTCGTCGGCCAGATCAACCAGCGCCGCGGCGTCATCCAGACGACCTCGTCGGCCGATGGCAACGTCATCGTCGTGGCCGAGGTGCCGCTCAACACGATGTTCGGCTACTCGACGGACCTGCGCTCGGCGACCCAGGGCAAGGGCAACTTCACGATGGAGTTCGCTCGCTACGGCATCGTGCCGCGCAACGAGCAGGACGACATGATGAAGAAGCACCGCGAGAAGCTGGCCGCGGAGCAGGCCGCCCGGAAGTAAGAGGCGTCGTCCGAAACGGACCCTCTTCGGGCCGTCGCTCTCGATTCGTCGAGGCGGCGGCCCGAGCTGTTTCGAGGGCACTGGCGGCGCGCTCCGGCCGCGGTGCTCGGTGCGCCCTTGGCTGCCTCTCGGGCCCGCCCAGCGCCTCGGCCTGCTCGGCGCTACTGACAGGCTCACGGCCCTCAGCGCGCGCTCTGCCACTCGGCCGCGCGCAGCACGATGAAGGCCGCCTCGACCTGGCCCATGCGCACCTTCGTCACCGCCGCTCGCATGCGGTCGCTCGTCTCGAGGTGCCCGTTGACGAAGAGCGGCAGGCCGAGCTGCACCGGGTTGAGGTGGTCCTGCATGTTGCGCTTGACGTAGCCGGCCAGAATGTTGGCGGCCTCGGCCAGCGCGTCGGCCATGTCGGCGGCCGAGATGCGCTCGTCGGTCGGCAGCTGCATGAGCGAGCGCGCCATCGTCTCGCACCCCGCCTGGGTCGACACGATGCCCACCTGCACCGACTCGTTGGTGGCCACCAGGGGAATGAAGCTGCCCGGCATGCCCTCGGGGATCTCGGCGCAGCGCTCGAGCACCTCAAAGCCCTGGAACTGGAAGCCGTCGCGCGAGATGTCCGTCGCGCCCGCCTCGACCGCCCCCTGCCACACGCTCAACGACACTGCTTCACTCATGGTTGTCTCCGTGACGCCGCGCCCCGCGGGTGAGGCCACCCCACCCGCCGAAGGACGTGAAGGCTTCGCGCTACGCAAGGGCCACGCCAGCGATCGCCCGCCTCCGGCCAGCCTCCCGCCTGAGGGACCGTGCGAGGCCACCGACGAGCCCAAAGCGCCGCCTCACTTCGGGAATTCGGCGCCCGGCGGGCCTGGGGCTGATCCTCACCACCTGACACGGCCGTGACGGACGCGCCGGGGTCGTGGGGGCCCCGCAGGCCGGGGTGACCCACCACCACCGTCGACACGCGTTCGGCAACCCTGCGGATCAGCACATCGGCTGCCGCTGGCATGTGCGCTGCTCTGGGGAGCTTCGTTCCCTTCTTTCTCACCCCCACGAGGACCGACCCCATGAAGGACATCCGCACTCCGATTCGCCGCCGTCGCCGCGCTGGCCGTGCCGTTCGTGCCGAGGTGCGCGCCCCGAAGGGCCTCGCCGACGCCGCACCGCCCCTCGAGGCACCGGCGCCCCGCCGCTCGAGCCCCCGCAAGGCCCGCCCGGCTCCGGCCCAGGCCCAGGGCTTCGAGCCGCTCCCGTCGGCCGAACCGGCCGCGCCCTCGATTCCGTGGAAGCACATCGTCAACGCGGGCTCGCTCGCGAAGTTCTTCGTCGGCCTCGACGGCCACGTCCGCTTCGCCAACGCCGCGGGCGCATCCATGATTCAGGGCTCTGGCTTCTCCGGGCCCATCGAGGGCGCGCGCTTCGAGCACTTTGCGCCCGCCTTCGCCGGCTTCAGCGACCGGTTCGCCGCGCCTCCTGCCTCGCCCTTCATGGCCGAGGTCTCGTTCGGCGGTCGCACCTACATGGCCGCGATCAACGGGGTACGGGACGACGAAGGGCAGGCGCTCGGTTCGCGCGTCGACCTGCGCGACATCAGTGAGTCCGTGCAGGCGCGCTCCACGCATGCCTCGATGATGGACTCGGTCGAGGGCTCCGCGCGCCGCATCAGCGAGGCCGCGTCGAGCCTGTCGCACATCGCCAACCAGCTCGCCGCCGGCGCGACCCAGACGAGCGCCCAGTCGATGATGGTCAACGGCGCCGCCGAGGAGATCAAGGGCTCGGTCGCCTCGGTCGCCAGCGCCGCCGAAGAGATGAGCGCGACCGTGAAGGAGATCGCCTCGAACGCCACCGAGTCGGCGAAGACGGCCCGCACCGCCCGCGAGACGGCCGAGTCGGCCTCGACGATGGTGCAGGGCCTCTCGTCGGCCTCGGCGAACATCGGGAAGATCACCAAGGTCATCAGCACCATCGCCCAGCAGACGAACCTGCTCGCCCTCAACGCCACCATCGAAGCGGCGCGCGCGGGAGAGGCCGGCAAGGGCTTCGCGGTCGTCGCCAACGAGGTGAAGGAGCTCGCCAAGGAGACCAGCAAGGCCACCGAGGAGATCACCCAGCAGATCGACGCCATTCGCGAGGTGGCCCAGAAGAGCGTCGACTTCGTGAACGAGATCAGCCGGGTGATGACGCAGATCGACACCTTCGCGTCGTCGATCGCCGCGAGCGTCGAGGAGCAGGCGTCGACCACCCGAGAGATCGCCCGCAACGCAGCCGAGGTGTCGTCGGCGGTGTCGAGCGTGGTCTCGAACATCTCGGGCGTCACCGAGGCGGCGAAGGAGGCCGAGCGCAACGCCACCGCCACCCAGACGAGCGCGCGGGCGTTGTCCGAGATGTCGACCGAGCTCCAGGGCCTCCTCAAGCGGGACTGACGCCGACGCCACCGACGCCCCCTGGCCCCCATGTCACTCGCCGCCGCCACCTCGCCGAAGCCCGGCACGCAGGCCCTGCGGGTCGTGGTGCTCGACGACGACCCGGTCTTCCGCACCTTCCTCTCCCAGATGCTCTCGCGCATCGGGCTGGACGTGGTGGCCCAGTGCTCGTCGATCGAAGCGGCGCGCAAGCGGCTGGCGCAGGGCGGCGTCGACGCGGTGACGGTCGACGTCGTGCTCAAGGGTGAGTCTGGCCTCGACTTCCTCAAGTGGTGCCACCAGGCGCACCGCAGCATCATCACGGTGCTGGTGACGGCCGGCTCGGAGCGCGGCGCCCGCACTGGCGTCGACGCCGTCTTCCTCGGCGCCGCGGCGCTGCTCACCAAGCCCGACTCGCGCAGCATCACCGGCTTCGAGACGGAGCTGCGGCGGGTGTTCGCCGACGGCCGGCGCGCACCGGCCCGGCCGGCGGCTGGCGTCACGGTGGCGGTCCGCCCGGTGAACCCGGTGACGAGCGCGCCAGGGCGGCCAGCGCCGACGAAGAGCGCCCTCGCCCCGGCCCGGCGAACCGAGCTGCTCGCCATCGGCGCCTCGACCGGTGGGCCGCCGGTGCTGCTCAAGCTGCTCAAGGGCCTGCCACAGAGCTTCGACGTGCCCATCGTCATCACCCAGCACATGCCGGCGCTCCACATTCCCTACATGACCGAGCTGCTCGCCGCGCAGTCGGGCCGCAAGGTGAACGTCGCCGCCGAGGGCCAGGTGCTGATGCGCGGCCACGCCTACGTCGCGGTGGGCAAGCACCTCACCGTGGCGCGCAGCGGCGACCGCCTCTCGCTCAAGTACGTCGACGGCGCGCCGGAGCACTTCTGCAAGCCCGCGGTCGACCCCATGTTCCGCTCGGTGGCCGAGGTGTGCCGCGGCAACGCGCTCGGCGTGGTGCTCACCGGCATGGGGGCCGACGGGGCGAAGGGCGCGGTCGCGCTCCGCGCTTCGGGCAACCCCGTCATCATCCAGGACGCCGAGACGAGCGTGGTGTGGGGCATGCCCGGCTCTGTGCACGCGCTCGGCGCCGCCGACGGCGTCTTTCACGTCGATCGCATTCCAGCCGCCATCCAGGAGTGGATGGGCTTCTCGCCCCGGGGAGGGACACGATGAGCAACCTGTCTGACGACGAAGAGATCAAGCAGCTGTTCATCGACGAGTCCCTCGAGGCGCTCCAGCGCAGCGAGCGGCTGTTGCTCGACGCCGAGGAGGGCCGCCCGCGCGCCGACCTGCTCGACGTGCTGTTCCGCGACTTCCACACCATCAAGGGCACCTCGGCGCTGCTCGGGTACGACAAGATCGCCTCGGTCGGCCACGCGGCCGAAGACCTCATGTCGAAGCTGCGCGACAAGAGCATCGAGGCCAGGCCGCACCACTTCGCGCGCATGGTCGACGTCATCGACACCCTGCGGGCGATGATCGAGAACACGCGCGATCAGAACACCGAAGGGTCGATCGACGTCACCACGCTGGTGAAGCTGCTGCGCGAGGACCTCGAGCGGGGCAACGAGCCGCCCGCCGAGGCCGCGCCGATGCCCACGGTGCCGATGCCCGCGCCCGCCGCGAAGGTCGAGCCGCCGCCGCCCGCCGCGCCGCCGTTCGAGCCCGTCGCCTCGGAGCCCGCGCCCATGAGCTCGGCGCCCTCGACCGCCGACGCCCACGAGAAGAGCGAGTCGGGCCAGGCGGACCACGAGGCCGAGAAGGCCAGCGCCGCGAAGGGGG
>JANRKQ010000086.1:0-102506 GCA_033763395.1 Myxococcaceae bacterium
GGTGTCACGAAGAACGAGACGGCTGGAGCCGGATCTGCCGGGGCGCCGGGGTTCAGGAGGAAGAGCGCGAGACCACCGGCAGCGGCGAGCCCACCACCGACGAGCAGGGCGACGCCGGTGTTCTGGGCCGGGCGGGCACCCTCCCACGCGGCGAACGCCTGAGCGTTGGCGCAGCCCATGCGCGAGGTGGGACAGAGCTCGTCGATCGTTCGGCTCGCGGCCGCGGCCTGCGAGAGGAACACCGCTCCCACCACCGCGACCCCGACGCCGACGCCCGCCGCCGATAGCCCGATGATGCGCGAGGTGGTGAAGAACCCTCCGGCCGGCGGGGTGGCGCTGCTCGTCACCTCGAGGGCCGGGGGCGGCGGAGGCGGCGGGAGTGGATCAGCCGACGCGAGCTTCTCGGCCGGCGGCGGGACCTTCTTCGGCTCCTCTTTCAAAGGCTCGACCTTCGTCACCGGCGCGGGCGCGTCCTTGATGCCGAGCAGCTCTTTGAGCGGCCCGACCAGCGTCGGCACTTTGGCGACCAGCGCGCCCCCGATGGCGTCTGCCTTCGCCTCGGCGTCGACGACCGCGACCTTCTTCCCGAACTCGTCGACCGAGATCGCCTCGAGCTTCGCCACGCCCTCGCCGAGCACGATCCCCACGTCGACCAGCACCATCGCAGGGACGCCCTTCGCCTTGCCCTTCTCGACGAGGCACGGCTTCTTCGCCGCGCAGGTCGAGAGGTCCTCCGGCGCCAGCGTCGACGGCACCCCGGCGCTGGTGAGCGCCCTCGCGACCACCGCCGCGACCTCGAGGCTCTTGGGCGCCGTCGTGCCCGTTCGACGACTCACCACCACCCACGTCTCCGGCGTCGCCATCAGCGACGCCGCCACCACCGCCGTCAACACCATGTCGTCCTCCCCTACAGGGACTCTTCGATCTCGTTCAGCTTGATGTCGATCGTCGTCAGCTCGTCCGTCGACAGCGGCGCCTCGGACGACAGCTTGTCCTTGAGGATCTTGAGCATCTTCAGGTTCAGCGTGTCTTCGGCTTCCTTGAGCCGCGGCTCGAGCTTCTTGATCCGCGCCAGGCGCGCCGCGTTCGGGCTCTTCTTCGGCGCGGCCTCGGAGGGCGGCCTGGGCTGGGGCTGAACGGGCGGCGGCCGGGCCTCGACGGGCCTCGCGACCTCGACGGGCTTCGGCGGGTCGACGGGCTTCGCGACCTCGACGGGCTTCGGCGGGTCGACGGGCCGCGCTTCGACCGGAGGCGCCTCCACGGGCTTCGCTTCGACGGGCGGGGGCTGCGAGGGCGGCGGTGGTTCGGTCGGCGCAGGCGGGGCGACCACCGCCTCGGGTGGCGCGGGCGGCGCGACGACGGGCTTCACCTCGGCCAGGGGCGCCGGAGGCGTCGACGGCGCGACCACCTCGACCGACTCGGTCGACCCTCCGCTCAGCAGCACGGCGCCGCCGCCCACGAGGCCGAGCACGGCCAGCGCCGCCACCACGTAGAGGCCGGTCTTCGACTGCGCTCCCGCCGGCAACGAATCGTCCGCGTCGAACGATGGCGTCTCTTGCGTCATCGCCACCTGCGCGGGGCTGTTGACCGGCGCCGCCTGAGGCTTCGTCACCACCGGCGTGACGAGGCTCGGGCTCAGGCCCGTCGCCTTCACCGCCTCGAGGTGCATCGACGGGCTCAGCGTCACGCTCGGCCCCAGCTCGGGCATGCGCGCGCTCGAGCGGGTCAGCTCCTTCTTCACGGGGCTCAGCACCTTGCGGGCCTCGTCGGCCGAGGCGAAGCGGTGCTCGGGCTTCTTCTCGAGCAGCCTCAACACCCAGTCGTCGAGCACGTCGGGCAGCGACAACACCTTCTCGGACGGCCGCACCGGCTTCTCGTCCTGGTGCTTCATGATCATCTCGACGACCGAGTTCGCGGCGAACGGCTGCTGGCCCGTGAGGAGCTCGAAGGCGATGCACCCCACCGCGTAGAGATCGAGCGCCGCCGACACCATGCCACCGCGCGCCTGCTCCGGCGCCATGTACGCGGGCGTGCCCACCATCAGGCTCGCGTTCGTCTGCGGCGTCGCGCCCAGCACCCCCAGCTTCGCGATGCCGAAGTCGAGCACCTTCACGTACTGGGTGCCGTCGCGCTGCTTGCAGAGGAAGATGTTCGAGGGCTTGAGATCGCGGTGAATGACGCCGGCCGAGTGCGCCGCCGCCAGGGCCGACAACAGCTCGTCGAGGATCACCAGGCTGTCGGTGAGCGGCAGCAGGCGCCGCTCGGCCTTCATCGCGTTCACCACCGCCTCGAGCGAGTCGCCCTCGAGGTACTCCATGACGATGCACTGCCGGCCATCTGGCAGCTGGCCGAAGCCAAACACGTCGATGATGCCCCGGTGCCCGACCTGGTTCACCGCGCGAGCCTCGGCCACCAGCCGCTGCACGACGTCGGGGTTGTCGGCGACCTCGGGCCGCAGCACCTTGATGGCGACGCGCTTGCCGATCACCGGCTGCTCGCCCTCGTAGACGATGCCCATGCCGCCCGCGCCCAGCCGCCCCTTCACCACGTAGCCGGACACCTGCGTGCCGATGACAGGATCGCGCTCGGCGATCGCCGCGAGCAGCTCGGCGCTCGGCCGCTGCGGACGAATCGTCTCTTCGTCGCCAGTGACGTCCGAGTCGTCGGTCAGCGGCTTGAGCAGCGTCTCCTGGTGCCGTTGGGCGTCCGGTCCCGGGTTCAACCCACGGAGCGGCTTGTTGTCGTTGCTCATGAGATCGTTCATCAGCCTACCCGTCGGTCCTGGGGAAACCCAGCGAAGAAACCTTCGTGGTTTCGATGGGTTCCATGAATGTCAGCCCCGCCTGCTACGAGGGGTGTCATGAAGCAGACGTTCTCTTTCGCAGAGGTGGTTCCACTGGTCGGCGCGAGCGCGGCATCGACGACGGTGTTGGTCGAGCTCGTGTGGGGCCCCAGCGCGCCAGAGCGCTTCACCTTCCAGGACCTGGTGCTGTTGCGCACCGCGAAGGGCCTGCTGGAGCGGCGCGTCTCGAGGCTCCGGCTCAAGCAGGCGCTCGCCGAGGTGCGCGCGAGGCTGTCGGGTGAGCAGCCGCTGTCGTCAGTCGCCCTGCAGCAAGAGGGCGATGAGCTCGTGGCGGGCGTCGGGGCGTCCCGGTGGAACGCCGAGACGGGGCAGGCGCTGCTCGATCTGCACCCCACCTCGCGGGCGACGTCGTGGCTCAAGGCTCCGGCGCAGCGCGACGCCGATGCGCTGTTCGCGAGGGCCGTCGCCGAGGAGCAGCAGGCCCCCGCGGCGGCGCTCGCGTCGTACGGAGAGGCCCTGGGCGCGAACCCGATGCACGCCGATGCACACGTCAACCTCGGGCGGCTGCTGCATCAGCGCGGCCAACTCAAGGAAGCCGAGGCCCACTACGTCGCCGCGCTGGTGGCCCGCCCCGAGGACGCGACCGCGACCTTCAACCTGGCCGTGGTGCTCGACGATCAGGGCCGGCTCGACGAGGCGATCGCTCGCTACCAGGAGGCGCTGCGGCTCGACCCGTGGTGTGTCGACGCGTCGTTCAACCTCGCGCGGCTGTACGAGAAGAAGGGCGAGCGGCTCGCGGCGCTCCGGCACCTCAAGGACTACCGGCGGCACTCCCACCCGGGCCGATGAACGAGGTCAGCGGTTGGCCGAGATCCCGCGCACGCAGATCGAGAGCGTCCCACCGTCAGAGGCGGGAACGTTGGGGTCGCAGCGCAGCGCGCCCATCGAGCCGGTGGGGCACTCGCCCATCGCTCCGCACGGCACCGAGCAGTACCCCGACAACACCCCACCGTCGCTCGCGGCGGGCTCGCTGACACACACCTGCTGTTCGCACTCCGGCGAGCCGAGCTGAATGATGCGGCGGTTCGTCGTGCTCACGGGGAGCTGCACACAGCGCCCGTCGGTCCCCCGGGGGCAGCAGGGGCCGTCGATCGGGGTCGAGCAGGCGGCCAGTGCCAGACCCAGGAGCGTGATGGCGCGGAGCAACACCGGGCGCAGAGAACCACGTTCCACTCACCACCTCCAGCCCACGCGGGCCCCCAGGGCGCCGGTGGGGCTCACGTCGACGCCCAGCAGCAGCTCCTGGGTCAGCCGCCCGTTGAGGATCGCGAGCACCGTGTCGAACACCAGCAGGAACCCGCCCTGAATGAGGAGCGCCTGCCCAAAGCCCACCAGCCGCGCATCGGCCGTCCCCTCGCCCCGCTGCCAGAGGAACGCGCCCGCCGCGAGGTAGGCCACGTCGAGGCCGGCGTTGAGGAGGAGGATCTTCTCCTGCGTGTTGCTCGCTTCGAGGCTCTGCCTGGCGTCGAACCCGGCGGGATCTTTGCCCCAGTCGCCGATGAGCCCCGCCAACGCGAGGCCCAGGTTCACGAGGTTCCACGTCGCGTTGCCCAGGTGCAGCCAGCGCAGCCGCTCGTCGCGCTCGAGCCCGAACCCCACCGAACCCACCACGATGTTCCCGACCGCCCAGCCGCCGAGCACGAACATCGCGGTGCGGTTGGTCGTCAGCCGACGGCGGTTCCAGGCCGTGAGGTCGACCGGAGGTGCCGGCGCGGCGGCGGGTGTGGCGTTGAGGGTGAGCGCGAGGGCCAGCGACAGCATCGGGGCGGAGTAACCCGCGCCTGACCGCCGCGCATCGCTCTTGTCGTCGCCGCGTCGTTCTGGGAAGTCCCCGAGCCGCGTGGGCCCGCCCCTGACCGATGACCGGCTGCAGTTGGCGACCGCCGAACGTCCGCGGCTCCGTGACGGGCTGCTCGGCTGGTTCGATCGGACTCGACGCGATCTGCCGTGGCGGCGCACGAAGGATCCGTACGCGATCTGGATCAGCGAGGTGATGCTGCAGCAGACGCAGGTCGACCGGGTGGTGCCGTACTTCGAGCGGTTCCTCGCGCGCTTCCCGACGGTCGAGTCACTGGCCCGGGCGAGCGTGGAGGACGTGCTCGGGGTGTGGCGGGGGCTGGGGTACTACTCGCGCGCCCGCAACCTCCACGCTGCCGCGCGTGTGCTGATCGAGACCCACGGTGGACGACTGCCCGACGATCTCGAGGGCCTGCGCGCCCTGCCCGGCTTCGGGCGGTACACGGCCGGCGCGGTCGCGTCGATCGCCTTCGGGCGCGAGGCGCCGCTGGTGGACGGCAACGTCGCCCGGGTGCTGTCGCGGCTGTTCGAGATCGACGGAGCCCCCGGCGACAAGGCCCGCGAGGCCCTCCTGTGGGCGCTGGCGAGCGAGCTGGTGCACGGCGAGCGCCCCGGTGACTTCAACCAGTCCCTCATGGAGCTCGGCGCCACCGTCTGCACGCCCTCGTCGCCGACGTGTCTGTTGTGCCCGGTGCGGGCCTCGTGCCGGGCGCAGGCGAGCGGACGTCAGGGCGAGCTACCGCCACCGAGGAAACAGGCGCCCCGGAAGCGGCTCGAGCTGGCCGTGGCGTTGAGCGCGCGCGACGGCGCGGTGCTGCTCGCCCGCCGGGCAGAGCGGGGGTTGTTCGGTGGCCTGTGGGAGCTGCCGGCGCTGCCGCTCGAGGCTGGCACCAACGCGTACGCGAGCCTGCGCGAGCTCTTCGGCAAGCGCGCGACGATCGGCCCCGAGATGCTGGTGCTCGAGCGCACGCTGACCCATCGCGATCTGGTGCTGCGCGTCTTCCCCGTCGCGCTACCGCCCCGGCTGAAGTCGCCACCTGAGGGCTACGTCGAGTGGCGCTGGGTGCCCCGAGAGGAGACGCGGGAGCTCGGCATGAGCTCGGCCATGGAGACCGCGCTCGACGAAGCCCTGCCGGAGGCGCGCCCGAAGCCGAAGAAGAAGCCGACGGCCCGGAAGACGTGAGGGGATGCTCGTGGCCGGTCACCTCAGTCTCCCTGAATGAGGCGCTGCGCCCGCGAAGATCGACGGGAGTGAAGCTGTGAGGCGAACCCCCACTCAGAGCGGAACGACCGCTTCGGCCTCACCTTCGGCGAGGTGCAGGAGCCGCTGCCGACTTCGTGTGGCCGGCCGCCAATTGCCGTGGCGACGCCGCATGGCTGCCGCCCCGGCGGACGAGCTGGGAGATCGAGCTCGACCCCGCGCCGCCGACGTCAGGGCCGCTCCGCGAGAACTCCTCCACCAGCTCTTTGCGCACCTCGACCCGGATGCCCCACGCGTCGCGCAGCGTGAGCCGAACGCCGGAGTTGCAAGTCGCCAACGACTCGCGCAGCTCGCCTCGTGCGAGGCAAACCCGGCGGGGAGATCCCTCGAGCCGTCAGCGGTACCACCCGAGTGACTGCGCCACCTCTTCGTCCACGACCCGCACCCAGGTGGGCTCGCGCGGCGCGACGGCGGCGAGCAGCTTGTCTCCGTTGCGGACCGGGCGCCGCGAGCCGTTGCAGCGCGCGGTGACGTCGTGGCGGCGATCGTCACGATAGAAGTGCGCGGCGAAGGAGCGCTCTCCCGGCTGCTCTGCCAGCGCTGCGTTCGGCGTGAGCCAGACGAGGAGGCCCGTTCGCAGCGGCTCGACCTCTCGGCGCATCGCACGGCGCAGCTCCCGCGCGACCACCAGCACGGCGGCGATGAGCGCGACTGCCACGACCGCGCCCAGCATCGGCCCTGACGTCGCGCCGGCCTCGGTGGTGCCCTTCTCGCGCGGCTGATCCGGCGCTGCGCCCATCACGAGGAGCTCGAGCCGCGCCCCTTTGCCAATGCCCCGCGCGCGCTCGGACTCCACGAGCACCGAGGCCGTGTGTTGGCGCTCCTCGAAGCGGTAGATCACCTGGACAGGCGTGCGGGCGCGGCCGCGATCGGGCTCCACCAGCACGACCGCGCCGTCCACGGCGGTCGCCTCGCGGAGGAAGCGGGCGTCATCGGTGAGCCAGCGCGTCGCAGCCCACGCGAGCGCCGTGAGCCCTGCGACGCCGGCGAGGGCCACCGCTGCGACGAGGCCAACCCGTCGCACGGCGCCCGGTACCTGACGGAGCTTCACAGGGCGCGGTGCATGAGGGATCGCGAGCTGCACGCCGCCGTTGTAGCAGGCCGTCAGTCGTGGCGTGCGTGACCTCGCGCTCTCTGAGCGGGACTTCAAGAAGGGCCCAGGTGACCGCCTCGTCATCGACCCGTCGACGAGCGGCCCCCGGAACACCAGGTCGCACTGCCTCGACCCGAATCGCCCCACGCACGCGACTGGGGTTCGCGAGCCGCACGCCGCCGTTGGAGCAGGCCGCCAGTCGAGGAGTGCGAGCGTGACCGTGCAAGCCCGTCAGCGGGTGACGAAGCGGTCGACGAGCAGCCGAATGCGACGTTCGGCCTCGGCTCGATCGGGGGCGCGCGCGATCACTCCCTCGGCGGCCGAGTCGAGCACCTCGGCGAGCGCGGGCGCGACCCGGCGATCAGGCAGCCCACTGGCGACGAGCAACTTCGCGAGGTGCGTCACGTAGCGCGCGTGGGCACGGGCCACGATCTCGGCCGTGAGCTCGTTCGAGGCCGCCAACAGCTCCGCGCCCGCTTCCGACGTGTGCACGAGGTCGTACAACCGCCCGAACTTCGTCTCCATCGAGCGTTCGATCGCCGCGGCGGGCCCCTGCTCCGCGGCCGCCGCCGCCATCGCGTCGTCGACCAGGCGCGTGAGCACGTCTTCCACCACCGCGGCGAAGACGGCCGTCTTGTTCGGATAGCGCGCATAGGCCGTCGCCTTCGCCACCTGCGCCTCGGCCGCGATGGCTTCCATGCTCGTCTTCCGCAGCCCATGCCGGAGGAACAGCTTGAGGCCGGCGTCGAGCAACCCCCTGTGACTGCGGGGCTCTTCGGAAACGGCACTGCTCATGAAACCTCCGGCTGCGACCTGCATCTCAGGGGTACTATACGGTTCGAACGATTTTCGTTCAACTCGTTCACAGGAGGCAGTCATGTCGGACACGATCATGAAGGTGTCGAAGGTGGTGCTGATCACCGGGTGCTCGTCGGGCATCGGGCGGGCGACGGCCCTGCGGCTGGTGTCACGAGGCCATCGGGTCGTCGCGACGGCGCGCCAGGTGTCGGACCTCGACGAGCTGGCCGCTGCCGGCTGTGACGTGCTGGCCCTCGACGTCACCGACGAAGCGTCGATGGTGGCGGCCGTGAAGACCGTCGAGGCGAAGTACGGCGCGGTGGGCGTGTTGGTGAACAACGCGGGCTACAGCCAATCGGGCGCCATCGAAGCGGTGCCCCTCGACCGCGTGCGCCGTCAGTTCGAGACGAACGTGTTCGGCCTGGTGCGGCTCACGCAGCTGGTGCTGCCCGGCATGCGTCGTCAGGGCTTCGGCCGGGTCATCAACCTCAGCTCGATGGGCGGCAAGCTGACGTTCCCGGGCGGCGGCTACTACCACGCGACGAAGCACGCCGTTGAGGCCATCAGCGACGCCCTGCGGTTCGAGGTGCAGGGCTTCGGCATCAAGGTGGTGTTGATCGAGCCTGGCCTCATCCGAACGGGGTTCAGCGAGGCCGCGGTCGGTTCGATGGGCCCGAACACGGCCGACGAGGTGTACGGCGAGTTCCACCAGGCCGTCGCGAAGGCGACGAAGGACTCGTACGAGACGGGCCCGCTTGCGCGCATGGCCGGCACGCCCGACGACGTCGCCGCCGCGATCGAGCGCGCGATCACCGCGAGCGCTCCGCGGGCCCGCTACACCGTCTCGGCGTCGGCCACGGTGCTCCTGACCCAGCGGAAGCTGCTGTCCGATCGGGTGTGGGACTGGTTCCTCGGCGCGAACTTCCCGATTCCGGGCGCTGCGGAGAAGCGCCGGGCCGCCAGTCGGACCTGAGTTCAACCAGGTGCGTCGTCGAGCGCGGGCGCTCCCCGCGCGAAAGGAAGGTCCAGAGCGATCGACCCGCCTCGCCCGACCTCCAGCGACCGTTTCGCATCGACGAGCCCGCCCGACACGACGCCGCCGGCGCCGACGACGGGACCGGGATCGAAGTCGAGGAGCCGTCGGTGCGCGCACTGGCTGCGCGGCTGACGCGAACGACGTTGGTCCTTGCGTGTCGTCTCGCGCGACTCGCGGAAGCCCCTCACCCGATGCGTGCCATAGCGGCGAATTCGTTCGTGGAACGGGTGTCCGAACGGGGCTGGGCGACCTTCGGCCCGGGGCGATCACGGGCACGCTCCATGCTGTTGCACCACGCGATGGACTTCTTCCAGGCACATCCTGCGACGGGGTGGCTGATTCTCGTCGGGCTCGCCGTCTTCCCACGCATCACCTTGCTCTTCGTGGGTGGGCCCTTCGGCGTGCTCCACTGGCTCGGCTGGGTCTTCGCGCCGCATCTGCTCGTCGCGATTCTCGCTACGAGCCGCTACTGGGACACCAACCCGGTGCTCTGCGCCGCTGCGTGGTTCATTGTGTTCGCGGGCACCGGTGGCGAAACAGGAGCGGCGCGGCGCGGGTGGCGCTGGCGGAGACGAACGACGGTGGTCGAGCGCTGACGGTGCCGCGGGACATGGACCCGTCGCGCTCACCCTTTTCGCGACACGGTGAGCCGCCGCGGAGCCCGCACGTGACCCACTCCGTGGCCCTGCTACAACCACGACGGTGACGCGGCGTTCGCTCGGCTGGCTGGCGGCCCTGCTGGTGGCGTTGCTCGCCCTATACACACCACTCCTCTTCGGCCGGGCGCTCGCAGGTCGCGACGCCTTCCGGCTCTTCATCCCCGACACCGCGTTCTTGTTCGACGCCTTGCGCGCGCTCGACTGGCCGCTGTGGAACCCGTGGCAGCGGCTCGGTCAGCCCTTCGCGGCGACGCTGCAGTCGCAGGCCTTCTACCCGGTACGGTGGCTCGCGATGCTGAGCGGCTCGGCCGTCCGCGCGGTCTCGGTGGAGCAGGCGCTTCATGCGGCCATCGCGGCGCTGGGCGCTTTCCGTTTCGCGCGGGCCCTCGGCCGTTCACGCTGGGCGTCGTCGCTCGCGGGCGCGGCCTTCGGCCTGTCTCCCCTCTTCACCCAGCTCGGCATTCAGCAGAACGTCGCGTCGACCGCGGCCTGGGCTGGGTGGATCGGCGCCGCGGCGTGTGGCCTGCGTGCGCGCCCTGGTCGACGCGCGGCTGCGGGGCTCGCCGCGACGCTGGCGCTCGGCTTTCTTGGGGGCTCACCGGAGACCCTGGTCTGGGCGCTGGTGCTGGTCGCCGTCCTCCTGGCGCGAAACGCCCGTGCCCGCTGGTGGGCGCTTGCGTCTGGCGGGCTGTTCGTCGCGCTCGCGGGCATCACGCTGGTCCCGACGATCGAGTTCACCCTTGCCTCCCAACGGGCGAGCGGCGGTGAGCTCGACCCGCTCGCCTGGTCAGCGCCCCCCATCAGTCTGCTCGCCATGGGCTGGTTGAACGCCGATCTGCCGAGGCCCGAATACTGGGGCGGAGAGCAGAACTTTCTCCCGACGGTCTTCATCGGCACGGTGATCGTCGCGCTGGCCGCCCTCGGCGCAACGAAAAGACGAGCTCGGGCGATGACCGGCTTCGGCCTTGGCTGGGCGCTGGTGTCCCTCGGAGCGCACTTCGCGCCGGCGCGTTGGCTCCTCTCGCTCCCGCCTCTGTCGTTGTTCCGCTATCCAGCGAAGTACCTGGTGGCGGTCGCGCTCGCCGGGGCCGTGCTCGCGGCCTTCGGGTTCGATGGGCTGGTCGCGCGCGCGCGCGGCGCGAGGCCCCCGAGAGCGACCGTGCTTCGAGCGCTGGCCTTCCTTCTCGGACTCGTCGGCCTCGCCTTCGTCGTATTGGCCGCGGGAGTGGTGCGCCCTGGCGCCGCCGGTGGCCTCGGCCTGGGGCTCGCGATGGGCTTGCTCGCGTTCGCCGGCTGGTTCGCTGCCGCGCCGCCACGTCGCTCTCACAAGGTGAGAATCACGCTCGCGGCCGCAGCGCTCGTCGAGCTCGGCGCCGCGAACGCGCTGCTGGGACACCCCCTGTGGCGCGACGCGAACGCGCTCGAGGCGTCGTCACCGTTGGCGGCGGCGATGGGCGCGGGCTTCACCGGACGAATCAGCGTCAAGCTCCCCGCGCCGGAGCGCGACTCGGCCGCCTACATCGACGCGAGCAGGCCCGCCCTGGTGCCGCTCCGGTTCGTCGAAGAGCACGTGCGCGCGGTGGAGGGCTACGGCGCTCCCGAGCCGCTGCGCGTCGATGACGTCTTTTCCCGAGGTGGACGAGCGGCGTTCGATCTGGCCGGGGTGGCGTTCTACGTCCGCGATGGCGAAGCACCCTTCTCGGACCTCGAGCCCGTCACCACCGCCCTCGACGCACCTCGGCTCTACCGCTCGCGCACGGCGTTGCCGCGGGCCTTCGTCGTTCACGACGCCGAGTCCGTCACGGACGAGACCGCACGGCAGACGCTGCTCGGCGACCGGTACGACTACCAGAGCCGGGTTCAGCTGCTCGGACCGGCTGCGCCCCGTGTCGAGGCGGCTGGGTGCTCCGAGCGCGCCGCGACGATCGTTCGTGATGAGCCGCGGCGCGTCGTCGTGGAGGTCCGCTCGTGCCGCTCCGGGTTCCTCGTGCTGACCGACGCCTGGTATCCAGGCTGGTCAGCGAACGTCGATGGCGCCGACACGCCGATTCTCAGGGCGAACCACCTCGTGCGGGCGGTGGCGATCGCTCCAGGAACGCACGTGGTGGAGTTCTCGTATCTGCCGACGAGCTTCCTCGTGGGGGCCGCGCTCACGATGCTCGGCCTGCTTGGGCTTGGGCTCGCCCTGCGCCCGCGGACTGGACCGGCTCGACGCGAAGACCGCTGAACAGGCTGCGGAGCGCTGCGGCCACCGAGTGACGCAGGCCCTGGCGCTCAACCCGCCTTACGGAACCACAGCAGCGACGCCACCTCGTCGAGCTGCTTGTCCTCCGCACGCGCGGCGTCTTTCCGCAGCTCGTCACGGCGGGCTTCGGCGACGCGCCGAACGACCTCTGCCTGCTGGTGCGCAGCGGCGTACACGAGTCGCACCTTCGCCACCTGCTGCTGGGCCTGCTCGACCTCTTTCTGGGCGCGTCGCGCGTCTCCGAGGGCTCGCACGTGCGCCGCCTCGGTCAGCTCCCACGTCGAGACGTCGCCAGCCCGTCGGTGATCGACGGTCGCGGCGCGGGCGAGCGCCTCTGCACGCTCCGCCGCGACCCGCGCACGTGCCTCGGCCTCGACCACCTGCCGAAGGGCCTTCGCTTCGCCCCGCTCCCGCACCGTCACCACCGCGTCGAGCCTCGTCCGCATGGACGCCTCCAGAGTGCAGACACCGCGCCTCGCGCAGGTCCTTGATTGTCGTGCCGCCAGCGCGGGTCAGCGGCGACCTTGCGGGTCAGGGCGACCTGTCAGCGACGCGACAACCCGGCAGGGGCTGCCGGGCGGAAACGACCGCCCACCATGCGGCCCCGGCAGAACGCGCCGACGCGTCGTGGCACAGCCACTGCTCAAGGCTCCCGGTGGAGGTGCACCATGGCCGACGGCATCTACGTGAGCATGAACGGCGCGGCGGCCCGCATGGCGCAGCTCGACTCGGTCTCAGACAACCTCGCCAACATCAACACGCCCGGCTTCAAGGCGGCGCGGCCGGCGTTCGAGGCCTTCCTCGCGCGCGCCGGCGGTGAGCACCCCGAGCTCGTCTACCCCGCGGCGGTGCAGTCACAGCTCGACCTCTCCAACGGCGCCGTCGTGCACTCGGGCGACCCGCTGGACGTCCTGCCGACGGGCAAGGCCTTCCTCGCGGTGAAGTTGACCGACGGGCTCGCCTTCACCCGCAACGGGCGCATTCAGATCGACGCCGACAACGTGCTCAAGGTGAATGGGCAGCCGCTCGTCGACGTCGCCGGCGAGCCGATCATCGCGCCGCCGCAGTCGGCCGTGCGCGTCGAGCCGAACGGCGACGTCTTCGCGAACAACCAGCGCATCGCCACCCTCGGCCTCTTCGAGCTCCATGGGTCGATCGACCGCGTCTCGCCGACGCTCCTGCGCCCGCAGTCGCCAGACGGCGTCACCGCGTCGCCTTCGACCCTGCGCCTGGGCGAGTTCGAGGTCGGCAACTCGAGCGCCCTCGAGGCCGCGGTGCAGATGGTGTCGGCGCAGCGGCACTTCGACACCTCGATGCAGGCGCTGCAGACGTACCGCAAGCTCGACGAGCGCGCGGTGGAACTGGGCCGCGTTCGCTGAAGGAGACTCACCACGTGATTCGTTCTCTCTACACCGCAGCGACCGGCATGGACGCGCAGCAGACGCGCATGGACACCATCGCCAACAACCTCGCCAACGCGAGCACCACCGGGTTCAAGAAGTCGCGCGCCGACTTCGAGGATCTGATGAGCGAGACGATTCGCGCGCCGCAGCAGATCGACCCGCGCGGCGGCACGCAGCCAGCGCCCCTCCAGGTGGGCCTCGGCGTGCGCACCGTGTCGACCACGCGCAGCTTCAGCCAGGGCGACCTCTCGCAGACCGGCAACCCCCTCGACGTCGCGGTCCAGGGCGCGGGGCTCTTCCGCATTCAGCGGCCCAACGGCGAGTTCGCCTACTCCCGCTCCGGCGCCTTTCGCATCGACGCCGACGGGCGGCTGGTGAGCCAGCGCGGCGAGCTGGTCGACCCGCAGATCACCGTGCCGCGCGAGGCGCAGAACATCTCGATCTCGGCCGACGGCATCGTGTCGGCCACCGTGACGGGCCGGGTCGACCCGATCGAGCTGGGCCGCCTCGAGCTGACGCTCTTCCAGAACCCGGCGGGCCTCGAAGCGATCGGCGGCAACCTCTTCGTCGAGACGGCCTCGAGCGGTCCGCCGCAGTTCGCGCGCCCGGGAGAGCTGGGCCTCGGCACCCTCGCCCAGGGCATGCTCGAGACGTCCAACGTAAAGGCCGTCGAAGAGATGGTGGCGATGATCTCGACGCAGCGCTCGTACGAGCTGAACTCGAAGGTCATTCAGACCGCCGATCAGATGCTCCAGCGGCTCACGAGCGTTCGGTGATGCGATGACGACCCTCGCGCTGGCAATCCTCGCCGCTTTCCCCGCGCCGCTCCTCGACGCGCTGCAGGCCCGCGCCCCGGAAGGCACGCGGATCGAGCTCGAGGCCTTCTCGGCGCCACCCTGCCCCTCGCCCCGCTACGAGCCGCAGCCGATCGAGGGCACCGGCCGGATCGCGGTGCGGCTGACGGGTCGCGGGTGTTCGGCCTGGGGCTGGGCCACCGTGCGGGTGCTCGCGACGCAGGCCGTGATCACCCGCGACGTCCGGCCGGGCGAGGCGCTCGACGGCGCCGTGCGGCTCGAAGAGCGCGAGTGGCGACGTGGCACCGCTCCAGCGCCTGCCCTCGAAGGCGCGGTGGCCGCGCGGGCGCTCTCGCGGGGCACCTGGCTGCGCGACCTCGACGTGCGCTTCGGGCCTCCGCCCGGCACGCCGATCACCGTGCGCGTCGTCGTCAACGCCATCTCGATCGAGCAGCGCGGAACCGTCGTCTCGTGCGGCCGCGACGTCTGCGCCACCCTGCCCTCGGGCAAGCGCGTCAGCGGCGTGCTGCGCGACGGGGTGCTCGTCAGCGGGCTGGAGCGTGGAACATGAGCGCCACCTCGGTCATCGGCACGCCGTCGAGCGCCCTTCAGGCGATGCCGCGGTGGGTCCTCCTCTTCGCCTCGCTGCTCCTCTTCTGGGGGTGCAGCGTGCCGCACATCGACGCGTACGTTCCGAAGCAGCGCAACTACGACGCGGTCGCCGCGAAGAACACCGGCCAGGCGCCCGACAACGCGGGCGGCCTCTGGAGCCCCGACGCGCGCAACGCCGCGCTCTATTCCGACTACCGCGCCTTCCGCGAACAGGACCTCGTGGTGGTGCGGGTCGAAGAGATGGCCGACGCGCGGCGCTCCGCCGACACCAACCTGAGCCGGGACTCGGAGCTCAACGTCGCCCTGCAGGCGTTCCTGCGCGCGGCTGGCTCCACCACCAACGCGAGCCCGCAGCTCGATCTGACCGCCAGCGCGAAGGGCGGCACCGACTTCTCGGGCGAGGGGCGCACCGGCCGCACCGAGCGGCTCACCGCCACCGTCCCCGCGATCGTCAAGAAGGTGCTGCCCAACGGCAACCTCTTCATCGAGGGCCACCGGGTGGTGCTCGTCAACAGCGAGGAGCAGCACTTCTACATCTCGGGCGTGGTGCGGCCGATCGACATCGCCCAGGACAACTCGGTGCGCAGCTCGTACGTGGCCGACGCCGAGATCGAGTTCACCGGGCGCGGCGTGCTCTCTGACAACCAGAAGCCCGGGCTGCTCACGCGCTTCTTCAACTGGATCTGGCCCTTCTGATGCGCTCCCGATCGATCGCCCTGGCGCTGTTGCTCGTCGCCGGCCCCGCGCTGGCAGGGAAGGCGCGCCTCAAGGAGCTCACCGACGTGCAGGGCTTTCGTGAGAACGCGCTCATCGGCTACGGCCTCGTCGTCGGCCTCACCAACACCGGCGACACCGAGCAGGTGCTCTTCACCATGCAGTCGATGGCGGGGCTCCTCGGCCGGCTCGGCGTGCGCATCGACCCGCGCGACATCCGCTCGCGCAACGTCGCGGCGGTGATGGTGACGGCGAAGCTGCCCACGTTCGCGCGCGCGGGCGCGGCGATCGACGTCACCGTCAGCGCGATGGGCAACGCGCGCTCGCTCCAGGGCGGCACCCTGCTCTTCACCCCGCTCGCCGGCGCCGACGGGGTCGTCTACGCGGTCGGCCAGGGCCCCGTGCAGGTGGGCGGCTTCGACGTCACCGCCAGCTACGCCTCGGTGCGCAAGAACAGCCCGGCGAGCGGCACGGTGCCGGGCGGCGCCACCATCGAGAAGGCCGTCATTCCCCAGCTGGGCGCGGGCCCGCTCACCCTCCGCTTGCGCCGGGCCGACTTCACCAACGCCTCGCGCATCGCCGCGGCCATCAACAGCTCCATCGGCAGCGGCGCGAAGGTGCTCGACGCGGCCGCGGTCGAGGTGGCGCTCCCGGCCGGCCAGAGCGCCCCAGAGCTGCTCGCCCAGCTCGAGGCGCTCGAGATCGACGCCGACACGCGCGCGAAGGTGGTGGTGAGCGAGCGCACCGGCACCGTCGTGCTCGGCGAGACGGTGCGCCTGCGGCCCGCGGCCGTCGCCCATGGTGGCCTGCGGGTGGCCATTGCGACGAGCTTCGGCGTGTCGCAGCCCGGCGCCTTCGCGACGAACGCGCAGACGGTGGTGGTGCCGAACCAGCAGGCCGACGCGAAGGAAGAAGAGAAGTCCGCCGTCAAGGTGCCCGCCGCCGGCACCGTCGACGAGCTCGTCGCCGCGCTCAACGCCATCGGCGCGCCGCCGCGAGACCTCATCGCCATTCTGCAGGCGCTCAAGGCCGCGGGGGCGCTCGACGCCGACCTCGAGGTGCTCTGATGAAGCTCAACGACGCGGCGACCCAGCTCGAGAGCGTGCTGCTCAAGCAGCTCCTCCACACCTCCGGCGTCTTCAAGGGCTCCGACACGCCGGGCTCGGCGCACGTGTACGATCTGTTCGCCGAGTCCCTGGCGGACGCGGTGGCGAAGAGCGGAGGCCTGGGGCTCGCCAGACTCCTGACGTCGGGTGCGGCAGACCCCGAGGCTCCGGCGCCACCCACCCCCGCGGGCTTCGGGCCGATCTCGTCTGGCTTCGGGCCGCGCGTCGATCCCCTCCACCATCACGCCTCGACGCACACCGGCGTCGATCTGCCCGCCCCCGAGGGAACGCCGATTCCGGCCGCGCGCGAGGGCGTCGTCGTCTTCGCTGGTGAGCGGGGCGGCTACGGCAACGCGGTCGAGCTGCAGCACGCCGATGGCACGACGACGCTGTACGCCCACGCGAGTGAGGTGCTCGTGACCCGGGGCCAGTTCGTCCCAGCTGGGGCGCCGGTGGCCTCAGTGGGCCAAACCGGCAGAAGTACGGGCCCTCACCTGCACCTCGAGGTGCGCGAGGGGGGTCGCCCGGTGGATCCGGTGAAGGCCCTTAAGTCGTACCGACTTGGTGTCGAAAAGCTGACTGGAGAAACGCCATGAAAGTGAACGACCAGAAAGCAGGGCAGATCGTTCCGTTGGCGGCGCAGCGGGCGGCGAGCGCGAACGAGAAGACACCGGCCTCGGCGACGGAGCCGAAGGAGAAGGTGTCGGTCTCGAGCTCGTCGGACGCGGTGGCACTCCGGGCGGCTGAAGGGGCGGCGGCGGCGGGTCGGGCTCAGCGGGTCCAGGAGATCATCAGCGCCGTCAAGAACGGGCAGTACTACCCCTCGCCGCAGCAGATCGCGAACCAGCTCGTCTCCGAGGCGGAGATCGAAGCGAAGCTCCGCGCCCTGCTGGGCTGACGCTCGAAGAGAGCCGCCACCCATGAGCCTCGCCGCAGCCATCTCGCTCTCGATCCAGATCCGCGACGCGCTCGCCGCCGAGGTGAAGCGCTCCCGCGAGGCGCGGTCGGTGCTCAAGTCAATGCAGATCGACGCGCTCCTGGCGCAGGCCGCGGCCCGCGAGGACTTCAACCAGCGCTCCAGCTACCTCTCCGAGGCGCTCGCCCGGGCCCTCGGCGACGTCGCCGCCGAGCGCGGCCAGAAGGACGTCACGCTGAAGGAGATCCAGGCCTGGGCGCCCTTCGAGGGGGCGCAGCTGGGCTCGGTGTTCGCTGAGGTGCGCTCGCTGACGGCCGCGCTCCAGGAGCTCGACGACTTCAACCAGGTGCTGGCCGAGCGCGCCCTCGTCTTCGTGCGCGCCTACGTGTCGCACCTGGCCCCACGTCCAGCCGCGTACGGACGGCGCGGCACCACGCTCGCCCCCGAGGCGTCCACCCACTCGGAGCGTGCCTGATGAGCGGCCTCCTCTCGGTCTTGCGGCAGGGCGCGCAGAGCCTGCTCGCGCAGCAGGCCTACAGCTCGACCGTCGCGCAGAACCTCTCAAACGCCAACACCGCGGGCTACGCCAGGCAGCGCGCCGAGCTCGCCGCGGTGACGCCGGCCGATCAATACGGCAGCTCGTACATCGGCCGTGGCGCGGTGCTGCAGGCCATCACCCAGTCGAGAGATCGGTTCGTCGAGCAGCAGGTGCCGCTCGCGCTCGGCAGCGAGGCGCGCTCGTCGACCCAGGCCTCGCTGCTTCAGGGCGTCAGCGCGCTCAACCCCGACGCCGGCCTGTCGGACTCGTTGTCGAACTTCTACGCGCAGCTGCGCGCGCTGGCGCAGAACCCGGGCAGCCCCAACGTGCGCGAGGCCGTGGTGGGCGCCGCGACGCGCCTCGCCGTCTCGTTCAACCAGACGGCCATCGCGCTGGACTCGGCGCGCAGCGGCGTCGACGCGCGCATTCAGGCGCAGCTCCCCGAGGTGAACGAGGCCATGGCGCAGATCGCCCGCCTCAACTCGCAGATCAGCCAGGCGTCGATCAACGGCGCGAGGCCGAACGATCTGCTCGACGCACGCACGAAGCTCGTCGACCGGGTGGCCTCGCTCACCGGCGCGCGCATCGTCAACAACGAGGCGGGCGACGCCAACCTCGTGCTGCCCGGCGGCACCTCGCTCGTGCAGGGCGACAAGGCGGCGACCCTGAGCGCCCAGCCGGATCCGTCGAACAACGGCAACCTCGCGCTGTGGATCCGCTCGCCCTCGGCGGTCGCGCCCACGAGGCTGGCCGAGGTGCCCGGCGGGGCGCTGGGCGGCATGCTGGACGCGCGCGATGGCGCGATGCGCGCCGCGCAGGAGCGCGTCGACACCTTCGCGTTCGACTTCGCCACCGCCGTCAACGCGGTGGCGCAGACGGGCTTCGCGCTCGATGGCTCCACCGGCCGGAGTGTCTTCGCGGTCCAGGCGACGGTGACGGGCGCGGCACGCTCCCTGGCGATCGACGCCTCGCTCGCCTCGGACGCGTCGCTCTTCCCGGCCGCTGGCGTGGCCGGCGCGCCCGGCGACGCGACCGTCGTGCAGCAGATGATCGACACCGAGACGCAGCCCCTCTCGTCGGGCCGGAGCGCCGAAGAGGAGCTCGCCAGCATCACCGCCAGCTACGGGGCCACCACCTCGCGCGTCACCGCCACCGCCGAAGGCGACGGCGCGGTGCTGAAGAACCTCGAGACCCTGCGCCAGTCGGCCTCGGGCGTGTCGGTCGACGAGGAGCTCGTGAACATGCAGCGGTCGCAGCGCGCGTACGAGGCCGTGGCGCGCGTCATCAAGACCGCCGACCAGATGCTCGAGACGTTGCTCGGGCTGCGCTGAGGGGAGTTCGTGCCATGCGGGTGAGCGACTCGTACGTGTTCGATCAGGCCAACACCCGGCTCATGCGCACGCGCCGCGAGTCGACCGAGGCCGCCGATCGCGTGTCGTCGGGCAAGCGCGTCGAGACGCCGTGGGACGACTCGGCCGCCGCGGGGCTCATCACCCGCTTTGCGCAGGACCGCGCGCGCCAGGACGCGATGATGAACGCGGCGAACCGCGCGAGCGAGGAGCTGGCGGTCGTCGACGGCGCCTTCGACCAGGTGCTCACGGCGGTCACGCGCGCGCAGGAGCTCGCGGTGCAGCTGTCGAACGACACCTACAGCGCCGCCGACCGCCGCAACGCCTCGGTCGAGGTGCAGCAGGTCTTCCAGCAGGTGCTCACCTCGATCAACCTGCGCTTCGGCGATCGGTACGTCTTCGGCGGCACGGCCGATCAGGCCCCGCCCTTCGATCCCACCGGGGCGTACGTCGGCAACGCCTCGACCCGGCGCGTCGAGATAGCCCCCGGAATCCTCCAGGACGCGTCGGTGCGCGCCGACGTCGCCTTCAAGGGCTCGGGCGGCGGCGTCGACGTGCTCACCGCCCTGGCCACCTTCGCCACCGCGCTGTCTGCCAACGACACCGCGGGCATTCGTACGGCGATCCGCGAGCTGGCCGATGGCTCGCAGCAGATCACCGCCGCGAGATCGCGCGCCGGCGCGATGATGAACGTGTTCGACCTCGCCTCGAATACGGCCCGCGTGAATCGCGACGACGCCTCGAATGGGCGCTCGCAGCTCGAAGACATCGACCTCATCGACGCCAGCACGCGGTTCGCTGCCGCCGAGCGGGCCCTCGAAGCCTCGATGTCGGCGGTGGCCCGCAGCTTCCGCCTCACCCTCCTGGACAAGCTCTAGCCGAAGGGCCGTCGCCGTGAGCCGTCTCCGCCTCGACAGGCCCCACCACCCGCTGGCGCCCTTCTTCCGCCGGCGCACGGCCCACCTGTTGCGCGCGATGTCGGCCGCCGAGCGGCTCGTGGTGCGGCTGCTCCCGGTGCTCTTCGGCGGCCGCTTCCGGCGCCCGGGGTACGACAAGGAGCCACCTGGCCTTCAGCGCATGTCGCGCCGGCGCCGTTGGGGCCGCGCGTGCGAGCAGCTCGACTTTCCGCCGCCGCTCGGGTTCTGCACGACGCGGCCGCTCATCGAGTCGGTGTGGCTCGTGCCGCGCGCGGACGGGTGGACGGTGGTGGTGCGCGGGGTGCGCGACCGCCTGCCCGACGAGCACCGGCGCCTCGACGAGCGCCTGCAGATGGTGTCGATGCTGCTCGCGCGTCGAGCCCCCCGCCTCACCGTGGCGCTCGAAGACGCCGGCCCCGTCTCGCCTGCGCGCGCGTTCTTCGCGGGCCTGGTGGCAGGCGAGCTGCCGTCGATCGACCTCGTCGCCACGCTCGAGCCAGAGGACGTCATCGGCGCGGCGCCGACGCCCTGGGCCCGCACGCTGGTGCTGGGCCTTGGCGACGAGAACCCGTTCTCGCGGCTGCTGCCCGGACTGTCGCTGGCGTCACCGGAGCGCTTCGCCGCCGCGGCCGCCGCCGACGCGAGGCTGCTCGATCTCGTCCGCCAGCTCGACGTCGAGCCCGGGCTGGTCGAGCTGCAGCTCGCCAGCCGCATCGTGCGCCAGGCGGCCATCGCCCGGTGGCGACGCGCCGCGCCTGCACGTCGTGCCCTGCTCTCGGCGGAGCTGCGCCGGTGGATCTTCGGCGCCCTCATCCTCCCCGCGCTGCGGCCACGCCTCGAGGCGCTGCTGGCCGATCACCGGCCGGTCGAGGTCAAGCACGAGGGCGGCTGGCGCCTCGAGCTCGACGGCGCCGTGTTGCTCGAAGCGACGAGCCTCGACGGGCTGCGCGCGCGGGCCCTCACCGAGTCGCTCTCGCTCGCGCCAACCCAGGCGGAGTGGCGGCGGGCGCGCACGCTCCTCGAGCAGCGGGTGCCACGCACGCTCTTCGTCATCGAGCCCGGCTTCCTCAAGCACCTCGCCGCCAGCGTGGGCCCCACCGGACGCCTGCGCGCGCGCCGGTTGTCAGCCGAGCAGCTCGTGCGCCTCGCCATCGCGCTTCGCACCAGCGCCCGCGGCTTCGAGCTCACCGCGCGGCCCGGCGCCGATCCGCTCCTGGTGTCGCGCCTCTCGCAGATCGCCGCGACCGAACTCAGCTCGGGCCAGGCCTTCGGTGTGCAGCGGGGCCGCCGCGTCGTGCTCGCGAGCCGGGGCCGCCTTCGGGACCGCCCGCTGCTGCGTGCCCTCGCCGCGCCGAGGCGCCTCACCCTGCTCCCGGAGCGCGCCGAATGGCTGGCCGCCCTGAGGCCCCCACGGACGATCGCGAACAGGCCGACCGTGCAGGTGACCGTTCACGAAGGCGCCGAGGGTGAAGCGCTGGCCCTGTGTGTCGACGATCAGCTGCGCGTCTTCGCCGAGGCCTTTCCGAGCCCGTCGCTCGAGTGGTGGGTGGCCGACACCCGCGCGCTGCTCGAGCAGGCCGGCGCGTCGTTCGTCCTCTCCGTCAGCCCCGCCGTGTCGGCCTTCACGCGGCGCAGGCCCGACGAGCTGGTCGAGCCGGTCGCCGTCGAGGTGATCTCACGGCCGAACGGCCTGCTGGTGCAGCTCGGCGACGAGCGGTTCGGCGCGGGCTCGGGCCTGGGCTGGCGGGCGCTCGCCGAGACGGTGTTCTCGCGCTGGCCGCCCGGTACGCGGGGCCGCCTGCGCGTGGCGTCGGTGACGATCGAGGGCAGTCACGGAGCTGACGCGTCAGCGCTCGGGCTGCTCGCGATCCGTTCGCGGGTGCTGCGCCGCCTCGCGGGGCACCTTGGCACGCTTTCGCGCTGGCTCGAGGCCGCCTGATTTAAGGCCCGGCCGGGGCGTGCCGAACCCATCACTGAAGGCGGCAATCAACCCACCGCCTCACCCAACAACACCCCAGGAGAGGCCATGTCCTTCAGCATCCGCAGCAACGTCGCTTCACTCAACGCCCAGCGCAACCTGTTCAACACCAGCTCGATGCAGAGCGACAGCTTCAACAAGCTGTCGAGCGGCTTCCGCATCACCCGCGCGGGTGACGACGCCGCCGGTCTCGGCATCAGCAACAACCTCCAGGCGCAGATCCGCTCGTTCAACCAGGCGAACCGGAACGCGCAGGACGCCCAGTCGCTGATCCAGACGGCCGAGGCGAACCTGAACCAGACGACCGAGCTGCTCACCCGTATGCGCGAGCTCGCCATGCAGTCGGCGTCGTCCGGCGTCGGTAACACCGAGCGCGGCTACATCCAGACCGAGAACTCGGCGCTCATCACCGAGATCACGCGTATCGCGAACGCCGCTGAGTACAACGGCACCGCGCTCCTGAACTCGGCCACGACGCTCACCTTCCAGGTCGGCATCCGGAACGTGGCGGCGAACGACCGCATCGACGTGTCGACGGTCGACTCGACGGCGGCCACGCTCGGCGTCGACGCCCTCGACTTCTCGACGCAGGCTGGTGCGCAGGCGGCCCTGGCCACCATCGACACGGCGATCAACACGGTGTCGAGCTCGCGCGCGACGTTCGGCGCCGCCGGCAACCGGCTCGCCTCGGTGGTGCAGACGATTCAGCAGTCGTCCGAGTCGCTCTCCGCCGCGAACAGCCGCATCCGCGACGTCGACGTGGCCGAGGAGACCAGCAAGCTCGCCCGCAGCCAGGTGATGCTGCAGGCCGGTGTCTCGGTGCTCGCGCAGGCGAACCAGGCGCCGCAGGTCGCGCTGAAGCTGCTCGGCTGATTTGGCCGGTGGGTCGCCGCCGCCCGGGTGACGGGCGCGCGGCGAAGGGCTCGACCCCGCGCTGCGGTGGGCAGGTGGAGGGTGGCGGGCAGCGCCGCAGTCGAGTCGTCGTGCGGGGCCCCGTTCTTCGACGGGGCTTCGTCGTTTCATGGGCCGGGCGCCAGGGCGCGCAGGGCCCTGAAGTTGCACGGAGCGACCGATGGAGTCGAACGCGTCAACTGATCGACAGGAGCCATCATGACACCCGCCTTCCGCGCCTCGGGCCTCGCGTCTGGCCTCGACACGACGAACATCGTCAACGAGCTCGTGAAGATCGAGAGCCGCACGATCGATCTCGCGCGTCGGCAGCAGGACGCGTTCCGCTCGCAGCTCTCGGCGCTCGGTGAGGTGATCTCGAAGCTGTCGTCACTCAAGACGGCGACGGCCGGGCTCGGCACCAGCGGGGTCCTCGCGGTGCGCGCGAGCGGCACCAACACGGGCTTCACCGCCAGCCCCTCGTCCTCGGCGACGACGGGCCGGTACGCCGTTCAAGTCGACGTGCTCGCCGAGGCCGCGCGGGCACGAAGCCAGGCCTTCACGGGCGGCGCGTCGGCGCAGGTGACCGGGGGCACGCTCGATCTGTCGATCGACGGCACCACCACCAGCATCACGCTCGACGACGGCATGACGCTCGCGCAGGCGGCCGAGCGCATCAGCCGCTCCGGCGCCGCGGTGAGCGCCACGGTGCTGGAGACGAACGGGCAGGCCTACCTGAGCATCACCCGCCGCGACACCGGCTTCGTGGTGGGCCAGCCGGCCTCGAGCGCCCTCGTCATCACCGAGACGTCGACGGGCTCGCTCGGGCAGGCCCTGGGCGCCACCATCACGCAGCCCGCGGTCAACGCCCAGCTCACCGTCGACGGGTTGCCGTTCGAGCGCCGCAGCAACGTCGTCAGCGACGTGCTGCCGGGCACCACGCTCACCCTCAACCGCACCACCACCACCCCCGAAGATCTCGTGCTCACCACGAGCACGACCGACACCCAGGCCGCGCTCAAGAAGTTCGTCGACGCCTACAACGACGCGATGAAGCTGGTGCGCAGCAACCTCGCGATCGGCGAGCTGACCGACCGCACCCGGACGCTGGGCGGCGACCCCTCGCTGCGCGGGCTGCAGGCGTCGCTCCAGGGCCTGGTGGTGGGCGAGGCGAACCCGGGGAGCGCGGTGCGCACGCTCGCCGACGTCGGCATCAAGACGCAGACCGACGGCACCTTGAGCATCGACGCCTCGCGGCTCGAGAAGGCCATCGCGACCGACGCGGGCGCCGTCAACGCGCTGTTCCAGACGGCCACCACGGGCATCTCGGCGGCCGTCACCTCGATGGTCGATCGCTACACGAGCGGCTCGAGCAGCATCCTCGAGCTGCGCAAGTCGGGCATCGACCGCTCCATCCGCACGATGGATACCCGCATTGAGTCGCTGCAGCTTCGTGTCGATGCCTATCGCGAGCGGTTGGTTCGGCAGTTCACCGCGATGGAGCGGGTCGTCGGGCAGTTCAAGAGCATCGGAGACTTCCTCACCTCGAGGGAGAAGCAGGGGACGCAGGAATGAACGCGGCACGAGCGTACGCACGAGCGACGAACGAGACGGCCTCGAAGGAGCGGCTGATGGTGCTCCTCTTCGAAGCAGCGCTGAAGCACATGCGTGCCGGGGCGAGCCACCTCGAGGCCGGCGACGTGAAGGCCGGGTTGCCGCTCCTCACGAAGGCGTCGGACATCGTGACGGAGCTCGCGGGCACGCTGAACGCCTCGATGGCGCCCGAGCTCGCCGAGCTGCTCGGAGACGTCTACCTCTTCGTCTCGCAGCGGCTGGCGGTGGCGTCGCTGTCGAAGGCGGCGGCGCCGGTGCGGGAGGCCGAGCGGGCGTTCGCGCCCGTCGTCGAGGGGTTCCAGCAGGCCGTGGCGCAGATGGCGGGCAGCCAGGTGGAAGCCCGGTGAGCGCCGCGCGCGACCAGCTCGTCTCGATGCTCGAGGCGCTCGGCCGGTCGCTCGAGGCGGGCGACGGCGAGGCGGCGGAAGCACAGCTCGCGGCCTTCGCGGTGAAGGTGCGGGAAGCACCGGGGGCCGCGGCCGACCCCCGGGTGGTGGCGCTCTTCCAGGAGTGTCGGGGCAAGGCGATCGCGGTGCTGGGGCAGCTCCACCAGGAGCTCTCTGGCCACGCGACGTCGGTGCGGGCGGCGGCGGCGTACGGAGGCGGGCGGTGAGCTCCATCAGCGTGGTGATGATCGTGAAGGACGAGGCCGAGATGGCCCCGGGCTTCATCGAGTCGGTGAAGGGCCTGTGGGACGAGCTGGTGGTGGTGGACACCGGCTCGACCGACGGAACGCCAGAGCTGTTCGCCGCGGCGGGCGCGAAGATCGTGCACCACCGGTGGGCCGACGACTTCGCCGAGGCCCGCAACGTCTCGCTCGCGCACGCGCACGGCGACTGGGTGCTGGTGCTCGACGCCGATGAGCGGGTCTCTCCGGCCTTCATCAAGGCGTTCCTTTCGCGCTGTGAAGAGCCCACCGTCGGCGCGCTCACCGTGCGCATGTCGAACCCCCTGCCCTACGGCCACCGGCGCGACTCGTGGATCCTGAGGGCCTGGCGACGCGACGACACGGTGCGGTTCCGCCACGCGATTCACGAAGACGCCTCGAGCGACGTGGCGCGCATGCTGTTCACGACGAAGCGCACCATCGAGCGGGTGGACGCGCCCGTGGAGCACCTGGGCTACGTGCGCACGCGCGCGGCCGCGAAGGACAAGAAGCGGCGCGATCACGCGCTCCTCGAGCGCACGCTGGCGAAGGAGCCGTACGACTTCTACGCGCACCTCAAGCTGCTCGAGCTCTCGCGCTTCTGGCGGGACAGCGTGCTGTGGAGCGAGAGCGCCCGGCGCGCCATCGACGCGCTCGAGGCGAAGGGCGGCGACGCGCTCACGGGGGTGCCCTGGGGCGGCGAGCTCATCGCGCTGGTGTCAGAGGGCCTCTTCCGGGCGGACAGCGCCGCGGGGCTGGCGTTCCTCGAGCGGTGGGAGCCGCAGCTCGTCGCGGGCGCGCCCTTCTTCCACCGCCGCGCGCAACACCACGAGGCGATGGGCGACACGGCGCGGGCCACGGCCGACTTCTCGCGCTGCCTCGAGCTGGGTGAGCTGCTCGGCGATCACCAGCTGAGCACCGTGCGCCCTCGGCTGGGGCTGGCGCGGCTCAGCCTGATGGCGGGACGCGCGGCGGAGGCGCTGGCGCACGTCGACGAGGCGCTCGAGGTGCAGCCGAGAGATCCCGAGGCGCTCGTGGCTGGCGCGGCGCTGCGGCTCCAGCTCGAAGGTCAGGCCGGGCTCGACGCCTGGGTCTCGGAGCTCACGCGGCGGCATGGGCCGTCACCGGAGCTCGCCTGGGCCGTCGGAGATGCGGCGCTGACGTTGGGGCTCGTGGACCAGGCGATTCCGGCGCTGCGGCGCGCGGCGGGCGTTCCTCCGTCGGGACCGGCGGCGCTGCGGCTCGCCCAGGCGCTCCTCGCGGACGGGCAACTCATGCCGGCGGAGCAGCTGACGCGAAGCCTGCTCGAGACGGAGCCCGAGGCCGGCCTCGGCGTGTTGCTCTTCGACCTGCTCCAGGGTCGGGACACGGCGCTCGATCTCGATCTGACGCCCGAGACGGCGCACGCGTCGATGCGGCACTGGGTCGACGCGCTCATCCGGTCGCGCAAGCGCGAGTGGGTGTCGCAGCTGCGCCAGAACGCCGCGGCGGTGGGCACGGTCTTCCCGTGGCTCGACGACTACCTGCGCCGGAGCGCGTGAGTGATGAGTTATGGCATCCGTGGCAGGCGTCAGCCGTGTCGCGAGAGCCGTCGTTCAAGGTCTTGCTGCTCGTACTGGGAGATGAAGCCGAGGTTGTGGAGTCGCATGGTCGTAGCCGTGACCCCTGTGCCGTATCGACGCATCAGCCTCTCCACGCCGTCCTCGTCGACGTTTCCCCGGAGTTCATCGCGAATTCCGGCTTCAGGAAGGAAGAGCGCGACGGCGAAGGCGCGTGCTCGTTTGCCGCGCCCCCAATCCTCCCAGTCTCCCTGAATCGCACACGGCTCTTCGTCCATCAGGAGGTGTCCAAGCGCGGTCGCCAGTCCCACGCCGGGTGAGGAACGAAGCGACGCTCGCGGGTTCAAGTGCACTCCGGCCGAGTGATCGGACTTCCGGCTCACCAGTGCCACATACCTCGGTAGACCGAGGTCGTTCTCCTCGATGTCACAACCTTGTTGTCGCAGCCACTGGTCAAGTGCAGGAACGGCATCCATCTTCCAGCCGAGCTCGTCACGGAGGGACTCGGCGCGTTCATTCCCTGCTTCCCACGGACGCTGTGGTGTCACGGGCGCCGGGCGGACCAACTTGATGAACGCTGGATCGAGCGCACCGTCGTGGGCTTCTGCGAACTTGAGAAGTGCAGAGATCTCTGCCGCAGACTCGAGCCGAACCTGCCTGAGAAGACCGGTCTCGAACGAGTGGGCAACGAAGAGTCCGTGCGCGGTCTTGTCGACATGCTCGTGCAGCCTTGCACGCACTTCGCGAAGCTCGGCGTCCGACTCAATGAGCTCGGCCGTCGGTCTGTGAACGAGCCAACGCCAGTCGCTCGAACGAGCAGCCAGGGAATTGAACCGGTCCCTGAGCTCCGCGAGCTTCGAAACGTCTGGGAACCGCTTGCACACCGCTTCGAGGACCGCCCGCGAGGCGTCAAGAAGCACGGTCGCGAACTCGAGCGCTGCGACTGCGACCCGCCCTCGCGGGTCGACGAAACGAAGCCCCGGATGCGCAGGCGGCCAGTTCTCATTGTCCCACGACACCTCGACGGCCTCACCCTGCCTCCGAAACACGACGTTTGGGAGCGCAACGGCCTCGTCGGCGCGACGGAGCGCATGGTGGTGCCGCCATTCGGAGCGACGCAGGAACCAGCGCTCCTCTCGTTCTGGATCGAGGAGCGGAGGTGTCGCGGTGCGCTCGTACCAATCGCAGGCATCAACCACATCCAGGCCCTTCGAGAATCGCGGGTAGGGGTCCTCGTTGACAAGGCGAATTCCGACTTCGGAAAGCCAGCTCAGGATGGGCAGCATGCTCCAGACGACAGCGTTCGCGATTCCTTCGCCGTCTCTCTGACTCCTTGTCAGACAGCGTCCCTGCGCCCAGACCTCAAACGAACCCCAAAGCGCTTGAAAAGCATCGCTCCCGCTTGGGTACGGATCCTCGCTGAGCGCCACCCGGAGCGCGAAGTGACTCTGATCGCCGAATTGTCGACTGAACCAGTCGCTCACGGCCAGTCTCCGGGAAGCGTTCGCTGCTTCGCCAACTTCCTGCGAACAGCCTTCGTCACCAGCCCAGCCTGCTCGAGCGCTTTCCAGACACGTTCGTCGACCTCGGCCCCCACAACTGGAAACCCGTGCCAGACGTCTTCCCCCGATGGGTGGGCACAGAAGCACCACTCGCCCTGCACCGACCAGAGTTTCGTCGTGCTCACCGTGGCAACGGAGACTGCCCGGTCCAGGAGAGTCTGAGCCTCAGTCAGGTCGAGCTTCTTCGGGCACAGACTTCCGAAGCCCTTGGGCCACTTGTGTTTGGGGTTCGGCTCGTACTTTCGACTCATCTCCGGAACCCTCTCACGCCCCAGCAAGTGCCGCCACTCTGAGAGGCGCCTGACGGGTGTTGAGCGCGACATTACTTCCGCCGGTTCTTCTTCTTGTTCTCCTTCTCGCGCTTGCGCCGCTCCTTGAGGGCCTTGCGCTCGGCGTCGCTCTGCTTCGTCGCCTGCGGACCCATCGAGTAGCCCTGCAGTCGCGCCTGGGCGAGCTGCGACTTCGACATCGGCGGCGTGTAGCCCGCGGGCATTCCCGCCGGCATCTGCATCGGCATGCCCATGCCGGGGCCGCCCATGCCGAGCGCCTGCTGCATGAGCGGATCTTTGGCGAACATGTCGCCCAGGTTCATGTCCTTCATCTTCGACATCTGCGCGAGCTGCTTGAACCCGGGGATGTTGCCGAGCAGCCCGGGGTTCTGGCCGATGGAGCCCATCATCTGCTGCATCACCGAGAACTTCTGCATCAGCTCCTGCACGTCCTGCGGCTTGCGCCCGGAGCCCTTCGCGATGCGCTCGATGCGCGAGGCCTTGATGAGCGAGGGGTTCTTGCGCTCCTGCTCGGTCATCGAGTTGTAGAGGGCCTCGATCTTGTCGAGTTCCTTCTCGTCAGGGTTCATCTGCTCGGTCATGTCGCCGAACAGGGGGAACTTCTCGAGCAGGTCCTTCAGCGGGCCCATGCGCCGCACGGTCTGAATCTGCTCGACGAAGTCCTTCATGTTGAAGTTGCCCGAGAGCAGCTTCTTGGCGTCTTCCTCGGCCTTCTTCTCGTCGACGACGCCCTCGAAGTCCTTCATCAGGCCGACGATGTCGCCGAAGCCGAGGATGCGGCTGGCCAGGCCGTCGGGGCGGAACTCCTCGAGCTTGTCGAGCGCCTCGCCCATGCCGAGGAACTTGATCGGCTTGCCGGTGACCTCCTTGATCGACAGCGCCGCGCCGCCGCGCGCGTCACCGTCGAGCTTGGTGAGGATGAAGCCGTCGATGCCGATGCGCTTGTTGAAGGTGTCGGCGGTGCGCACCGAGTCCTGGCCGATCATCGCGTCGCACACCAGCAGCGTCGCGTCGGGCTTCACGTTCGCCTTGATCGCCTCGAGCTCGGCCATCAGCTCTTCGTCGATGGCGAGGCGGCCGGCGGTGTCGATGATGACGGTGTCGATCTTCTCGGCGGCGGCCTTCTCGTACGCCTTCTTCGCCAGCTCCGGGGGCTTGAGGCCCGCTTCCGAGAACACCGGGACGTCGAGCTGCGCGCCGAGCACCTTGAGCTGATCGACGGCGGCGGGCCGGTAGATGTCGGCGGCCACGAGGAGCAGCTTGCGCCCGTCCTTCTTCAGCTTGTTGGCGATCTTCCCGGTGGTGGTCGTCTTGCCCGAGCCCTGGAGGCCCACCATCATGATGCCGCTGACGCCCTGGCCCTTGTGCTTCTGGGGAATCGACGTGTCGACCGGCCCCATGAGGGCCTCGAGCTCGTCGTGGCAGATCTTCACGAAGTGATCGCCCGGCGCGACCTTCACCTTCTTGCCGGCCTTGTCGGTGACGGTCGTCTGCACCGTCTCGCCGATCGCCTTCTCGCGCACGCGAGCCACGAACTTCTTCACCACCTCGAAGGCCACGTCGGCCTCGAGCAGCGCCACACGAATGTCGCGCAACGATTCGTCGACGATCTCGGGCGTCAGCTCGGCCTTGCCAAGCAGTCGGTTACGCGCGGCCTTGAAGCCTTTGGAAACAGTCTCGAGCATGGGCGGTGCGGTATACCCACATGGCACGAGTGGCGAAACTGGTAGACGCAGCGGACTTAAAATCCGCAGGCCCTTCGGTGGGCCGTATGGGTTCGAGTCCCATCTCGTGCACTGGGCGATCTGGGGGCGGTGACGACTCAGGGCCCGGCCGTCGACCCGGTTGAAACAGGACCCAATGTTGCGGGCGCGGCGGTGCCGTTACGAATTTCGGCGTGGGAAAGCCCGCCGCCACCTTCGTCTCGCGCCCGTCTCCGGCCCCGTCGACGCCGAAGTCGGCCGCTGACGGGCCGCGCGTCACCCTCGACGTCCACTACGACGATGACGGCCGCGCGACGGCCGCGTTCCCCACCATGGAGGCCTTCGCCAGCCTCTGGGCCCACGCCGTCACCGATGGCGGCCTGCGCCTGAGCGAGGCGATCCCGCCGCGCGCCGACGTGCCCTACCCGCTCACGCTGCAGATCGCCGACGATCGGTTCCCCGCGCAGCGCCTGAGGCCCCTCGACGGGAGCCGCGCCGTCGTCGAGCTGCTCCCGTCACCGGCGCTCCTCACCTGCATCGCCCGGCACGCGAAGGAGCACCACGCCGGCCGCCCCGTGCTCAAGCCCGACGGCGTCACCCGCCAGGCCGACCGGTTCGAGACCGCCCTCGACGTGCAGTTCACCGACGTGCCCCACCTCGCCGAACGGTACGCCGCCGACATCTCGCGCGGAGGCCTGTTCGTCGCCTGCACGCCCCAGCCGGAGCTCCATCGCCAGCTCACCCTGCGCATGAAGCTCCCCATGGGCCACACCCTCGACGTGCCGGTGCAGATCGTCCACCGCGTCACCGACGGCGCCGCGCCCGGCGTCGGCGTGCAGTTCGTCGGCCCCACCGAGGACGTGCTGCGCCCGATTCAGACGCTGCTCCAGAAGTACGCCGAGCGGCGCCCGCGCGTGCTCGTCATCGACGACGAGGCCATCTGGCGCTCCACCATCGCGCGCGTCCTCGAGCCGATGGGGGTCGACGTCGTGCTCGCGAAGGACGGCCGCGAAGGCCTCGTGAAGCTCACCGATCTGTTGTTCGAGCTCGATCTCGTCGTGCTCGATCTCCACATGCCCCACATCGACGGCCGCGGCCTGCTCGAGCGCGTGCGGCGCCACGGCAACGAGACCGGCCTGCGCCTCTTCCTCTTCTCCGCGGCCAACCCGGAAGAGCTCAAGGCCCTCGGTGAGGAACACCTCGCCAACGCGATCTTCTCGAAGCTCGACCCGCTCGACAGCCTCGTCCGCCGATTGTCCCTGGAGCTGGGGCGCCCGCCGCCGTCACTGCGCTGAGCCGTTCACCACGACGAAGCCGCCCGCCAACCGCTCCGCGCGTCGCCCCGCGAGCAACGCCTCGAGGGCCTCCTGCGTCCACGGCGCGGGCGAGAGCGAGAGGTGCACGAGCGCCACCGCACCGGGCCGATCGATGCAGTCGGGCTTCACCAGCGGCACCAGGCGACGTGATGTGCCCAGGTGCGGCACCAACACCGGCTGGACACAGACGAGCGGCGCACGCTCGACCGACTTCAGCGCCCCCTCGAGCTGCTGTCGTCGCTCCACGTCGATCGCGTGCACCCGAAGCACGTGCGGGGGGAGCGCGCCGAAGCCCACGAACGCCGCCAGCACCAGCCCCTCCCGCGCGCGGCTCCCGGGAGCGCTGCGCCACACCGCCCAGACGTCGAACACCCCGAAGAGCAGCACGCCCACCAGCCCCGCGGCCATCGGTGTCTGCCACGCGCGCCCCTCGGGCTGCGCCCCGAGCGCCAGGAGCACGAGCAGCGGCAGGAGCGCTCCGACCGCTCGCGCCGAACGCAACGGCACCAGCAGCATCGGCCCCAGCACCCGCCACCAACCCGAGGTCACGACGCGGCCCAGCGCCACCACCGGCTCGCGCCAGAGCCGACCGAACGCGTGCCAGATCGTCTGCGCGTCCCACGGAGTCCAGGGGCCCACCTGCGCCGGCCCCAACAGCCTCGGACGAAGCACCAGCCCCGTGAAGAGCGACCAGCCGATCGCCAGCCCCGCGACGAAGAGGGCCTGGCCCCAGCGCCAGCGCTCGACGAGGGTCGCGGCCACCACGAACCCCACCAGCACCACCGCCGCCTCGTCCTTCGTGATCAGCATCGCCGCCGCCAGCGCCGCCACGCGCTCGACGTCCCGCTCCACCCAGGCCACCACCAGCCACAGGAACAGCACCGTCAGCACCAGCTCGAGCGAGAAGCCCTCGGCCAGCGCGCGCCCGGTGAGCCCGTTGCCCAGCCACGCGAGCGACGCCGCCAGCTCCATCGCGCCGTGGGGGCCGCCGTTCGACAGCCGCACGAGCCGCCGGACCGGGAACAGGCCCAGCCAGACCACGAGCGGCCCCGTCACCACCAGCCACAGCGGGCCCGGCCACAGCTCGTGCAGGAAAACGAGGGGCAGCAGAATGAGCGCCGGCGCCGACGCGAAGTAGCTCCCGCCCAGCATCGACGTCGCGCCGAACCGGCCGTGGTGCGTGCCATCCAACGCCTGTTCGAGCGCGCCCAACGCCACGCCGTCGACCTCGAAGGCCTCGAACCGGGTCAGCCCGACGAGCTCGAGCCAGACCAGCGCCGCCGCCAGGAACCACCGCCACACCCGCGGATCGAGCGCGAGCGCGAGGTCAAAAGGTCTGCGCCACCACGACACCAGCACCAGCGCGCCGACGACCGGCTGGAGCCACCCGAACGGCACCCCCACCGGCCCCAGCACCACGGCCAGCCCCAGCGCCCCCGTCGCGACGACCGCCAGCCGCCCTGGACTCACCCAGCGCTCGAGCACGAAGGGGCGCTCGTCACCGAAAACCCGAGGCGGAGCAAGGGCTTCGTCGACCTGCTGGGACGGCCCGGTCGTCAGGTGAAATGCCCGGCCCCCTGCGTTACCTGAAGCGCTATGAAAGACGTCATCGTCTACACCACCAACTATTGCCCCTACTGCCGCCAGGCCGAGCGCTTCCTGGAGTCGAACCAGGTGCCGTTTCAGAACGTCGACGTCACCAACGACGACGAGATGCGCGTGAAGCTCGTCGACATGACCGGCGGCCGGAAGACGGTGCCCCAGATCTTCGTGGGTGGGGTCTCCATCGGCGGGTACTCGGACATGATGGCCCTGCACCAGAAGGGCGAGCTGTTCCCCCTCCTCGGCAAGTCCGCGTAACGACGTTTCGGCTGGTTGGCTGACACCGGCTCACCGCCCGTTCGGACGCCGTTACATCTCTGATTTTACTGACGAATCCCGGCCATCGAAATGTCACAGAGGCCGGGTTGTCGACCCACCGATCCCCCGTGGTACTCACGGGGTGAGTGCCGGCCCGTTCGCCGCCCTCCCGACACAAGAATCGTGGTGACGAAAGTCCCCGAGGGCGTGATCGAGTGAGGAAAGCTGAACAGGCCGGCACTCGTTTTTTCTGTCGCGGGAGCGCCGGTTGGTACGCTGCCGCGCCGTGACGCGCGCCCTGCTGGTGATGTCGTTCGCGGTGCTGGGTTGTTCCGGGTTGACGAAGGTCGTGAAGCCCCCGCCCCAGGCGCTCCAGCTGACCACCGTCTTCGTCTACCCGCCGAAGGTGTCGGGCGCGGAGCTCTCCGGCGGCCGGCAGTTCGAGCTTGCCCAGCGGGCGTGTGATCGCCTGGTGAGTGAAGCGGGCGACGCGCTCGCGGTGTTCGGACCGACGGAGTTCCGCGTCATCAAGCCCGAGCTCGACGATGCCTGGGTGGCGACCGACGCGATTCCAGTGCTGGTGAAGTCGGGTTCGCGGCCCGATCAAGGCGCGGCGCTCAAGCTCTTCGTCGAGCGGCGCGTGGCCAGCTCGGCCATGCAGACCGAGTCGCTCAAGGGCCAGGCGCGCGGAGCCACCGCCAGCGAAGAGACGACGTGGCTGGTGCGCGTCGAGCTCTCGCACCCCAGCACCCGGACGACGCTGCTCGAGGTGTCCGGCCAGGTGACGGTGGACCCGTTCCAGACGCCGCCGCCCGAGGCCGAGTGGGATGAAGCGCCGCAGCTCACCGGGCTCATCGAGCGGGTGATCGCCGAGGCGGGCAAGCACGCGCGGGGGCACGCCGCCGAGCGGCCCGTCGCGCCCAGGAGCGCCCTCGTGTTCGCCGCCACGCCCGCCGCCTCGTCGTTGTTCCCCGGTGGCGCGTTGGGGGACGGCATCGACGCGCTCCAGCGGGAGATCGCCCAGCAGAACCGCGCGAGGGTGCTTGCTCCCACCGCGACAGAGGCGCAGGCCTCGACGCTGGCGCGCGCGCTCCCGGGCGCCGCCGTCGTCTCCGGGTCGGACGGCAGGCTGTCAGCCGGTGACGTGGTGCTGTCGGTCGATCAACAGCCCGCCCTGCCCCACGTGCTCGCACGGGTCCGCTTCAAGGGTGCTCCAGCCGAGCTCGAGGTGAAACGCGCAGGCGGTGCCACCGAGTCGGTCGTCTGGCCGTGAGTGAGTCGGTGACCGCGCCCCGTCGCGCAGGCCCGGTCAGTTCAGCATCGTCGGCTTGCCCTGCGTGCTCCCCATCGCCAGGCCGAGCCGCGCGCGCATGTACTTCTCGATCACCGAGAGCAGCCCGTCGAACGTGTCGCGCATCGCCCACGCCTGGTGATCGATGTCGGACAACGTCCGGGCGCGCTCCAGTCCATCCCGCAGCGCCGCCTGCACGCCAGGACAGTCGGTGCGCGCGTCGATCAGCTGCCGGGCCACCTGCTTGTACACGCGGTAGCACCGCTCGATGTCACCTTCGTTGTACGCCGGCGCCCCCTGCTCGATGGCGCCCGCGATGGCCCGCGTGGTGGCCTCGAGCCCGGCGATGTTCGAGCCTTCCAGCAGCGTGAGCGGGTGGTTGGGGATGTCGCGCCTGGGCCCGCGCTTGGGGCGGCTCAAGGCGCTCAGCGGCAGCCGCTGGTTCATCGGCATGAGCGGCTCGATGTGGCGCCAGGGGATCAGCAGCGACACCAGGCCCTCTTCGCTCTCGGCCAGCGTGACGACGCCGAGCACCGTGCCGTCGGCGGCCACCAGCGGGCTCCCCGAGGCGTCGGGCGGCACCTCGCCGTGCACCACGTGCACCGTCAGCCCGGGAGCCACCACCTGCGCGGGCCCCAGCGTGGCGTCGACCCACTTGAGCCGGTTCTCGTCGGGCACCCGGCTGAACAGGAACACGGGCGTGCCCTCGTCGGCCGTCTTGCCCTGGGCCGCGCGCACCGGCGTGGCGTCGAGCAGGCCCACGTCCAGCACCGCGAGATCGCGCTTGAGATCCACCGCGCACACCGCCTCGACCGGCAGCCGGCGGCCGTCTCCGAGGTGCGCGGTGATCGCCCGCTCGTTGGCCACGACGTGGAAGTTGGTGACGATGCGGCCGTTGGGAGCGACGAACCCGAGGCCCCAGGCCCGGTCGAGTTCGAGCACCACCACCGAGGCCGCCGCGTCGACCGGAATCATGGACCACCGCACCCTAACGCCGGGCCGCGCGTCTCGCCCAGCCCCACACGGCCTGGCCCCGTGCGATACAGCCTTCAATGTCTGAGCCTGCCCCGTGGAAGTTGCTTCGTACCCGCGCCGAGCGTGACTTTCGCATCTTCACCGCGCGCACCCTCGACGTCGCCGACCCGCGCAACGGCGCGGAATACGTGAGGACGGTGCTCGCCTGCCCAGACTGGGTGAACATTGTGGCCGTCACCGACGATCAGCGCGTGGTGCTGGTGCGGCAGTTCCGCTTCGGCACCTGGTCGAACACCCTGGAGATCCCCGGCGGCATGGTGGACCCGCACGAGACCGACGTGCAGGCCGCCGCCGTGCGCGAGCTCGAAGAAGAGACCGGCTTCGTGCCCGCGTCGGTCGAGCGGCTCGGCGTTTCGCACCCGAACCCCGCCATCCAGACGAACCGCCTGCACAGCTTCCTCGCGCGCGGGTGCCGACGCCTGCACGACGGGAAGCAGGATGGCAGTGAAGACATCGAGGTGGTGCTGGCGGCCCGCGCCGAGCTCCCCGGACTCGTCCAGTCGGGGCAGATCACCCACTCGTTGGTGCTCGCCGCCCTGCTCTACGACGCGTTGGGGCCCGGCGCCCTCAAGTGACCCACGAACTCCACCATCGGCCGTCCCTGTGGGCTGCGGCGGGCGGCTCCAGCAGTGGCACGCTCCTGGTGCGCGCGACCGTCAGGGCAGCTTGAAGAGCTTGATCACGCCTACATCAGCGGCGGCCACCCAGGCCCCGTCGGGCGAGATCGCCACGGCCGCGCGCTGCTGCACCGGAAAAGACGCCAGCATCGTGCCCTTCGCCACGTCCCACACGCGCAGGAGCTTGTCCGCCGAGCTGGTGGCGAGCCGCTTCCCGTCGGGTGACAGGGCCGCCGACTCGACCACCGCCGAGATGGCCTTCTCGGGCACGGTGAGATCCGGCGCCGGGCCCTTGAACATCGCGGTCACCTTGCCTGCCTTGCGGTCCCACACGCGCACGTCGCGCTCCAGGGGGCTCCAGCTCAGCAGCACCTGCCCGTCGCGCGAGGCCACCAGCAACGGCGCGTGCGCCTGGGTCGAGATGTCCTTCTTCGACTTGCCGGTCTTCAGCTCGAGCTGCCGAATGACGTTGTCCGACGTCGACAGCAGCAGCTCCTTGCCGTCGGGGAGCACCACCACCGACGTGCCGCGGAGCTCCTTCTGCGGTTTGCCGTCGGGCAGCCCGTAGAGCCCCGCGTTGCCGTTGTAGCCCGTCACGATGAGGCGCTCGTTCGCCACGTCGAACGCCACCTGCGAGATCGAGTCGGGGTGCAGGAACGTCGCCTCGACCTTGCCCGTAGCGACCTCGACGACGCGCACCTCGAAGGCCGAGTCGCCGATCGCCAGGCGCTTGCCGTCGCTCGAGAACGCGAGCGCGACCGGCTGCTGGCGGGCGCCGGGAATCGAGAGGAGCTCTTTCCCCGAGTCGAGGCTCCACAGGCGCACGGTCTTGTCGCGGCTGCCCGAGGCCACCACCGTTCCGTCGGGGCTGAAGGCGACGGACAGCACGGTGTCGGTGTGGCCACGAAGGACCGCGGGGTTTCCGGGGAGGAGCGGATCCGGCGTGAGCCCGGCGAGGAGCGCCGCCAACACGAGGTGACTCACGACTTCCTCCGGGCCTTCAGCTTCGCCTGGCCGACGTCGGAGCGCGTCCACACCCCGGAGCGCCCGCCGCTCTTGTGCTCGAGTTGAATGTGCTCGATGACCATGGCGCGATCGGTGGACTTGAGCATGTCGTAGACGGTGAGGGCCGCGGCCGAGACGGCGGTGAGGGCCTCCATCTCGACGCCGGTGCGGTCGACGGTCTTCACGGTGACCTTGATGTCGACGCCCACGGAGCCGGTCGAGAGGTCGACTTCGACCCCGGCCAGGCCGATGGGGTGGCACAACGGCACGAGATCCGGCGTCTTCTTGGCGCCCATGATGGCGGCGACCCGCGCGGCGGCCAGCACGTCACCCTTCTCGACGGTGCGCTCCCGAATCGCCTCGAGGGCCGCGCTCGACATGCGAATGCGCCCGCGCGCCACGGCCACCCGCTCGGTCTTCGCCTTCTCACCCACGTCCACCATCTTCATGGCCACGGGTCGAACCACGCTTTGGGAAAAGAAAAAAGCCCGGCGTTTCCACCGGGCCTCTCCCCCTGAATTCGTGTCTCGTACGAGACTCAGGCTGCGCGAACGTTCTGCGCCTGAAGGCCCTTCGGCCCCCGGGTCACGTCGAACTCCACCTTCTGCCCCTCCTGGAGGGTGCGGAACCCGTCCATCTGGATTGCAGTGTGGTGGCAGAACACGTCTTCACCGCCGCCGTCCTGGGTGATGAAGCCGAAGCCCTTCGCGTCGTTGAACCACTTGACAGTTCCAGTCGCCATCTTTGTCTCGTCTTTCGTCCGTTGAACGCCCCCCCACCTCGGAAGGGCGACCAATGTCTACAGAAGCGCCAAACCCGGCGTCTAGGCCCCTCCGGTGTCTTTTCTGCCACACCCCGTCGAGGCTCTGACGTTCGCCAACGGTCACCAGCCGCAGGTCTGGCCCTTGTTCTGTTCAGCCAGCCAGGCCTGAAGGGGCTGGAAGTATTCGACGAGGGCCGAGGCGTCCATCTGGCGCTGGCCGGTCAGCACCTCGAGGGCGTCGGGCCAGGGCTTCGAGGCGCCGAGCTCGAGCATGGCCTTGAGCTTCGCGCCGGCGGCCGCGTTGCCGTACACGCTGCAGGTGTGGAGCGGGCCCTGGTGGCCGGCCAGCCTGCACATCGCGCGGTGGAACTGGAACTGGAGGATGCGCGCGAGGAAGTACCGCATGTACGGCACGTTGGCGGGAATGTGGTACTTCGCGCCCGGGTCGAAGAACGCCTCGTCGCGCGCGCCCTTCGCCGGCGCCAGGCCCTGGTACTTGAGGCGCAGCGCCCACCAGTGCTCGTTGTACTTCGCGGGCGGCACCTTGCCGGCGAACACGTCCCACCGCCACTGGTCGATCATGCGGCCGAACGGGAGGAAGGCGATCTTCTCGAGGGCATCCTTCATCTGCACGTTGATGAGGCCCTTGTCGTCCTTCGGGAGCGCGTCGATGAGGCCGAGCTGCTTGAGGTACTGGGGGGTGATCGACAGCGTGAGCGCGTCGCCGATGGCCTCGTGGAAGCCGTCGTTGGCGCCCTGCTGGAAGAGCACCGGCTTCTGCCAGTACGACATGAAGTAGTAGTGGTGCCCCAGCTCGTGGTGGACCGTGATGAGGTCTTCTTCGTCGAGCTTGATGCACATCTTCAGGCGCAGGTCGTTCGAGTACGTCACGTCCCACGCGCTGGCGTGACAGACGACGTCGCGGTCGCGGGGCTTGGTGAACTGGCTCTTCTCCCAGAAGGTGGGGGGCAGCGGGTCGAAGCCGAGCGAGGTGAAGAACTTCTCACCGATGCGCACCAGGCCCTTCTCGTCGAGCTTCTTCGCCTTCTCGAGGCGCTTGAGGCCGGCGGTGACGTCGAGGCTGGGCTGGTTCTGGTAGGGCTCGACGAGCGGGTAGACGTTGCTCCATTCCTGCGCCCACATGTTGCCGAGGAGGTGCGCCGGGAGCGGGCCCGTCGGCGCCACCACGCCCGCGCCGTACTTCTTCGACAGGCGCGCGCGCACGTAGCAGTGGAGCTGATCGTACAGGGGCTTCACCTGCGTCCAGAGGCGGTCGGTCTCGGCCTCGAACTCGGCGGGGCTCATGTCGTAGGCGCTGCGCCAGAGCTCGCCGAGATCCTTCGCGCCCACCTCGCGGGCGCCCTCGTTCGAGAGCTCGACGAGCCGGGCGTAGAGCGGGCGCATCTCTTTCGACGTCTCGTGCCAGCCGCGCCAGGCCTCGAGCTGCTGCTCCGGCGTCGCGGGCTTCTTGTCTGCGACGCTCGCCAGCACCTTCGAGAGCGCGCCGAGATCGCGGCACTTCTGCTCGTCGGCCTTCGGGTCCTTCCCCGGCACATGGCCGTCGCCGCACCACTTGCCCTTGCCGTACAGGCCCTCGAGCTTCGCCGCCGTCTGCGCCAGCTCGGTGCGCTTCGCCGGATCCGACGGAGCGGGCAGCGCCTGCGACACGCGCAAGAGCGTGATGAACCGCGCCGTCTCGGGGTCGAGCGCGAGGCCCTGCCAGGCGCCAGATTTCTTGATGGCGCTGCTGGTGTAGGCCATCAGATCTTCGTTCATCGCCGCCGCGTTCCGCTCGGTGTCGTCGGTGATGTAGGTCGCCTTGATCCACTCGGCGGTCGAGCTGCGCACCCACAGCTTCTTGAGGTCGTCGTTGAGCGTGACGGTGAAGGCCTTCGCCTCGGCGGCCTTCTTGTCGTCGGCCTTCTGGGGCGCGGGCTTCGCGGGGCTCGGCGGCGGGTTGGGCCGGTTCTGCGGAGGCGGCATGTTGCCGGCCACGAGGGCACAGGACAGCGCGAGGGCGTTGAGCATGGCCGCGCGCTGTAGCAGAGAACGCCCGCGGGGGGAGTCGTCAGGGCTTCTTCGCGAGCGACTCGAGGGTGACGGCGTTCTCGGTCACCTGCCCCGGCACCACGGTGACGGACAGCACCCGCACCGTCCCGTCCTCTTCCTGGAGCTGCAGCTCGTGCTGGCCGGACGGCACCCACGAGACGAGCGGCGTCTTGCCGAGCGGCTGGCCCATCAGCACCACGGTGACGGGGCGATCGCTCGTGAGCGAGAGGCCGCCGATGCCCTGGGGCTTCGACATGCGGGCGTAGACGAAGACGCCTCCGCCGGCGCCCAGCACGAGCGCGAGGAGGGCCGCGACGATGATCGGCACGCGCGACGGCTCCGGGCGGGCGCTCACCGCGTTGCGCGCGGGATCGGTCGGCACCTGCTGGAGCTGCCGCATCGAGCCCCTGGGGGCCGTGGTGAGCACCTTCGTGCGCTCACCAGCCTCGTCGAGATCGCCGAACAACGAATCGGCCGAGAGCCCGGGCTGGGGTGGCGGCGTCCCCTGCCGGGCGGGCTGCGGCGGCGGCGTCGACGGGCGGGCCGGCTGTGGCGCGGGCGTCGACGGGCGCGCGGGCTGCGGGTTGGGGGTGGCCTGCCGGGGCGCGCGGCTCTCGACGGGCATCGGCGGCACCCGATTGGCGGCGAACTCGGGCACCTCGCCGGTCGGCGGCTCTTCGGAGCGCTCGGCGCGGCGCTCCTCGAGCAGCTGCCGTGCCTTCGCGCGCATCTCGGCGATGGCCGGGCCCGACTCGATCAACGTGCGCACCGGCGCGTCGCCCGCGTCCATCCCCGGCCCGCGCGGGCGCTGCACCATCACGGTCGGGCCCTCGCGCGGCGCCTCGCTCACGCGGTGGGCCTCGGTGCCCGGCTCCTGCGGCACGCGGGACAGCAGCTTGTCGAGATCGCGGCGCCGGTCGGCGAACCGCTCGCGCACCATCTCGGCGCAGCGCTCCTTCGTCCAGGCGGTCGAGCCCGCGGCGAGCGACAGATCGCGAATGAGCTCGGTCGCCGACTGGTAGCGCTTGTCGCGGTTGCGCTCGAGGGCCTTCATCACCACCGCGTCGATGGCCTTCGGCACGCGCCGGTTCGCCTTCGAGGGGAGCGGGATCTCGCCCTCGTACACCGCGGCCATCTCGGCGCCCGGGTTCCCGCGGAAGAACAGCCGCTGCCCGGTGAGGAGCTCGTGGAAGATGATGCCGAGCGAGAAGAGATCGCTGCGCGGGTCGAGATCCTTCCCCACGGCCTGCTCGGGCGACATGTAGGCGGTGGTGCCCCGCACCATGCCGGCCACCGTGCGCCGCTGCGCGCCCATGGCGCGGGCGATGCCGAAGTCGAGCATCTTCGTCGCGCCGTCGAAGCCCGTCATGATGTTCCGCGGCGTCACGTCGCGGTGGACGATCGGCTGCGCGGTGCCCCTGGCGTCCTTGTGCAGGTGCGCGTGGGCCAGGCCCTGCGCGGCTTCCCGAATGGCGGCGAGCGCGTAGCCGAGCGGCACCGGCTCGCCCTGCTTCGCCCAGGCGTCCACCACCTCTTCGACGTTGGCGCCCTGGATGAACTCGATCACCATCAGCACGTCTTCGCCAGCGCGCTCGAGATCGACGACCTGCGCGACGTTCGCGTGCGACAGCGTGGCCGTCACCCGGGCCTCGTCGAGGAGCATCTGGAGCGCGACGGGATCCTCACGCTGCTCCGGGAGGATGTTCTTGAGCACCACCGCGCGATGCTGGAACGGCCCCGAGCGGGCGAAGCCAAGAAAGATCTCGGCCATGCCTCCAACGGCCAGTCGGCAGAGCACCTCGTACTTGCCGTAGCGCCTGCCCGTGAATTCGTCGGGAACCAGCTTCATCAGCGGTTCGCCGACTCTACCCTTCTGGTGCGCCCGAGAAAGAACAGCAGCACCGAAACGAGGCCAGCGCCCACGGGTGCGCCCTGACACCCACCTCGGGGCGGCGGCACCGGCCCGGGCTCGACGCTGGGCCCGCCACAGGTTGCAACATGGTCGGGCGCAAGGCCCAGCTCCGCCCGTTCGACCGGCCACACCACCGAACAGGCGCGCGTCGTCGGGGCGTCTGCGGGGCAGGCCCGGGGTCCGCTGATGCGGCTCCACGTCAGCACCGGCACGGCGCCAGGTGCGTCGAGCCGGGCGACCGCGAAGCCGTCTTCTCCGGACTGACGCCCGCAAGCGAGCGTCTCGCCACCGAGTCTCGCCACGCACGCGCGCTGCCGCGGCTGCTCGAGCACTTCGAAGTCGCTGCCGTTGGTCGAGCGATAGACCCGGTCGCCGAGGGCGAGCCACCACAGCCCCCCGTCCTGGGCCATGGACGACACGCGCCCGTCGGCGGTGAGCACCGTCACGAAGGTGCGGCCACCGTCGACGCTCTTGAGGAGCCGCGTTCGTTCCGGCGTCACCGAGTCGTCCACGACCGACGCGAAGAGGACGCTGGCGTTCGACGCGTCGATGGCGTGCACGGTGAAGACCGAGCCCGTGGAGAACGCCGCGGTCAGCTCGATCTCCGAGAAGCTCGCGGCGCGGTCATCGCTCACGAAGAGCGAGAGCCGCCTCGGCTCGAAGTACCACGCCGACACGACCACCCGCCGGGGATCCGAAGGGGCCACCCGCACCGCGTTGAAGAAGAGCGCCTCCGAGGCGAGCGCCGTGGCCGAGAACGTCTTCCCGTCGTCCGTCGAGGCCCACAGCCCGTTGCGGACCCCGAAGCGCGCCGAGGTGACGAAGAGCGTGTCGCCGGCCTCGACGACGTCGGCCGCGCCCCGGCTCTCGAAGTCGGGGTGCCGCTCGAACGAGCACCCGCGGTCGCGGCTGACCGCCAGCCCCGAGATGGCCGCCGCGAAGAGCGTTCCGCTCCGCGTGGCCGTCCACGTGGGCTGCTCGCGCGCCCCGAAGCCGAGCACCTCGGGACAGATCCACTCGTACGTGCATCGGTCGTCGCTCACGAGCGCGCCGAAGGTGGTCGAGACGACGAGGCCTCCCGGGGTCCAGGGGCTGGGCGAGACGGCGAGCGACTGCGGCGGCACGCCGTGGGCCCAGGCGAGCGACGAGACCATGAGCCCCAGGAGCCAGCCGAGCCGGTTACGCACGCCGCCGACTCTGCACCAGATCCTCGATGCGCTGCACCACCTCGGACAGCGGGAGCCCGGTCGAGTCGAGCTGCACCGCGTCCGCAGCGGGCTTCAGCGGAGCCACTTCGCGCTCCGAGTCCTCGCGATCGCGGCGGTTCTGCTCCGAGAGCACCTGATCGATCGGCTTCTCGTGGCCCTTCTCGAAGAGCTCCTAGTAGCGCCGGCGCGCGCGGATCTCGGGGTTCGCGAAGAGGAACACCTTCACGTCGGCGTCGGGGAAGACGACGGTGCCGATGTCACGCCCCTCGAGGATCGCGCCCTGGTGCGCGTGGAGCGCCAGCCGCCGCTGCAGCTCGAGGAGGTGCGCGCGCACCACCGGCCGGCTCGACACCTGAGAGGCCGCGAGCGAGTTCTCGGGCGTGCGAATCGCCTCGGACACGTCTTCACCCTCGAGGAAGACGTGGTTCACCTCTTCTTCGACGTGGAACGACACGTCGAGCGACCCCAGCAGCTGCTCCAGCCGGGCGTCGTCGTCGAGCGCGATGCCCTGCCTGCGGGCCTTGAGCGCCACGCACCGGTAGATCGCGCCGGTGTCGACGAGCGTGAAGTCGAGCCGCCGCGCGAGGATCTTCGAGACGGTCGACTTGCCGGCGCCGGCCGGGCCGTCGATGGCGACGATCAGGGGGCGGGGCATGGGCGCCTCACTTGCCGCTGAACACACCCATCGCGCGGAACTTGTCGTAGCGCTGGGCGATGAGCTGATCGGGCTTGAGCCTCTTGAGCTCGCGCAGGTGCTTTCGGAGCGCCTGGCCCAGCGCCTGCGCCGCCGCCGCTGGATCGCGATGGCCACCGCCCGCCGGCTCGGGGACGATCTCGTCGACGACGCCGAGCTCCTTCAAGTCCGTGGCGACCAGCTTCAGCGCCTCGGCCGCCTTGTCAGCGCGCGTCGCATCGCGGAACAGAATCGACGCGCAGCCCTCGGGCGAGATCACCGAATAGATCGAGTACTGCATCATCAGCACCCGGTTGCCCACGCCGATCGCCAGGGCGCCGCCCGAGCCGCCCTCACCGACGACGGTGCTGATGACCGGCACTGGAAGGCCCGCCATCACCTCGAGGTTGACGGCGATCGCCTCGGCCTGTCCGCGCTCCTCGGCGCCGATGCCCGGGTAGGCGCCCGGCGTGTCGACGAAGGTGAAGATCGGCCGCTTGAAGCGCGCGGCGAGCTCGAAGAGGCGGCGCGACTTCCGGTAGCCCTCGGGCCGCGGCATGCCGAAGTTGCGCAGCATGTTCTCCTTCGTGCTGCGGCCCTTCTGGTGCCCCATCACCATCACCGGCTCACCGTCGAAGCGCGCGAAGCCGCCGATGATCGACGGGTCCTCTCCGAAGAGGCGATCGCCCGCCAGCTCGCAGTAGTCGGTGAAGAGGAAGTTCACGTAGTCGAGGAAGTACGGGCGCGCGTTGTGGCGAGACAGCTGCACCACCTGCCAGCGGGACAGATCGTTGAAGATCTCCTCCTGGAGCTTCTTCGCCTTCTTCTCCAGCCGGCCGATCTCCTGCGTCATGTCGACGGCGCCGGACTTCGAGATGCTGCGCAGGTCACCGATCTTCTTCTCGAGCTCGAGGAGCGGCCGCTCGAAGTCGAGTGCGTGGGCGGAGCTGATGGCCATGGTGCGCGGCGATATGGCGCGCCGCGACGCGACGGGCAAGCGTCCTCGTTGCGGTGGCGGGTGCGCGAGCGTCGGTCTTTCGGCTACAAAACGTCGAATGCGCCCTGCTCTCCTCGCGGTCGCCGTGATCGGTGTCTCGCTGTCTGCCCAGGCTGGAATCCTCTCGGGCCTCGCCAAGCTCGGGAAGGCCGGCAAGGTGGCCTCGACGGGCGTCAAGCTCTCGCGCGGCGCGAAGTTGGCCAGGCTCGCGGGCGGCGTCTCGACGGTGGTGGTGGCTGAGCGCGCGGCGGCCTCGCTCGGCGGCGTCGCGGCCGAGGGCGCGGGCTATCTGGCGCGGTCGAGCTCCGGTGAGCTGGTGATGCTGACGAAGGCGGCAAGTGCGCCGATGGTGGTGGACGACGTCGCCAAAGCGGCGAGCCATCTGGGCCCGAAGCCGACGATGGTGATCGACGCCTCCGTGGCGGCCAGCCCCGAGGCGCTCAAGGCGCTGCCGGCCGAGACCGAACTCTTCGTCGCCGATGGCGTGCGCAAGGTGCATGTGCGGCGCGTCGAGAAGGACGGGCTGGTCGAGTTCGTCGTCGACCAGGGGGGCAACGCGGTCGATCTGGCGGACTACGCAGCAAGCCTCGTCGGCGATGACGACCCCGAGCCAGACTCGAGCGGCGATTCCTTCGGGGGGCTGGTGGTCGGCGGTGTGCTGCTCGCCGCCTATGTCGGCTGGAAGCTGCTGCGCGCCCGGGCCGCGTGACGCGCTCTTCGCCGTGGAGCGTTCCGAGAAGGGCGAGGCTCCGTCACCCAACCGCGTTGGAGCCTTCGGGCCCTGGCGGTTCGTGCTGGTCTTCGGCGTCGTCAGCCTGTTGGCCGACATGGTCTACGAGGGCGCCCGGAGCATCATCGGGCCCTACCTGGGCACTCTCGGCGCCTCGGCCACGGCCGTCGGCCTGATCGCGGGCGCGGGTGAGTTCCTGGGCTACGGCTTGCGGCTGGCGTCGGCGTACCTCGTGACGCGCAGCCGCGCCTACTGGGCCTGGACGTTCGCCGGCTACGCCCTCACGGTCACGAGCGTGCCCCTGCTCGGGCTGAGCGGGAGCCTCGCGATCACCGCGCTCCTCTACGGCGGCGAAAGAATGGGCAAGGCCGTGCGCGGCCCCGCGAAGGACACACTGCTCTCGTGGGCCTCGGCGTCGACCGGACGTGGCAAGGCGTTCGGCGTGCACCAGGTGTTCGACCAGCTCGGAGCCGTCGCCGGCCCGCTGCTGGTCGCGGCTGTCCTCAGCGCGCACGCTCATGACCATCGCTCGGCCTTTGGCGCGCTCCTGGTGCCCGGGCTCGGCGTGCTCCTCGTACTCGTGTGGCTCCGACATCGGGCTCCGGAGCCGTGGCGGTTCGAGGCAGGTCCCGCTCCACGCTCGCCTCTGGCCGGGAGCCCGGAGGCCCGCGGGCTGCCACGGCGCTTCTGGAAGTACCTGGCAACCGTGGCGTTGCTGTCTTCGTCGGTCGCCTCGTTTCCCCTCATCGCGTTCCATCTCGAGGCGCTGCAGCTCGCGTCACCCGCGACGATTCCGGTGCTGTACGCGGGCGCGATGGCGGTCGAGGGGCTCACCGCGGTCGCGGTCGGGCACGCCTACGATCGCCTCGGCCCCAGGGTGCTCTTCGCGGCCCCGGTGGCCGCCGCCGGGGCTGCCCTGGCGTTCGCCAACACCGCAGTGCTCGTCTGGCTCGGTCTGGGCTTGTGGGGCGCGGTCAACGGCATTCTCGACTCGACCGTCAAGGCGGCAGTCTCGACGTGGGTCCCCACCGAGCGGCGGGCGGTCGCTTTCGGCTGGCTGGCGCTGATGCGCGGCGCCGGCTTGCTGATCTCCGGCGGCGTGTTGGGCGCGGCCGCGGCCTCTCGCCCATCGCTGGCGGCCGGCCTCATCGTCACGGCGAACGCGCTTGCGTTGAGCGCGCTGTGGGCCGTGCTCCGGAACCCCGAGGCTCAAGGTCGTGACCTCGAGCGGTGAGCGTGGCCCTCCGCGCCTCGAGTGGGCTCCATGTGGTCGCTGGGCGGCCGCGGCGCGCTGCGTCAGCTCGATCGCCCAGCGACGCCCCCGGCCGCCGCGCGGCGGGAACGACAACGCCGGGTCTCCACCCGCTGGAGATCCCGGCGCCTCGAGCTCGACGGCAGGCTTCTCAGGCCTTGAGGCCCTTGCGCTTCATCGCCTCGACCAGCGTGGTGCCGAGCTCTGACGGCGACTGCGCCATCACGTAGCCCGCTGCGCTCATGGCCTTCACCTTCTCGGCGGCGGTGCCCTTCCCGCCCGCGATGATCGCGCCGGCGTGGCCCATGCGCTTGCCCGGAGGCGCGCTCGCGCCGGCGATGAACCCGGCGATCGGCTTCTTGAAGTTCGCCTTCACCCAGGCCGCGGCCTCTTCTTCCGCGCTGCCGCCGATCTCGCCGATCATGATGACCGCGTCGGTCTCGGCGTCGTCGTTGAACAGCTTGAGCACGTCGATGAAGTTGGTGCCGTTCACCGGGTCGCCGCCGATGCCCACGGCGGTCGACTGGCCGAGCCCGAGGCTGGTGAGCTGGAACACCGCCTCGTAGGTGAGCGTGCCGGAGCGCGACACCACGCCGATGCGCCCCGGCCGGTGGATGTGGCCCGGCATGATGCCGATCTTGCACTTGCCGCCCGGGGTGATGACGCCGGGGCAGTTCGGCCCGATGAGGCGCGTCGACGTGCCCTGGAGGAAGCGCTTGGCCTTCACCATGTCGTTCACCGGAATGCCCTCGGTGATAGTGATGACGAGCGGCAGCTTCGCGTCGGCCGCTTCCATGATCGAGTCGGCCGCGAACGGGGGCGGCACGAAGACGACCGAGGCGTTGGCGCCAGTCGCCTTCACGGCCTGCTCGACGGTGTCGAAGATGGGCACCTTGCCCTCGAACTTCTGGCCGCCCTTGCCCGGCGTGACGCCGGCGACGACGTTGGTGCCGTACTCCATGCACTGCTTCGCATGGAACGATCCGGCCGACCCGGTGATGCCCTGAACGACGAGGCGCGTCTCTGCGTTGACGAGGATGCTCATGGTGTCTCTCTCTTTCAGCCCTTGAGCGCCGCGACGGCCTTCTCGGCGGCCTGGCGCAGGTTGTCGGCGGGGGTGATCTTCAGGCCCGAGTTCGCGAGGATCTGCTTGCCCAGCTCGACGTTCGTGCCCTCGAGGCGCACCACCAGCGGCACCTTGAGCTGCACTTCCTTCGCCGCCGCGATGATGCCCTCGGCGATGACGTCGCACTTCATGATGCCGCCGAAGATGTTCACCAGCACGGCCTTCACCGCCGGGTCCGCGAGGATCAGCTTGAACGCCGCCGTCACCTTCTCTTTGGTGGCGCCGCCGCCCACGTCGAGGAAGTTCGCCGGCTCACCACCGACGAGCTTGATGGTGTCCATGGTGGCCATCGCCAGGCCGGCGCCGTTCACCATGCAGCCGATGTTGCCCGACAGCGCGATGTAGGCGAGGTCGAACTCCTTGGCCTTCGCCTCGCGCTCGTCCTCCTCGGCCACGTCGCGCATCTCGACGACGTCCTTCTGGCGGTAGAGCGCGTTGTCGTCGAAGTTCATCTTCGAATCGAGCGCGACGATCGAGCCGTCCTTGAGGCGCACGAGGGGGTTGATCTCGGCGAGGGCCGCGTCGGTCTCGACGTAGGCCTTGTAGAGCGCGGCGCAGAACTTCACGAAGGCGCCGACCGAGTCACCGGTGAGGCCGAGCCCGTAGGCGAGCTTGCGCCCCTGGTAGGCCTGGAAGCCGACGGCCGGGTCGACCGCCTCGCGGAGGATCTTCTCGGGGTGCTTCTCGGCGACCTCTTCGATCTCGACGCCACCTTCGGTCGAGGCCATGAAGGTGATGCGGCTGGTGGCGCGGTCGAGGGTGACGCCGAGGTAGTACTCCTTGTCGAGGTCGAGGCCTTCCTCGATGTACAGCGTCTGCACCTTCTGGCCCTCGGGGCCCGTCTGCACCGTCTTGAGCATCATGCCGAGCATCTTCGAGGCGTGCTCCTTCGCCTCGGCGGGGCTCTTCGCGATCTTCACGCCGCCGCCCTTGCCGCGGCCGCCAGCGTGGATCTGCGCCTTCACCACCACCACCTTCGTGCCCAGCTCCTTCGCCGCCTTCTCGGCGTCGTCCGCGGTGCGCACGACGATGCCGCGCGGCACGGGGACCCCGTACTTCTTGAAGATCTGTTTGCCCTGGTACTCGTGGATTTTCATGTCGACTCCAGATGAGTGGCCCTGCGGTACGAAGCGCGCGCCCTCGTAGCGACGAACGCCCCGCTTGTCTGCAAAGAGTTCTTCAGGCCGATGGCACCGCTCGGGCGCGTCTGATTGACTCCAGTGCGGGTGCTGGCGGCGACGATCCTGAGCGTGGTGTTGGGTCAGGCGGCGGTCCCTCCGCTGGGCAGCCCGCCCCTCGAGTTCGACGCAGGTGAGCTGGCGCGCCTCGAGTTCGCGCCCGCGCGTGACGAGGTCGCCGTCGCCGTGACGCCCCAGCTGATCGTCGTGCTCTGGGTCGACGGGCGCACCTCGGTGACGGGCATCGACCGTGAAGACCTGGCCGGCGTGGCGGTGGACCGCCAGACGCTCGAGGTGCTCGCGCGCTTCCGCGGCGAGTCTCCCCCGGGCACCGGGGCGCGCACCCCCTCGCTGGCGATCGGGAACAATGGGAGTTCGCTCGGTTGGTTCCAGGACGTCACGAACGCCCAGCTGACCGGGCTCGATGCCGGGCGCTTCGGGGTGTTCGCCGTCACCGGCCCCGGGCTCAATGAGACGTCAGGGCCCATACCGGGCGACGGCGCGAGCGTTCCGCGGGTCGCCGCGTTCGGGGTGACGCACCTCGCGGCGCTGCGCCTCGGCCCCGCGCTGGTCGTCTCGACCAGCGTCGATGGCGGCCGATGGACCACCACCGTGCCCGCGCCTGGGCGGCCGATTCAAGGTGAGGTGCGGGTCGCCCGAGTCGGAGCCAACCTCATCATCGCAGCCACGCAAAGCGACGGCGGGATCGTCTCGGGCACGCCCGATGAGTGGGCCGCGCAGACCGGCCTGCGCCTGGATCGCACCGGCACGCTGGTCGACCTGGTCGAGAGTGGGACCGGCCGCCGAGTGCTCATCACGAGTGACGGGTCAGGAACGATGTTCGCGGACGGGCAGCTCGAGGTCTTGACGCCGGAGCGGGTCGACCTGGTCGCGTCGTTCCCGGGCGGGGTGCTCGCGTCATCGGGCGGCGCCAAGCCGCTGCTGATTCGCGTCGAGGGCGCCAGGGACAGCAGGTCGATGTGGGTCGGCGAACGAATCATCGGGCTCGCCGGTGACGGGACTGGCGCCGTCGCCGTCGAACGGGGTGGGCGCGGCTTGAGCCTCAGGCCCATCGGCAGCCGGGCCGACGGGGGGCTCGCGGTGGCGCCGACGAGCACGCTTGTGACCACGGCGCTCAGAGCCCAGGTCGGACCGAGCGTCGCCTGGCACGAGGCCACCCAACAGTTCGTGGTGGTGTGGGACGAACAAGACACGCCCACGACCTGGAGAACGGGCAGCGCGGCCGTTCGCCTCGATGGGACGACGGTCGACCTGCGGTCCACCGTGGGCGTGACGCCGACGACCGGGCGGCCGTTCAGCTCCCTCGCCGCGTCCGCCCATGCCGACGGGACGCTCTTGCTCGGTCGCACCGACAGCACCGCCTGGACCCTCACCGAGCTCGGGCCGGACCTGCGCCCGGGGCGAGTCATCGCGTCGCAGGCCCGTGGAGGCTGGCAGGCCGTGGCTGGTGCCAAGGCGGTGCTCGCGTGGAGGACAGCTCCCAATGCCTTCATCGGGCGTTTCGCCGATGGCGGCGTGGTCAGCCTCGTGTCCGACGGGGTTCGCTGCGTCGCCGCGGTCGGGACCGATCACGTGGTTCCATACTGGGAGGCTGGGCGGCTGATGCTCTCTTTCCTGGAGCCGTCGAGCATTCGCAAGACGCTCCCAATCCCCGTCACGCCGCCCGCCAACGACCTCTGCGCGACCCCCCTCGATGACACCGCAGGCGTCGTGACGTGGGCAGACCGCGCGTCCATCAGGCAGCTCGTCTTCACGAATGACGGTGGGGGCACCGCGTGGAAGCTGCTGCCGGCCATCCAGGCGACGCCTCAGCCCATCGCTCCGATCACGGTGCCAGTCCCCGGGGGGCTCGCCGTGTTCTGGAGCGCGGGCGGCCAGGGCATCGGCGCGCAGTTCGTCCCCGCTGATGGAGGCGCTGGCTTCGACGGCGCCCTGCGGGAGGACGCTGGCTTCGTCGGAGAACCGGCCGTCGCCGTCAGCTCGCAGGGCTCGGTGCTCGTCGCCTGGCATGAGCTCGATCGAGAAGAAGATACGCTGCGCGTTCGGGCGCGGCTGTTGGTGCAGTCGACGCCGGCGCAGCCAGTCGACGGAGGCGTGGATGCCGGCCGCCTCGACGGCGGAACGAACCCCGACGCTGGCACACTCGACGCGGGGCCAGCGCTGCCGCGGGTCGATGGCCGGCTCGCCGAGGTTCAGTTCATCGCCAACGGCTGTGGCTGCACGGCTGGGAGCGGAGCCGCCACGCTCGGGCTCCTGCTCCTGCTCAGTCGGTGGACTCGGCGCCGCGCGCGGTGAACGCCAGCACCATCGTCATGAGCTGGCTGACACCGGCCACGCCGAAGACGAGCCCATAGGCCAGGGCGCGGCTGCCGCCCCCAGCCAGCACCACCGTCGCAAGGCCTCCCGCCAGCACGTTGCCCAGGAACATGCCGAAGGTGCCCGAGGCGTTCATGAGGCTCATCGCCGAGGCGCGGGCCTCGGTCGGCACGCCACCCGACACCAGCGTCAGGCTGGGGCCGTAGATGGCGGCGCTCCCGACACCTCCCAGGAGCAGCGCCAACGGCATCGCGCCGGGCGACAGCGCTGGCAAGGCGAAGAACATGGCGCCGTACGCGAGCGCGCCACCGGCGACGAGGCGCCACCGCCCGACCCGGTCTCCGAGCCGCGTGAAGGGCACGGTGGCGAGGGCGAACGCGACGAGGAAGACCGAGAACCAGCGGCTGGTGGTGCCGTCGGGGGTCCCCAGCACGTGGAAGGCGTGGAGCTGGAGGGTGACGGTGAAGAGGCCCACCGAGAAGCGCTCGAGCCCGACCGCGATGATGGGCCGGCGCACCCCGGGCAACTGCCAGACCTCACGTGCCGCCAGCCGTGACGACGCGCCGTCCGGGAGGCTGCGCCACGCGCCGAAGGCCGCGAGCACACCGAACGCCCCACCGACGAACAACGGGAGCGCCGGGTTCCCCCGCCCGAGGATCGCGCCCAGCGGAATGCCCACCACCAGCGCCAGCACCACCGCGCTGCCGATCATCCCCATCGCGGCGGAAGACTGGGCCCTCCCCCGCGCCGCGCCCATCAGCAGCGAGACCGCGCCTACGCTCGCCGCTCCCTGCACGAACCTCAGCGCCAGCATCACCGGCAACGGCGGCATCAACGCCACCAGCGCCACCATCGCGCCGTCGACGAGCGCCAGGGCCACCGCGTACCGCCGCCGCTGCCCGAGCTGATCGGCGCGCACCGCCAGCAGCGGGCCCACGACGCAGGCGCCGAGCAGGTTCACCGCCATGAAGGCGTAGAAGATCCAGTCGGCTCCGGGCCAGCCGGCGGCGATCAGCGGCCTCAGGACGGGAATGACGATGGTGGCCGGAATCATCGCGGCCATCACGCTCAGGGCGATGGGCGCCGCGAAGCGCACCTCGCGGCGCAGCGACACGGGCGCCGGGCACTCGAGCGGCGCGGCATCGGTCTGGGCTCCCCGCCTCGCCGCCTGGTCGTGCATGAGAAGCCCCATAAGAGCACGCCAGTGCCCCGACAACCCAGCGGCCATCACCTCGGCTCACAGATCGGCACGATTTTGCTGTTCCTTCAGGACCGGCCTCCGGCATTCGGTCGTGACTGACGCGGGCGGTCATCGGTAAGAGGCGAGCGGAAGTCGCCAGCCCCTCGCTCAGGAGACCCCCGCATGTCCGAAGCCGCAGAACTGAAACGCGACGACACCGTCGAGCCGCTGTTTGGCTCGCTGATGAAGTTCGCGATGAGCTCGGTGGGCTCGAAGGTGATGATGGCGCTCACCGGCGTCGTGCTGTGGGGCTTCATCATGGGCCACCTCGCCGGCAACCTGCTGGCCTTCCTCGGGCGTGACGCGTTCAACGCCTACGCGGCCGCGCTCAAGGGCAACCCGCCGCTGTTGTGGGGCACCCGCCTGGTGCTGCTCGCCTGCGTGCCGCTGCACTTCTTCTTCGCGGTGCGCTCGACGCGGGCCAACGCCGAGGCGCGGCCCGTCGGGTACGCGTACGAGAACAAGACGCCCGCACGGCTCGCCGGCAAGACGATGATGATCTCTGGCCTCGTGGTGGGCTCGTTCCTGCTGTACCACCTGGCGCACTTCACCTTGCGCGTCGTCAACGTGACGGCGGCCAACGGCCCCACGGGCGCCTTCAGCCCCTTCGACATGCTCGTCGAGGGCTTCAAGAACCCGCTCATCGCCGGCCTCTACATCGTCGGGCAGGCGCTGCTGGCCCAGCACCTCTCGCACGGCATCTATTCCCTGTTCCAGCACCTGGGCCTCTGGGGCCGCCGCTGGACGCCGTGGCTCAAGAACGCCTCGCTCGCCGTGGGCTACGGCCTGTGCGCGGCCTTCATCACCATCCCCGTCTCCGTCCTGCTGGGAGTCATCAAGTGAAACTCGACGCGCACATTCCCGAAGGGCCCCTCGAGACGAAGTGGACGAAGCACAAGGCGTCGATCTCGCTCGTCAACCCGGCCAACAAGCGCAAGTTCAAGGTGATCGTCGTGGGCACCGGCCTGGCGGGAGGCTCTGCCGCCGCCACGCTCTCGGAGCTCGGCTACCAGGTCGACGCGTTCTGCTTCCAGGACTCGCCGCGGCGGGCGCACTCGATCGCCGCGCAGGGCGGCATCAACGCCGCGAAGAACTACCAGAACGACGGCGACTCGGTGCGCCGGCTCGCCTACGACACCGTCAAGGGCGGCGACTACCGCGCGCGCGAGGCCAACGTGTACCGGCTCGCGGAAGTGTCGGTGAACATCATCGATCAGTGCGTGGCCCAGGGCGTGCCGTTCGCCCGTGACTACGGCGGCCTGCTCGACAACCGCTCGTTCGGCGGCGCGCAGGTCTCGCGCACCTTCTACGCGCGCGGCCAGACGGGCCAGCAGCTGCTCCTCGGCGCGTACCAGGCGCTCATGAAGCAGGTGCACCGGGGCGCGGTGAAGCTCCACGCGCGGCACGAGATGCTCGAGCTCGTCCTCGTCGACGGCCACGCCCGCGGCATCGTCACGCGCGATCTCGTGAGCGGGAAGATCGAGTCGTGGGCCGCTGACGCGGTCGTGCTCGCGACGGGTGGCTACGGCAACGTCTTCTACCTCTCGACCAACGCCAAGGGCTGCAACGTCACCGCGACGTGGCGGGCCGCGCGCAAGGGCGCCGGCTTCGCGAACCCCTGCTACACGCAGATCCACCCCACCTGCATCCCCGTGTCGGGCGACTACCAGTCGAAGCTCACGCTGATGAGCGAGTCGCTGCGCAACGACGGCCGCGTGTGTGTGCCCAAGAAGCCGAACGACACCCGGGCGCCGCACCAGATCCCCGAGGACGAGCGCGACTACTACCTCGAGCGCAAGTACCCCTCGTACGGCAACCTCGCGCCGCGCGACATCGCCTCACGCGCCGCCAAGCAGGTGTGCGACGAGGGGCGCGGCGTGGGCCCCGGTGGCCGCGGGGTGTTCCTCGACTTCGCCGACTCGATCAAGCGCCTCGGCAAGAACGTCATCAAGGAGCGCTACGGCAACCTGTTCGACATCTACACCACCATCACCGGTGAAGATCCGTACACGGTGCCGATGCGCATCTACCCCGCCGTGCACTACACGATGGGCGGCCTCTGGGTGGACTACAACCTCATGTCCAACCTGCCCGGCCTGCACGTGGTCGGCGAGGCGAACTTCTCGGATCACGGGGCCAACCGGCTCGGCGCCTCGGCGCTCATGCAGGGCCTCGCCGACGGCTACTTCGTGCTGCCGTACACCATCGGTCACTACCTCGCGAACGCGAAGCAGCCGAAGGTGACGACCGATCACCCCGAGTTCAAGAAGGCCGTCGACGACGTGGTGACCCGCCAGAAGCAGTTCCTCTCGATCAAGGGTAAGCGCACCGTTGACAGCTTCCACCGGCAGCTCGGCCTCATGATGTGGGATCAGTGCGGCATGGCCCGCACCGAGAAGGGCCTCACCGAGCTCATCAAGCAGATCCCCGCGCTGCGCGAGGAGTTCTGGCAGAACGTGAACGTCCCCGGGTCGGCCGAGAACCTCAACATCGCGCTCGAGAAGGCCGGCCGAGTCGCCGACTTCCTCGAGTTCGCCGAGGTGATGGCGATGGACGCGCTCGACCGCGACGAGTCGTGCGGTGGCCACTTCCGCGAGGAGCACCAGGACGAGGGCGAGGCCAAGCGCAACGACGAGAAGTTCATGAACGCCTCGGTGTGGGAATGGAAGGGCGAGGGCCAGAAGGCCGTCAAGCACGTCGAGCCCCTCGTCTACGAAACCTTCAAGCCGTCTATCCGGAGCTACAAGTAATGAGCGACAAGATGATGACGTTGACGCTGCACGTGTGGCGTCAGAGCGGCCCCTCGGCCTCCGGCGAGATGAAGCAGTACACGCTCGAGGGCGTCAGCCCGCACATGTCCTTCCTCGAGATGATGGACGTGCTGAACGAGAAGCTGATGAACCAGGGCGAGGAGCCCGTGGCGTTCGATCACGACTGCCGCGAGGGCATCTGCGGCATGTGCTCGATGGTGATCAACGGCAAGCCCCACGGCGGGCACCGGGGCGTCACCACCTGCCAGCTGCACATGCGGCACTTCAACGACGGCGATCACATCTACGTCGAGCCGTGGCGCGCGAAGGCCTTCCCGGTGCTGAAGGATCTCGTGGTCGACCGGTCGTCGTTCGATCGCGTCATCGCGGCCGGCGGCTACGTGTCGGTCAACACCGGCGGCGCGCCCGACGCCAACGCCCTGCCCGTGCCGAAGACCGAGTCGACGCTCGCGATGGACGCGGCCCAGTGCATCGGCTGCGGCGCCTGCGTGGCGGCCTGCAAGAACGCCTCGGCGATGCTCTTCGTCTCGGCCAAGGTGTCGCACCTGGGGCACCTGCCGCAGGGCCAGCCCGAGCGGTACGAGCGCGCAAAGAACATGGCCATGCAGATGGACGCCGAAGGCTTCGGCACCTGCACCAACCTCTCGCAGTGTGAGGCGGTGTGCCCCAAGGAGATCCCCGTGCGGGTGTTCGCCGAGTTCAACCGCGATCTCATCAAGGCGAACCTCAAGGGCGGCTGAAGCCCCCAGTCACCTGCGGGTTTTCCCAGCCCCGGGCAGCGCTCCTCGTCGTGAGAGGCGCTGCCCGTCGTCTTTCGGGGCCTCCCCTCTCGTCAGCTCCGTGGGGCTGCGGTAAGGGCGCCCCGCACGTCGTCTTCTCCGTTCAAGGACCCTCCATGCGCGTCATCGTCACCGGCAGCCTCGCCTACGACTACATCATGAACTTCCCCGGGAAGTTCTCGGACCACATCCTGCCCGACAAGGTCCACATGCTGACGGTGAGCTTCCTCGTCGACTCGATGAAGCGCCTGCGCGGCGGCACCGCTGGCAACATCGCCTACAACCTGGCGCTCCTGGGCGCGAAGACGTCGCTCGTCTCGGCGGCCGGCCAGGACTTCAAGGACTACCAGCACCAGCTCGAGCAGCTCGGCATCGACTGCCGCGGCGTGAAGGTCGTCGGCAACGAGTTCACCGCGAGCTGCTTCATCAACACCGACACCTCGAACAACCAGATCGTCGCGTTCTACCCGGGCGCGGTGGTGCACGCGCGCGAGGTGACGCTCGAGTCGATCGGCCTGACGAAGGACGACTGGGTGCTCATCTCGCCGACCGATCCCGAGTCGATGATGCGCCACATGCAGGAGTGCCGGCGCATCGGCGCGAAGTACATCTTCGACCCGGGCAAGCAGACGCCCCGGCTCGACAAGCAGCAGATCCTCTCCGGCCTCGACGGCTGCGCGGCCCTCGTGGGCAACGACTACGAGTTCGGCATGATGGCGAAGGCGACCGGCCTCACCGAGCAGCAGCTGATCGACGCCGCGCCGCTGACGGTGATGACGCGCGGCGAGCAGGGCAGCCGCATCTACCAGCGCGGCCAGGCGCCCCTCGAGATCCCCATCGCGAAGCCCTCGGCCGTCGTCGACCCGACCGGCGCGGGAGACGCCTACCTCGCAGGCCTCGCCTTCGGTCTGGCGCGCAACCTGCCCCTGCCCGTCGCCGGCCGCGTGGCAGCGCTCGCCGCGACCTACGCCATCGAGCTCAAGGGCTGCCAGGAGCACGCCTTCACCCGCGACGCCTTCGCCGCCCGCTACGGGCAGGTGTTCGGCGCCACGGCCGAGCTCACCGCCGCGCTCGGCTGAAGCGGTGTGCCCCCCTTCGAGCCTCCCCCCGTGGGAGGCTTTTGTCTCCCATGCGTTTCCGCTAAGACCGGAAATATCCACTCAGTACGGATTTTCTCCTCTCCCAGGAGTCTCTCGTGATCCGCACCTCGTCCTGGCGTGTCGCCCTCGCCTGCCTCGCTGTGCCGCTCGCGGCCTGTACCGAAGCGCAGCTCGACCGGGCCCGGCCAGCGCAGCGCACCCAGCCCATCGTGGGACAAGACGGCACCTTCACCGTCAACGGCGTAGTGCAGCTCAACGAATACACCGCGCTCGCCGCCAACGCCGCTGCCGGAGCGACCTCGATCTCGGTCACCGACGCCACCCAGCTCGACAGCGCGACCTTCGGGCCGCTCGCCGCGGGCGATCTGCTGATGATCTACCAGGCCCAGGGCGCGGCCATCGACGGCAGTGACTCGTCGGCCTTCGGCACGGTGACGGCCCTCAACGGCGCGGGGCTGCACGAGACGATCGAGGTGGCCTCGGTCGCGGGCAACACGATCACCCTCGGCAACGGGTGCCTGGGGCTGCGCAACGGCTACGCCGCGTCAGGGCGGACGCAGGTCGTCCGCATTCCCCAGTTCACGGCGCTCACGGTGTCGATGACAGGCACGGTGACGGCGCTCCCGTGGGACGGCACCCGGGGCGGCATCGTGGCGCTGCACGTGCGCGACACGCTGACGCTGCAGGGCACCATCGACGTGGCGGGCCTCGGCTTTCGCGGTGGGCAGACCGACGCCGACGCGTTCCCCACGCCGGCCACCGACGTCGCCGGGTTCCGCGCCGCGGCGGGCTCGCAGGGCGGCGAGAAGGGCGAGGGCATCGCCGGGTTCCAGAGCGCGTACGACGCGGCGGGCGGGCGGTACGGGCGCGGCGCTCCGGCCAACGCGGGCGGCGGCGGCAACGCCTTTCGCGCCGGTGGCGGCGGCGGCGCGAACGCCACCAACACGAACCTCTGGAGCGGCCAGGGCGTGATGGAGGGCACCGTCATCGGCTTCCAGGCCTGGCAGGCCGACCCCGGGCGATTGCTGCCCACCAACACCGGCGGCTCGGCGGCGCTCGCGAACAACGCGGGCGGCGGGCGCGGCGGCTACAGCTTCTCGTCGTCGAACCAGAACGCGGTGGCGACCGGGCCCGGCGCGGGCGCGTGGGGCGGCAACCTGCGACGTGAGCGCGGCGGCCTCGGCGGGCGCCCCCTCGACCCCAGCGCGACCGGGCGAATCTTCTTCGGCGGTGGCGGCGGCGCGGGCGACGGGAGCCAGGGCGAGGCGGGGCGCGGCGGCGCGGGCGGCGGCCTCATCTACCTCATGGCGACGAGCGTCTCGGGCGCAGGCGCGCTGGTGGCCAACGGCGCTCCCGGCGGCAACACCACCGGCACCCATCGCGACTCGGCCGGCGGCGGCGGCGCGGGCGGCACCGTCGTCGTGCGGGCCACCACGCTGAGCGGCTTCTCCATCGCGGCGAACGGCGGCGAGGGCGGCAGCCAGCTCATCTCGTCGGGCCTCGACGAGGCGACGGGCCCCGGCGGCGGCGGCTCGGGTGGCTTCATCGCCACCCAGGGCGGCACCGTCACCCGCTCGGCGGCCGGCGGGCCCGGTGGCACCACCACCTCGAACGGCCTCACCGAGTTCCCCACCAATGGCGCCACCCGCGGGGCGCCCGGCAACCCGACCGCCGTCGTCTCGACGGTCGCCGGCACGCAGGTCGTCGACATTCCGCTCTGCCTCGAACCAGCAAACCTCGAGGCCACCATCAGCAACGGCGTCGCCACATCGGTGCCCGGCACCGTCACGACGTACACCGTTCGCATTCGCAACCTCGGGCCGGGCGGCGCGACCGGCGCCCGGGTGATCAACACGCTGCCCGGCATTCTCACCGGCGCGAGCTGGACCTGTGTGGGCACGGGGGGCGCGACCTGCCCAGCGTCGGGCACCGGGTCGATCAACGCCCTCGTCACGGTCCCCGCGAACCAGGAGGTGACCTTCACCGTCACCGCCACCATCAACCCCGCGGCCACGGGCACGCTGGTGAACACCGTCTCGGTCTTCAGCCCGCCGATCATCAACGACCCGAACCTGCTCAACAACCTCGCCACCGACACCGACACGCTGTCACCGCGCGCCGATCTCTCGCTCGCCGTCGTGGCGAACCCGTCGCCCGTCGACGAAGACGCCAACCTCACCTGGACGCTCACGCTCACCAACGCGGGCGAGAGCACGGCGACCACCGTGCGTGTCGCCTTCCCGCTCCCGCCTGAGACGACCTTCATCAGCGCCTCGGGGACGAACTGGTCGTGCAGCCGAATGGCCACCACCGTGACGTGCAGCCGCGGCTCGCTCGCGCCGGGCGTCGCAGAGCCCATCACCATCGTCGCGAACGTGCTGCTCGCGGGAGGCACCCTGGCGCCGATGGTGTCGGCCTCGTCGGCGGTGCCCGACCCGGTCATGACGAACAACGGCGTGACGGTCACCACCACCGTCAACCCGGTGAACGATCCACCCGTGAACACGGTGCCGATGACCCAGACGATCCTCGAAGACAGTGCCCTGGTGTTCTCGGTCGGCACCGGCAACCCGATCAGCGTGTCGGACGTCGACCTCGGCACCGGAGAGATCACCATGACGCTCACCGCGACGGCGGGCACGGTGTCGGTCGCGGTGGTGCCGAACGTGACGTTCCTCGTCGGCGATGGCACCGACGATCTCACCGTCACCTTCAGGGGCCGGCTCGCGCCCGTGCTCGCGGCGCTCGCGACCGTGACCTTCCGCCCCCTCGCCGACTTCAACGGCACCGCCAACCTGCGGGTGCTGAGCGACGACAACGGCAACTCGGGCAACGGCGGCTCGCGCGGCGACGACGACACGGTCTCCATCGTCGTGACGCCTGTGAATGATCCCCCGACGCTGGGCAACGACACCTTCGGCGTCGACGAAGACTCGATGACCACGCTCGACGTGCTCTTCAACGACTCGTCGGCCCCCGACGGCCCCGAGACGCTCACCATCGTCGCCGTCGGCAGCGCGATGAACGGCATCGTCTCGGGAGGCGGCACCACCCTCACCTATCGGCCCAACGCCAACTTCTTCGGCAACGACACCTTCACCTACACGGTGAGCGACGGGAACGGCGGCCAGGCGACCGCGATGGTGGCGATGCTGGTCAGGGCCGTGAACGACCCGCCCACCGCGGTGAACGACAGCTTCGGCGTCGTGGAGGGCTCGACCAACAACAGCCTGAACGTGCTCCAGAACGACACCGGCGCGCCCGACGTCGGCGAGGTGTTGATCGTCACGGCCGTGACCGCGCCGATGAACGGCACCGCGACGGTCGCGCCGGGTGGAGCCTCGGTGCGCTACACGCCGAACGCCGGGTACAACGGCCCCGACTCGTTCTCGTACACCATCACCGATCCCGGCGGGCTGACGGCGACGGCGCAGGTGCAGGTGACGGTGGGCCCGGCGAACGATCCGCCGGTGAACGCGGTGCCGATGGCGCAGACGGTGGCCGAAGACACCACCCTCGCCTTCACCGCGCCGAACCTCTTCGCGGTGTCCGACCCCGACGCGGCGAACCAGCCGATCCAGGTGGCGCTGACGGCGACGAACGGCCTGCTGAACCTCGCGCCGGCCACGACCGCGACGCTCGTCTTCACCGTCGGCGACGGCACCAACGACGCCACCATGACGTTCAGCGCCACGGTGCCCGAGATCAACACGGCGCTCGCGACCCTCACCTTCACGCCCACGCCCAACTTCAACGGCATGGCCACCGTGCGCCTGGTGACGAACGACCTCGGCAACACCGGAGTCGGCGGGGCGCAGACGGACTCCGATCAGGTCGCGATCACCGTGACGCCGGTGAACGATCCGCCGAGCGCCGTGGCCGATGCCATCACGGTGGCCGAGGACTCGACGAACAACGCCATCGACGCGCTGGCCAACGACACGGTCGCGCCCGACACGGGCGAGACGCTGCGCATCACCTCGATCACGCAGCCGACGAACGGCATGGCGCAGCTCGTGATGGGCGGGGCCAGCCTCACCTACACGCCAGCCGCCAACTTCTTCGGCACCGACACCTTCGACTACAGCGTCACCGACGGCAACGGCGGCACCGCGACCGGCACCATCACGGTGACGGTGCTCAACCAGAACGACCCGCCGACGGCCGTGCCCGACGTCTTCAGCGTGCCGCAGGACAGCGTCGACAACGCGCTCGACGTGCTGGCCAACGACACCTCGGCGCCGGATCCGATGGAGACCCTCTCGGTCGTCGTCACCTCGCCCGCTGCCAATGGCCGCGTCACCATCACGCCGAACGGCGCGCTTGTGCGGTACACCCCCAACGCTGGCTACATCGGGCCCGACAGCTTCACCTACACGGTGCGCGACTCGAACAACGGCATCGCGGCGGCCATCGTCAGCATCACCGTCGGCGCCGACACCGACCGTGACGGCCTGTCGGACAACGACGAACTCGTCGCTGGCACCAACCCGAACGACCCCGACACCGACGACGACCTGCTCAACGACGGGCTCGAGGTGAAGGTGTCGATGACCGACCCACTCGACGACGACGTCGACGACGACGGCCTGCTCGACGGCAACGAAGACGTGAACCGCAACGGCGTGCGCGAGATGAACGAGACGGACCCGAAGGTGGCCGACACCGACATGGACGGGCTCCTCGACGGGCTCGAGCGCGGCCTCACCATGCCGCAGGGGCGAAACACCCGCCTCACCGTGTTCCGCCCCGACGCCGACCCCACGACGACGACCAACCCGCTGCGGCGCGACACGGACAACGGCGGTGACTCCGACGGCACCGAAGACGAGAACGCCAACGGCCGCATCGACGCGAACGAGACCGATCCGAACAACCCGGCGGACGACCGCGTCGACGCCGATCGCGACGGCCTCACCGACAGCGCTGAGCGCAACGCAGGGCTCGATCCCAATGACGGCGACAGCGACGACGACGGCGTGCTCGACGGCGCCGACGGCGTCACGGACACCGACGGCGATGGGCGCATCGACGCGGTCGACCCGGACTCGGACAACGACGGGCTCTTCGACGGCACCGAGGCGGGCGTGACGGAGCAGACGCTCAAGCCGCGCGAGACCGACGTCTCGAAGGGCTTCTTCGTCGTCGACGCCGATCCCAACACCACGACCAACCCGAAGGTGGCGGACTCGGACGGAGACGGGCTGACCGACGGCGCCGAGGACGTGAACAAGAACGGCCGTGACGACGAGGGTGAGACCGACGCCTCGAAGGCCGACACCGACGGTGACGCGCTCGACGACGGGCTCGAGCTGCGCGCCGACAACAAGACGAACCCTGAGGTGGCCGACTCGGACGGCGACGGCCTCGCCGACGGGACCGAAGACGCGAACCGCAACGGCCGGGTGAACGACGGCGAGACCGACCCGAACGTGGCCGACTCGGACGGCGGCGGGACCAACGACGGCACCGAGGTGATGCGCGGCACCAACCCGCTCGACAAGTTCGACGATCTCGAGGTGCGCGGCGGTGGCGGCTGCAGCCAGGCGCCTCCCGGGCTGCTGATGCTCGGCGTCTTCGCCCTCCTCGCGCGGCGGCGCCGGGTGGCCGGGGCCCTCGTCGTGTTGGTGCTGGCGCCGCTGGCGGCGTCGGCCCAGAGCGCGGTCAACACCTCGATCGACGTGCAGCGCTTCAAGCCGGCTGTCGGCAGCCAGGACTTCCTCAACCTCGACTCGGCGCGGGTGGCGCCGCACATGACGCCGTTCGGGGGCCTGTTCATCGGGTACGCCGACGATCCGCTCGTGCTGGGCACGCCGGGCGGGAGCGACGCGGTGGTGCGGCTCGTCGACTCGCTGACCTTCTTCGACGTCTCGGCGGGCTTCGCGCTGAAGGATCAGTTCGAGATCGCCCTCGGCATGCCGATGTCACTGGCGGCGAGCCAGCAGGCGACCTCGCTCGACCCGGCGCTGGGCGGCACCATCGCAGGGTTCTCGGCGGGCGATCTGCGGGTGGTGCCGAAGTACGCCTTCTTTCCGCGCGACCGCGCGTTCCAGGTGGCGGCGACGCTGCCGATCTCTCTGCCCACGGGGAACCGGGCGGCCTTCCGGGGCGGTGGGCCCGTCATGATCTCCCCGCGCGCGATGGCCGAGCTGACGCTGCCGATCTTGAGGCTGGTGGCGAACGTGGGCTTCAACTTCCGCACGTCGGAGCCGCGGCTGCTCAACCTGCGCGTCGGTCAGGAGTTCACCTGGGCCTTCGGCGGCGAGTTCCCCCTCTTCGGGAACCAGAACACGTTGCTGCTCCAGGTGTCCGTCACCGGCGCGGTGGGCTTCGCGAACTCGGGCGTGGCAGGCAACCCGGTCGACGCGCTCGCGGGCGTGAAGTACCGCATCGGAGACCGCTTCGCGATCGAGCTCGGCGCGGGCGGAGGCCTCACACGCGGCTGGGCTGCTCCCCGCTGGTTGGTGGTCGCGGGGCTCTCGTACCAGCACACGCCGCTGCCGCTCCCCGCGTCGTGGACGAAGACCGACGAGGCGCCGAAGGCCGAGCCCACCCCCTCGCGCGAGACCGACACCTGGGCGGTGGCGAAGCCGGAGCCGGTGGCGAAACCTGCCGAGTCCCCGCCTGCAAAGCCGGCGGTGGCCTTCCTCGACGCCGACCGCGATGGCGTGGCCGACGCCGACGACAAGTGCCCCGCCGAGAAGGAGACGATCAACGGCGTGCAGGACGGCGACGGGTGCCCCGACGCGGGTGAAGGCAAGGTGAGCCTCGTCGGCGGGAAGCTCCAGCTCCGCGCGAAGGTCGACTTCGTGTCGAAGAAGGCGCAGCCCACGCCAGCGTCCGAAGGCGTGCTCCGCCAGCTCGCGCTGCTGCTCAAGGCCAACCCCGAGAAGAGGGTGCGCTTCGACGTCTTCGTCACCGAGATGGACACGAGCAACGCCAACGCGGCGATGAGCACCGAGCGGCTCGAGGCGCTCACGAAGCTGCTGGTGGCCGAGGGCGTCTCACCAGGGCGCATCAAGGGCGTCGCGCACGGCATGGAGCGCCCGCTCGAGGCCAGCACCGTCGAAGTCGCGGTGTACTGAATTTTCAGCTCGACTCCGGCTTCGCTCACGCCGGTCGCCGCTGGGCTCCACGGTGACTCAGACACGGCAGGACGCCCAACCGCGCCCGCGCGTTCGCTCTCGCCTTCGTCTCACGGGCTCTCAGTTCGACTCCGGCTCCGCTCACGGAGACGGCAGGAACGGCAGCAGCGAGCGCAGGTCGGCGTCGGTGAAGTACACGCCCGCGCCCACGAAGAAGTCGCGGCCCGAGATCAGCTTGTTCGTGAGCGTGTCGCGGTTCGTCGGGTTCAGCGCGTCGTCGATGCCCACCGTCACGTACAGGTGCTCGATGGGCGTGAAGCGCAGCGTGGCGCGCAGCCGCGGCAGGGTGAGGTTCTCGACCGAGAAGTTGAACGCGTCGACCTTCAGCACGAGCGCGTCTTCCAGCCAGCGCGAGTAGTAGAAGAACTTGATCGGCACGTTGACGTCGACGCCGATGCCGCCGGTCGACTCGATGATGCCGAGCCGGAACGTGAGGAACGAGTACCGCTTGGCCAGCTGCGCCGAGAACTTGAGCGTCTCGCGCGTGCGCACCTGCTTCTGCACCACCGGCTCTCCGGCCGACGGCGGGTTGTTCTGGATCAGCACCGTCTCGGACGACCCGCGCGGATCGTCGATGGCCTCGATGAGGTAGTACTTGTCGGGCTTGGGAATGAGCCGGCCGGTGATGAAGATCTTCGCCGCGCCCTGGTTCACCAGATAGTCGGTGCGAATGCCGAGCTCGAACTCGAGGTTCGTCAGCCGGCCCGCGAAGTCGGACACGTCGTCGATGGTGTCGGACAGCTTCTGGCCGAGCCGCTCGTTCGCCACCAGCGCGCCGACGGGCCCCTTCCCGTCCTTGATGTTCTTTGACACCTCTTCGACGTTCGAGAGGGTGCGGTCGAGCTTGGCGAGGGTCTCCTTCACGCTCGCGACGCCCGGCTTCACCTCGTCTTCGTTCTCGCCCACCACCTTCTTCACCGTGCCGATGACGTCGCGCACGTCCTTCGAGATCTGATCGAGGTTGGCCACGATGCTCGAGATGCTGTTCTGCTCCTTGGCGGTGATGCGCCGAATGTCACCCGACACACCCTCGACGTTCGCGAGGATCTGCGCCAGCCGCTCGGAGGTGTCGCGCACCGTCTTGTCGACCGACGCCACCAGCGTCGTGAGGTTCGCGACGATCGACTCGAGCGAGGCCTGCCCCTTCTCTCCGCCGAGCACGTTGCGCAGCGACTTCGTCACCTGCTGCACGTCCTGGGCGATGAGCTGGAGGCTGCCCATCACCGCCTCCATGCCCGGCGCGTCGAGCACGCTGACGATCTCGTCGCCGTTCTTCAGCGGCGGCTGATCCTCCGTCCCCGGCGCGAGATCGATCATGTAGTCGCCCAGCAGCGACTCGGAGCGCTTGGTGAGCGAGGCGTTGCGGCGAACGCCGATCTCCTTCTTGATTCGAATCGTCACCTTGGCGCGCAGGCCGACCAGCTCGATGCCGACGATCTCACCGACCGGAATGCCGGCGATCTGCACGCGGGACTTCTTGCCGAGGCCGCTGGCGTCCTTGAAGAAGGCGAAGACCTCGACGGCCACGTCCTCTTCCATGCCGCCCTTCTTCGAGAAGGTGAGGAACCCGAAGAGAATGCCGAGCGCGGCGATCACCAGCAGGCCGACGCGGAAGGGGGTGAAGACCTTCTTCACAGGGACGCCCACCCTACCCGAATCACTCCGGCTTTCACGTCAGTTCTTCCCGAACCACGTCGAGAGGAACACCTTCACCGCGGGGTGCTCCGAGTGGCGCAGCTTCGAGGGGTGGCCCTGGTCGACGATGTTCCCCTGGTAGAGGAAGGCGATGTTGTCGGCGACCTTGAAGGCGCTCGCGATGTCGTGGCTGATGACGACCGAGGTGACGCCGAGCTCCTTCTTGGCGTCGAGAATCATCTCGTCGACGTAGTCCGTGGTGATCGGGTCGAGGCCGGTGGTTGGCTCATCGTAGAGCACGATCTTCGGGTCGAGCACGATGGCGCGCGCCAGGCCGACGCGCTTGCGCATGCCGCCCGAGAGATCGGCCGGGTACTTCTCTTCGACGTTCTTCAGGCCGACGATGCCGAGCTTCTCCTTCACGAGGGCGCGAATCTGCTCCTCCGAGAGGTCCTTCCGGTGCTCGCGCAGGGGGAACGACACGTTCTCGAACACGGTCATCGAGTCGAAGAGCGCCGCCGCCTGGAACACCATGCCGAACTTGCGCCGCATGCGCTCGAGGCCTTCGGGGCCGAGCGGCACGATGTCTTCACCGTCCACCACGACCCGCCCCGAGTCGGGCTTGAGCAGGCCGATCATGTGCTTCATCAACACCGTCTTCCCCGAGCCGGAGCCGCCGAGGATCACGAGCGTGCTCCCGGCCGGGACGTCGAGGGTGATGCCCGAGAGCACGTGGTGCGACCCGAACGACTTGTGCAGGTCGACGATCTGGATCATCGGCGGCGGCGCGGCGCTCATGGCGTGGCTTCAGTGGAGGATGACGCCGACGAAGTAGTCGAGAATGAAGATGCCCAACGCCGACAGCACCATGGCCTCGGTCGTGGCCTGGCCCACGCCCTTGGCGCCCCCCGAGGCGTTGTAGCCCTTGAAGCAGGCGACGAGCGCCACGTAGAGCCCGAAGACCGAGCCCTTGATCAGCCCTTCGGCGATGTCTTCGGGGTCGAGCCACTGCTGCGTGCGCGCGATGAAGGTGCCCGCCGAGACGCCCTTGACGGCGACCGACACGAAGTAGCCGCCGCCGATGCCGGCGAGGTCGAACACCATCACCAGCATCGGCACCATGACGAGCCCCGCCAGCACGCGCGGTACCAGCAGGTATTGAATCGGGTTGACGGCCATCGTCTCGAGGGCGTCGACCTGCTCGGTGACGCGCATCGTGCCCAGCTCGGTGCACATGGCGCTCCCGGCGCGCATCGTCACCATGAGCGCGCTGAAGACCGGCGCCAGCTCGCGGGTGATGGTGAGCGTCACCGTGGGCCCGACGAGGCTCTTCGCGTTGAACAGCTCGAAGGCGCGCGCCGACTGATGCGCGAACACCATGCCCGAGAACACGCCGGTGAGGGCGACGATCAAGACCGAGCCCACGCCCACGAAGTCGAGCTGAGCCATGAGGTTGACGACGCGGAACGGCGGCCGCACCGCCCAGCGCAAGACGTCCGCCAGCAGCGACGCCAGCCCGCCGATGTCCTCGACCGTCCGGGTGATCGACACGCCGACCGACTCCACCGCCTGCACCAGCGGGTTGGGGCGTTTGGGAGGCGGTTGCACCTGCGTGGTGTCGGTCGACATCGAAGGACACTGTAGCTGACGACCGCCCCGGCGTGGCCCTCGTCTGACGGGCGGCGAGGCCTGCGCTCCAGACGCTTGGGGCTTGCCATGGCCGCGTGCTACGGGCCTGCCGCATGACTCCGCTGAGCTCGATTCGTGTGGGCGGTGAGATCGACGCCCACTGCAACAAGTGTGAACTCAACCTGGCGCACACCATTCTCGCGATGGTCGGCACCTCGGTGAAGCGTGTGCAGTGCAACACCTGCGGCTCGCAGCACATGTACCGGGGCGAGCAGCCGCTGGTGAAGGCCCAGTCGTTCGCCGCGCCGAAGCGCGCCTCGACGCCCCGCACGCCGCGGGCCGAGACGAAGGTCGTCACCTTCGACGAGATCCTCAAGGGGAAGGATCTCACCCGCGCGAAGAAGTACTCGATTCGCGAGACCTACGTGATGGACGAGGTGATCGACCACCCGACCTTCGGGTTCGGCATCGTCACCGCGGTCCGGCAAGACAAGGTGGACGTGACGTTCAAGGTCGAGGTGAAGACCCTGGTGCACGGCAAGGGCGCGCCGGCGCCCCAGCCCGTGCCGGCCGCCGCGCCCGCCGAGCCCGCCGAGCCCTCGAGCACCTGATGAACGTGGTCGACCTCGCCGCGGCGTTCTCCCAGGTGGCCGAGCCGTGGCGGCCGGCGATCGTGGCGACCTTGAACGGCCAGGACCGCGGTGGTGCGGCGCAGGAGGGTGAAGATGGCGCGCGGGTGGCTCGAGAGCGTCAAGGTCGTCAAGGTGCACGGCACCTTCCCGTGGCACCGCCATGAGTCGCAGGCCGAGCTCTTCCTGGTCGTTCGCGGTCGCTTCTGCGTCGAGTACCGAGACCGCACCCTCGAGCTCACCGCGGGCCAGCTCACCGTCGTGCCGCCCGGGGTCGAGCACCGCACGTCGGCGGTCGACGAGGCCGAGGTGCTGATCTTCGAGCCGCAAGGCGTCGTCAACACCGGCGACGCGCCCGTGTCGGCGTTCACGGCGCCGACTGTGGTCCTGCGCTGACCCCTCGGAGCCGGCGCGCGAGCGAGACCACGCCGACGATCGCCGCGCCGACCCCGACGCCGAGCAGTCCCTCGAGCACGGCCGCGAGCACGTCGTTCATCGGCCCAAGCCACGCATGAACGGGCGGAATCCCGTGGCCGACGATGCCTCCACCGACGAGGAACATCGCGATCGTCCCGGCGACCGAGAGCCCCTTCATCAGCTTCGGAGACACCGCGAGCAACGCCCGGCCCATCGACGCGCTCGCGCCGCTCCGCTTCGAGAGGGCCAAGCCCACGTCGTCGAGCTTCACGATGCCCGCCACCAGGCCGTAGACGCCGACGGTCATCAGCAGCGACAGGGCGACCAGGGTCAACGCCTGCTTCAGCAGGGGCGCATCGGCGACGGTCCCCAGGGCGATGACGATGATCTCGGCCGAGAGGATGAAGTCGGTGCGCACGGCCCCCGAGATGCGCTGCGCCTCGTTCAGCACCGGCGCCGCGCCGGCCTGCTTCTTCGCCAGCAGCTTCTCGACGCCCTCGAAGCACAGGAAGGCGCCGCCGAGCATGAGCAGCGGCTGCACCAGCACCGGCACGAACGCGCTGATCGCGAGCGCCGCCGGCACCAGGATCGCCTTGTTCACGAGCGACTTCTTCGCGACCGCCCACACCACCGGCCACTCGCGGTCCGTCGAGACGCCCGAGACCTGCTCGGCGTTGAGCGCGAGATCGTCACCGAGCACGCCGCTCGTCTTCTTCGTCGCCACCTTCGTCATGGCGGCCACGTCGTCGAGCAGCGCGGCGAGATCGTCCAGCAGCGTGAACAGCGAGGAGCCGGCCATGACGAGCCTCGTAACGACCTCAGCGCCGCGTGCCAGCTGACAGGCGCTCGACCACCGCCCGCAAGTCGGCCGGCAGCGGCGACTCGGCCCTGAAGCCGAGCGCGGGGATCTCGAGGGTGGCCGCGTGGAGCGGCGTTCGGTCGAGCACCACCCCGTCACCCTCTCCGCCGAGGTCCTTCTCGAGGAGCGGCTGCCGGCGGCCGTACTGGTGATCGACCAGCAGCGGGTGCCCCTTCGCCATGAGGTGCACGCGGATCTGGTGCTGCCGGCCGGTGAGCGGCTCGCACGCCACCAGCGTGGCCCTGGCGAAGGTCTCGACGGGGCGCACCAACGTTCGGCTCGGCTTGCCCACGAGCCCCGCGGGAGCGACCTTCATCTTGCGCTTCCGCGCCTCCATCAGCGGCAGGTCGATGTCGAGCGGCCCGCGCACCACGCCCTGCACCAGCGCGAGGTACGTCTTCTTCACCTCGCCGTGCTCGAACGCCATCGAGGCAGCCCGGTGGCTGTCGGCGTCGAGCGCCAACAGGAGCACACCAGAGGTGTCGCGATCGATCCGGTGCACCACCCACACCTCGCGGCCGAGCTGGCGGGCGACCGCGTCACGAACGCACACGCCCTCTTCTGCCTCCGTCGCGCGGCCGGGGATCACCAGCATGCCCGGCGGTTTGTCGACGGCCACCAGCCCCTTCGGCCCGGCCGGCGTCAGGAGCGTCAGCGCGGTCATTCCAGATCGGCCGGCTTCGCCACCGTCACCAGCCCGTACTTCCCAGCGATCTGCGTGAGCCCGCGCGCGTCACCGACGAGCACGATGACGCGCTGATCGGTGAAGAGGTGCTTCGCGGCCGCAGCGGCGGCGTCCTTCGCGGTGACGGCGTTCACCCGGTCGCGGTACCCGCTGATCCAGTCCTCCGGGAGGCCGTAGTGCTGCACGTCGGCGATGGCCCCGGCGACGGCCTCGTTCGTCTCGAGCCGCGCCGGGTAGAGGCCCGAGATGTAGCGCTTCATGGTGTCGACCTCGACCGGCGTCGGCCCCTTCGTGCGCATCTTCTTCACCTCGCCGAGCGCCACGTCGAGCAGCGTGCCGACCGACTTGGTCTTGGTGAACGAGCTGACGAGGAACGTCCCGGCGCCGCTCATCATGTCGAACGAGCTGCTCGCGCCGTACGAGAGGCCACGCTTCACGCGGATCTCAGAGATCAGCCGCGAGGTGAAGCCGCCTCCCAGCACCGCGTTCATGACGATCAACGGGAAGTGGTCGACGTGGCCGCGCTTCACGCCCGCCGCGCCGATGCGCACCTGCACCTGCGTCTGCTCGGGCTTGTCCACGATGATGACGTGGCCGGCGTCTTTCGGGCCGGACCAGTCGGGCACGTGGGGCGCGAACTCGGGGCCACCCTTCCACGAGCCGAAGATGCGATCGGCCACGGTGGTGACCCGATCGACGTCGATGTCACCGACGACGTACAGGTGCGACAGCGTCGGCGACAGGCGCGTGCGGTGGAACTCGATCAGATCGTCCCGCGTGAGCGCCTCGATCGAGCGCCGCTGCCCGAGCGTCTCGTGGCCGTAGGGGTGGTTGCCCCACATCGCGCGCGCCCAGGCCCGCTCGGCCAGCGTCCCGGGATCGTCGAGCTCGTTCTGGAGCTGCGCGAGGGTGCGTCGGCGGGCCGACTCGATCTCGTCCGACGGGAAGTCGGGATGCTGGAGCACCACCCCCATCAGCTCGAGCATCGCCTCGAGGTGCTTCGAGGGCGCGCTCAACGACAGCACGACGTTCTCTTCGTTCGCGTAGCCCCCAAGCGCGGCGCCGACGAAGTCGACGGCCTCGGAGATGTCGTCGGCCGTGCGGCCGCCGGCGCCCCGACGGAACAGCCGCGACGCGAAGTCCGCCACGCCGGCCCGGCCCGTCGGATCCCACACGCTGCCGCCACGCATCACCAGCCGCACCGCCACCAGCGGGAGTGGCCCGCGCGGAACCAGGTGCAGCTGGAGCCCGTTCCCGAGCCGGCGGCGCTCGTGCTGCGGGAGCTTCAAGGGACGCAGCTTCGACGTCACGGCCCTCGTCATGCCGCCGCCTCGAGGCCGGTCTCGGGCACCAGGGTGACGACGTTCTTCTTCGAGGGCGAAAGGTACTTGCGCACGGCCTCCTTCACCTGCACGGAGGTGATCGACTCGTACGCCGACGGCAGCGCAAGGCCCTTGCGCCAGTCGCCCAGCATCATCTCGTAGGTGCCGAGCGCATGGGCGCGGCCGCTGTTGGTCGCCAGCTCCCGCGTCAGCGTCGCCGCGAGGTTGTTCTTGGCCTTCTCGAGCTCCCGGGCGCTCAGGCCGTCTTCCGCCACCTTCTCGAGCTCTTCGGCGAGCGCCGCCTCGGCCTTGAGGGGGTCTCCGCCCGGCTTGAGCTCGAGCCCGATGGTGAAGGAGCCCGGGTCGAAGCGCCAGGTCCAGTCGACGCTGACGCCGACCGCCACCTCGAGCTCATGCACCAGCCGCTTGTGGAACCGGCTCGATTGGCCGACCGACAGCGCGTACTGCACCACGTCGAGCGCGAGGGTGTCGGGGTGATCACCCTTCGGGCCGCGCCAGGCGATCATGAGCGACGGCGCCTGGGCCGGGTGGTGCACCTGCGCGCGCCGCTCGCCCTTCTGCTCCGGCTCGGCGTCGAGCACCGGCGGCACCGGCGGGCCCGCCTTGATCGCGCCGTAGTACTTCTTGATCAGCGCCAGCGCCTGCTTCGGGTCGAAGTCGCCCGACACGTAGATGGTGGCGTTGTTCGGCGCGTAGAACGTGCGGAAGTAGTCGAGGCAGTCGTCACGCGTGATGTTCTCGATGTCCCGCATCCACCCGATCACGGGCCAGCGGTACGGGTGGGCCTTGTAGACGAGCGCGCCCAGCTCCTCGTCCATCATGCCGGCGATCTCGTTGTCGACGCGCAGGCGGCGCTCCTCGATGACGACCTGCCGCTCGCTGGCGAGCATCTTCGGCGTCACCGCCAGGGAGCGCATGCGATCGCTCTCGAGGTCGATCACCTTCTCGAGGGCCTCGGCCATGAAGTCCTCGTAGTAGACGGTGAGATCGTTCGACGTGTACGCGTTCGAGCTGCCGCCGTTCGACTCGAGCACCTTGTCGAACATGCCCGGGCCGTACTTCTTCGCGCCGTTGAACATCATGTGCTCGAAGAGGTGACTGATGCCCGTGATGCCGGGCCGCTCGTTGCGCGCCCCCACCTTGAAGAACGTGTAGAAGCTGCAGGTCGGCACGGCGTCGTTCGGCAGCAGGCGAATGCGCAGGCCGTTCGGCAGCTTCGTTTCGATCACCGAGTCGGCGATGGCGGCGAGCGCGGGGGGCAGCTTCACGGCGGCCTTCGTGCGGGGGGAAGACTTCGGCATCGTTCGGAACTCCTACAGGCGATCGTGCTGGTTGAAGAAGTCGAGCACCGGGCGAAACACCTCGTCGGGCGCGCGTTCGCCGATGACGAGGTCCATGTGACCGTACTCGCCGAGGGCGCCGTTCGCGCGGGTAATCAGCAGCCAGCGCCTGGGCCCACCGAGGGCGCGGTACCCGTCCATCACGGCAGGGGTCAGCGCCACCCGGTCGAGCTTGCCGGCGACCACCAGCACCGGCGTGCGGATGCGGGCCATGTCGGCGCGGAAGTCGAGCGTCCCGTCTTTCGAGGTGAAGCGCCCCGTCGAGATGAGCGTGAGGAGCTGCCGGGCGGTGCCTCCAGCGGTGTCGGCCGTGCCGTAGACGACGAGCCGCTGCCAGGTGGACGGGTCGGTCGACTCGGGGTTGTAGAAGAAGCGCTGGAAGGGCCCGTCGCGCACCACCGTCATGAAGGGCGCCGCGAGCCCCGCGCCCAGCTGCGACGGCAGGAGCACATCAGGAGACGCCACCACCTTCGGCCCCAGCCGCGACAGGAGCGCCTCGAGCCCCGTGCCCCAGTCGAGCCGCGTCGGAGCGCCGAGGGTCGCAACGGCGTGCAACCCACCCCCGCCCTGCGACAGGTAGGCGTACGCGATCATGCCGCCCATGGAGTGGCCCGCGTAGTCGATGGCCTCGGCGCCGGTGACCGAGCGCACGTACGCGATGGCGGTGGGGAGATCGTGCTGCCAGTAGTCGTCGAAGAAGATCGGCAGCGTGCGCCCCTTCGCGGGATCGGGCCGATCGGAGTCGCCGGTGGCCCGCAGCGACATCGTCCACGCTTCGCGGCCCTGCGAGGCGAACCAGCGCGCCATCGAGTGTCGCTCGTCGAGATCCATGTTCCGTTCGTTCGCCGAGATGCCGTGGCAGAGCAGCACGGGGCGCCCGGTGACGGGGCCCTGCGGCCGGTAGCGCACGAGCGAGAGCTCCCACCCGTCTTTCGTCTTCGGGCGGTGACGTTCGGCCTCGGGCGGAAGCGGCACGACCCGGAGCCCCGCGCAGCCCACGAGGAGGAAGAGCCACGCCCACCTCATGGCGCCACCTCGCCGAGGAACGCCCCGACGCGGGGGAACACCTTCTTTGGCGCGTCGCGGCCCAGCAGCATCGAGAGGTGGCTGAAGTCCTCTCCACCCTCGGCGCGACTGAACGCGTGCACCTCGACCGGGCCGGCCATGCGCTCACGCAGCACCGCGCACTGCTCGGGTGGGGCGAAGCCATCGGCGAGGCCCAGGAGCAACAACGTGGGCACCCGGGCTTCAGAGAGGCGCGCCACCACCGAGCGCCCTGCGAGTGGACGATCGCCGGTGTTCATCCACGCGAGGAGTTCGGCCGCCACTGGCCTCGAGAGATCGCGCGTGCCCGTCGCGAGGAACGCCTGCTCCGTTCGTTCGGGAAGCTCGGCCCAGAGCGCGAAGAGCTCGTGAAAGGTGCGCGCTCCCGACGGCGACGACGCGAGCGTCGAGAACCGGCCGCCATCGGCGAGGAACGCGCTGGCCAGCGTGCTCGGCGGCGCCGCCAGCATCGGCGTGTTGAGCGCGACGACCCGGCGAACGCGTGCGCCCTGCCCGTGGGCGGCCAGCACCAGCGAGCCCACCCAGCCGTGCACCACGAGATCGACCTGCTCGAGCTTCAGCGCGTCGAGCACCGCGGGGAGGTCGATCATCGCCATCGGCTCCAGCGCCAGGCCCGGCCCCGACTTCCCCTGCCCCCGCAGCTCCACCACGTAGACGAGCCGGCCAGCCGCGCTCAGCCACCGCGCCAGCCCCCGGCCCTCGAAGTCGTACGCGGCGCGCGAGAAGCCCACGTCAGGCACCAGCACCACCGGCGGCAACGACGTCACCACGCCCGGCCGTTGGTAGCGATAGACGGCCAGCGCTGCGCCATCGCCCGCCGTGACGCGCCGATGCGAGACCTGCACCTCGACGGGCGCGGCCAGCACCAGGAGCGCGACCGCCGCGAACGACGTCACAGCTCGACGATCCCCGCCTTGAGCGCGAGCACCACCGCGTCGACGTGCGAGTTGACGCCCATCTTCCGGTAGATGTGCCCCAGGTGCGTGCGCACGGTGCGGCGCTCGAGCTCCATCACCCGGCCGACCTCGGCGTTCGACAGGCCCTTGGCCACGTACCGGAGCACGTCGAACTCCAGCGGCGTCAGGCCCCACGGGTTCGACGGTTGCTCCGGACGCGCCTGCACGGACTGGAAGTAGTTCCAGAACCGCCGGGCGATGCGGGCCTCGAGCACCGTGCCGCCGGCCATCACCTCGTGAATACCGGAGCGGATCTTCTCGGGGCCCACGCGCTTGACGAGGTACCCCGACGCGCCCGCCTGCATCGCCTCGTACACCTTCTGCTCGTCGTCGAAGCTGGTGAGGATCAGCACCTCGACCTGCGGCACCTTGCGCTTGAGCCGGCGCGTCACCTCGATGCCGTCGATGCCGGGCAGCTCGAGATCGAGGAGCACGAGCTGCGGAACGAGCCGGGCGACCTCGTCGACGCCGCTCTCTCCGTCACGCGCCGAGCCGACCACCTCGAGCTCGGGGAAGGCCGCGAGCGCCTTGAGCAGGTTGGCGAGCAGCGCCGCCTGATCCTCCACCACGTAGATTCGAGTCGTCTCGCTCGTCATCGGAAGTTGGGGTCGACCTTCGCGTGCTTGCCGGCCTCGAGCCGCAGGGACGACTTCCATTCCTGCTTCGTCTTCGAGTCAACCACCTTGAGCGCGTGCTGGCCGGGCGCCACGGGCAGCTTGTTGGTGCCGCCGCAGACCCGCACGCCATCGAGGAAGACCGTCGCCGGGCGCCTGGCCACCACCGTGAGAGACGCCGTCGGCACATTGGCGGGCGGCGCGTAGCAGTCGCTGCGAGGCGGCGGCGGCGGCGGCTTGACGGGCCTGGGTGGCTCCACCTTCTTCGGGGGCGGCGCGGGCTCATCGTCCTTCGGGAACACCGTCTTGTTCACCTTGTCGAAGTCCGGCAGCTTCTTCGGCAGCGGAGCGGTCGGCCCCGGCACCGCGAGGCCCTTCGGGCGCCGCAGCTTGAGCAGCTCGACCTCGATGGGCGCCGGCATCCACGAGATGAGATCGCCCACCGGGTCGGGGCTCTTGAGCAGCCAGAAGCCGACGAGGCCGAGCGTGACGAGCGTGAGAATCGCCGCGCCGCCGCGCACCGCCTGCACCCCAGCGCGCCGGCGCTGTTCCCGCTCCTTGCGCCAGTCAGGCGGCTGCTCATCGGTGTCGCGCTTGAACGCCGCGGCGAACGTCACCAGCGTCTTGAGCGCCTGACGCTCCGAGGCCTGCTTCGAGGGCTTCGGGCCGACGGCGCCCAGCCTCTGGGCGGACTGGCTGGTGGCCTTCGGAGGCTCCGAGGCCGGCGCCGGCGGCAGCGTGTCGGTGGGCGCGAAGTCTTCGATGACGCGAACCCGGCGATCGACGGCGTCGCCGCTCGACGAGTCGACGTTCGGCGTCGCGAGCTGACCGGCCGGCGCCTCCCAGGTGAGGCGCGCGCCAACGGGCGGGAGCGTGTCGTGCACGCCGGGATCCGTCACGTCTGGGCGGTCGGCTCCACCGAGGCGGATCGTCTGGCGCAGGTCGAGCGGCTGATCGGCCGGCGCGCCGCCCTGCCCCGGGTTCGTCGTCTCGTCACCCGGGCTGAAGACCGGCAGCCCGTCGCTCGTGCTGGTGCGATCGTCGACCGCGCCACCCGAGAACGGCGCGCGGCGATCGTCGGCCTCGGGCAGCTCGAGGGACGCGACGAGGTCGCTCACGCCATCGATGGGCTCGAGGTCGAACGACGTGGTGAAGGGCGGCGGGGCCAGCGCGTTGAGCACGACGTCGCGGGGGAACAGCTCCTCGACGAACTTCTTCACGTCGCCGCGCCCGGGCACCCCGCCCTGGGCCGAGAGGAACTCGCGCAGCGCATCGGCCAGCTCGGCGCACGTGCGCTGCCGCCGCGCCGGAGCCGTCTCGAGGGCGCGCATCACGATGGCGTCGATGCGCGAATGCACGCGGCGAACGAGCCGGCTGGGCGGTGGCAGCTTCTCGGCCTGGCGCGTGGTGAGGCTGTCGCGGCCGATGGTGGGCTCCTTCAGCGTGAGCAGCTCGTAGGCCATCGCCCCCAGCGCGTAGACGTCGGTGGCCGGCGTCGAGTCGGCGAGGGCCTTGAGCTCTGGCGCGCGGTAGCTCGAGCGGCCCCGGCTGCCGAAGGCCTTGCGGAGCCCCGGCGACGCCAACAGCGCCCGCAGCGCCCCGAAGTCGGCGACCGACGCCGCGCCGTCACTGCCGAGCAGCACGTTGCCCGGGGTGAGCGCGCCGTGCACCACGCCGCCCCCGTGCGCCGCCTCGAGAATGCCGGCCACCTCGATCACGAAGCCGATGGCCACGGCTGGAGGGAGCACCACCTCGCGGGTGTTGAGGCGGGTCAGCGCCTGGCCGAGCGTGTACCGGCCAGAGTCCTCGCGCACGATGGCGAGCCGTCGATTCAACAGCCCCACCTGGAGCACCCGCGAGACGCCCGCCTGCGGCACCTCGGCGAGCCGCTGCGCGACGTCGGCGACGACCCGCGCGTAGGCGAGGTCGGTCGTCTTCGGGTGAAAGAGCTTGATGACGACCGAGCCCGCGCCCTCGCGGTCCGCGCGGTACAGCTCGCTCAGCTCAGACGCCTCGAGGCGCCCCACCAGCCGGTACACCGGGCGGACTGTAGGCCCAACTGGCCATCGGCGGTGAGCGCATCAAGCGGCCACGCCCTCCACGTCCGTCAGCGCCTGGAGCGACGGGCCTTCGGCGCGGGGCGGTTCTTGAACAGCTCCCAGGCGTCGAAGCGGAAGCCGCACCACACGCACTCGACGCCGCGCGGGCCCTTCGGGAGTTCGAGCGTACAGCCCGGGCACCGCGGCCTCGGTCGCTCGGGGCGCACCACCCGCGCCGTGGGCCGCAGCTCGTCGAGGCGGCCCCGGCTGCGCACCTCGGCCGCTTCACGCCGCACCCGCGCCTCGAGGTGCTTCATGCGCAGCTCGAGGTCTGCGATGCGGTCGAGCAGCACCCGCTTCTCGTCGAGGCTCAGTGTCTGGCTGCGTCGGGCCGCCATCGCTTGTAGAAGCGTGGCACGCCAGCCGGATCAGGGGAAAAAAGTGGAAAGCATTCATGGCCCGTCGAACGGGCCCGTCGACCGAACCCGTGCCCTCGAAGCGGCTGCCCGCGCGCGCGCCGTGCTGCAGGACGAGGCGCTCCAGAAGGTGCTCGAGGCCAGCACCGGCCCCGACATTCCCGTGCCGCGGCAGATCTTCGTGAACCGGAACCTGCACTTCTCGCGCGTCGAGCTCGTCGGCTTCGACATGGACTACACGCTGGCCATCTACCACCTGCGCCGGCTCGAAGAGCTCTCGTACGAGATGACGATCGACCGGCTCGTCACCGCCAAGGGCTACCCCGAGGCGATTCGCCGCATTCCGTACGATCACGCCTTCGTCATGCGCGGGCTCTTCATCGACAAGAAGCACGGCAACCTGCTCAAGATCGACCGGTTCGGGCACGTCGGCCGCGCGTACCACGGCCGCACCGCGCTGCCCGACGAGACGCTCCAGCAGCTGTACCGCAACGAGCGCATTCGCCTGAAGAACCCCGAGTACGCGTGGATCGACACGCTCTTCGCCCTGCCCGAGGCCTGCCTCTATGCGGGCATCGTCGACCTGCTCGAGCAGGAGCTCGAGGCGCCCTGCGACACCGTCAAGCTGTACGACGACATTCGCGACGCCATCGACACCGTGCACCGCGACAACTCGCTCAAGACGGTCATCCGCAAGGACATCGCGCAGTACATCTTCAAGGACCCGGAGCTGGGGCCGGCGCTGCACAAGCTGCGCTCCGGCGGAAAGAAGCTGTTCCTGCTGACGAACTCGGCGTTCGACTTCACCCGCGCGGTGATGAGCTACCTGCTCGACGGCGTGGTGCCCGAGTACCCGAGCTGGCGGAACTACTTCGACTTCGTCGTCACCGATGCGCGCAAGCCCGAGTTCTTCTCGGGCGCCAACCCCTTCCTCGAGGTCGACCAGTCGAAGGACGACAACTCGGTGCTCGGCGAGGCGTCGGTGCTCGAGCGGGGGCGCGTCTACAAGGCCGGCAACCTGGCGGCCTTCGAGCGCATGACGGGCTCGGCCGGAGAGTCGGTGCTGTACGTCGGCGATCACATCTACGGCGACATCCTCAAGTCGAAGAAGACGTCGATGTGGCGCACGTGCATGATCGTGCAGGAGATCGAAGACGAGATCGCCTACCTCGAGTCGCGGCGTGACGAGGTGACGTCGCTGGCCGAGGTCGAGCTGCTCCAGGCCCGCCTCGACGACGAGGTGCAGCGCCGCAAGGTGCGCCTCAACCAGGTCGAGCGCCGCATCGAGAAGGGCGAAGGCGACGTCGCGCTGCTCGAAGAAGAGTTCCGCGCCACCAAGGCCGAGCTCGATCGCGTGCGCAAGGCGCTCAAGGAGTGCACCGCGGTGGTGAAGGTGGTCGAGGCCGACGTCGAGGCCGGCTTCAACCGCTACTGGGGCCTGCACTTCAAGGAGGGCAGCGAGAACTCGCGCTTCGGCGAGCAGGTCGAGCAGTACGCGTGCCTCTACACGAGCCGCGTCTCGAACTTCGTCTTCTACTCGCCGATGCACGTCTTCCGCTCGCCGCGGGAGCAGATGCCCCACGAGCAGGCCGGCGCGCTGTCGGGCAAGCTGGGGGCGATGGGCAGCGAAGGGCTCCCGAAGGCCTCGCTCCGGGCGCCGACCGAGATCCCCTGACGGGGGCTTCAGCGACCGCCGTCACCCTCCTGGCGGCAGACCCCCAGCTCGGCGGTGGGCGGCTTCTCGCAGAACGAGTTGGGCAGGCAATCGGCCGTGCTCCGGCACTCGCGCGGGCCCAGGCACGCCGACAGCCACCACGCCGAACCGATCACCAGCAGCCGCCGTCGCATTCTGCTGGACAGTCTGCCACAGGCCGAACGCGTCAGAAGCGGCCGGTGAGCGCGGGCCCCACGGCGATGCCTTCGTTGCGCCAGCCCGCGGGTGCGAGTGACAGGGAGGGCTGCACCGAGGCGCCGCCCGGCGTGGACCGCGCGGGCTCGTCGCTGGTGAGGAAGTAGGTGACGCCGAACGTCGCCGCCGTCGTCAGCAGCGTCGCCGCGCCCACGAGCTGGAAGTTGCCTTGCGCCAGCACGGCCCCCAGCAGAAACGTGAGCAGCCCCACCCCCAGAGGGAGCGCCGTCAGCTTGAGAATGCGCCCCTGCGCGAGATCGGGCCCCAGCGCCCACAACGAACCGAGCGCCATGCCGACGGCCGGCGCCACCAGCAGCGCCACCTGGGCCGCCAGCCCGCTGACCCGGCCTCCGAAGAGGAGCAGCGTCAGGCCCGTGAGCACGAAGCCGTAGCCCGACGTCATGCCCAACAGCGCCAGATCTTCACCCGAGATGTCGTCCTCGACGTTCCACAGCGCCAGCAGCGGCACGAGCGCGCCGAGCTGCGAGAAGGCGACGGCGATGAGCGCCGAGGTGGTGAACGAGCTGACGATCCCCAGGGACGCGACGCCGAAGCCGGCGAGCGCGCCGACCCCCGTGCCGAGCGCGATGGTGCCCGCCGTGGCCAGGCCCACGGGGTGGAAGTACTGGACCACCGTGTGGGCGCCTCCGAGCAGCAGCCCGCCCGCGAGCGCTCCGATGAAGGCCTCACCGCTGCCGAGCCGGCCCCCGGTGGCCAATCCGCCGCCGGCGAACGCCCCCAGCACCACGCCGTCGACGAGCTGCGAGAACGCGTAGAGCGGCCCTCCCCGGCCCGCGGAGAACCGACTGAAGCGCGCGGGCGTCGCCGTGCGATCGGCCAGCTTCGGCCCCTCGGCGCCCGTGGACTCGGCGCTCACGGGGGGTGGTGGGGGCGGCGGCGTGGCCTCGACGGGCGCGGCATCGGCTGGCGCCGCCTCTGGCGTCTGGGCTCCCGACGTCGAGGGCAGGACGACGAACAGCGTGGCGGACAGCAGCGCAAACCCCAATCGCATGCGCCGCACCTCAGCACGCGCCGTGCCGGAACGCCGCCGCTGCAAGCCCCCGTCAGCGCGCAGGTCGGAGTCGACGCAGCCCACCGCGCCTCACAGATTTCCGTCGCCCCGGGCCCTTCCCCAGAACACGTGCGCACCCGCTGGAGGCACCAGCGCTTCGAGGCCGAGCGACGGAAACAGGCTCGGGTCCGAGCTCTTCATCAGCACCCAGCGGCGGGCGACCCGCCTCGCTTCGTCAACGACGTCGACACCAAAGGGTGCGTGATCGGCGAAGCGCCGCAGGGCCACGAACGCCGGCGAGGCCCCCAGGGTGCGCTCGAACATCGGGTCGAAGAAGACGACATCAGCGCTGGCGCTCGGCAGGCCGCGCAGCACGTCGAGCGCGCGGCCGTGCCGTACCTCGATCGGCGCGCTGTTCGGCCAGCGGGGCTCGAGCCGGAGGCCCTCGGACAACAACACCGCCAGGGGCAACGACGCCTCGACGCCGACGATCCGCCCGGCGGCCCCCACCGCCCGAGCGAGCACACGCGCATCGGCCCCGAGGCCCACCGTCGCGTCGATCACCACGTCGCCGGCACGCACCTCGGCGTGCGCGAGGATCGGCTCGGCCATCGTCGAGCCGGCGTCGAGGCGTTTGAGGCGCAACATCGCGAGCCCGGGCGAGACGCCCAGCTCACCGTCCACGTCCACCAGGCGCCAACCCGTGCCGCCCCGGACGAGGAACGCAGCGGCCTCCCGCCCGAGCTGCTGCTTGAGCCCGCTCTTGTGAGGGCGCTCGTAGAGCGGCAGGCCCCACGCCTCGGCGACCCGCCGCGTGTCGGCCACCACCTCGCCGCTCGGCTGGTGGCTCCACGTCACCGCGAGCGGGAACGGTCGCTCAGGGCGCTGCATCCCACGCCCGGATCTCGGCGGCGACGCGGCGCACCCCGTCGTAGGCCGCGTCGTCCGGAGGCTGGAAGCCGTTCACCGCCATCGGCGTGAGGATCTCCCGGCCCACGCGATCGCGCACCGTCGACAACAGCAGCAGCCGCTGCAACTCCTCGCGCACCGGGCCCGGCAGCTCGGGCTTCACGCAGAGGATGTCGCGAGGCGTGCGCTCCGTCTTTCCGATGATGCGAAAGGACAGGGGATCGATGTCGCGCGACCGCTTCAGCGACGCGAGCGCGCCCTGGTAGGTCGCGCCGGCCTCCACCCGGCCCTCGTAGACGGCGAGCAGCACCGCCTCGTGGTTGCCGAGGAACTCGATCGACCCGAGGTGTTTGTGGGGGTCGACCCCCTGGTCGAGCATCGTCTTCACCGCGTAGATGTAGCCGGACGTCGAGGCGCGATCGACGAAGCCGAAGCGCGTGCCCGGCAGATCGCTCACGGTGCGCAGCGCGCTCTCTTCGCGCACCACGATGTAGCCGGCCGCCGTCGCCGAGCCGTCGCCGATCATCTGCACCAGGCACGGCAGGCGCTTCTTCTCCATCGCGAGCGCGTAGGTGTAGGGGCTCAGCATCACGGCCTCGATCTCACCCGAGGTGCCGCGCTCGACGACGTCCTGGTAGCTCTCGGCGATGACGAGCTCGACGGGGACGCCGAGCTGTCGCGACAGGTACTCGATCAGCTTCGCGTAGGCCTTCTCGATCGACGCGCGCTCGAGCACCGGCGGCACCAAAATGCGCAGGCGCTCGAAACCGGCCGGGGCCTTGAAGAGCACCTGACGGGCGGGCGACGAACGCGACGGAGCCTTCGACGGTGCGAGCGGCGCTTCCTGGCACGCGGCGCCCAGCACGAGGAGGAGCCACAGGACGCGCCTCATGCCGCCTTCGCTCCCACCACCCGGTTCCGCCCCTGCCGCTTGGCGACGTAGAGCGCCTGGTCGGCAGCCTCGAGCAGATCTTCCGCGCTCTTCGCATCTTCCGGGAAGGTCGCGACGCCGACGCTGACGGTGATGCGCTGCGGCCAGGTGGTGTTCTCGTTGATGCGCGCTTCGACGGCCTCGCGCATGCGCTCGCCCACCTGGAGCGCCTCGGCCTTGGTCGTCTCGGGCAGCAGCACGGCGAACTCCTCGCCGCCGTAGCGCGCGATGAGGTCGGTCTGCCGCAGGTCCTTCGACAGCACCTCGGCGAGCCGGCGCAACAGCTCGTCACCGGCCGGGTGCCCCATGCTGTCGTTCACCTTCTTGAAGAAGTCGACGTCGAGCATCAGCACGGCGAGCGGGCGCTTGTGGCGCTCACAGCGGAGCAGCTCCGAGTGCAGGGCCTCCTGGAAGCGGCGGTGGTTGAACAGCCCCGTGAGGCCATCGGTGACGGCGAGGCGCTCGAGGCGGGCGTTGGCGTCTTGCAGCTCGCGCGTGCGCTCGGTGACGGTGCGCTCGAGGTTCTCGCGCTCGGCCTGGAGCGCCTGGGCCATGCGGTTGATGATGTCTCCGAGCTCTCGCAGCTCGCGGCCCGCCACCATCGGCGGCACCCGCGTCGACAGGTGGCCCTCTCCCATGCGCCGCACCGAGTGCTCCAGCGCCTTCACCGGGCGGATCACCACGCGGTTGAGCCCGAGGAAGACGGCGCCCGCGATGAAGAGGAACAGGCCGAGCGTGCCGAGGGCCGCGCGCCGGCGGGCCATGCCGAAGTCGCCCTCGAGGCGCTCGAGCGAGAAGCGCGCCGTCAGCGTCGCCCACCGAATGCCCGACTTCGCCGGTGTTCCCAGGCGCAGCACCCCGCCCTCCCGCAGCCACACCGGGCCGTCGGCCTCGATCGCCTGCCGCGAGAACGAGTCGGTGAGCAGGCGGTTGAAGCGCTCGGGGCTCGAGTGCGCCATCACCCGGCCGTCGTCGTCGAGCACCGCCAGCTCGAGCAGCCCGCGCGTCTCGAGCCGCTCCGCCGCGTGCGCCACCACCGTGTCGAGGCCCGCGATGTCGTTCTGCGCCACCGACGTCGCCACCGTGACGCTCAGCGCCTCGAGCGCAGTGAGGTTGAGCTCCTTGAACTCCTCGAGGGCGTCGCGGTTCGTCTGCCGCACCGCGATGAAGGCGACGACGGTGAGCGCGATCGCCACCACGCCGGGCACCAGCAGCGTCAGCTGTCCGCGGATGCCCATGTCGTCGCGTCCACCCTCCCGTTCTGCTCAGCCTGTCTTCTGTCCCTGGAGCTTGTCTACCGTCACCGACTGGTTCCGGCCATGGCGCTTGGCGAAGTAGAGGCACTGATCGGCGAGATCGATCAGCGTCTGCTTCTGATCGCCGTGCTCGGGGAAGGTGGCCACCCCGAGCGACATCGTCACTTTCAGAGGGCCCTGCTCGGTCTGGAAGATCTCCTTCATCACCCGCTCGCGAATGCGCTCGGCGATGACGTGGGCGCCCTTCATGTCGGTCTCGGGCATCACCAGGCAGAACTCCTCGCCGCCGTAGCGGGCCACCACGTCGGTGTCCCGCGCCGTCTCCTTCAGGATCCGCGCGACGCCCTTGAGCACCTGGTCGCCCGTCGGGTGGCCGTAGGTGTCGTTGACGCTCTTGAAGTGATCGACATCGGTGAGCACCACCGACACCTTGCGGCCGTACCGCTTCGCCGTCGCCATCGCCTCGTCGAAGCGCGTCTGGAAGGTGCGGTGGTTGAGCAGCCCGGTGAGGCCGTCGGTGGTGGCCATGCGCTCCATCTGCTCGAAGAGCTGCGCCCGCAGCACCGCCTGCGCGGCCTGAATGGCGATCACCTCGAGCATGCGCAGCTCGTCGTCGTCGAAGGCCGCCTTCTTGCGCGAGCCCGACACGAGGGTGCCCAGAATGCGGTTCCCCGCCACGAGCGGGAAGATCTTGAGGCTCTGCAGCCCGCGGATCTGCGTGTCGTCGTCGAAGATGATCTGCCGGTCCATCGCGCCCACGTCGCGGCCAGGCAGCGGCGCGCCGTAGCGCACCACGTTCGCCACCAGCCCGTTGTTGTCGGCGAAGGACTGCCCCTCGAGCGCGCGCCCCGCCGAGGTGACGCCCGACATGCGCACGATGCGGTGCTGGCGGGCGCCGTTGACTTCGTTCACCAGGGTGACGGCGCAGAAGTCGAGCTGGGCCACCTGGCGCGCGCTCTCGAGCACCGCGAGGAAGACCTGCTCGGGCTGACCGGCGCGGTTGAGCTCTTCGATGGCGCGGAAGAACCGATCTTTCTCGTCGCGCGACCGGCGGATGTACCCCATCACCCGCTCGACCTCGATGGCGCGCAGGACTTCACCGGCGATGGTGCTCAAGAGCTTCTCGTCTTCTTCCGTGAACGGGTGGTTCTCGATGCGATCGGCGACGAGCACGCCGCGCACCAGCCCCGTGCCCTCGAGAATGGGCACGGCCACCAGCGCGCGCACCGTCGGCCCGCCCGGCTCGTAGTGGGTGACGCCCTTGAGGCCGCCCTGGCCGTTCATGCGCACCGGCACGCCGCGCTTGAGGAGCGCCCCAAAGATGCCTTCGCCGGCAGCGAAGCGCTCGCGCTGCACGTGCTCGCTCGCCGAGCGGCAGTCGTGGAGCTTGAGCGACCGATCGTCCGACGCGAGCAGGAAGGCGCCGACGGTGTGGGCCTTGAGCGCTACCTCGGCCACCTCGAGCGCGCTGCCGGTGGCCCCTTCGATCTCCTTCACCGAGGCGAGCAGCCACTTCTCGTGATCCTTCACGCCGGGCATCGAGTCGTGCGTGCCCGAGGAGACGAGGCGGAAGGTGCGGGCGCGCTCTTCGACCTCTTCGAGGCGCTTCTTCACCGCGTCCGCCTCGGCCGTGCGCGCCGCCGCCAGCCGGGCCGAGAGCACCACGTGGTACAGCGCCGCGAAGAGCGCCACGAAGACGAGCCGCGCGAGGAACGTGCCCCAGCGATCGGGCAGCGTCAGCACCGCGTCGAAGAGCACCGCCATGCCCAGCAGCGTCGCCCCCGCGGTGCGCGAGAGGAACGACACGAGGAAGGCCATCAGCAGGTAGACGACGGGGAACAGCACCTCGCCGCTCAAGGCCACCACGACGAAGGCGACCGCGAGCGAGGTGGCGCCGAGCTCGAGCTCGTCGCGCAGTGACACCGGCACGTGCAGCATCGACCGGCGCACGCGGCGCGCCGTGGCCATCGCCAGGCCGAGCACCAGCACCAGCAGCACCGCGCCGTCGGCCCACTCGAGGCCTGCCAGGGCCCGGAAGCGGCCCCGCGCGAGGAAGGCGAACGTCGACAGCACCGCGACCGCCGGCAGGAGCCGCACGACGCTCTGGGCCCAGCGGGCCGGCGTGAAGGCGACGGGGCGCGGAGACTTCGCGCGAGGCAACGAGGTCGCGGGCGTCATGGGGCCTCCAGGCTGAAGACGATCTCTCCGGGCCGCACCAGGCCCAGCTCTTCACGCGCAGCCCGCTCGAGGGCCCGTGGGTCGCTCCGCAGCGCATCGACCTCACGCCGCAGGCGCGCGTTGTCGTCGGTGAGGCGCTGGTTGCGCTCCTTGAGGGTGCGCACGTCGTTCGACAAGCGCACGGAGCGTCGAAAACCACCCTCGGCGAAGGCCGACGCCGTCGCCAGGATCAGGGCAACCAACACGCTGGCCCAGAGCACCTGTCGACGTCGCATCATCACGACCGACGGTACCAGCGGCCGATGACCCGGCAAGAAAACCGCTACAGGTCGTTACGGCCCTGAACGGCTCGAAATCTCAGGGGCCGCCGTCACGAACGCCCGCGTCCTGCCCAGGCCCCGCATCGGCCCGAAGGCCCCCGTCACCAACGAGGCCGGCGTCGCCAGCGCCGCCATCTGCCGGCGCGTCGGGCCAGGTGCCCCCGAACGAGAGTCGCGGCACGGTGAAGCAGCGGCCACCCTGCACCGCGCGGTCGGCACCGAAGTTCCACTCTTCGAAGACGAGGTTGGTGCCCGCGGCCTGGAACGAGCCAGCCGCCTCGTTGCGCGTGCCTCGCGCGAAGTCGTAGGCGCCGGCGCGCGCGAGGTAGCTGCCGCGGGTACAGTTCTCACCGTCTTCGTTGCAGCCGAGCGCCGCGTAGAAGCACTCGGTGCAGTTCCCGTTCGTCACCATGGCGGGCAGCGTGCCGGCGTACGGGAACATGGGCGGCCCGTCGACCTTCGCGAAGTAGAGCTCGGCGGTGAAGAAGTCGTAGGTCGGTCCCGGCTCTTCGAAGCCCACCTCGGTCGACCACCAGTCGAAGTCCTCGAGGCCGCTGTCCGGCTCGCCCACGTTGAAGGAGGCGAAGGCGGGCTCGTTGACGACGACGTCGTCGACGACGGGGCACCCAGAGTCCATCGCGGCGCTGCCGCCAGCCACTCCGCCAGCGTTGCCTCCTGCCGCCATGAAGCCGCCCCCGGAGCCACCACCCGCGGCCATTGGCCCTCCGCAGATCTGCAGCGTGCACGCCTGCCCCGGTGCGCAGGCCGCGCAGGCCATGCCCTCTTTTCCACACGCGCTTTGCATTGTGCCGGCCTGGCACCGGCCCATCGAGTCGCAGCACCCCATCGCGCACGAGGTGGCGCTGCAGGTCGCCGGCCCGCACGACGGGGCGATGGCGAGGAAGAACACGGCGAGGACGCCGACCGCGAGCGCGTGGCTTTTCATGATGGTGGCCGGTCGCGCTTCAGGGCCCGCCGTCGGGCGCGCCGCCGTCCGTCGAAGCCCGGGGCCAGGTGACGCTCCAGCTCATCGACGCCACGTCGATGCAGCCCGCATCGGGAACGGCCCGGTCGGCCCCCATGGCGAAGTCCCACGCCACGTAGCGCAGGTTGGTGGCAGAGCCCGCGAAGCCACCGGTCATGCGGTTGAGGGTCGCCGACTGATACGTCCCGCTCCCGGCCTGGGCCATGAAGCCGCGCGGCGAGCAGCGGTCGAGATCGTCCAGCTGGCAGGTGCGAATGACGAAGCAGTCGTAGCACTGCTGGTAGGTCGACTGGGCCAGGGTGAACGACCTCGGGAAGGTCGGCTGCGGGCCGGGGAAGTCCCAGTACAGCTCGTTGAACGCGAAGACGCCGAGGCCAGCGTCGCGGTCGATGTCGAGGGCGGCGACCGAGAAGATGAACTCGAAGCCGTTGCCGCCATCGGGGTTGCCGGGCCCGAAGGCCCCGCCAAAGAAGGCCTGGTTCGGGATCTGAGCGAGCTGCACGCACGCGCCGCTGCTGCCACCGCCGGTCGACATGCCTCCACCGGAGCCACCGCCGGTGCCTCCGCCGGACGAGCCCCCGCCGCTCCCGCCAGAGCCGCCCACGCCCGACGTCCCGCCGCCGACGAGCGAAACGGAGCCACCATCGGGCCGCCCCATCGCTCCGCCACAGGCTGAACCAAAGACGAACACCACCACTGCCGACGCAACGACGAACCGGGCCATGCGTACCTCGAAAAAAAAGAAAGTCCCCTTGTGAAGGGGCGCCCCCTATCACGTTCTCGTCACGGCACGGAAGTGGTGCCCAGACGATGCCGCAGCAGCTTGCCCGTCGCGTTCCGCGGGAGCTCCTCGAGCGACACGAGCGCCCTTGGCACCTTGAACGCCGCGAGCCGCGCGCGGGCGAACGACAGGAGCGCCTCGCCCTGCTCCCGGTCGCGCCACACGACGTACGCCACCGGCACCTGGCCCCAGATGGCGTCCGCGAGAGGGGCGACGGCCACGTCGTGCACGAGCCCGCTCTCGGCGAGCACCGCCTCGACCTCGGCCGGGTAGACGTTCTCTCCGCCGCTGATGATGAGGTCGACCCGCCGCGCGTGAATCGTGAGCCGGCCCCGCGAGTCGAGTGCGCCGAGATCTTTCGTCGACAGCCAGCCGTGGGCGAGCCGCGTGACGGTCGGCCCTCGCACCTGGACTTCACCCGGCTGGTCGGGAGCGAGCGTCACGCCGGCCTCGTCCACCACGCGCACCTCGAGCCCCTCGAGCGGTAGGCCCGCGGTCTGTCCATCGGCTTCGCCGGGGCGCTCGGTCGTCACCTGGGAGCACGCTTCGGTGAGCCCGTAGGTCTGCAAGACGGGGAGCCCGGCGGCGCGCGCCCGCGACAGCAGCGCAGCGCCCATCGGTCCGCCGCCGATCAGCACCGCCTCGAGGCTCGACGAGGCCTTCGCCGTCAGCGCGTCGAGCACCTTCGTCAGGGACGTGGGCACGAAGCTCGCGTGGGTGACGTCTCCGCGTGAGAGCAACGCCGCCGCGCGGGCCGCGTCGAACGCCGGCTCGAGCACGAGCCGCGCGCCCATCAGCGCGCAGCGAAACAGCATCGACAGGCCGCCGACGTGAAAGAGCGGCAGCGTGCCGAGCCACACCTGGGCCGGGGAAGCTCCGAGGTTCGACGCGTTCGCCCGCGCCGAGGCGAGGAAGTTGCCCACGGTGAGCGGCACCAGCGAGGGCACCCCGGTCGTCCCCGAGGTGAAGAGCGCCGCCAGATCGACCGCCGGATCGATCGTAGCCACCTCGCTGGCGCGACCGGCTTCGAGCCGCGGAAATGGGAGCGCCGCCGGGAGTCGGTCGAGGAGCGCGTCGTCGGCCAGGACCTGCTTCGCGCCGGTGCGCGGCGCCAGCGCGGCGAGCTCGATCGGCGTGAGGCGCGCGTTGAGCGGCACCAGGCGGGCGCGTCGGCGCGCGAGGGCGAAGAGCAACGTCGCGAGCTCAGGGCGGTTCCACGCAAGCGTCGCCACCGAGTCGCACGCGCCGATCTCGTGCGCCGCGAGCCACTCCTCCCAGGCGCGCACCTGCTGATCGAGCTCACGCCACGAGCTCGATCGCCCCCGGAACTCGAGGCCGACACCGTGCGGCTGCGTCGCGGCGGCGCTCGCCACCGGGCACGGCAGGCTCACACGCCCCACCCGGGCGATGCGGGGAGCTCGATCGCTCCCGACCGTGGCGTGAACGCGTCTGGCGCGAGGTCGGTGAAGAGCTCGACCGTCGAGAGCCCGTGCGCGTACGGCGATGGAGGCAGCACCGCGGCGAGGTGGGTCGCCGCCGCGCGGGCGAGCGGGCCATCCATCAACGTCGTGACGTACGCCGACACCCCACGCTCCGACGCGGCGCGCGCGAGCTCGAGGGCGGGCACCAGGCCGCCCAGCACCGCGGGCTTGAGCACCAGCACCTGCGCTGCGGGCCGTGGATCCGCGTCGAGCACGCGAGCCCAGCGCGAGCGGTCGGAGAGGACTTCGTCGGCGGCGACCGGCACGGGAACGGCCGCGGACACCCGGCGCAGCCCCTCGACGTCCACCGGCGAGACGGGCTGTTCACACAGCTCGAGGCCCAGCGAGTCGAGCCCCCGGAGCGTCGAGCGCGCGACCCCTTCGCTCCAGCCGCCGTTGGCATCGATGCGCAGCGCGACCGCTGGACCCACTGCCTGACGAACCGCCACCAACCGCTGGGCGTCGACGGCGACCGACCGCGCGCCCACCTTCAGCTTGAGCGTCTTGAAGCCCTGCGACACGGCCAGGCGAGCCGCGCCGGCGAGCGCCTCGGCGTCCCGGCCCTCGATCAGCGCGTTCACGGGCACCACCGGGCGAACCGCGCCGAACAACGCCGCCACGGGGACCGCCCGCCGCACCGCCAGCCACTCGAGCAGCGCGCACTCGGCCGCGAAGCGCGCGGTTGGCGCCGAAGCCAACGGCGCGAGCTGCTCCGCGATGGCCTCGACCGAATCGACGAGGTCGAGCGCGAGACTCCGGAGCGCCGCCTCGGCCGCAGCGAGCGACTCGGTGCCGAAGGCCTCGAGCGGAAACGCCTCGCCCCGCCCGACCCGCCCGTCGGCGCTCACGACGACCTCGAACCCCTCGCGACGCTCCAGCGCGCCGTGCGCCGTGACGAGGGGACGCGCAAGCGAGAGCGAACGCCGGCGCAGCTCGAGCTTCATCCGTGGGCTCGCGAGGGTCGTCATTGGGCCAGTCCTGCTGCGAACAACACGCCGTAGACGAGCTGGAGCCGCGCAGTGCCCGCGAGCGCCTGATTGAGGGCGGGGCCGGTGGTGGTGAAGAGCAGCCTGAGCGGCGACACCGCGAGCGGAAGCGACAGGAGCGTCACCAGCACCGCCGCCGACGCCAGCCCCGAGATCCACAGGCCGATGGGCACCAGCATGGCCAGCGTCACCATCGCCACGTACTCCGCCTTCCCGAAGCCGACGCCGAGCCTGACGACGAGCGTGCGCTTGTTCGCGAGCACGTCGGTCTTCGCGTCGCGTACGTTGTTCACCGCGAGCAGCGCCACCCCGAGAGCGCCCACCGGCACGCCTGCCAGCAGGGCGAGGGCGGGAACGGTCTGCGTCTGCACGAAGACGGTGCCACCCACCGCGACGAGGCCGAAGAAGACGAGCACGAAGACGTCTCCGAGGCCGTGGTACGCGAGCGGAAACGGACCACCCGTGTAGGCGTAACCCGCGAGCAACGACACCACGCCGACGACCAGCAGCGGCCATCCGGCGACCGACACCAGGTAGAGGCCCACGAGGAACGCGAGCGCGAAGCAGGTGATCGCGCCCCGCATCACGGCCTCGGGCGACAACCACCCCTGCTGCGTCGCGCGCGGCGGTCCGAGCCGGTCGGTCGTGTCGGCGCCGCGCTTGAAGTCATAGGCGTCGTTGAAGAGGTTGGTGCCGATCTGAATGAGCAGCGCTCCGACGAGGGTGCCCAGCGCCGGGAGCCACGCCAGCCGCCCCAGCTTGAAAGCGACGGCCAGCCCGACGGCCACTGGCACGAAGCCGGCCACCAGCGTCTTCGGCCGGGTCGCCAGGGCCCAGGCCGCGAGCGGGGACGGAGGAGCAGAGACGGCGGCGGTCATCGGAGATCCTCAGCGCGCGGCTCGTGGGTCCACGGCGCCTCGAGGAAGGCGCGGACTTCGTTCGCCCAGGCCTGCGGCACTTCGAGGTGCGGCGCGTGACCGACGCCACGGAAGGCCACGCGCCAGGCCAGGGGCAGCTCGGCGACCATGCGACGCGCCAGGCGCGTGTATTTCAGGTCGGCCGCGCCGGTGAGCAGCAGCGTCGGCACCCGCAGCGTGGGCAGCGCCGGCCAGAGATCGGGCTGCGCCCCCTGCCCCATCAGCCGCAGCGCCGACGCGAGCCCCCCGGGCGAATGCCCCACGCGACGCTCCCGCAGCCGGGCCTGAACGTCACGGGGCAGCGCGCGGAGCCCGGAGAAGAGCGGCAGCTGCTCCCAGTACGCGATGAACGACTCGACCCCCTCGGCCTCGATGAGCGCCGCCAGCGCCTCATCGGACCGCTTCCGCACGGCGCGATCGTGGCGCCGGTGCAGACCCGGAGAGCCGCTCTCGAGCACGAGCCGCTCGACGAGCCGTGGATGCCGAACGGCCAACGCGAGCGCGACCCGTGCGCCTTGCGAATAGCCGATCACCGTCGTGGGCTCGGCGAGGCCCGCGGCGAGCGCGTCGACGACGGCGGTGAAGTCGGTGAACTGAGCGCTCGACTGGTGATGCCCCGGCAGCTCGGCGACGTCGGCGCGCACCAGGTCGCCCAGCACAGGCTCGAGGTGATCGAACGAGTACCGGCTCCCGGTGAAGCCGTGCAGGAAGAGCGCTCGCCTGGGGCCCGTGCCCCACGTTCGGGTCGGCAGCGTCATGACGAAGCCTCCACCGCCGCGACGAGCGCGGCGTTCAGCGCCTTGTGCGCTTCCACGTTCGCCTTCCGCTCGGTGCGCACTTCGACGAGGTGCACCCCGCCCGACAGCCCCGCGCGGACGACTCGCCCGAAGTCCTCGAGCGAGGCCGGGCGATGCAGCGTCGCGCGTGCGAGCGCGGCCACCTGGGCGAAGTCCACCGGCTGCGGAGTCGCGAAGAACCGCTCGAAGTGTGGCGTCCGTTCGGCCACCGGCAGGAAGTTGAAGATGCCGCCGCCGTCGTTGTTCACCACGACCACCACCAGCGGCGCACCGGCCGTCGACGCGAGCAGCCAGCCCGAGAGATCGTGCAGCGCCGCCACGTCACCAATCAGCAGCGCCGTCGGCCGCCCCGTCGCGCCAGACACGCCAAGCGCGGTGCTCACGACGCCGTCGATGCCGTTGACGCCGCGGTTGGTGAAGACGTGGAGCCGCTGGCTGGACGACGCGAAGGCGTCGACGTCGCGAACCGGCATCGAGCTCGACACCACCAGGTTCGCGCCCGAGGGCAATGCGTGCACCAGGGCCCTGGCGACGAGCGCCTCTTCGACCCGGTCACCCCGCTGCGAGAGCACCGCCTCGGCCCGGCGCTGGGCCGACCTCACCGGTTCAATCAGGGGCCCCCGGCGTGCCTGCGGTGGCGTGAGCGCGCGGATCATCGCCACCACGTCGCCTGTGAAGACGGCCTCGGCGCGGTGCTGCGGGTCGAACACGGCCCCGTCATCGCTGAACGCAAAGACCCGCGCGCCGCTCCCGTCCAGGAAGGCCTGCGGCGCCTTCAGCGTCAGGCCGCCGCCAAACCGCAGCACCACCCGCGGCCCGAGGCGCTGGAAGAACGAGGTGCTGCGCGCCATCGCATCGAAGGCCCAGCTCGAGTCGGGGAACCCGAAGCGCGCGTTCGACGCCGCCTCGGCGAAGACGGGGTAGCCCAGCCGCTCACCGAGCTCCGCGATGGCGGCCCCAAACCCGTCGTCGCGCTCGCGCGGCCCGCAGACGATCACACCGCGATCGTGGGCCGCGAGGGCCTCGACGACCGGCGTCAGCGCGGGCACGCCCCGACCCGCCTCGAACCGGGGCACGGTCAGCGTGACGACCGGGCCTGGCAAACCGTCAGGATGCGCGAGCGGCTCGCGGAACGGGACGTTGAGGTGCACGCCGCCCCGCGGAGAGGCCGCCGAGCGCTGAACGAGCCGGGCCACCGAGGCCGTCAGGTGCTCGAGCAGCGCTTCGCCCGGCTCCGGGAGCGCGAGCGCGTCACGGACCCACGTCCCGAACAGCCCGCGCTGCTCGATCGTCTGCGGAGCCCCGAAGCCGTGGAGCTCCGCGGGCCGGTCTGCCGTCACGGCGATGAGCGGCGTGCCGCCTTCGGCCGCTTCGATCAACGCCGGGAGGAAGTGCGCTCCCGCGGTGCCCGAAGTGCAGAGGACCGCCGCGGGCCGCTGGAGCCCTTTGGCGAGCCCGAGAGCGAAGAAGGCCGCGCTGCGCTCATCGATGCACGACCAGCACCGGAGATCACCGCGATCGGCGAACGCGAGCGCGAGCGGAGTCGAGCGGGATCCCGGCGCGACGACGACGTCTCTGACGCCGCACGCCGCGAACACCCCGGCGATCGTCGCGGCCCAGCGCTGATTGAGCGTCTCAGGCATGGGCGGCTCCTTTCGGCGACACCGTGCCGAGCCCTGGCGCTCCGCCGGGCGCGGGCGTTTCCTCGGGGCGACGGTCAAGACGGGCACCGTGCATGCAACTCCACGCGGTGGACAGCGCCGACCTCATCGCCCATCTCCTGCGCTCAGCCATGCGCCAACCCCAGCGCCGCCAGCATCGTCGATGCTTTGCGCTCGGTCTCGATCCATTCCCCTTCAGGGGTCGAGCCCGTCACCACGCCCGCGCCGACGAACACCCGCGCCCGAGCACCGTCGAGGAGCGCCGAGCGCAACCCGACGGCCAGCGTCAGGCCCGAGGGCCCCATCGCGCCGACCGCGCCCGCGTACCAGCCTCGCGCGAAGCCCTCGTTGGTGCGAAGGAAGTCGAGCGCGGCGGCCCGAGGCGTGCCCGCGACCGCGGACGTCGGATGAAGCGCTCTGGCCACGGCCAGTGCAGACACGCCCGGACGCAGCTCCACCTCGATGGGTGTGTGGAGGTGGACGACCGACGGCAGGCGCTTGAGGCCCGGCTGCGACGGCGAGTCGATTCGGGTGGCGAACGCGTCGAGGCGGGCCCGAATGTCATCGACGACGGCCTGGTGCTCCCGGCGGTCCTTGTCCGACGCGAGGAGCGCCGCGTCTGCGCCTGGGGCGGCCGTTCCCGCGAGCGCGTCGACGGTGAGCCGTTCGCCGCGCGCCTCGCACAACAACTCCGGAGACGCCCCCACGAACGCCGAGCCCTCTCGCCCACGGACCAGGAACGTCCAGCACGTCGGGTTCCGGGCCTCGAGGGCCTTGAGCACCGCGCGCTCGGGGAAGGCCGCCGCGCTCTCGAGCTCGATCGCCCGCGCCAGCACCAGCTTCGAGCAGCGCCGGGCGTCGATGGCCTCGAGCCCCCGCGCGACGAGCGCCTCATAGGGGCCGCGCTCGCTCGACAGGCGGCTCACCGGCGCCCGCTCGACGACCGGCTCGACCTCCGTCACCGCGTCCAACCGGGCCTCCAGCACCGCTGGAGCCGTGCCCTCAACGCCGAACGCCACGAGGTGGGTCCGCGCGCCATCCCAGAAGGCCAACACCTCGGGCAGCACCCACCGCTCTGCGTCGAAGCCGGGCCACCCGCGGGACTCGTCGAAGGCCCAGCCCCCGAACCACGGGCCCGCCGGGAGCTCGACGTCGAGGCGCACCTCTCCGCCGCCTTCCCCACACACCCCCAGACCCACCACCCAGACGTTCCGGGAGGGGTTGATCCACGCCAGGGACAGCGGGCCGGGCCCCAGACGCAACAGCGCGCCATGCGTGGCGATTCGCGACGCCGACACGTACCTTTTGGTCCCCGGGGCGAGCACGGTTGTGTTGTCTTCTAAGCCATCTCCGCTATAGATGCACCACAGAGTTCAAAACGCCTTGAACTCGATGAACTGCGAGGCAGCGATGGGTGCGACGGGGCCGAAACGGGTGCTGCGGGAGCCGGGAGAGGCCACGCACCGGGTGCGCTTCGGCGGCGTCGAGGTGGGCGGCGACTTCGTCGTCATCGCGGGCCCCTGTGCGCTCGAGACGCAGGAGCAGGTGGACAAGGCGGCGCAGGCGGTGAAGTCGGCCGGCGGGCACGCGCTGCGCGGCGGCGCGTTCAAGCCCCGCACGAGCCCGTACACGTTCCAGGGCCTGGGCGAGCCGGGGCTGCCGATGCTGGCCGAGGCGGGCCGGAAGCTGCGGCTGCCGGTGGTGTCGGAGATCATGGACGCCGCGCAGCTGCCCTCGGTGCTCGAGTACGTCGACGTGCTGCAGGTGGGCGCGCGCAACATGCAGAACTTCTCGCTGCTCCGGGCACTGTCGAAGATCGATAGGCCCGTGTTGCTCAAGCGTGGCTTCGGCTCGACCATCGACGAGTGGATCCTCGCGGCCGAGTACCTGCTCGACGGTGGGAACGATCAGGTGATGCTGTGTGAGCGCGGCATTCGCACCTTCGACACCACGCTGCGGAACACCCTCGATCTCGCCGGCATGGCGTACGTGAAGCAGCGCGTGAAGCTCCCGGTGCTGGTCGACCCCTCGCACTCGACCGGCGTCGCAGCGCTGGTGACGCCCATGGCGCTCGCTGCGGCCGCGGCGGGGGCCGATGGCCTGCTGGTCGAGGTGCACCCGACGCCCGAGACGGCGCTGTGCGACGGCCCGCAGGCGCTGCGCCCGTCTGAGTTCGACGCGCTGATGAAGGGCGTGTCGGCGGTGCTCCACGCGACGGGACGTCGGCTCGCAGAGCCCCGCCCGCTGGCCGCGGTGGGAGGCACCCGATGAGCGAGCAGGTCCACCAGATGTTCACGCAGATCGCCCCGCGGTACGACGTCACCAACGACGTGCTGTCGATGGGCACGCACCGGCTGTGGCGGAAGACGGCGGTGCGCCTGTCTCGCGTGAAGGCCGGCGACGCGGTGCTCGACTGCGCGACGGGCACGGGCGATCTCGCCATCGACTTCAAGCGCGCCGTCGGCCCCAGCGGCACGGTGAAGGGCACCGACTTCAACGCCGCCATGCTCTCGAGCGCGCCCGCCAAGGCGAAGGCGCTCGGCCTCGACATCTCGTTCGAAGTGGCCGACGCGATGAAGCTCCCCTACCCGGCCCAGCAGTTCGACGTGTCGTCGATCAGCTTCGGCATTCGCAACGTCGACGACCCGAAGGTGTGCCTGGGCGAGCTGGCGCGGGTGGTGAAGCCCGGCGGCCGCGTGGTGGTGCTCGAGTTCGGCCAGCCCGAGGGCGTCTTCGGCGCGGTGTTCCGGCTCTACGCGAAGCTCGTGATGCCGCTCATCGGCCAGGTGCTGACGGGCAACCGCGCGGCCTACGAGTACCTGCCCCGCACGGCCGCCGCGTTCCCGGCCGGCGAGCGCTTCGTGGACTTGATGCGCAGCACCGGCGCCTTCTCGGAGCAGTCGGCGCACCCGCTCATGGCGGGCCTCGCGTACGTCTACGTCGGGGTCGTTCGCTGAGCGGCTCGCCGGCGCTTCACCAGGCCCATCACGAGCCGTGAGCCAACGGCGATGGCCATCACCCCGGCCGCCGACAGCAGGGCGTTTCGAAAGGCCTGCTCCTTCGCGCCCTCGACGCCGTCGGCGATGGCCGCGGCGAACCACGTCGAGATGAGCACGTTGGGCACGATGCCCAGCCCGTGGCCGACGAGGAACTGCGGCCAGGTGATGGGTGAGGCGCCACAGACGAGGTTCGTCACCACGAAGGGAATCGGCGTCTGCCGCAGCGCCAGCACCGTCAGCACCCCGCTCTCCTCGAGCTCGGAAATGGCGCCCGTCCAACCGCGGCGCACCAGCAGGGCCCGCATGCGCTCGCGGCCCACCAGCCGGCCGATGGCGAAGTGGAGATGGCCGATCAACGTCGCCATCGCGTACGCGCGCCACGCAGCCGTGACGAAGCCCCACATCGCGCCGGCGACGATGTGGAACCCGAAGGCCGGCAGGAGCACCGAGGTGGCCGCGACGTAGAGGCCTACCCACGCCCACACCACCTTGGGCCCTTCGCCGAAGCTCCGCAGCTTCACGAGGAGCGCGCGGGGCTCGACGACGTCTCCCAGCGCGAGGCGAGCCACCACCGCGAGCGCTCCCACCACCAGAAGAAAAACCACTGGAGCACTTCGGCCTTTCACAGAGTGTCCTTCTACTCTTTTTCGTTGATCGAACTGGGGCGCGGTGCGACTCAGCGGGCATGTCCAAAGACACGCTCTCCGTCACCGACAACCGAACCGGGAAGCAGTACGAGCTGAAGATCGAGAACGGCTGCATCCGCGCGATGGACCTGCGCCAGATGAAGACCGACGCCGAAGACTTCGGCATCATGGCGTACGATCCGGCGTTCCAGAACACGGCGAACACGAAGAGCGCCATCACCTTCATCGACGGCGACAAGGGCATTCTCGAGTACCGCGGGTACCCGATCGACCAGCTCGCCGAGAAGTCGACGCACCTCGAGACGTCGTACCTGCTGATGAACGGCGAGCTGCCAACGAAGGCGCAGCTCCACGAGTTCACCGACAAGATCACGCACCACACCTACGTCCACGAGAACATCAAGTCGTTCATGGACGGCTTCCGCTACGACGCGCACCCGATGTCGATGCTCGCGTCGACCGTCGCGGCGCTCTCGAGTTTCTACCCAGAGGCCAAGCAGGTGCGGAACCACGAGGTGCGCCGTCACCAGATGACGCGGCTCATCGCGAAGATGCCGACGCTGGCGGCCTTCTCGTACCGCCACAGCCAGGGCCTGCCGTACATCTACCCGAACAACGATCTGCCCTACGCCGAGAACTTCCTGACGATGGTGAAGAGCATCGGCAAGCCCAACTGGAAGGCGCACCCCGCGCTGGTGAAGGCGCTCGACGTGCTCTTCATCCTCCACGCGGACCACGAGCAGAACTGCTCGACCACCTCGGTGCGCGTCGTCGGCTCGTCCGAGGCTGACCCGTACTCGGCCGTCGCCGCCGGCATCACGGCGCTCTATGGCCCCCTCCACGGCGGCGCCAACGAGGCCGTGCTGCGCATGCTCCGCGAGATCGGCGACAAGAAGAACGTCCCCGAGTTCATCAAGAAGGTGAAGGACAAGGACGGCGACAAGAAGCTCATGGGCTTCGGGCACCGCGTCTACAAGAACTACGATCCCCGGGCGAAGGTCATCAAGAAGGCCTGCGACGAGGTGTTCGAGGTGACGGGCAAGAACCCGCTGCTCGACATCGCCGTAGAGCTCGAACGTATCGCCCTGCAGGACGACTACTTCGTGCAGCGCAAGCTCTACCCGAACGTCGATTTCTACTCGGGCCTCATCTACGAGGCGATGGGCTTCCCCGTCGACTTCTTCACCTGCCTCTTCGCCATTCCCCGCACGGTGGGCTGGGTCTGCCAGTACGAAGAGATGATCAACGACAACGAGCAGAAGATCGCCCGCCCCCGCCAGGTCTTCACTGGCCAGCGCAAGCGCGACTACGTCTCGATCGACAAGCGCTGAAGCACCTCGTTGGCCGCAGCACCGGCCCGGTTGCCTCACGTCGGAGGCGGCCGGGCCGTCGTGTTTTCAGGCCGCGTGCGTTTCGGCGCCGGCGTACAGCGCTTCGATCGCCTTCGCGTACTTCGCCTCACACACCGAGCGCCGCACCTTGAGCGTCGAGGTCAGCTCGCCGCCCTCGATGGTGAAGTCGTGCGGCAGCACCACGAAGCGCTTGATCGTCTCGAAGCGCGACACCTTCGCGTTCACCCGCTCGGCGATCTGCGCTTCGAGGAAGGCATGGAAGGCGGCGTCATCGGGCGCGGGGGTGAGCTCCGGGTGCCGGGCCCGGAACGCCTCGACCTTCTCGGCGTCGAGCGTGAGGAGCGCCACCAGGAACGGCCTCCGGTCGCCCACCACGAGGGCCTGGCCGATGGGGTCGATGGCCTTGAGCAGCCCCTCCAGCGTCGCCGGAGGCGTCTTCTTGCCGCCTGAGGTGACGATGATCTCCTTCTTGCGGCCGGTGATGCGCAGGAACCCGTCGGCGTCGAGCTCACCCACGTCGCCCGAGCGCAGCCAGCCCTCCTGAATCAGCTCGGCCGTCGCCTCTGGGTTCTTGAAGTAGCCGGCGCACACGTTGTCGCCCTTCACCAGGATCTCGCCGTCGTCCGCGATGCGCACGGCCACGCCCGCGAGCGGCCGGCCGAGCGCGCCCAGGCGGGTGTGCTCCAGGGTGCTCACCGACGTCGGGCCCGTCACCTCGCTCTGGCCGTACACCTCGCGCAGCACCACGTCGATCGACGCAAAGAACTCGAGCACGTCTTTCGCGATGGGGGCCGCGCTGGTGGCGAAGAACCGACACCGATCGAGCCCGAGCCGGGCCTGGAGCGGCCGGAACACGAGCTGCTGGGCCAGCGCGTACTGCCCGGTGAGGCGCAGGGTGGGCTGGCGGTGCTCGAGGGTGAGGGTGTGCCAGCGGCTCGCCACGTCACGCGCCCAGGCCAGCGTTCGTTGGCGGGCCTTCGGCTGCTTCGCGAACCCGGCCTCGGCCTTCGCCTTGAACTTCTCCCAGACGCGCGGCACGGCGAAGAACACCGTCGGGCGCACCTCGCGCAGGTTCTCGCCCAGCGCGTCGAAGGACTCCGCGAAGAAGAGCTGAATGCCGCGCATGAGCGGCCCGTAGAGCGAGCAGGCCTGTTCGGCGATGTGTGACAGCGGCAGGTACGACAGCATCACCTCGTCATCGCCCAGGCCCGTCGCGTCGACGAGGGCGAGCGCCGTCCAGCAGAGGTTGCGGTGCGTGAGCATCACGCCCTTGGGGTGGCCGGTGGTGCCCGAGGTGTAGATGAGGGTCGCGAGATCGTCGGGGCGCGCGGCCTCGAGGCGGTCGAAGTACGGGCCTTCGGGCAGGCCGTGCCCCCGCACGAGCTCGGTCTCGTAGCGCAAGACGCCCTCGGGCAGGGCCTGCGGCGCGTCCATCACGATGAGGTGCTCGAGCGCCGGGAGCCGCTCCCGCACCGCCAGCACGCGCTCCAGGAAGGCCGCGTTCTCGACCACCAGAACGCGGGCCTCACAATGCGAGAGGATGTACTGGAGCTGCTCCGCGGACGAGGTGGTGTACAGCCCCACCGGGACGGCCTGACAGGCGGTGGTGGCCAGCGCGCTGACGAGCCACTCTTCGCGGTTGGCGCCGATGATGCCGACGGCCTGCTTCGGCTGGAGCCCCAGCGAGATGAACGCCAGCGCCAGGTCCTTCACTCGCGTCGCGTACTGCCGCCACGACGTCGGCAGCCACATGCCCTGCCGCTTCGTCCACAGGGCCGGGCGGTCGGCGAGCCGCTCGGCCTGCAAGTGGAGCTGATGCACCATGGTTCGCGGCGCGGCGTGCATGCCGGGCACCTTCGTGGAACGTCGTTGACAGGTCAACGGCGCCGAAATTACGTGCGCCTCCGTCATGACCATCGAGTTCACCTGTCAGAAGTGCGAGGGCACGTTCGAGATCGACATGCAGGAGCTGATCGACGGCACGGAGCCGCTCGAGTGCCCTCACTGCGGCAACAAGGTCAGCAAGGCGCTGGGAGAGGACTTCAACGCGGCGCTCGCCGAGCTCCAGGCCCAGCTGACCGCGTTGTCCAAGAAGTTCACCCTCACCATGGAGCTCGACTCGGAGGAGCTCTCGTCGGTCGCCGAAGAAGAGGCCGAAGCCGACGAGGACGACGACGAAGAGGACGACGACTCCGATGACGAGGACGACGACGAAGATGATGACGACGACGATGACGACGAGGAGCTGATCGAAGACGGCGACGACGACTGATCGTCGCGGCGTCGACTGCCCCCAACAACGCCAGAAGCCCGGCCCCCCTCCCGATGGGCGCCGGGCTTCGTGCGTTTTTTCAGCTCAGCGGTGACTCAGAACTTCTCGGCCAGGTCCGACACCAGCGGAATGCGCCAGCGCTCGCCGTTGAGCGACTTGATGAGCGCCATGATGTTGACGACGAGCAGCGCCGCGAGGCCGCACAGGCCGATGAGCACCACCGTGAGGATCGCACTGATGAAGCCCGCGATGTAGAGCACCAGCGCGTTCTTCGCGTGCCACTTGACGAAGTCGTCGTCCTTCACGGTGACGAGGGGGATGATGCACAGCGGCAGCCCCAGGATGTTGCCGATGTACGAGAGGAGGAGGTGAATCTTGTTCTCCTCCTTCACGGTCTCTTTCGCGACGGACTGAATCGGTGACTGTTGCTGCTGGTCCTGCGGCGTCATTCACACTCCAGGGCGATGGGGGAACTCACGTCGACAGCGGAGCGGTTTCGTAGGGCGCGGCGGATCCGAGGTCAAGGCGACAGGGGCTCGTCGCCCATCATGACGGCCGTGCCACGCAGGCGGCGCGCGGCGGCCTTGAGCGCGAGGCGGTGCTCCTTGTTCGGGAGCAGCCCCGGCGGCAGGTGCACCTCGACGCTCGACAGCTCGCACCGGCCCAGCAGCACCAGCACCGAGATGAGCCGGGCGATGGAGTCCTCGACGTCTCGGGTCCACTCGCCCGCGAGGTGCACGTCGAGGTGCGGGAACCGGCCC
>JANRKQ010000087.1:0-4610 GCA_033763395.1 Myxococcaceae bacterium
GTGAATCTGACGAAGTCGGGCAGTGGCTCGAGCGGAGCGACCTTCCACGCGGCGAACGACTGCTCTGGCGTTGAGCTCACCTCGGCGACGATTCCGTCTGGCATGGCGAGCGTCACCGTCTACGTCGCGGGCCGGTCGGCCGAGCGGCAGGGCGGGCCGGCCTTCACCGTGGCGACCGCGACGGCCCAGGGGGCAGACCGGTTCGCAGGCGGGTTCGGCAGTGGCTCGCAGGTGTTCAACGTGCACCCCGCGGTGCGGCGAGGGTCGTGCACCATCGCGAACAACCAGACCACCTCGACGGCGACCCAAAGCACGCCCTGCACCATCTTGCCTCCGCTCCCTGCGACGCCAGGTGTTCGAGAGCGAACATTCTTCACCTTCCAGACCACCTTGCCCAACCTCGGTGGAGCGAGCGTTCAGAATACGACTTGTGAACTCAATGGGGTTGCGACGGCCCTCGAGTGCAGCCGACACGCTTCCTCGAACAACACACTCAACATCGAGTGGCAGGTGGTTTCACTCGCGTCGGGAATGAGCGTTCGCCACGTGAAGCAGAGCATCGGCAGCACGATGCCTCGGACGGTACAGACGCCGCTCGGGGCAGACCTGCCTGCCGACAGCACCTTCCTGCTCGTCAGCCACAAGAACAGCAGCGGAGGACTCGATTGGGACGACTTCCCCGTCAGCGAGCTCGTGGGCACCATGGCAGGCACGGTCTCGACGCTCGAAACCCGAAACGGAGGCTTCGATTACCAGGTCCCGTTCGAACTCAATGCGCAGGTCGTGACGTGGACAGGCCTCTCCGTGGTGAGCGGTATCGTCACGGGTGGCGCCGGTGCCAGCTTCACGGGGACTGCCCCGGCGTCGTCGGGTACCGAGGCGCTGCTCTACACGACTCGTATCAGCGCGAGCGGATCAGCCGCGATTTGTCGGCATCGGCTCCGAGGCACCGTCGTCGCGGGTGTTCCGACCTTCTCGAGGGGCGCCGGCGCGATGGGTGCCTGCACCGATGTCGCAATGGCCGAGACGGTGTGGTCGCGTCTGAGCTTTCCTTCCGCCATCGCCGCTGTATCGGCGCCAGCGAGTGCCATTTCGATTCCGAACGGGCAGAGCAATGGCTCGTGGGCCGTGGGTCGACCCCTGCCGCTCGACCGGACCTGGGTCTTCCTTGGAGGGCAGGGGCCGGGCGGTCAGTCGGGCGGTGAATCGTCCCGGGGCGGCGGGAGCGATGACGACCTTGGAACGCTGGCAGCGCGCGTGACCTATGGGACGGATGGCATGGGCAACACGCTGGTCACCCTCACGCGCGGCTCGACCACGAGCAACTCGTTCTTCAGCCCCTTCGTGGTGGTCCTGACCCCCTGACCCCCATCATCGGCCGGGTGCGTCTTTCGCCCCGGCCGGTTACAACGCGCCCCACCCATGAGCGACACGGTGGACGGAGCGGGCCCGCAGGACGACCTCAAGGCAGTCGAAGCCCTCGCGAAGGCCCGCACGGCGGTGCTGGAGCAGATCGACAAACGCGTCGTCGGTCAACGCGAGGTCGTCGACCACCTGCTCATCGCGCTCTTCTCGCGCGGCCACTGCCTCTTCGTCGGCGTGCCGGGCCTGGCCAAGACGCTGCTCATCTCGACGCTCGCTGAGGTGCTCGCGCTCTCGTTCAACCGGGTGCAGTTCACGCCCGACCTGATGCCGAGCGACATTACCGGCACGGACATTCTCGAAGAAGACCGCGCCACCGGCCGGCGCGAGCTGCGCTTCATGAAGGGCCCCATCTTCGCCAACATCGTGCTGGCCGACGAGGTGAACCGCACGCCGCCGAAGACGCAGGCTGCGCTGCTCCAGGCGATGCAGGAGTACCGCGTCACCGCCTCGGGCCGCACCTGGCCGCTCGACCCGCCCTTCCTCGTCTTCGCCACCCAGAACCCCATCGAGCAGGAGGGTACGTACCCGCTCCCTGAGGCGCAGCTCGACCGCTTCATGTTCTACGTCGACGTCGGCTACCCCACGGCCGAGGAAGAAGTGCGCATCGTCAAGCAGACGACGAGCGGCGTGTCGGCGGCGCTCTCGAAGGTGCTCTCACCGCACGAAATTCTGTCGCTCCAGGACCTCGTGCGGCGCGTGCCCGTGCCAGACCACGTGGTGAAGTACGCGGTCGACCTCGTGCGCGCCACCCGCCCCAAGGAGCCCGGCGCCTTCGACTTCGTCTCGCGCAACGTCTCGTGGGGCGCCGGCCCACGCGCCAGCCAGTACCTCGTCATCGGCGCCAAGGCCCGCGCGGTGCTGTCTGGCCGCTTCGCCGCGTCGGTGGAGGACGTGAAGGCGCTCGCCCGGCCCGTGCTGCGCCACCGCGTGCTGCCGAACTTCACCGCCGAGTCCGAGGGCCTCACGTCGGTGAAGCTCATCGACGGCATCGTCGAGCGCGTGAAGGCCTGAGCGCCCCCGGGCGCGGGTGCTCGACGGATTCGGCCGCGACTCCGCCGTCTGAGCCTCACTCACTTCTTCAGGGCATGCAGGCCACGACGTAGTCGACGCCCACCGTCTGCCCCGGCGCCGGCAACGAGCGCGCCTCGAAGACGACGGCGTTGCGGGCGGCGTCGTAGGTCCAGTTGCGCAGGTTGCCCGCGAGCTCCGGCACGGTGACGCCGTTCAAGGTGACCGTGAGGCTCGACGCCGTCGCCGGGGTGGGCCGCCCGGTGAGGAACCAGGTGCCGCGTCCGCCGAAGACCGCCTGGCCGAGCCGCGTGGCCTCGGTGCGCCAGGCCTGCGTGTTGCCGACCGTGCAGATTTCGGTCTGCGTGCCGCCCGAGCCGGCCGCGAGGTCTCTCAGGAGCGTCGAGCTGCCCGAGAAGTTGTCGTACCCCGCGCAGCCTGGCGACGGCGACGGCATGGTGGGCGCCACGCTGGAGAAGCTGAACTGGTTGCGCCGCCGCTGCCCCTTCACCGCCGTGAGCCGACGCAGGTACTCGGCCACCGGGCTCGTCGACTGGTCCCACGCATCGGTGAAGGCCAGCACCGAGAGCGCGGCGTCTCCGCGGAGGAAGTTGACGTTGGCCGTCGTCAGCAGCGCCGGCGTGAGCGAGGCCACGGCCGGGTCGGCCATGAACTCGTTGCCGCTGCCGTTGGTGCCGACGTTGACGCGCTGGTTGAAGGCGGTGAGGAGGTTCGGCGTGTTGCTCCGGAGCACCCGCTGCCCGACCGGCCCGACGAAGCGGCCCTGGCGCTGCACGTCGTCCATGTCGGTGGTGGTGACGCCGAGGTTGAAGTCGACGTTCGCGCTCAACGCGTACGCGAGGAAGGCGTTGGCGTTCGAGCCGAGCGCGGCCTGATAGCCCGACATCGAGCACGAATCGTCGACGATGAGCACCACGTCGGTCTTCGTCGGAATCGGGAACCGGTCCTGGTTGAGGCCGGTGGCCGCGCCCGCGCCCGTCACGGGCGTCTGGTAGGCGAAGGTGCTGCTCGAGTGGGTGGCGCCGACGACGAGAATGCTGTCGACCCGGCCCACGGTGGTGGGCGCGAAGGTGACGGTGAAGGCCGCGGTGCCGTTGGCCGCCACGACGGACGGCGTGGTGAGGCCTGAGGTGCTGAAGCCCGAGCCCGCGATGCCCAGCGCCGAGACGGTGACGGGGAAGTTGCAGACGTTGCGCAGCTGGAAGGGCGTCACCGCCGAGCGGCAGCCCGTCTGCACGGTGCCGAAGTCGACCTCGTTGGGCGTGATGACGATGCACGCCGGGTTGGGCTGCGGAACGCACACGCCCGTCGAGCACACCTGGCCCGGGCCGCACGCGACGCAGGCGTTGCCGGAGTGACCGCACGAGGCCACCGAGGTCGACGTCGCCTGCACACACGAGCCGTTGTTGCAGCAGCCGTTGCAGGTCGTCGGGCCGCAGGTGGAGCCGCCGGTGCAGACTCCGGCGGTGCAGGTGGCTCCAGCCGCGCAGCTGGTGCACGTCGCGCCGTTCACGCCGCACGACACGGGCGTCTGCTGGCTCGGCGGCTGGCACGCTCCGTTGCTGCAGCACCCTGCGCAGCTGAAGAAGTCGCACGCCACCGTCGGGCTGCAGGCGCCGGCGGTGCACGAGTTGCCGACGGGACACACGGCGCACGCGCTGCCGCCAAGCCCGCACTGGGTGGCCGACTGGTTCCCGGGCCGCACGCACAGCGTCCCCTGACAGCACCCGTCGGCGCAGTTCGACGCGTTGCAGGTCGCGACCGTCATGCAGGTGCCATTCGTACAGGTGCCGCTCGCGCAGGGGGCGCAGGCAGCGGCGCCGAGCCCGCAGGCGCTGTTGTTCTGTTGAGAGACAGTAACGCAGAGCGGACCGACGCAGCAGCCCGCGCAGGGGGTCGTCGTGCCAGGGCATGCCATGTTGGCCGCGCCGCCCGCCGTTCCGCCCCCAGCAGCCCCGCCGGCCGCGGAGCCACCTGCCGTCGCTCCGCCGGCCGAGCCACCTGCCGTTGCGCCGCCGGCCGAGCCACCCGCCGTCGCGCCGCCTGCAGAGCCACCCGCCGTCGCGCCGCCCGCCGAGCCACCTGCCGTTGCGCCGCCGGCCGAGCCACCCGCCGTCGCGCCGCCTGCAAAGCCACCCGCCGTCGCGCCGCCCGCG
>JANRKQ010000088.1:0-16549 GCA_033763395.1 Myxococcaceae bacterium
CCGCGAGCGCCTGGCCGTTGGTGCTCATCGCGACGGCCTCGCCGAAGTCGCTGCCGCGGTCTTCGTTCGGGAGCACTGCGCCCACGTTCCACGCCGTTCCGTTGCGGAAGAAGAGCGAGACACTGCCGCTGCGGTCGGCTCTCGGCGCGTTCGGCGCCCCCACGGCCAGCAGGTTGCCATCGCCTGACAGCGCCACCGATTCGCCGAACCGGGCGTTGGTGGGCGTGCCGGGCTGGGGCTTCACGAATGCCTGCAGCCGCCAGATGGGCCCACTGCGCACCAGCAGGCTGACGCCGCCGCTGCGGACGCACGATGCACTGGTGCTGCCGGCCGGCGCGGCCAGCACGCCTTCACCGGGCGAGCAGTCGTCGACGTCTCCCAGCGCGACCGTGTCACCGGTCTCAGAGACGGCGAGCGAGCGGAAGGCCGTCGCGCCCAGCATCGGCGAAAGGGGTGGTCTGGCTGCGGTGGTGGTGTACCGAAAGGCGTGCGAGTACTGGCCATCGGGCTGGCGCGAGAAGAAGTCGACGGCACCGAAGAAGCCACCCGGGTTCGACGCGTTCCAGGCGATGGCGAGCAGGGTGGTCCCGTCGGCGCTGAGGGCCACCTGGTAGCCCAGCCGCTCTCCCGCTGTCGGCGTGATGGCCTCGAGGACCTGGCTCAATCGCCAGACACCGCCCGCGCGGCGCCAGACGAGGACCTGGCCCGCGGCCGCGAGGCCCCGCTCCGAGGAGCGCCCATTGGCGCCAAGCACCAGCACGGAGCCATCTGCCGAGAGCGCGACGGGGCTCGCCGCATCACCCATTCGCGGTGGCACGGGCTTGAGGAAGGCTTCGAACCGAATGCCGGTGCCCGCGTCCGCCGAGCCCGCATCGGCCGAGCCCGAGTCCGCCGGAATGCCACACGTCGAGGCACGGCTCGTCTCTCCGTCGGCGAGGGGCGTGCAAAGGCAGTCGGCGTTGCACCATGTCGCGCTGGGGCAGTTGGCGTTCGACTGACAGGGCACGCGCGTGGTGGGCACGACGCACGCGACGGGCAGCAGGACGAGGACGACGCTCCAGAGTCTCACGGGCGCACTCTCACATGGCCCGTTGGCGCTTTGCGAGCGTTGGTCGTCAGCCGTCGAGCAGGACTCACGCCGAAGGCGGCTTGACGTCGCCGGGTCCTCCGCACCTCGGGGGGGCTGGTGAAGCGGCGTCGTTCGACGGGCGTGGGCACGGTCGCGCGGGGAAAGGGAGGTGCCTCCGAGGCCCTCCTTCTCTTCGGAGTCATCGCCGCCGACGGCGCCGCCCTCAGCCTCGAGGGGGGCTGCGTCGAGCTCGGGCCTCGGTCGGCCTACTTCTTCGCGGGCGTCGGTGCAGGCGCCGCGGGAGCAGAAGGCGCGCCCATGTCGGCCCAGCCAGCCTCGGTCACCGCCTTGAACCGCCACTGGCCCCCGACCTTCACCAACAGGCTCGCGTTGCGTCCCTTCATCGTCTGCTTCCCCGAGGTGAGGGTGAAGTCGTCGACGACGTTGGCGAGCGAGTCGGAGAGCATCGTCACGGTGAGCTTGTGCTTCGTGCTGGTGTCGGCAGGCGAGCTTTCCCACATCGGCTTCATCTCGTTGACGTACCGCTCGCGGTCCCACGGGTCGGCGGAGACGAGGCCCTGGCGTCCTCGAGGCCGTGCGTCGTGCGCCGAGGCGAAGGAGCCGTCGCTGGTCCGTCGTGGCGTCGTCGTGACGTGTGTCGAGCAGAGGGGGGGCCCATCGGGTCGCGCAAAGCGGCATACTGGCCAGCGTGATTGAGACCATCTTCGAGGCCGACGACCTTCGGCTGGGAGCAGTGGGGCCCCTGGTCGTGATGCGCTACCGCGGGCCGACGACCATCGCGAGCCTGCGCCAGGTCGAGCAGCTGCAGGAGGCGCTCCTGCGAACGCACCCGCACATCATGTCGATTGCGCTCCTGCACCAGATGATTGAGCCCGGCGTGAAGATGGACGAGGACGCCAGGAAGTTCAGCGTCGACCTCGCGGCGAAGTTCGAGAAGACCAACGTCGCGTCGGCGATGGTGCTCAAGGCCACCGGGTTGAGCGCGGTGCTGGCGCGCACGTTTCTCTCGGCCTGGGTGCTGGTGCGACGAACCGAGATGAACATGAAGGTCGTGCGGACGACCGAAGAGGGCCTGACGTGGCTGCGGTCGCAGCCAGAGCCCAACCCCGTGCGCCCGGTGGCGGTGAGCGCCGCGGACATCGACGCCTTCTGGACGTGACCACGCCCCCCAGCATCCGCTCGAAGACCCGGCCGAGACCGTCACTTCACCGCGAATGGTCGCGGGGCTGTGGTCACCACACGCCCTTGCCTCCGCCCGAACGTCGAGCCGCGAGCTTGCGGCAACCCTGAAGTCCATCGGACTCGACGTGGTGCTCGATGAGCAGGCGCCCGCTGGGGAGGACGAGCTCGTGTTGGCGCTGCTGGACGTGTACGCGGGTCCCTCGATCGCCGAACGAGCACGCGTCGTCGTGTCCCGAGGAGAGGACACCGAGTCACTGGCGGCCGTGTTGTCTGGCTGGGCGCAGCGTGAACTGCCGCCGGTTGGCGACGACCTTGCGGGAGAGGAGGCGCTCGTCACTTCGTCGCCGACTGGCTGCTGGCCTGGTTCGGCCATAGTGATCGCGTCAATCGGTCGTCGGTGACGTGCTGATCGAGGTCGGCGGACCCGGGTTCGTGAACGAAGCGCTCTCGTCGCGACGGGCGCGGCGGAGCCCTCACTGCTCCATGCAGTACAGCGCGCGGAACAGGTTGCAGCCACCGCTGCCCTCGGAGGTCCAGTCGGTCGAGGTGGTGGGAATCGACCGCCCAAAGCGCCCCAGGACCGCGCCCGAGGCGCTCGACCACCCCGAACACTGGTCGCTCGCCGCCGCGCCACTGACGCCGTTTCACCCTCGCTGACGCCACCTCGCCCCTCGCGGCATCGCCCTCAAGGACGCCCGCGGCGCCCGAAGCCTCTGACCCTCCTCCTCGGTTTCGCGCTTTGTTCTTCTTCTCCGTTTCTCCGTGGGTGGAGATCGCGACGCCTTCCTTGCCGACCTCACCCCGCGACATCGGGTGATCGGCGTCGTAGCCCATGAGGGCGGGCCTATCGAAGGCGGTGGAGAGCCCCGTCATGCCCTGGCTGATGAGGTACTTGAACCGCCGGTTGGTGTCCGCGGGGCCGCCGAAGCCGGCGAACTGGCGCATCGTCCACAGGCGCGAGCGGTACATCGTGGGCTGCGTGCCGCGGGTGAAGGGGAACTCTCCGGGCAGCGCGAGATCCTCGAAGCGCTCGGCGCGGCGATCGGCTGGCGTGAAGACGTCGGGCAGCGGAATGCCGGAGTCGTTGAGGAACTGCGGCCGGCGCGTCGGCATCTTTTCGAGCGACTTGCCCAGCGTCGTCTTGCGCCAGCGCGTGGTCTCGGCGGCGACGTGCTTCACCGTCTGGGGATCGTGCACCAGCGGCTTCTTCGTCGGTCCCTTGGCCTTCGCGACGGCGCGCTTCTTCGTCGCCACGGCCTTCACCTTCGGGCGGGCCTTCGACGTCGACTTCTTCTTCGCCAGGGAGACCTTCTTCGCGCTCTTCGCCATGCGCGGCCGAAGATCAGCGGGGTGCCACCCTGGCGAGGCGAGGCGTTGAGCCGCTGCGTCAGGGTCGTCGGGCGTCGACGAAGCGCCGAACGTGATCCCGGGTGAAGGCGACGACGTCAAGCGGCCGGCAGCCAGCGCCACTCAAGGATCGCTGATGCAGGAGCGCCATCACCACCGGTGAGACCAGCTCGATCGAGGCGAAGCGTGCGTCGGTCGGCCCCAACACCCCCTCGCGCACCAGATCGCCCAGCTGCACCTCGAAGTTCTGCAGCAGCGGCTCGAGGAAGTGGGTGACGAAGGCCGGCCCCACGCGCTGGTCGCCGATGGCCGGTTGCAGGCCGAGCTCGAAGAAGTCGCCCAGCCCTCGGTCCCAGCCGCTCACCAGGAACAGCAGTGCCGCCTCGAGGCGCTCGAACGCGCTCCCGGTTCGCGGCACCTCGCCCGCTGGCTCGAACGTGGCCCAGTACCCGATGAGCGCCGCGATCACTCCCGAGCGGTCCTCGAAATAGTGACGCAGCGTCGTGCGGCTCACGCCTGCGGCCCTCGCGAGCTCGTTGAAGCTCGACAGCCGGCTTCGATCGCTCAGAACCTCGCGCGTGAGCGTGCCCAACAGCCCCAGGCGCGTCTGGGCGAAGTCCTTGTTCCGGGTGCCGCCAGGGCGAGCCATCACATTCTCTGTACAGCGATGATCGCCCCTCAGCAACGGCATCAGACGTGCCGAAACACAAAATGAACATGTCCGTACATGAAATATCACCACGCAACACGGGAGACCCTGAATGAGATCGATCACCGCCTTGAAGCTTTTGATGTTGCTTGTTTTCTGGACGTCGTGCACCCCCGCCAGCCGCCCGACGCTTTCAGACACTGTTGTCGGGAACTGCCGCTTGATCGGCCCCAACAGCCGGCTGCCGGAGTGCCGGGAGTACCGGGGGGCCTGGACGGAGGAGCGGGCGCAGCGAGATTGCACGACTGCAACCGGAACGTACGCCGCCGGGGCGTGCACGCCGGGCGAGGCGCTCGGCGAATGCCTTCTCACTGCCGCGCCGGAGCAGTCACGCATCGTGATCGAAGGCACCGACGCGTCCCAGTGCGCGATCAACCGCACCGGCTGTGAGGTCTTCGGGGGCGGGTTCTGGGCGCCGGCCCCTCGATGTGGGGGCGCCGCTGATGAGGGACTCGTCGTCGAGACCGAGCCCTTTCCCCAGCACACCCTCACCTGCAGGCCCCCGCTGGCGGGAGAGCCGGCGGGGCGCTCCGATGGCGGGCTGGTCTGTACGTGGGACGGCATGCACGGCGCCACCGAGGAGGGCCGCAACTTCGTCGACTACGCGACCTGCGACGCCGCCTTTCGGCAGCGCGCCTACGCCCCCGTCCCGCCAGATCCGTTCTTCATGACGATGGACCCGCGACGGTCGGATCCGACGTACCTCGCGGAAGAGCGCTGGGTGCGCTCCCAGATCCGCGCGCAGGCCTGCGTGTGCTGTCACTCGAACACGGTGCCCAGCGGTGGCGCCGTGTTCGGCATCGACCGGCCAGGCAGCCTCGCCAACCAGTTTCCGCCGTCGGGCCTCGCGCAGGGCGCCGGGTGGAAGTCGACGGTCGCGCTCGGTGCGTTCCCGGCGTCGATGAACAACGGCTTCCAGAAGTCGGAGCCAGGGGCCGAGTCGCTGTCGATCTTCATGAGCACCGACCCGGCGCGCATGAAGCGCTTCTTCGAGAAAGAGCTCGAGTTCCGAGGCATCACGCGCGAGCAGGTCGCCCCGCTGCCCGACACCATCGCGCCGCTCACCCAGGCGCTCGCCTTCCGCCCGCAAGCGTGCAGCGCCCGGGAAGGCATCGATGCCGACGGGACGATCCGGTGGCTCCCGGGCCGCGCGCGGTACGTCTACGTGCTCGACGCCGACGCCGTGTCGCCCTCGGTTCCACCGAACCTCGACCTGCCCGCGGGGACGCGGTGGCGCCTCGACGTGCCCGCCGAGGGTTCGCCGATTCGCTCGGGGTCGGTGCAGTACGGAGCGATTCCCGAGGGCCTGCGGCAACGATTTCCGGCGACCGGTTCACCCGCGCCGCTCGAGTCGGGCAAGTCGTACTACCTCGCGGTGTTTGCGGACGTGCTGCTGCCGATCTCGCGCTGCCTGTTCACCGCCCCCTGAGGCACGCGCGGCCGGGCCAGGAAGGCGACGGTCTCGTCGAAGACCCGCCGACCGAGTTCAGGATCGAGGGTCGGCGCCCACACGCGACGGCTTGGAGCTCCATCGAAGGACACGATGGAGCCCGGGACGACGGTGGGCGCGGTCAGCAGGTGAACGGCCGCGGCGGCGGAGCGCTCCGGCGTGCTGGTGTCGTCCATCAGCGGCGCGATCCACTTGAGGGCCGACTTCCACACCAGCTGCAGCGGCCCCGGAGCCGTCCGCGCCAGCCCCGTGCCCGCCATCAGGCCGGGGTCGAGACAGAGGAAGGTCGTGACGGCGGGATCAACTCGCCGGGTCCACTCGACGGTCGTCACCATGTTGCACCACTTGCCGGTGGCGTAGCGGTCCTGTCCCCGCTGCTTGTCGTCGGCGCCGTCCGACTCACCCTTCGCGTGGGCCTCGATGCTGGTGAAGCGCGCGCCGCGGAAGCCGAAGCGCGTGGCCGTGCGGTTCTCGGGGTTCGCGGTGCCGCTCCGTACAGGTCGCCGTCGCCGTCGCCACACTCCCGGTACGCGCCGACGAAGTGGGTGCGCAGGTTCGCGGTGAGGCCCTGCCAGGCCCAGCCGAGGCCCGCGTTGAAGCGGAAGTCCGGGAACGCGCCACCGACCCCCGAGTCGTTGAGGTCCCACGTGCCGGCGCCCTTCACCAGCGTGCCGTCGGCCAGGGTGCGATTGAACTCACGCAGGTACGTCACGGCGCCGAGGACGTTGAAGCTCCCGATGGGCGTCGGGAGCCGGTAGCCCGTGGTGAAGTCGATGCCGTCGACCTGGTCGCGGCCGACGTTGGCGTCGAGGTTCTGGATTTGGGTGATGCGCTGGGTCGTCGGGTCACGCTGAATGAACTGGCAGTACTGCGGCGCCTTGCCAGCCGCGTCGGGGTAACACCCGGCCAGAATGACGTTCTTGCCGATGGTGCTCACCGTGTTGTTGATGTCGATGTTGCAGTAACCAGCCGTGAAATACAGGCCGCGCACCCAGCGGGGCTCGATGACGATGCCGGCGGTGATGATGCGGGCAACCTCGGGCCGGAGCGCCGTGTTCCCGCCGACGCGCGAGCGCAGCTGGTTCTGATCATCGCCGTTGTTGGCCGCCGCGCCGCAGGCCATGGCCCGAGGGCTCCCCGGCTCGACCGCGCCGCACGGGTCTGACACGTCGGCGAAGTTGTCGGCCTGGCCGCCGAAGAGCTCAGGCACGGTCGGCGCCCGGAAGGCCGAGGAGATGGTGCCGCGAAGCGCGAGGTCTTTGATGGGGGAATACCGGGCGCCAATCTTGTAATTGCCGGGTGTGGGTGAGGGAGCTCACCCCGGCGAGCGCGACGTACGAAGTGACCTGGGACCCGTGAGGCGCGCGGACCATCGCTGGCGTCGGCGTCACCTCCGCACGGCGACCAACTTCACGTAGTCCCACCGGTAGAAGAAGTAGGCCGCCGAGGTGAGCATCATCGCCGCGTTGTACTCGAGGTAGCGCCTCAGCGGCTGCTTGAAGAACCACCGGCGAAACGGCGGGAAGACGTCGGCGCGGATGCTCTCGAAGCGCTGCACGTCGAAGCCAGCCCGCTCCACGCGGGCCCGGTAGTCGTCGAGCCCGTACACGTTGGAGCTGGGGAGCTGGAGCCCTCTGCGCGCGTACGGCAACAGGAGCCGGTCGATGAGGCTTGTAGGCGGAGGCGCCACGATGTCGACCAGCGAGAGGCGCCCCCCCGGCTTGAGCACGCGGGCCGCTTCCGCGAAGAACGCTTCGCGCGACGCGAAGTGGAACGCCGCCTCGACCGAGAGGATGGTGTCGACCGTGCGCGCGCCGAGCGGCATCGACGTCGCGCTCGCCTGCTGGAAGCGAACCCGGTCGGACAAGCCCGCGTCATGGGCGAGCCTGCGGGCCGCGGTCAGCTGGTGAGTCGAGAGGTTGAGCCCGAGCACCTCGCGCGCGGCTCCCCGCGCTGCGCACTCGACGGCGTTGGTACCGAAGCCGCATCCCGCGTCGACGACGAAGGCCGAGGGCCCCAAGCCTGCGTCCGAGCGGACCAGCTCGAACATGGCCGCGACCGCGGCGGGCAGATCTGACGCCGAGCGCCAGTACCCCATGTTGGCCAGCGTGCCTCCGCCGAGGACGTGGTCGCCGAGCAGGTCGTAATACGTCCCCGCGTCGACGCTGGGCGCGAAGAAGAGGCGAAGCCAGTTTGCAGAGCGGGACAGCGGCGTGCTCGAGGGGTGCATGGAAGTCGGTCGAGTGAGGGCATCAAGGCCGTGCGCGGACGATGGCGTCGCGGACCAGGGCCAGCGCGAGCGCCTGCTGCGTGGGCGCGACGACCCACGGGGCGAGCGCGCCGCCAGGGTCGCTCAGGCACCGGTGCTCGAGCCAGGTGCCGCCCTCGCCGTCCGAGCCGAAGCTCCATTCCCCGCGGACCAGCGTGACGGTGACCGCCCCCGGGCTTCCGGCGTCAGCGCCCGTCTCGGAGTGGAATCGAATGCGAATGAGCCGGCGCGCGCCGTCGCGTTCGCGCCGGAAGCGAATCAGCGACTCGCGCGCGCTGACGATCGGGGCCTGGATGAGCTGGAACACGAGGCGCTCATCGGCGCTCTCCGCGAGTACGCGCCGGCGCTGGACGAGGGCGGCCTCCGGGCCCTCGGGGTTCCAGACCCACGCTGCGTCTGCCAGGGCCTCTGGGGCGAGCGCCACGCGGCCCCGCACCCGGAGCTCCTCGAAGCGGGTGTCGGGGACGCGTCGCGCCTCGAGCACGAGCCCGTCGTGCTCCTGGCGGACGACTCGCCAGCCCTCGTCGGCATCGCCCGGGCCCCCCCAGGAGACGCTCGTGGGCAAGAGCACCAGCGCCAGCCAGGTCACCGTTCGAGCCATGCGGCGTCAATTAGCCAGCGAGCGCCGGCGCGAGCCTGTAGCTTTTCCTACATTCGGTCTGCTCTTCAGCGGAACGGATCGTCGCGGAGCAGCTTGTACTTCTCGGCGAACGCGATGAGCTGAATCGCGCTCGAGACACGGGCTGCGTGCCCGTTTCGCTCGAGGAAGCGGTTCATGTTCGAACGGATGGTCGTGAAGTGGGAGTCGACGCTGCCCTCCGCGATGTGGAGGCGCCCGGCCACCTCCTTTCGGCTCAGGCCAGCGCGCAGCATCGTGACGATCTTCGACTGCTGCGGTGTCAGGCGCAGGCCCAGCGCGGCTTCGTTGAGCTCGTGGAAGGTTTTCTTCGCGCCTTCGAAGCCGTTCGCCATGAAGAAGCCGAAGTCGGGTTCGAAGCGCGCCTCGACGTCGAGCGGTGTCACCGACCAGATGTCGACGTGCGAGCGCGGCCGGCGCTCGTCGTCGAGCTCGAAGTAGAAAGACAGGTAGTACGCGGCGAGCAGCGCCCCGTTGCGGTGTGAGAGCCGGAACCGGAACCAGCCGTAGTCGCGGAGGACGACGACGGGGTCGGGCACGACCGACGCGAGCTGGTGCACCAGGCGGCCGAAGTGAAGGTAGAACGGTACGTCGTCCGGGTGGATGATCGGCCGGTCGACGCCGTGGCCGATCAGCGCGAGGCCGGTGAACTCCTCGGGCGCGTAGCCGAGCACCTCGCGCACGCGCCGGTGTCGGGTGTAGCGGTAGGCCGCGACGTCGAAGACGGTGAGGAACTGGTTCGGCGCCAGGACCGACTCGTACCGGGCCAGGAAGTCCTCGAGGTCGGAGCTCGACCGGCCGAGGGCGCGGGCCCGGGCCAGGAACACCCTGACCTGGCGGTGGTACGCGCTGAACGTGAGGGGCCGCATGGCGGGTCCGCAGTCCTCAGCTCGATGATGGGCCCCTGCTGCGAGCGGGGCGCGGCGACGAGCCGTCGAGAAACGCGGTCACGTGCTCGGCGATCAGCGCGTCGACGTCGAGGGGCCGGCAGGCAACGCCACCGAGCTGGTCCTGGTGCAGCAGCGCGAGCACCAGCGGGCCGAGGAGCGAGAGCGCCGCCGTCCGAGGCGACCGCGCGGCCAGCTGGCCGTCTTCCATGAGGTGAGCGAGGCGGCGCTCCAGCGACTGGAACGTCGGCTCGAGAATGAGCTCGACGAAGGCGGGGCCGAGGGTGGGGTGGCCCAGGCCGAGAGACAGCCCACTGCCGAAGGAGCGCCCGAAGCCGAAGCGGCGGAACGCGGCCACCACGCCTCGCAGCTCGGCGACGAGCGCCGCCTTCAGCTCGGCCCTCGACGCGCGCCGCTCAGCCAGGCCGTCGAAATAGGGGCTGGCTTCGTCGCGAATGGCCTCGAAGGCGGCCCGCACGAGCGTCGCACGATCGCCGAAGTAGTGCTTGAGGGTCTGCTGCGACACGCCAGCACCGGCGGCGAGATCCTTGAAGGTCGAGGGCTCACCGTCAGCGCGAAGGAGGTGGGCGCTGACGGCCTTGGCGAGCGCTCGGCGGCTCGCGTCGTAGTCGCGGTTCTTGCTTCCGTGGGGTCTGGGCATCGAGGGACCGTCGAAAGAAACCATACCCGAGCGGTCCACCCAAGTGGCCTCAAGACGCCTTGGCGACCCCGCCGCGAGCGACGCGCGCCTCGAGCGCCTGGAGCCACGCCTCGAGCGACAACCCCAGCTTGTTGTTGAAGGGGCCCCGGAGGACCCGGGCGATGAGCCCGCGCATGCGCTCCTCGACGGCGACGCGCGTGCCCTCCGCCACGGGCTCGAGCGTCCAGCGGTTGACGCCGATCACGCCGAAGGCGCGGCCCTCGAAGCAGAGCGAGCGTTCGGGGGTGAGCTCGAGCAGCCGCACGGCGAGCCGCGTGCCGCCGTTCCGGTACGTGAGCTGCGAGCCGACGTCGATGGGGCCTTCGTGGCGCAGATCGCTCAGCTCGGGCACCCACTCGGGCCAGCGCTCGATGGCTCGGAGTTCGCGCCAGACCGCAGCGATCGGTGCTTTCACGACACGTTCACGCCGTTGAGAGACCGGCACCACTTCTTCAGGGAAAGGGGAGGTGTTCATAGATTGTTATCTTAGTAACAATCCATTTCCGCGCGTCAAGTGGATGTCGCGTACCGCCAGGCGGCGTCGATGGGCGCGGTGCACCGGGCGACGTGGACGGAGCGAGTTCGAGAGTGGAAGCGCAGCGGGCTGACGGCGGCGGTGTTCGCCGAGCGTGAGGGCCTCAACGCGGGGACACTGAGGTGGTGGAGTTCGAGGTTGGCGCGGGTGTCGACGACATCGGCGAGGCCGCCGGTCGTCGAGGTCGTCATCGACGCGAGGGCGAGCAGCGCGCTCGAGGTGGTGTTGTCGAGCGGCGCGCGCGTGGCGGTGCCGGCGGGGTTCGACGAGGCGACGCTGCGGCGGCTGTTGGCCGTGCTGGAGGGTTGAGGATGCTGCCGACGTCAGTGCGCATTCTCGTCTGCACGCAGCGTCAGGACATGCGACGCAGCTTCGACACCCTGGCGGCGGTGGTGCGCGATGTGATGCGGGAGGACCCGCAGAGCGGCAGCCTCTACGTCTTCGTGGGGAAGCGGCCGACGCGGGTGAAGGTGCTGTGGTGGGACAAGACGGGGTTCTGCCTGTTGACGAAGCGACTGCATCGCGCCCTCTTCGTGGTGCCCGACGGAGACGATGCCCAGACGTCGGTGCAGGTCGACGCGGCAGCCTTCGCGCAGTTGCTGCGAGGCGTGGCGCGTGACGAAAAGAAGCGCGTGCCGCGCTTGCACTGAGGCCGCGAATGCTTAACTGAAGGGCCGTGTCCGAAGCCGCCGCCAGCAGCGAGTTGATGGAGCGGGTGGCGCAGCTCGAGACGGAGCGCGACGAGTACAAGCACCTGTACGTGATGCTGCTCGAGCACGTGCGGAAGCTGGAAGCCGGCCTCGTCGGCCAAAAGAGTGAGAGGCACGTCCCCTCGTCGGAGCAGCTGACGATGGACGTCGTCTCGTCGCTGGTGACTGACGCAGCGGAGGAAGCGACGCCGGCGCCCACCACGACGGTGGAGCGGCATGAGCGCGCCAGGCCGACGGGCCGCAAGCCGCTGCCGGAGAAGCTGCCGCGCGTCGTCATCGAGGTGACGCCTCCCGACGTGCAGAAGCTGGGGCTCGACGCCTTCCACCGCATCGGCGAGGACACCTGCGAAACCGTCGAGAAGCGTCCAGCGTCCGTCGTGGTGGTGCGCATCGTCCGCGGAAAATTCGTCCAGAAGGAGAAGCTGGACGCACTCGAAGTGGGCGAGGCGACGCCGGTGCTGCAGGCGCCCGCCGTCGAGCTGCCCATCCCCCGTGGAGTCGCCGGGCCGGGCCTGTTGGCGGACACGGTGGTGAAGCGGTGGGAGGAGCACCAGCCCCTCCACCGCATGGAGCGCAGCTACGGCCGCGAGGGCTACGACGTGCACCGCAGCACCATCTGCGGCTGGCACGAGATGCTGTCGAAGCTGATGGGCCCCCTCATCGCCGCCATGTGGAAGGACGCGCGCACCAACTCGCCGTACCTCTGCACCGACGCGACGGGAGTCCTGGTGCAGCACGCCGAGAAGTGCCGACGCGGCCACTTCTTCGTCGTGGTGGCGCCCGAGAAGCACGTCCTCTTCAACTACTCGGCCAAGCACGACATGGAGGCCGTCGACGAGTTGTTGGCCGGCTTCACCGGCAAGCTGGTGGCCGACGCGCACGTCGTCTACCACCACCTCTACGAGACGGGCGTCGTCGAGTGCGGCTGCTGGGCCCACGCGCGGCGCTACTTCTTCAAGGCGCTGGCCTCCGATGCCACCCGCGCCAACCACGCGCTGGACATCATCCGGAAGCTGTTCTCCCTCGAGAGGCAGTGGGCCACCGCGCCGCCCGACGACAGACTCTCCAGGCGCAAGTCCGAGGCGAAACCCCTCGTCGATGACTTCTTCGCGTGGTGCGACGACGAGGCCCTCAAGGTGCTGGACGAGACGCCCATCTCGAAGGCCATTCAGTACGCGCGCAACCAGCGCGGGGCCCTCGAGCAATTTCTCGCCGACGGACGCCTGCCCATCGACAACAACATCTCCGAGCGCGCCCTGCGCCGCGAGGCCGTCGGCCGGAAAAACTGGCTCTTCGTCGGCAGCGACGACGGCGGCACCGTCAACGCCACCTTCGTCTCGCTCCTCGCCAGCTGCCAGATGCACGGCATCGAGCCGTACGCCTACCTGCGCGACTTGTTCTGCCTCCTGCCCTCCTGGCCTCAATCGAGCGTCCTGGAACTCGCGCCAGCCTCATGGCGCGAGACGTCGGCGCGCCCCGAGGTCCTCGCCCAGCTTGACGCCAACGTGCACCGCCAGGTGACGCTGGGCCTTCGCCTGCCAAAGTCAGAGCTTCCGAAGGTCAGCTGACCTCATGCGAGGCGGCCCCGACACGTCCTCGGCCCGAACGGTGATCGTCGAACGCGTACGGTCGTCGAGGTTGTCATCGACGCGAGGGCGAGCAGTGCGCTCGAGGTGGTGTTGACGAGCCAACTGACGCCACACCTGCACGTGCTGGTGCCGGACGCGCTGTGGCGTGGTGACGGCGAAGCCTTCCCCGTCCCGCCGCCAACCGACGACGAGGTGACGGCGGTGCTGGCGCGGGTGCTGCGACAGGCGCGGCGCCGTCTCGGTGAAGTGGGCCCGGCCTTCGTGGAGGACGACGCCGACGCCCTGCGCCTCGCGGCCCTCCAGCACCCGCTGCCGATGGAGGTGCCCGTCTCGTCCCGCCGTCTCGTCGCCACCGGTATGGGCTTCTCCCTCCACGCCGGCACCGCCGTGCACGGGACTGACAGACAGGGCCTCGAGCGCCTCTGCAGGTATGGCGCCCGCGGGCCGGCGGCGGACTGCCGGCTGCGTCGCCTCGAGGACGGCCGGTACGAGTACACGCCCAAGCGAGGCAGTCCCTTCACCCTGTCGGCCGCGGCCCTGGTGAAGCGCCTGGTGGCCCTGACGCCTCCCCCCAACGCCCACCTCACCACCTTCCACGGCGTCTTCGCACCCAACGCCAGGCTGCGGCCCCTCGTCACCCGTCAGCCCGCGGCCCCTCCGCCTGCGCCGCCTTCGCCCCTCGCCGCACCTCCGAAGACGAAGCGCCGGCTCGACTGGGCGACGCTGCACCAGCGCACCTTCCGCACCGACGTCCTGAAGTGCCCCTGCGGAGGCCGTCGCCGCATCCACACCGTGCACGCCACCCGCGCCGCCGCCGAGGCCAGACTCGCCCAACTCGGAGTCCCCCTGCCGCCCGCACGTCGGAGACTCCCGCCCGCCACCGCCCAGCCAGGCCTTCCCTTCGCCGCCTGACGCACAGCCTCGTCGTCTCGCCGCGCCGCCACGCCCTGGGCCCGTCCGCCTCGTGGCGCCTTGAGCGACGCCCGCACACACCGAGACCGCCTCTCCGCACAGCCTCTCCCGCACGTCCGCCGCCCGCTCGCCGCTTGCCCTTCACCCAGGTTTCGTAGGTTGTTCTTCCTGTCCGTGCCACGAACCCCATCGACTTCATCGGTGCCTCGACGCACCTCGTCGTGACCGTGCCGTCACGCGACCAGGCCCCCGATGAAGTGCTACCTCGCTCTCATGCGCACCACTGCTCCGTTGCTCACCGGTCTCGTGCTCGGCTTCGCCCTCGCAAGCTTCCCGGCCTGCCCAGGCCCCGCGACCTGCTCTCCAGCGACGTGCGCCACCGGCTGCTGTGACATGGCCGGCCGGTGCCAGCAGTCGGGGAACTTCACCTGCGGCGCCAGCGGACGGCAGTGCGTCGCCTGCGCCGTCAACGAGTCGTGCGTCGCGGGCTCCTGTTCGCCCATCGGCAGCGGCGCCGGCACGGCGGGCGGTGGCGGCGCGGGAGGTGGGGCCGGTGGTGGCTCCTCGGGCGCCTTCGGCACGTTCCTCACCAACTTCTCGAGCGCGTATTGCGCCAAAGCCATCGAGTGCGCCGCGTTCTCGTCGAGCGCCCAGAGCGACTGCGCGACGTTGATTCGCCCCTTCTTCGCGAGCACGGGCCTCAGCCTCGGATCGAGTGCCTCCAGTTCCGAGCGCTCCGTGTCGCGCGGGACCGCCACGTTCGATGCGGCGAAGGGCCAGGCCTGTCTTGCCGAGATCGCGGCGCTCCCATGCAACATGGCCACGAGCGGGAACCTGATGGCCTGTGCGAGCGTGGTGCGGCCCAACGCGATGTCTGGCCAGGCCTGCTTCTCCAGCGGCGACTGCGTGGACACCGCGCTCTCGTGCAACGGCGCCGCCTGCGGCCGGACCTGCACCGCCGGTGGCAACCTGGGAGAGTCGTGCAAGCTCGATGGCACCTGCAACGCGCCGTTCCTGTGCCGCTCCGGGCTGTGTCAGCCAGAGCCCACGCCCGGCACGCCCTGCACCTCGTCCTTCGATTGCGGCCCCAGAGCGACGTGTACGTCGAACCAGTGCGTGCTGCTGCCCACGGCCGGCCAGAGCTGCCCCAACTTCCGCTGCGTGCCCGAGGCGTACTGCGACAGCGCGCGGGTCTGCCGCACGCGCAAGGCCTCCGGCGCCACCTGCGCCAACACCTCGGAGTGTGAAGACGCCCTGCGGTGTGCCGCGGGCGTGTGCGGACCGCGCCTTCCAGCAGGAAGCGCGTGCGTGTCGACCAGCGACTGTGTCGCGACCGCGCCGTGCCGCAACGCCCGGTGCACGGCCCCGGCGCTGCAGGGGCAGGCGTGCGACCCCTCCAGCTTCGGTGGCTGCGCCTCGGGGTTGTCGTGTGACGACGTGCTCCGCACCTGCCAACCGCGCACCGAGGTGGCGACTGGACAGGCCTGCAGCAGCACGCGGAGTTGCCAGAACTCGGACGACGCCTGCCGCAACCGCGTGACGGTCTCCGATGGAGGCCAGAACCAGCCAGGAACGTGCGGTCCGCCGCAGCCCGGCGACCCGTGCACGAACAACTTCGAGTGCGGCCAGGGGCGGTATTGCGACATGGCGCGCCGCTGTCAGAACGCCGGCCCCGCGACACCGTGCGGCTCGGCCACCAACTGCCGCCCGACCGACTACTGCACCTCGAGCCGCGTCTGCGCCACGAAGGCCCCCGCGGGTCAGGTGTGTGATGGCACCTCGAGCGATTCGTGCTCCGCCAGCAGGGAGTTCTGCCTTGCCACGTCGACGCCGGGTCAGTTCCGCTGTCAGCGCCTCCCGGTGCTTGGTCAGCCCTGCGTCGAGCGCTGCGAGCCCTTCGCCGCCTGCGTCGGGGGCACGTGTGTGGGGGCTGGACGCCAGGGCCAACCGTGCATCGACTCGTTCCCGGTGCCTTGCTTCGCGGGAGAGTGCATTCGGGCGGACGGCGGCGTGCGCGGCTTTGGAGACGGCGACGGCACCTGCCAGGCACCGCGCGCGAACGGGCAGTCGTGCAGCCAGGACATCGGGTGCCAGTCCGGCTTCTGCGACCGCACGGGCTCGCCGTTCAGCTCGAACCTCGGCATCTGCACGGCGGCGTGTCCCTGAACGCAGCGTCAGGGAGCACGAGCACGATGTCCACCGGCGTCTGCTCGAGGCGCGCTACTTCGGCTGTGAGAGCACGAGCCACAGGTCGCCGCCGTCGTGCGCGCCGCCCTGCAGGTGGAACGACTTGTCCTTCGCCAGCGAATAGGTCGCGTCGGTCGGAGCCAGCTTCACCCGCAACGTCGCCACGCCGTCCTTCATCGCCTCGAGGCTGAGCGAGGCCACCTTGACGCACAAGAGGTTCAAAGCGCGAAACCGAGGAGGAAGGCCAGAGGCTTCGGGCGCCGAGGTCGTCCTCGGGGGCGTTGCCGCGAGGGGCGAGGTGGCGTGAGCGAGGGTGAAACGGGGCCAGTGCGCAGACGGGTGCAT
>JANRKQ010000089.1:0-3361 GCA_033763395.1 Myxococcaceae bacterium
GCGCCAGCGCTGTCAGCAGAGTTGCCACCTAGCTACACCACCTTCTTTAGAAAGAAACATCTTCGGGGACCTCCCGATTGAAACGAGCCCTTCGACGCAAGCCCTTTCCCACCACGCCAGCCCGTCGCACCGCGCATCCCTCGACGCCCGCTGGGCGTCAGCGGGACCGCTCGTACCTCGCGGCCCTTCGGGTGCAGCTGACGGGCTGTCGGCCACCAGCGGCAACATCTCGACGTGAAGCGTTCTTTTGGTTTTTGCCCAGAGGAAAGGCGGCAAACCGCATGCCCCCGCTTCATTCGAGAGCGAGTCGGGTTTCACCGTTGGTCTCGAGGTGTCGGTCGTCGCGACACCCCCATGGCGCGCCACCTCGGCTCGCTCCCAAGCTCGAAGGTGGCGCATCGAACCGCCGCGACGGCGTCGAGGACACACAGCGTGGTGTGGTGCGAGGAGACGGCTTGCGCATCGCCCAGCTCGACCACCATCGACGGTTTGCCAGCAGCCGGAAGCCAGCACCGCAGGGCTGCTCCATCCTGCGTGCACGCACGACCGGCCCAGAGCAGCAGGCCGCGGGCCCCGTTCAGCTCTGGCACCTCGACGGGCGCGAACAGCTCTCCGAAGCACACCACGCGCCCGCTGACTTCACGTACACACACCATCCCGCCATCCACCGCGAGCTCGTCGATTGCGCCGAGCCCGTGGACGACACCGGCAGACATGCGCGGGGTTCGCCGGCCTCGCCAGTCGGGAGCCGCTTCATCAGGCGAGGCCTGGGCGGGCGCTTCACGGACTCGGGCGCACGCCCCCGCTCCCTCACACCAGAGCTGTCCGGCGCGGTCTACACCCCAGAGTGTGGCGTACCCCGCGCGAAGTGACGCTGAGTCGCCGAGCACGACTGTCTGCTCGCCTGTTTGTGAGACGCACTCGACGCCCGCGTCGACGAGCGCGCACACCCGTCCGTGGACGCCCTCCACCACGAGTTCGCGGAGGCCTCCACCAAACGGTAGGTCGACGACTCGTTCGCCCGAAGAGCAGCTCACCCGACCCTCCCGCCCGACGCAGGCGAGAAACCCGAGCGCCAAGTGTTGCACGCGCTCCATGGGCACGAGGCCCCAGGGTGCCACGCGCTCACCCGTCGAGAGAGCGGCGCACTCCACCTGGCCCTTTTCGGGCACCGTGCACACCCACGAGCTGCTCACATGCAGCCTCGTGCTGGGGGAGTGCCGTACGGAGTGACCGACGGACTCGACGCGGTCGGCCGCGCCGCCTCGAGGCACCGCACCAAGACGGGGCTGCACGCAGCCGACCGCGAAGAGCGCCCAAGCGGCAGCGCGGAGCGATGCGTCCATCGGCGACCGACCTCGCGCACCGCACCCCTCAAGTCAACAGCCCCAAGCCTCTCACCTTGGTGACCTCCTGTCTCTTGAATGGGTAATTAAAGAGCCATAAAAGAGAGTCAATGACACGCCTCCTCGTGGTGGAGTCACCCAACAAAATTGGGAAAGTGCAGAAGTGCTTGGGGCCGGGGTGGCGGGTGGTGGCCACCGTCGGGCACTTCCGCGACCTGCCCAAGCGACAGCTTGGCGTGGACACGTCGACGTGGCGGGCCGAGTGGGTGGTCGATCCCGAGAAGCAGCGCGTCGTCGACCGACTCCGTGAGGCCGCCTCCCGGGCCGAGGCGGTGTACGTCGCCACCGACGCCGACAGGGAGGGCGAGGGCATCGCGTGGCACGTCCTCGAGGTGCTGGGCCCGGCCGGCCGTGGCGCCCGGCGCGTGCGCTTCGAGGCCATCACCCCGGCCGTCATCCAGAAGGCCGTCGCTGCCGCCGGCGCGCTCGACACGCACCTGGTGGCTGCGCAGCAGGCGCGTCGACTCCTCGACCGCGTCGTCGGGTACTCCGTCTCGCCGCTGCTGCGGCCCTTCGGGCCCAACCACTCCGCGGGCCGTGTGCAGTCGGCCACGCTTCACCTCGTCGTCGAGCGCGAGAAGGCCCGCGAGGCCTTCCGGAGCGTCCCCTTCTGGACGCTCACGGCCCACTACCGCGAGGGCTTCTTCGCTCGGTGGGCCTCGCAAGACAGCACCGGACGCTGGGTGGCCGGGCGCTTTTCGTCGCAGGCCGCAGCGCTGGCGGCCGAGGCAGAACTCCGGGCCGCCTCGCACCGCGTGGAGGCCCTCGAGACGTCCCCTGTCGAGCGCCGGCCCAAGCCACCCTTCACCACTTCGAGCCTCGCGCAGGCCGCCTCAGGCGAGCTCGGCTTCACCCCGGCGCGCACGATGGCGCTCGCGCAGCGCCTCTTCGAGGCGGGCGCCATCACCTACCACCGCACCGACTCCGTCACGTTGTCACCCGAGGCCATCGAGATGGCTCGCGAGTGGCTCGCCGCCCACCACCCGGCCTGTCTGCCCGACTCACCGGTGCGCTACCGCAACGCCGATGCGGCCCAGGAGGCCCACGAGGCCATTCGCCCGACGGGCCTCTCCCTCGAGCCGGACGTGCAGCTCGAGCCCGACGCCGAGGCCCTCTACAGCCTCATCTCACGGCGCTTCCTCGCCTCGCAGTGCCGCCCCGCCATCTACGAGAAGACGGTGGCCCGCCTCTCGGCCGGCCGGCACATGCTTCTGGCCACCGGCCGCGTCCTCGTCACGCCCAGCTTCCTCGCCTTCCTCGCCGAGGACGAAGACGAGGCCGCTGCTCGAGCGGCTGCGTCGGAGTCACCTCGTGAGTCCGAGGACGTTCGTCTGCCGCGGCTGGCTGTCGCCCAGCTGTTGCAGCTGTCGCGAGTCGACAGGCAGGGCGACGAGACGAAGCCTCCGCCGCGCTTCACCGAGGCCACCCTGGTACGCGAGATGGAGAAGACAGGCATCGGCCGCCCGTCGACGTACGCCGCCACGCTGGAGACGCTCTTCGCCCGCGACTACCTGGCCGAGGCGAAGAAGGCCGTGCTGCCGACGCCTCGCGGGCGACTCATCGACGAGGTGCTGACGCTGGCCTTCCCGGCCCTCGTCCAGACGGCCTTCACCGCCGCCGTCGAGCGGCAGCTCGACGAGGTGGCCGCCGGCCGGGCCGCTGGCCCCAAGACGCTGTCGGCGTGGCACGACGACTTCATGCGCCAGCTGGCGCAGGCGCCGGCGTCCATCGGCGCCTGGTACAACGCGCACCAGGCCCTCGTCGACGACGTGTCGGGCGCCCCGAAGGCCACCGGGAAGCCTTGCCCTCGCTGTAGCAAGGAGCTGCTGCTGCGGCAGGGGCCCAAAGGCCCCTTCTTGAGTTGTAGCGGCTGGGCGCCCCATCGCGCGGGCTGCAGCTACTCGGCTGACCCCTCCGCGCGCCCGGCCGACGCCCCCTGTCCGACGTGTGGTGGC
>JANRKQ010000090.1:0-94935 GCA_033763395.1 Myxococcaceae bacterium
AGGCCGACGACCCGAGGGCCACGACGACGACGACGACGACGACCGGTTCCCAGAGCCGCATGGAGACACTGTACATGGCCACGCGCCGTTGCGGATGAGGCCGGACCGCTGCTGAGTGGCGTCACCGGCGCCCCTGGTGCCCTCGCCTCGCGCGTCTACCAGCAGGCTCAGCGCGGCGCTCTCCGGTCACGAGTCCAGCGGGACTGATCTCCCGTCAGGTGCCCCGTGCCTGCCACCGCGTCACCAGCCACATGAGGAAGCCGACACCGAGCCCGATGCCGTACACCACCAGCACCACCGCGGCCGCGTAGATGATGCGCACGTGCGTCTGGTCGATGTGGCCATCAGCGAAGGCCTCGCGCACCGGATCGAGCAGGCCGAAGCTGCGGAGGATGCCGGCGGGGAACGACTCCATCGACCAGGCCATCTTCTCGGCCCAGCGCCAGTTGCCCAGCCGCCGGGCCACCTCGACGATCGCGCCCACCAGCAGGTACCCGGCGGCCAGCAGCGTGGCGTTGGTGAAGCTGATGCGGAAGACGGGAATGGGGGCGCCGTCGGCGGCCGGTCGCTCGTCGCTCACTTGAGCTGCTTCTTCAGCGCGATCACCGTCTTCTTCACCCGCGCCACGTCGGCCTCGTTCTGCGAGAGGACGAGCACCGCCTCGTATTCCGGGAGCGCCTTGCGGGGGCCCTCTCCGCCCGAGCGCAGCAGCGCGTCGGCGTACGACAGCCGGGCCTGCGCCCACGACTGATCGAACTCCGCGGCCTTCCCGTAGGCCTCGAGCGCCTTCGCCTCGTTCTTCTGCTTGCGCGCCACCTCGGCCAGCGCGAACCACGCCGGCGCCGAGGCCGGGTCGGTGCGCGTCGCCGACTCCGCCAGCTCGAGCGCGTTCTTCAGGTCGCGCTCCTCGAGGAGCACCCGCGCGAGCGACGCGTCGACGAGCGCCTTGTCCCACACGGCGAACGCCTGCTTCTGGAGCGCCAGCAGCTCTTCCTTCGGCGTGGGCCGGGCCCCCTTCGCCGTCGGCCTGGCGTGGTGCGGGCCCACCAGGCCGCACAGCACCCGCGGGTTCTCGCGGCGCGCGGCCTCGAAGGCCTTGAGCGCGGTGTCGACGTTGCCCTGCCGCACGAAGGCGTTGCCGATCTCACAGAACGTCTCGGCGTCCTTCGGGTTGAGCTTGTTGGCGCGCTCGAGCGAGGCGAACGCGGTGCGGCCGTCGCCCCGCGCGAACAGCACCGCCGCCTTCACGCGGAAGGCGTCGAGGTTGGTGCTGTCGGCCTTGAGCCCCTTGTTGATGGCGACCTCGGCCTCCTTCGCCCGGCCCGAGTGGAGCAGCACGAAGGCGAGGTCGACCCACGCCTCCTCCGAGGCTGGGTTGTCGGCCGTCCACGCCTCGACCTGCTTGAGCGCCTCTGGCAGCTGCCCGAGCGCGGCGTAGGTGCGGGCGAGGAGGTGCCGTGACGGCCCGTGGCTGCCGTTGCGCTCGACGGCCCGCTGCAGCGGCGCCAGCGCGGTCTCGGGTGGCACGCCCATGTCGACGGCCTCGAGGTAGAGCTGCCCGAGCAGGCCGTTGGCCTCGTAGTCCTGTGGGTCCTTCGCGGCCTCTTCGAGCTGGGCGCGCGCCTTCGTGAGCTCGTTGCGCTTCATGTAGAGGCGCGCGAGCGCGATCTGCGCGGTGGCCTTGTTGCGCTTGCTGGTGGTGACGAGCTTCTCGAGCTGCTGGAGCGCCTTGTCGCCGCCCTCGTCGGCCGCGTCGGCGAGCGCGAGGTAGATGACCGCTTCGGCCGGGTACTTGCCGTTGACCTGCGTGCGCACGAGCTCGGCGCGAACGCGCTTGGTGTCGTCCAGCCGCGACGCCGCGATGCCACGCACGAGGGCCACCTTGCGCTGGTCGCCGTCGACCTTGAGCCGCTCGAGCAGCTCCTTCTCGCGGCTGCGGGCGAGCAGCACACGGCCCAGGCCCTCCTTCGCCTCTTCGGACTTCGGGCGCACCTTGAGGGCCTCGTCGTACGCCTTCTGCGCGTCGGCCATGCGGCCCGCGTTGCGCGCGGTGAGCCCGAGCGCCATGTGGAAGTCGAAGGCCTGATCGGCGTGCGCCGCGAGCCCCTCGGTGAGCGTCTTGAGCGCCTGGTCGTGTTGGCCCGCCGCGGACTGCGCGCGGCCGAGCAGGAGCGCGTAGCGGCCCTTGAGGGCCTCGGGCACCGCCGCGTTCCCCGGGAGCCCCTCGAGATCGCTCAACGCCTCCTTCGCCTCCTTGCCCAGCTCGAGCCGCGCCTCGGCGAGGCCCATCACGCGCTGCGGGTGGAAGCGCGAGAGCGTCTCGGCCGTCGAGAGGATGTTGGAGGCGCTCTCGTAGTCTTCCGACGACAGGTAGTACTCGCCCAGGCCCACCAGCGCGCGCAGGTTGCGGCTGTCGAGCTGCGTGGCCTTCTCGAGGTGTTTGAAGGCCTCGTCGAGCTTCTTCTCGGAGAGCAGCACGCGGCCCGCCTGCGCCTCCACCAGGCTCGAGCTGCCGTCCGACCCCAGCAGCTGCTGCTTGCGGCCGGTCAGCTCGGCGGCGTCGGCGACGAGGTACTCCACCACCGTGACGATGGCCGGGTGGGCCTCGCGCACCTTCGGCTGGGCCAGGGCCTTTCGCGCGGCCTCACGGTCGGCCAGCGCCCCACCGTGCTCGGCGTACAGAAACGCCTTCGCAAGCGCCTGGTAGGCGAACGCGTCGACGTTCGCCTCGTCCATCGTGAGAGCGAGATCGAGCGACTGGAGCGCGAGCCCGTACTGCTCCTTCGTGTCGGCGTTGATGGCGGCCTTCCCCTTCGACAGGGCGCCGTCCAGGCTCTCGCCACCGTGCCGCTGGCGGGTCGCGATGAACGAGCCGGCGAGGGCCGCCACCACCACGAGCAGGCCGACCGCCAGGCCCACCTTGAGGCCGTGCTTCTGGAAGAACGTCTTCTCCTGCTGCCTGGCCTTGAGCTTCTCGCGCAGCTCGCGCTCGTACTCCTTGGCGATGGCCTCGGTGGCCTGGGTCGAGAACTCGACGCGCGGGGCCTCGACGTTCGCCGAGGGCGGCTCGAGGGACTCGTCGGGGATCTCGTCGAGCAACCCACCCGACGACCTCGAAGGGGCTGCGCGGGGCGCCACTACCGGCGCGGGCTTCATGCCCGGCAGCTGGAACTCGCTGGTCGGCATCTCGGACTGCGCCGACACCACCTCGTCGAGCAGCCCACCACCGCTGGCCGCGGGCAGCTCGGCCGAGACCGACGCCGGCAGCTTGAGCTCGTCAGAGGGAATGACCGACGGCACCTCGGGCTGGCTCGGCACCGGTGGCCCGGGCGGAGGCCCCAGCGGCACCGGGAGCGGCGCGGCCTCGGCCTCTTCGAGCGCCTGGAAGGTGCTGGTGAGGCCGCGGAACGTCTCGGTCGACGCGGTGCGGCCTCCCATCAGCGCGGTGAACGGGTCGGGCGCTTCCGCGACCGCGCCCTGCACCAGCGGCAGCTCCGCGGTCGACGTTCGATCTTCCAGCGTGCCCACCACCATCGGCAGTTCGCCGCTCGTGGGGCCCGGCGGCGGCGCGGGGATCTCCATCGTGGGGCGGAAGTCTTCGGCGCGCGCCCGGGCGATGACGGCCGGCATCTCGGTGGTCGGCACCGGAGGCCCCGGCTTGTGATCCATCGGGCGTGGCGCCGACGGCCACGCGCCGGGAATCTGCGCGGTCTGCGTCGGCACCTCGACGGTCGGGCGGCCCTCCGTGGCGCCCGGCGTGTACGCGCTCATGAGCACCGTCGGCTCGGCGCGCGGGTCGGCCTGCGCGGGCGTGAAGGCGGCGAAGACGTCGGGGTCAGCGTTGGGAAACTCGCCCGACGGGCTGGCGATGGGCGCGGGCGGCGGGGCAGAGGCCCGGGCGGCGCGTGGCCCACTGGCTTTCGGAGCCGCGGGCGCAGGCTGGGGCGCCGACGGGGCCGGAGGCGGTGGCGGAGCCGCGGCCGCGATGGCGTCGGTCTTCGGCTCGGCCGACAGGGCCTGCGTGCTGACGCTCGTCTCGTCGTAGAGCACCGGAGCGGGCCCGCCGGCGAGCGCGGTGCGGGCCTGCTCGAGCCACTGCTTGATGCGCCCGTCGTTGGGCTGCAACGCCGACGCCTTGCGCAAGATGGGCAGCGCCGAGCGGTACAGCCCTTTGCGCAGCAGCACCTCGCTGATGAGGTTGTAGGCGTGGGGGTTCTCTTTATCGATGTTCACCGCGGCGTCGAACTGCTGCATCGCCTCGGCGGCCTTGCCGGCGTTGATGAGGGCCTTGCCCCACAGCACGCGGCCCGCCACCGACGCGGGGTGGTGCGTACAGCCCGACCGGCACACCTCGATGGCCTTCTCGTTCTCGCCCTTGTCGAGGTAGGCGCGCGCGAGCTCGACGAAGACGGTCGACGCGGGGTCCTGCGAGAGCATCTGCTCGTACTTCTCAACCATCGACTTCGACATGGGCGCTCGGGCGAAACGGGGGCGGCGAAACGAGAGGCGGGCGGACTCTATCAACGACCCGCCAGCGCTCTAGCGCCCAGTGACACGAGGGCCCAAAACTCGCCCCCCACGGGTCGAATGGTACCGTCCCTCCCCATGACGAGACGGGTCCTCCAGGTCCTCGCGTGCGCCGCGCTGTCGGCCTGCGCCACCATGCGCAACAAGCCCGACGTCGAAGAGCTCAAGCCCACCATCGAGGCGTTTCACCAGCGCGCCCGCTGGAAGGACTTTCGGGGGGCGGCCGACCTCATCGTGCCCGAGCGGCGCACCTCGTACGTGAAGGCCCGGCTGAAGACCGACGACGAGCGCGACCTGTTCATCACCGACTACGAACTCGAAGACGCGAAGATCTCGAGCGACGGCACCGCCGAGGTGGTGTCGAAGATGACGTGGTACCGGCTCCCCTCGGCGAGCACGAAGACGACGGTGGTGGTGAGCGTCTTCGTCTGGCGAGAGGGCAAGTGGTGGCTCGAGAGCCAGGACGACGGGCCCTTTCCGGAGCTGGCCGCGGCGCCCCGGGCCGACGGCGGGGCGTGAGGCTCGAGCGCTCGTCGACCACGGCGCTGTCGCGGGCGCTGTTGGGCTCGCTGCGGGAGCTCCTCGAGCTGTCCTACCTCGGAGACTTCTCGGCTGACGACTGGTCCCACACGCTCGGCGGGGTGCACGTGCTCGCGTGGGAAGACGCCCGCCTCATCGGCCACGGCGCGCTGGTGCCCCGCACCCTGCTCACCGCGGGCCGCGCCTGGAACACCGGCTATGTCGAGGCGGTGGCGGTGCGGCCGGGCCATCGGCGCCGCGGGGTGGCCTCGGCCATCATGGCGCTCCTCGAGGAGGACGTTCGGGCGCGGTTCGAGCTGGGCGCCTTGAGTCCGAGCGACGAGGCGTTGCCGCTCTACCGCGCGCGGAGCTGGCAGCCGTGGCGTGGGCCCACGTTCGCGTCGATCGGGGCGCACGCGGTGCGAACACCAGACGAGGACGGCAACGTGTTCGTCTTCACCGTGCGCGACCTCCCAGCCCTCGACGGCGAGCTCACCTGCGACGCGCGCAGCGGCGACCCGTGGTGAACCCGCGCGGCCACCACCCTCACCTTCGAGTCGACACCGACAGGATGCCGACGGTGGGCATGGGGAACCCCCGGTGGATCTCTCGACGGGCGGTGGGAGCGCCGCCGTCGTGCGGGCGCCTTCGAGGAGGCCGCGGACGGGCGCCGCGCATCGCACGGACGGAGGTCCTGGCCGCCAACGCGGCCCCCCTGGCCTGGCAGCGATGGCCCAGAACGTCGAAGTGACGGGGTCGCGTTCGCCTCGTGGCGGCTGTGCGCAGCGAGCCTCAGACAGCTGGCCGAACCCCGGGGCCGCTGACGCCGTCACGGCGCGTACGACGTGGTCGCCACCCGCCGCCGGACCAGCACGGTCGCCGCGACGACCAGCACCAGCGGCAGCACGTGGAACAGGAGCAGGTGGCCCACGTCGCGGTGTGGGCACTTGAGCTGCATCACCGCCAGGGACAGCGTGCCCGCGGCCCAGCCCAGCACCATCGCGCGTGACAGCCGCGGGGCGTAGTGGCGCGCCGCCACGATGGCCACCCCCGCCGGCACGAGCGAGGCGACGAGCTCCCAGACGAAGCAGCCGAGCTTCGGGGTGAAGGGCGCCAGCTCCATCGACACCACCTGCGTCACCAGCACGGTGCCCGCGACGAGCGCGCCGAGCACCAGCGGCCGCGAGGTGCGCTGCGGCCACGGGGCCAGGCCCGCGACCCCGGCCACGAGCGACGCGGCGAGGAGCGCCAGCGACTGGCTCCACACTCCGGCGCCGAGCGCGAGCGGCGAGACGCTGCGTTGGAACAGGAAGCAGCCCACGACGAAGAGGGCGAGCGTGACGCCGACGAAGGCCACCGCGTCGCGCCACCAGGGCCGCACCGGGCGGGCCAGCTCGGCCTCGAGCGATGACGACAGCCGCGCCTCGAGCTGAGGCGGGAGCCTGGCGGGGGACCGCCCAAATGGAGCAGGTGCACTCATGACTCGAACTCCCAGACATCCTTGAGCGCCTCGCGCAGCACCTGGGTGCCACGAAAGGCCCTCACCTTGACGGCCGTTTCACTCGCGCCGACGGCCTCGGCGATCTCCGCGAAGCTCCACCCCTCGAGCCGGTGGAGGATGACGGCCTCACGCTGCGGCTCCGGCAGGCGTTGGAGCGCCTCGAGCAGGCGTCGGCGCAGGCCGGCGTCTCCGTGCACTGCGTCGAGCCCGGCTTCGACGGCGTCGTCCGAGGCGGGCGTCTCGCGCCGCGTGCGCCGATGCCGATCGCGCGCCGCGTTCGAGGCGATGGCGTAGAGCCAGGGCTTCACGCGCGAGCCCGACAGGAACTGATCTCTCGAACGAATCACCGACAAGAAGGTGAGCTGCACCGCGTCCTCCGCTGCTGCCGCGCTCCCGGTGAGCCGGGTGAGGAAGCTCGTGAGCGGCGCCGCGTGGCGCCGGAACAACTGGTCGAACGCCTGACGATCGCCGCCACGAAAGCGCATCATCAGCGCCTCATCAGAGTCGGAGTCTTCGGCCATCGCCGAAACTCCTTCCCACGCGAGCACGCCGACCGTCATCGAAAACCGGTACGCGAGTCGGGGGGAGCCTGGTTACCACCAGCTCGACCCACGCTCAGGCGTGCGGGCAAAAAAAGCGCCCGTCGTCTCGGGGCCGGCCGAGGCGACGGGCGTCGGGAGTTCCCCTATGGAACGCCCTTACCGAGGGGAACAGAGAGCAACCGCGGTGCCATGCCGACGACGCGACAGTTCCGTTGTCATTCCGATGAGTTAGGCAACGCCTCCCCGAGGGGAGTGCGACATTCCACCGGCAGATCATGACAGCGGCGTCAGGGTTCGACCGAAACCCGGTGGAGATCAGGCGAGATCGGACAGCACCGCGCGGATCGTCTCGCGCATGCTGAAGCGTGGGCTCCAGCCCGACTCCGTGCGCCATCGACTCCCGTCGACCATGCAGAGGAACTGAATGTGGTCGAGCTCTTCCGGCGGGTAGCTGGCGAGCCGGTACTTGAAGAGCCGGCTCACGAGGCCGCGCGCGAGCGGGTGCGGCACCGGGAGCGGCGCGGCGCCGAGCTCCTTGAAGCAGGCCGACAGGGGCACCTCGCCCGGCCCGACGACGTTGTAGACGCCCTTGAGGCCTGGCTTGAGCGCGGCCACGAGCGCCTCGCCGACGTCGTGCATGTGAATGAGCTGCACCATCGGGTCGAAGCCCAGGAGCGTCATCGGCCGCCGCAGCCGCAGGTAGTTCGAAGGCGCGTTCTTGATGGTGGGCCCGACGATGTGCACCGGCCTGAGCACCACCGTCTCGACCGACGGCTGCCGCCAGAAGAAGCCGTGCGCGAGCATGTCGACCTCGATGAGATCGCGCACTGACGGAAAGCGGCTGGCCGCCATGAGCGGCGCCTCTTCCGAGAGGAAGTTCGAGTTCTCGGGCGAGGGGCCGTAGACGTTCGCGCTCGACAGGACGATCAGCTTCTTCACGCCGTACTTCGCCGCGCAGTCCAGCACGCGGGTGGTGCCGAGCACGTTGAAGCTGTGGTGATCCTCAGCGCTCATGCGCGGGTCGTGCATGATGCCCATGTGCACGATGGCCTTCACCGGCACGCGGCGGAACACCTCTTCGGTCTTCTTCTTGCGCAGGTCGATCTGGAAGTGCTCGACGTCCTTCGGCTTGCCGACGAAGGGGCGGCGGTCGATGCCGACGACCTGCTGGGTGCGGTGCAGCAGCTTGGCCACCACGCGGCCCAGGTTCCCCGAGATGCCCGTCACCACCACCGCGCCGTCGCCGCTCAAAAGAAGACCCCGGTGCGCTCGGCGAGGCCCTTCTCGAGCATCGCCTGAATCGACGCCTTCACCACCTTCACCTTCTTCTCGAGCTCGGCGTCGTCGTCGTCGGGCCGGCCAGTGAAGGTGAGCGGCTCGCCGAAATAGATGCGGTACTTCGTCGGCAGCGGAAACGGCACCCCGTACGGCGTGAGCGGGAGCGCCGGCATGCCCAGCAGCTTGCCCACCGTCTTGAGGTTCACCATCGCGGGCGCCTGCTCCTCGCTCCCGACGACCGCGACGGGCACCACCGGCGTCTTCGTCTCGAGCGCCAGCCGCATGAAGCCCAGGCCGAACTCCTGCAGCTGGTAGCGCTGCGAGTACAGCTTCGAGATGCCCTTGATGCCCTCGGGGAAGACGAGAATGGCCTCGTCGTTGTTGAGCAGCCGGCGGCAGTTCTCTGGCGTGCCGACGATCTGCCCCACGCGCGAGAAGAACGTCGACACGAAGGGCAGCGAGCCGACCCACTTCTCGACCATCGAGCGAATGGCGCGCGGCGGCCGCGCCTCGGTCAACATGGCGACGCCGATCATCATGCCGTCGAAGGGGAGCTGCCCTCCGTGGTTCGACACCAGCAGCACCCGGCCCTTTGGCACGTGCTCGATGCCGAAGGTCTGGCAGCGGAAGTAGTGCTGGTAGAGCCAGACGATCGGCCCGACGGCCGAGAGTGCGTAGTCGAGCGAGAAGCCGAACGGGTCGACGCCGTACTCGTTCTGGCTGCGGTGCCCCTTGAGGCGCTCGTCGAGATCGTCGCCCGTCATCGAGAGCGTCCACTGACGCAGGCTCTGCTTGATGGAGTCGGAGAGTCCCACGAGGTGCGCTTCTACACCGTCACGACGCGCGTGCACCGAAAGGGCCTCAAATGAAGGCCACGGCCGGGCCGCGCCTTTGCCATACTGTGCGCTGCGATGACGTTCTGGCCGAGCACCGCCGACCGCGACGTGTGGTGGAGTCCCCGACCGTGACGGGACTCGTCGTCGCTGCGCTATTGGCGGCCCAGCCGAACCCGTTCCTCGCGCAGGCGAAGGAGCTGTACCAGTCGCTCGACTTCGAGCGCTGCGTGAGCCGCCTCGAGCAGGCCTCGACGCAGTGGCAGTCGACGAAGGACGAGCTGCGCGACATCGAGCTGTACGGTGGCCTCTGTCACCTGAGCCTCGGCCATCGGAAGGACGCCGCCGAGCACTTCCGCACCGCGCTGCGCATCGACGAGGCCGCGGACCTGCCGCCGTACTCGAGCCCGAAGGCCGTCGATCTGTTCCTCAAGGTGAAGAAGTCGCTCCAGGCGCCGCCCGCGCCGCTGCCCGAGGACGATCTGCCGCCAGACGCGCCCCGGGCCTCGACCCTCGAGCCGGCCCACCCGGCGCCCGGGAAGGACACGAGGTCGTTCATCGAGCGCCGGCCCGCCACGACCGCGCTGAGCCTCTCGACCGGCATCGCCTTCATCGTCGGCGTGGGGCTGGGCGTGAACGCACGGAACCTGTCGATCCAGGCCAACGAGGCGCGCTTCGAGGCCGACTTCCAGGAGAAGGCCGCCACGGCCCGCGCGAACGCCACCGGCGCGAACGTCGCCTATGGCGTGGCGACCGCGGCCCTCGTCGGCGCCATCATCGCGGCCATCGTCGAGAGCCCGCCCCCCTGACACTGCATTTGAAACCGCGGAGCAGGTCACTATGGTGCTCCGCATGCGTGTCCTTCTCCTCACGGCCCTCTGGGCCTCCCTCGCCGTCGCCCAGACGAAAGACGGTGGCGCCTCGGCGCCCAGGAAGCTGGCCGAGCTGTCGGCGAGCGAGTGCGACAAGCTGGAAGACCACATCATCCTCCTCTCGGTCGACGAGGCGCTCGCCAACGATCCCGAGGTGAAGAAGATGACGCCGAAGGAGCGTGAGGTGACCGAGAAGCTCGCCCGCCGTGAGGCGCTCGCCGACCCGAAGCTCGTCGAGCTGAAGACGGCCTGCCCGTCGCGCTACGACAAGAAGACCGAGCAGTGCATTCTCAAGGCGAAGACGCTCAAAGACGTCGACGCCTGCTCGAAGTAGACGCCGACTGGCGCGCGCGAAGGGGATCTGGACATGCGAAGACTCGTGTTGGTGTTGGCCGTGACGGCGGTGGTGCCCGGCTGCTCGTGCGACGACTTGTTCGAAGAGGAGCCACCGCCGCCCACGGGCGGAGGGCTCGCGGGCCCCGGCAGCCGCGTGTCTGGCACCGTCACGCCGTTTCAGGGCGCGACGAGCTGGCGTGGTCAGGCGCGGGTCGACGGCGCCCTGCGACGCGCCCTCGATGGCCGCGCGATGCCGGCGACCGAGCTCCCCCGTGTCGCTGGGCTCGACCGGCTGCTCGCGAGCCCGCCCCGCCCCGTGTTGACCGCGACGGGTCGCCTGCACGGCGCCCATGAGGCCCAGCGCATCGTCGCCAGCGAGCTGATCGTGCGCCTCACCGAGAAGGTCCCGGCGGAGCGCGCGCTCGAGCTGGTGAAGCTGCCGGGCCTCGTCGCCTCGCACGGTGGTTACTCGAGCGAGTACCTCCACCTCATCCGCTACCGGAAGAAGGACACGCTGAAGCCGCTGTCGGCCGGTGAGACGGTCGAGCTCCTCCCGCCCCTCGCCTCGCGGCCCGGCGTCGTCTTCGTCGAACCCAACGCCGTGCATCACCCGCTCGCCGTGCCCAACGACAACCTCTACCCGGCGATGTGGCACCTGCCGCCCATCAACATGCCCGCGGCGTGGGACGTCGAGCGCGGCACCTCGGCGGCCGTCACGGTGGCCGTCATCGACACCGGCCTCTTCGCCCACCCGGATCTCACGCCACGGGCGCTGCCCGGCGCCGACTTCATCAGCGACCCCGCCATGGCGCTCGACGGAGACGGCCGTGACTCCGACGCCACGGACACCGGGCGCGACCTGCCCAACGGGCAGTCGAGCTGGCACGGCACGCACTGCGCCGGCACCATCGGCGCGGCCACCGACAACGGCAACGGCATCGCCGGCATGAACTGGAACGCCCGAATCGTCCCGGTGCGCGTGCTGGGCAAGGGCGGCGGCACCACCGCCGACATCGCGGCTGGCATGACGTGGGCCGCGGGCCTGACGGTGCCGGGAATGCCGGCGAACCCGAACCCGGCGCAGGTGGTGAGCATGAGCCTCGGCGGCGAAGGCGACCCGCGGCAGGTCTACCAGGACGTCATCGACCAGGCCTCCGCGCGCAACGTCATCTTCGTGGTGGCGGCGGGCAACGACAACATCGACGCCTCACGCTTCACGCCCTGCAACCAGTCGGGCGTGCTGTGCATCGGGGCGACGCGCTTCAACGGCCGGCGCGCCAGCTACTCGAACTTCGGCAGCCGCATCGACGTGATGGCCCCCGGCGGTGAGGTGGCTGAAGACGCCAACGGCGACGGCTACCCCGACGGCGTGCTCTCGACGCTGCGCAACGACGACACCGGCATGCCGACCTACGTCTTCGAGCAGGGCACCTCGATGGCGACGCCCCACGTGGCCGGGCTCGTCTCGCTCATGCGCGCGCGCAACCCCGCCATCACTTTCGCGCAGGTTCGGCAGATCCTCGTCGACACGGCGAACCCGGCCTCGCGGTGCAACGAGGGCTGCGGCGCCGGCCTCATCAACGCGCACGCGGCGCTCCTGCGCACCACCAACAGCCAGCCCACCGGCCCCGCGCGGCTGTCGATGAGCGCGTCAGATCTGTTCTTCACCCAGGCCTCGGCGTCGCAGACGCTCACCATCAGCAACACGGGTGGCATGCCGCTGACGGTGACGCTCGCGGGCGGTGGGGCCAACGGCTCCCGGCTGTCGTTCGACCTCACCCAGCGCACCATCGCGCCGGGCCAGTCAGGCGCGGTGCAGATCACCGCCAACCTCCAGGGCCTCACCGATGGGCGGGCCGAGGCCGCGACGGTGAGCGTGACGTCGAACGGCGGGAACGCGAGCGTGGGCGTCAAGCTGCGCGCGGGGGGCGGGAGCAGCCGGCCCGTGACGGTGGCGCTCGTCTTCCAGCAGGGCGAGGAGTGGAAGGTGGGTGGCGTGGCCGAGGCGCAGGCCGCGCAGAACTTCGCCTTCACCATCACGGCGCCGCCGGGCCGCTACTTCCTCTTCGGCGCGCAGGACGCCAACGGCAACGGGCAGTTCGAGGACACCGAGCCGCTGGGCCTGTGGCCGAACACCGACTCGCCGCGAGAGATCGTCCTGACCGATGGCCAGGTGCTGAACGGCAACAACTTCGTGGTGGCGCCCCAGGGCAACGTCTCGGGCAACGAGTCACGCCTCATCGGCACCGCCTGCACCGACGACTCCACCTGCGGCCAGGGCGCCTTCTGCGGCACGGGTTTTCCCGGGGGCTATTGCACCCAGGACTGCGGCACGAAGACCTGCCCTCTGGCCGCGAGGTGCCTGTCGGGTGAGACGGTGTCGCTGTGCCTCGACACCTGCACGGCCCCGCGCGGTGGGCGCTCGACGTGCCGCCAGGACTACGTGTGCGAAGACGACGGCACCGGCCAGGGCATCTGCATTCCGTCGTGCGCCACCATTCAGGACTTCTGCGACGCGCCCCAGCGCTGCAACGCCACGTCGGGCTACTGCGAGTGACCGCCCCGTCCTTCTGGTTGACGTGAGGGCCGGGCCCGCCTTACCCGTGGGCCCGCGTGGGAGACGTCTTTCAGCGGCTGGTGGCCTCGGTGCGGGACGCGCGGCCCACCCACGTGCGCACCACGGGCCTGACGGGCGCTGCGCGGGCGTGGGTGCTGTCACGGCTGTCGAAGACGATCGGCGCGCCGCTGGTGTGCGTCACCGCCGATGACGACGCCGCCGACGCGCTGGCGTTCGACCTCTCGTACTTCCTGGGCGGTGAGGGCAGCCGCACGGCCCCGACGGTGCTGCGGCTGCCGGCCGACGAGGTGCTGCCGTGGGACGAGCTGCTGGCCGACCCGGGCATCGTCACCGAGCGGCTGTGCACGCTCCACCACCTCGCGCAGGGCACCCGCTTCGGAGCGCTGGTGCTGTCGGCGCGGGCGCTCCATCGCAAGGTGGTGCCGCCCGAGGTGATGCGCACGCTGGCCCGCACGGTGCGGCTGGGTGAAGACGTGGGCCGCGACGCGCTGGCGCTGGCGCTGGCCGGCATGGGCTTTCGCAACGTGCCGCTGGTGGAAGACCCGGGCACCTTCTCGCTGCGCGGAGACATCCTCGACGTGTGGGCGCCGCTCCAGGACGAGCCGGCGCGCCTCGAGTTCTTCGGCGACACCGTCGAGTCGATGCGGCGGTTCGACGCCGAGACGCAGCGCACCAGCGACAAGCTCGAGGCCCTCTCGCTCTTCCCCGCGCGCGAGCTGTTCCTCTCGGAGCAGACGAAGCTGACGGCGGTGGCGGCCATTCGTGATCTCGCCGAGCACCAGCGCGTGCCGTCGTCGAAGGTGCGCGAGCGCATCGAGCAGGTGCGCGACGGGCTGGCGTCGGCAGGGCTCGAGGCGCTGCTCCCGTGCTTCTTCGACGGGGGGCTCTCGACGGTGTTCGACTACCTGCCGCGCTGGAGCGAGGCGCCGCTGGTGTGGCTCGACGAGCCGGCCGCGCAGGCGCAGGGGCTCGACGATCTCTTCGTCGATCTCGAGCGCAGCTACGACGACGCGGCGCGACGGCAGGAGCTCACCATGCCGCCGGGCGCCCACTTCCTCTCGCGTGACGAGGTGCGTGCCCGGCTCGGGGCCTTCCGCGTCATCGGCGGTGGCGGGCTGGCGCTCGACGAGTCGGCCGACGAGCGGGCGCGCTTCGGCTTCCACTTCGGCAGCACGAAGGAGCTGCGCGAGGCCATTCGCTCGCACCACGGGGAAGAGGGCGCGCTGACGCCGCTCCTGGAGCGCCTCGAGCGGTGGCGGGACGACAAGATCGTCACCACCATCGCGTGCGGCTCGAGGGGCCAGGCCGAGCGGCTCGAGCGGCTGCTCAAGGAGCGCGGCGTCAAGGTGAAGACGCACGCGAAGGCCCTCGACGAGCCGGGTGCGCTCTTCGACGCGAAGCGGCTGGCGCACCTCTTCGTCGGCCAGGTGAGCGCGGGCTTCGTCGACGTGCCGGGCCGGCTCGTGGTGCTGTCGGACGAAGACATCTTCGGGGCGCGGGCGCGGCGGAAGGTGCGCCGCCGGCGGGGCGACGCGGCCGGCTTCATCGCCAGCTTCCAGGACCTCAAGGAAGGCGACCTGTGCGTGCACGCCGAGTTCGGGGTGTGCCGCTACCTGGGCCTCACCACCATGCAGGTGGCCGGCGTCAACGCCGACTTCCTCGCCCTCGAGTTCGCCGCGAAGGACAAGGTGTACCTGCCGGTCAGCCGCATGCGGCTGCTGTCGAAGTTCACCGGCGGCGACCCCTCGAAGGTGGCGCTCGACCGGCTGGGCACCAACAGCTGGGAGAAGAAGAAGCAGCTCGTCCGCGAGCAGCTGCTCCAGATGGCGGCCGATCTGTTGCGGCTCTACGCCGAGCGGCGCGCGCACCCGGGCTACGCCTTCAGCCAGCCCGACCGCTACTACCGGCAGTTCGAGGCGGACTTCGAGTTCGAGACGACGGTCGATCAACAGAAGGCCATCGACGACGTGCTGGCCGACATGGCGAAGCCGCTGCCGATGGATCGGCTGGTGTGCGGCGACGTCGGGTACGGCAAGACGGAAGTGGCGATGCGGGCGGCCTTCAAGGCCGTGCTCGATCGCAAGCAGGTGGCGGTGCTGGTGCCGACGACGCTGCTCGCGCACCAGCACTACAACTCGTTCAAACGGCGCTTCGACGGGTACCCGGTGACGGTCGAGGTGGTGTCGGGGCTGCGCAAGCAGAGCGAGGTGCGCGATCTCATGCGCCGCGCGCAGGAAGGCCGCCTCGACGTGCTGGTGGGCACGCACAAGCTGCTCTCGGGTGACGTCGGCTTCCGCGACCTGGGCCTCGTCATCATCGACGAGGAGCAGAAGTTCGGCGTGAAGCAGAAGGAGTTCCTGCGGAAGCTCAAGTCGACGGTGGACACGCTGACGCTGACGGCGACGCCGATTCCCCGCACGCTCAACATGGCGATGAGCGGCATGCGCGACATGTCCCTCATCACCACGCCGCCGGCCGACCGGCGGGCGATTCGCACCTTCGTGAACCGGTTCGACCCGCAGCTGCTGAAGGACGCCATCACGCGCGAGCTGCAGCGCGGCGGGCAGGTCTTCGTGGTGCACAACCGCATCTCGTCCCTGCCCAGCATGGAGAAGCTGCTCCAGGAGCTGGTGCCGCACGCGACGGTGGCCACGGCGCACGGCCAGATGGCCGAGGGAGAGCTCGAGCGGGTGATGCTCGACTTCGTCGAGAAGCGGGCGCAGATCCTGCTGTCGACGAGCATCATCGAGAGCGGCCTCGACATTCCGTCGGCGAACACGATCATCGTGAACCGGGCGGATCAGTTCGGCCTCGGGCAGCTGTACCAGATGCGCGGGCGGGTCGGCCGGTCGAAGGAGCGCGCGTACGCGTACCTGCTGGTGCCGCAGGGCCGCGGCGTGGGGAAGGACGCGATGCGCAGGCTCGAGGTGCTGCAGGCGTTCACCGAGCTCGGGGCGGGGTTCTCGATCGCCTCGCACGATCTCGAGATCCGCGGCGCGGGCAACCTGCTCGGCAAGGAGCAGTCGGGCAGCATCGAGGCGGTGGGCTTCGAGCTGTATTCCCAGATGCTCGAAGAGGCGGTGGCCGAGGTGCGCGGCGAGCCGCTGCGCACGGTGGTGGAGCCCGAGGTGAACCTGCCGGTGCCCGCGTACCTGCCGGACTTCTACGTGCCCGACGTGCACCAGCGGCTGGTTCTGTACAAGCGCTTCAGCCAGGCGCCGCACCCGGACGATCTGAACGATCTGCGCGCCGAGCTGGTCGATCGTTTCGGAGACGCGCCCGACGAGGTCGACACGCTGCACGAGCTGATGATGCTGAAGATCGATCTGCGCGCGCTCCAGCTCCGGTCACTCGACGGAGGCCCGGGGCGCATCGTGGTGACGCTCGGCGCCGACGCGCTGCTCGATGGGTACAAGGTAGCGGCGCTGGTGCAGCGATCGAAGGGCGTGTACCGGTTGACGCCGGACCTGAAGCTGGTGGCGAAGATGGACGCGCAGCTCAAGGGGAAGGACTTCATCCCGGCGGCGCGGAAGGTGGTGCGGGATCTGCTGGCGTGCGAGCGGCGCGGGTAGCGCGGCGCGGAAGCTCACGGCCCCCGCACCGGGAGGACACCACCATCGCCATCGAGCTCGAGACACTGGGCCTCGATGCAGAGCCGTCGCCCCGTGACGACGACGTCGCCGAGGTGGCTCAGCTCATCGCGGGTCAGCACACACACCTCGCGACATACGGGGGGCGCGAGCTCGGCGAGCTGCTGGGGCCACCGCCCTGTCTCTTCGTGGTACCGCTGCATTCGCACACGGCTCTCACGGAGCCGCAGGAGCGCGTGGTCGAGGACCGCTGCGTCACGGCGGGGCTTGATGACGACGAACGCGACGCCCGCCACCAAGAGCAGGAGCCCAACCACCAGCGACGGCCAGACCCACCGCGTTGCAGTGCCCATCGAGCCTCCGAGCGTGGTGCGGCGACACGCGTTCGCGACGAGTCCGCCCTCTCTCCGCCGCCGATCCTTGGCGTGTTCGCCGTCAAGTCTTGACGGGTTCGTCAGCGCAGCGACGACAGGCCTCCACACGACCGTGGCCTTCTGCCGACCGTGAACGAGACCAAACCCCGCGCCGGCCGTGTCGACTTCCACCTCCACTCCTACGCGTCGAACGTCACGACGTACTACGCCGCCAACGCCTTCCGCATTCCCGAGTCCTACTCCGACCCGCTCAAGCTCTACGCGCTGCTGAAGGAGCGCGGCATGGACCTGGTCACCCTGACCGACCACAACTCCATCGACGGCGGGAAGCTGCTGCTCGACAAGGGCTACACCGACGTCTTCCTGTCCTCCGAGCTCACGTGCCAGTTCCCCGACGGCTGCCATGTGCACGTCACCGTGGCGAACGTCACCGAGGCGCAGTTCACCGAGTGCAACCGGCTGCGGAAGAACCTCTTCGAGCTCGTCGACTACCTCGAGCAGCAGGCGGCCGCTGAGACGTCGCGGCCGGGGGTGAACCACCTGACCTGGTTCATGACGCACCCGCTGATGAGCACCGAGAACCGCGCCTACGGGCGGGAGGGCTCGCTGTCGCTCAAGCACCTCGAGCAGGCGGCGCTGCTCTTGCCGGGCTTCGAGATCCGCAACGGCTCCCGCACCCGCGCGCTCAACGAGCTGACCCACCAGTGGCTCGAGTCGTTGACGCGCCTGCGCATCGAAGAGATCGCCGACCGCACCGGCATCACTCCGCGCGGCGAGACACCGTGGAAGAAGTTCTACACCGGCGGCTCCGACGACCACGCCGGCATCAACCCCGGCCGCACGTGGACCCGCTTCGAGTACCTCGGTGAGAAGCCCACGCCGAACGACGTCATCGACTCGATGCGCGCGCGCACCAGCCAGCCCGAAGGCAACCACGGCGGCCCCATCACCCTCGCGCACTCGCTCCTCAAGCTCCTGTACGAGGGCTCGCAGAAGAACCGGCGCGAGCAGGGCGTCGTGGGCCGCCTCACCGGCCGAAACGCGAACTCGGCCACCGTCGGCCTCTCGGGCCCCATCAACGCGCTGCTCGAGCTCGTCTTCGACTCCGAGTCCCAGGGCCTGCCCCAGAAGGCGTGGTTCCTCGGCCGCTCGCTCTACCACCGCGCCATGCGCCACCAGTCGCGCCTCGGCGTGCCCTTCGAGAAGCTGCTCGAGTCCGAGATCTATCGGCTGCTCGCCGAGTCCGACTTCCGCGAGCGCCTCTCGGCGCCGGGCCTCAGCACCGACGATCGGATCTTCCTGGTCGTGGGCACGCTCATCAACCGCATCTTCGCCCGCTACGTGGGCAACCTGCGCGCGAACGCCGACGGCAACATCGTGGGCGTCATCAAGGAGCTCGTCGCGCTGCTCACGAGCAACCTCTTCGTCTCGATGCCCTACCTCGCGTCGTTCCTGGCGCAGAGCTCGGACTCGATGGTCTCGCGCGAGGTGCGCAAGCACTACGACCTCGCCCAGAAGCAGCGGCTGGTGCTCCTCACCGACACGTACTTCGAGATCAACGGCGTCTCGGCCACCATCAAGCGCATGCTGCGCGAGTCGAAGCGGCGCGGCGTCGACCTCACCGTGGTGACCTGCCTCTCCGAGGCCGACCAGCGTGAGCGCCTGAAGGATCCCGAGACGCGCGCCTTCATCGACGAGGGGCGCCTCAAGATCCTCACCTCGGTCGCCACCATGGCCTTCCCCGAGTACGACGATCTGCAGATCAACTTCCCTCCGCTGCTCGAGCTGCTGCGCTACCTGCAGGAGTCCGGCTTCACCAAGATGCAGATCAGCACGCCGGGCATCATCGGGCTCACCGGGCTCGCGGCGGCCAAGCTGCTCCAGCTCGAGACGGCGGCGACGTACCACACGAGCGTTCCCGAGTACGTCGAGAACTACACCCGCGACATCACGCTCGAAGACCTCGCGTGGAAGTACATGATCGTCTTCTACCACGCGGTCGACGAGGTCCTCGTGCCCTCGCGGTTCATCGCGAAGCTGCTCCACAAGCGGGGCCTGCGGAACCGGAAGCTCCTCATCCTCGACCGCTGGGTCGACTGCGTACGGTTCGCGCCGGAGAAGCGCACGCCCGGCTACTGGACCGCGCGCGGCGTCGCGAACGAAGCGGACCTCGTCAAGTTCGTCTACGTGGGCCGCGTCGGCGTCGAGAAGAACCTCACGCTGCTGGCCGACGCCTTCCGGGCCCTCTCGGCGAAGCACCCGAACGCGCACCTCATGATCGTCGGTGACGGGCCCTTCCGTGAAGAGCTCGAGAAGCAGCTGGCTGGCCTGCCGGTGACGTGGACCGGCTTCGTCGAGGGCGACGAGCTGCCGAAGGCCATCGCGTCGTGCGACGTGAAGCTCTTCCCCAGCACCACCGACACCTGGGGCAACGCGCCGCTCGAGGCGCAGGCGTGCGGGCTCCCCGTCATCGTGTCCGAGGTGGGAGGCCCACGCGAGCTGATGCGCGACGGCATCACCGGCCTCAAGGTGACGGGCCGCGACGTCGAGGGCCTGGTGGCCGCGATGGAGCGCTTGATGGACCGAGAGACGCGCGAGCGCATGGGCAAGGCGGCCCGCGAGTTCTGTCTCGAGAACCGCATCGACGAGCCGTTCATGGCGGTGTTCGACTCGGACACCTACCGGCGCCGCGTGGCCGAGGCGCAGGAGAAGGCCGACGCCACGCAGCGTCCGCGCGTGCCCGTCTCGACGCAGGTGCTCGACCTGACCGCCGCCTCCTTCGAGACGCTGGTGGGCGGCGACGACGACTCGACGGGAGCCATCGCGTGAGCCTGGCCCGTACCGTCTTCAAGACGTGGAACCCGCTGTGGCGCGCGTGGGCGCGGCTGCAGCTCTCGCGGGCGAAGCACCGGTCGCTCGGCGGCCACCCGCGCATGGCGCTGCGCTTCTCGCGGCTGGTGAAGGGCTACGCCTACGACGCCGCGCGCTGGTTCGACGCCGACGGCGCGACCGCCGAGGTGACGCGCCGCCGTCGCGACGGGTTGGCCCGTCTGTCGGCGCAGCTCGCGACCACGTCGCCCAGGACGCTCGAGGCGACGCGCGCGCTCGAGGCCAGCGTGTCGGACCTCGCCTTCACCAACCACTACCGGGTGCCGTTTCAGTTCCGCGACGTGGTGGCCGCCGCGCTGCCGGTGGGCGCCTATGCCGAGTCGAGTGACGGCATCCGGCTGCGCGACCTCGACGGCGTCGAATCGCTGGATCTCGGTGGCTCGTACGGCGTGAACCTCTTCGGCACCGACTTCTACAAGCAGTGCCTCGCGAGGGCCTTCACGCGTGCGCAGGAGCTCGGCCTCGTGCTCGGGCCCTACCACCCCGTCATCACCGACAACGTCGAGCGGCTGAAGGCCCTGTCGGGAATGGACGAGGTGAGCTTCCACATGTCGGGCACCGAGGCGGTGATGCAGGCGGTCCGGCTGGCGCGCTACCACTCGAAGAAGCGGTACGTGGTGCGCTTCTGTGGCGCGTACCACGGCTGGTGGGACGGCGTGCAGGTCGGCCCAGGCAACCCGCTGCCCAACCGCGACGTGCTGACGCTCCCCGAACAGGCCGAGCGCACGCTCGGGATCCTGCGCATGCGCGACGACATCGCCTGCGTCCTGGTGAACCCGCTGCAGGCCATGACGCCCAACGCGTCGCCTTCGTCCGACTCGGCGCTGGTGGGAGGCGAGCGCAAGGCCCACTACGACAAGGCGGCGTACACGAAGTGGCTGAAGCAGCTCCGTGAGGTGTGCACCGAGAAGGGCATCGCCCTCGTCTTCGACGAGGTCTTCCTCGGCTTCCGGTTGGCCCGTGGCGGTGCCCAGGAGTACTTCGGCGTCAAGGCCGACCTCGTCACCTGGGGCAAGACGCTTGGCGGCGGGCTCCCGGTGGGCGTCGTCTGCGGCCCGCACCGCCTGATGAAGCGGTTCCGCGACGATCACCCCGCCGACATCTGCTTCGCGCGCGGCACGTTCAACTCGCACCCGTACGTGATGACCGCGATGAACGAGTTCCTCACGTTCCTCGACACGCCGAAGGCTCGCGACACCTGGGAGAACCTCGACGCCCGGTGGGACGCGCGAGCCGCCTCGCTCAACGCCGCGCTCGAAGCCGCAAGGGTGCCCGTGCGCATGGCCAACATGACATCGGTGTTCGTCACGCGCTTCCTCCAGCCAGGGCGCTACCACTGGATGCTGCAGTTCTACCTGCGCGCCCAGGGCCTCAGCCTGAGCTGGATCGGCTCCGCCCGCTTCATCTTCAGCCACGACTGGAGCGACGAGGACTTCGCCGAGGCGAGCCGCCGCATCGTCGCGGCCTGCCAGCAGATGGAGGCCGACGGCTGGTTCCTCGTCCCGGCGGAGCCGACGGCCCGCGTGCTGGTGCGCGAGATGATCGAGGCCTTCCTGGGGCGCCGGCCCACGCACGCGGCCGCGCTCCCGATGCCCGAGGCGCCGACGACCGCACCCGATCGCCTGGTGGCCTGACCCGATGCCTTCCTCCGCTGCCCGCCAGGCCGAGCCGGTCGCCTCTCCACTCGCCCGCCTCTTCCTGCAGGAAGACCTCAACTTCCTCGTCACCAACCGGCTCCCGCGCCGCACGGCCACGAAGCTGATGGGCTGGTTCAGCCGCATCGAGAGCCGGCGCCTCACCCGGGCGTCGCTCGCCGTGTGGAAGCTGTTCGCCGACGACTTGCGCCTCGACGAGTCGCCGACGACCGACTTCAAGAGCCTGCACGAGTGCTTCGTGCGCGAGCTCAAGCCGGGCGCGCGGCCCGTTCACCCCGACCCCGACGTGCTGGTGAGCCCCTGTGACGCCATCGTGGGCGCGCATGGGCCCGTGCGGGGCACCGAGGTGTTCCAGGCGAAGGGCTTTCCGTATTCCCTTGACGATCTGCTGCAGGACCAGCGCCTCGTGGAGCGGCACCGCGACGGCCGCTTCATCACGCTGCGCCTCAAGTCGAACATGTACCACCGCTTCCACGCGCCCTGTGACGCGCGGGTGCGGGGCGTGACCTACGTGTCCGGCGACACCTGGAACGTAAACCCCATCGCGCTCGAGCGGGTCGAGCGCTTGTTCTGCAAGAACGAGCGGGCGGTCATCGATCTCGAGACCCCTCGCTTCGGCGGCGCGCTCACCATGGTACCGGTCGCGGCGATCCTCGTGGCGTCGATGCGCTTCACCTTCGTCGACACCCCGCTCACCCTCGAGCACCGCGGCGCCCGTTTCTTCGGCTGCGACGCATCGGTGTCGAAGGGCGACGAGCTGGGCCGCTTCGAGGCCGGCTCGACCATCATCCTCTTCGCGTCGGGCGACTTCGAGTTCGCCCCCGACCTGCGCACCGGCGACGTCGTGCGCGTCGGAGAGCCCCTGCTGCGATTCACCCAGAAGTCCCCTCACCCCGGAGAGAGCCGATGAGCCAGACCTTGTCCGCGGAAGCGCCCCGCCCGCTGTCCTTCGCCGAAGAGCTGCACGAGCAGCGGTGGGACGATCACCGCTACTACCACCAGAGCCGCATCAACCAGTCGCTGCACCTCTTCAGCGCGTGCTGCTTCCTGCTGACCTACGCGATGCTGCCCTTCAAGCCGGCGCTGGCCGCCGTCTTCGGGTGGATCGTACCGATGTGGGTGCGGCAGATCGGCCACTTCTTCTTCGAGCCCAAGGGCTTCGATCAGGTGAACAACGCGAGCTTCGAGCACAAGGAGGAGATCAAGGTCGGCTTCAACCTCCAGCGGAAGGTGATCCTCTTCGTCGCGTGGGCGTCGGTGCCGGTGTTCCTCTGGGTGGCGCCGACGGTGTTCGGGCTGGTCGAGCACCACGGCGGCGTCGAGGGCTGGGTGAACCGCGTCGGGTACGTCTGGCTGGTGCTGGCGGCGATCGGGCTGGTCGGGCGCTCGCTCTTCCTCGCGGTGACGCGGTCGCCGCAGACGGGCCTGGTGTGGTTCACCAAGATCCTCACGGACCCGTTCCACGACATCAAGATGTACCACAAGGCTCCGCTGTTCCTGATGCGCGGGCAGCTCATCGACCCGATGGACCACGTGAACCACTGATCGTTCATGGACGTTCTCGTCACGGCGTGGTGGGCGGCGCTCTGCGGGGCCGCGGTGTTGAACGTCGGGCTGTGGCTGTTCTCGGCGAAGCGCTTTCAGGCGAAGGCGCTCGCCGACCCGTCGTACGCGCGGGCCCGGCGGTGGCACCTGTGGCTGTCGGCGATCTACGTGCTGGTCTGCGGGTTCCGCGGCATCTTCCCGCGCGCTGACGTGCAGCGCATCTGCCTCGTCGACGGGTGGATCTCGTCGGTGGCGCTGGGGCGCAGCGTCGCCACGGTGGCCGAGCTGGCGTGCGTGGTGCAGTGGTCGCTGCTCGCGCACGAGTACGGCCGCGCGACGAAAGACCCGGTGGTGGTCGGCATCGGCAAGGCCATCGTCCCCCTCATCGTCTTCGCCGAGTGCTGCTCGTGGTACTCGGTGCTGACGACGAACTACGTGGGCAACTCCATCGAGGAGTCCTCGTGGACGCTCATGGCGGGCATGCTGGGGGTGGCGATGGTCCGGCTCCAGCGGTCCGAGGCTCGGGTCGAGTTGACTCCGCACCTCACCACCGGGCTCGTCGGCGTGGTCGCGTACATCACGTTCATGCTGCTGGTGGACGTACGCATGTACGTGACGCGGCTGATCGCCGACACGGCTTCGAGCGCGCGGTACCTGACGCTGGCCGAAGGGTGGCGCGACATCAACGAGCGGTGGGTCGTCACCCACGCCTGGGCCGATTGGGCACCCGAGATCGCGTGGATGACGCTGTACTTCACGGGCGCGGTCTGGGTGATGGTGTCACTGACCCACGCGCCGCGCCTTCGGGGGTCGACGTGAGAGCGAACGAGACGAGCCGGACGGCGGCGTGGGTGGCGGCTGGTCGGGCGCTGGCGACGGCGCGACGGGCGCCCGAGGCCTGCAGAGATCCGTACGCGATCACGATGCTGTCCGCGCCGCTGCGTCAGGCCGTGGAGGCGCGCGTCGACGGCGTGTGGCCGAACCGTCCTGGGCCCTTCGCGCGCGCGGCGCTGGTGGACGTGACGGCGAAGATGATGGGGCCGCGCACCGCGGCGATCGACGCGCACCTGACGGCGAGCCGCGGCATGAAGCAGGTCGTCATTCTCGGGGCGGGGCTCGACCTGCGCGCGCACCGGCTCGAGGCGCTCCGCGAGGCGGTCGTCTTCGAGGTCGACCACCCGGCCACGCAGGCGGACAAGCAGGCACGCGTCGCCGCGACGCCCCATCTCACGCGAGCGCTCGTCTACGTCCCCGTCGACTTCGAGGCGCCGGGCGTTGAGGGGTCACCGTTGGACGCAGCGCTCGAGCGCGCCGGGCATCGCAGCGGCGCTCCGACGACGTGGCTCATGGAGGGGGTCATCACCTACCTCGACGCAGCAGACATCAACCGGACCCTCGAGGTGATTCACCGTCGGTCGTCGCCCGCCAGCCGGCTGATCGCCACGTACAACGCGCCGTCTGCGATCCGCCTCGGCATGCGCGCTCTCACCGCCTTCAGCCGCGAGCCCCACCGAACGACGTATCAGCCTGACGAGATGCGCCGGCTCCTGGCGACGTACGGCTTCTCGGTCATCGACGACACCGGAGGCCTGGAACGCGCCGCCCGGTTCGGCCAGCGGCCCGGGTTGATCGAGCTGGTGTGGACGCGGGGGCACCACGTCGTCGCGGCGCAGCGGGCTGGGTCACCGGCGTGAGGCGCGCGGAGCCCTGGAGACGTCTCAGGCAGACATGATCAGGGCAAGGCGGTGAAGTGGCTGAAAGAAGCCGATCGTCGACCAGCTCAAGAGCGGCCAGCACCGCCATGGCTCTCCACATCGACCGCGCCGTTGCCTGCATGCCGACATCCTCCGCATGGAGAGCGGCGGCGCCGCAAGCCCGGGTCTTGACGACTACCGCGGACGCGATGGTTCGCTGATCACGACGAGGTCTCGGACCTCGGTGCACGTCCGGGGGCCACAGCCACGAGCGCTGCGGGTGCACGCCGACCCGATCTCTGGGCTGCTCGATTCGGCCGTGACGGCGCGACACTCGAACGGGACACAACCAACGCCGTTGAAGAAGAAGGCGCCAGCGTCGTTCGTCGTGGTCTCTCGATTGATGCTGAGGCTCGCAACGCCTGGGCACTCGAGCCGAACCCCGACGTTCGGTGCTCTCGAAGCGAGCCGACCTGACACTCGCGCCTCTGGGTCACATCCCGCGAGCAGCGCGAGGAGGAAGAGTCGAGTCATCCCGAAGCCCCCCAAAAGGGTGTCAGCCCCGCGCCGCCTTCAGCGCGGGCTCCATCTCACGGAGGCGCTCGCTCGCCTGCACCAGCGTCTCGATGAGCGCCTTCTGCACGTGCAGCCGGTTCTCGGCCTCGTCCCACACCGCGCTCTGGCCGCCGTCGATCACCTCGGCCTCGACCTCTTCCCCCCGGTGCGCTGGCAGGCAGTGCAGGAAGATCGCCTCGGGCTTCGCGTGGACCATGAGCGGCCGATCGACCTGATAGCCGGCGAGGTCCGCGAGCCGCTTCTTCGACTCGGCCTCCTGCCCCATCGAGGTCCACACGTCGGTGATGACCACGTCGGCGCCACGCACGGCCTCCTTCGGGTCGCTCACCAGCTGCACGTGCCCCGGCGACAGCTTCAGCACGTCGTCGGCCGGGTGGTACCCCTTCGGAGACGCCAGCACGAGCTGGTAGCCGAACAGCTTCGCGCCCTCGGTGAAGCTGCGCCCCATGTTGCTCGCCGTGTCACCGATGAACGCGAGCCGCTTGCCGGCCACGGTTCCGAAGCGCTCCTCGATGGTGAACAGGTCGGTGAGGATCTGCACCGGGTGCCCTCCATCGGTGAGCCCGTTGATGACCGGCACCTCGCAGTGCTTCGCGAACTCGGCGAGGCGCTCGTCACCGAAGGTTCGCATCATCACCACGTCGCAATAGCGGCCGGTCACGCGCGCCGTGTCCGCGAGGGGCTCTCCGCGCGCCATCTGGCTGTTGGCCGCCGACAGATCGATCGCCGAGCCGCCGAGCTGGGTCATCGCCGCTTCGAAGGACAGTCGCGTGCGCGTCGACGCCTTCTCGAAGATCATCACCAGCGTGCGCCCCGCCATCGTCGTCACCACGCGGCGCTGGCGGCGGGCTTCTTTCAGCGTACGCGCGCGGTGAAACAGCGCCTTGTGCTCGTCGCTGGAGAGGTCGAACAGGGTGAGGAAGTCGCGCTTCATCGGGGCCTCGTCGGTGAGGGCCGCCCTATAGCGGAGGCCCCGCGGAAATGCGTGGGACTCGCATCAGCGGCCGACGAGGCGGCGCTTCGCGTCCGCGAGGCCCGACCGCACGAGCTCGTCGAACTCGATGGACAGCTCGACCGAGGCGAGACCTCGGCGACCAACGACGACCTGCGGCAGATGGAGCGACACCGCCGCGCGACACACCGCCTGCGCCTTCGAGAGGTCGACGAGGGCCACCTGGCCCTCGATGGTGCCGCCCAGAAATCGGCCTTCGTCCACGACGGTCGGTCGCACCAGCTCGACCTGATGCACGAGCGCGTGGGTCCACGTCAGGCGGCGCCCGCGGCCGCAGACGAACTCGGCGAGCGCCGGGTCGCGAACACCACCGTCCTGCGGCGCGCACAGCGAGAAAGCGAGGTCATGTGGCACGGGCCCCGGCCCGTCGACGCCAGAGAGGCGGTCAGCGTCGACCGAGACGAGCTGCTCAGGGTCGACCACCAGGCCAGCCGGGCACGCCTCGGGCGCGAGGGCGATCGTCTCGAGGGCCTTCACGAGCTGCGCGCGCACCTTCTGGACCTCAGCGGCCACCCCGGCGCTCAGGGCCGCGTCAATCTGACGAGCAGTCCCCTTCGGCAGGTCGTTGCAGCCGCCGTAGTGCCAGGCGTCGCCGAGCACCTCCCAGGTGTCGGTCCGCACGAGGCACAGCTCGCGCACGTGGTGTCCCTGCATGAAGTCCGACTCCGCGAGCACCCGCTCGGCGCGAAGGCCACCGGCGACCTCGACGAGGCCTCCTTCACAGGTGACGAGCGGACGCAGGCCGGCCCTGCCCTTGCCATGGTGCACCCAGTGCTTGATGAGCCAGCACGCGTCCTGGGCCGTCAGGGTGGGCTTCATGCGCACCGCGTCGAAACGCGCCAGGGACTCGGCTCGTTCGGCCACCACGCGCTGGGACCGGCGAAACACAGCGACCCCGATCGCCCCACCGATGACCAGGACGAGCGTGAGCCCGATCGCGAGGGCGCGCTTCAGGCGACGCATCAGATCGGCGCGGCCGCGAGCTGCTCGAACAGCGCAGTCAGGCCCGGCACCGTCTTCGCCTTCTCCGCGAGCGCCGACGCCTGGCTCGTCAGCGCCGACAGCTGGGCCTCGACCGCCTTCGGCCCCGTGCTGCCCGCCGACAGCTTGCGCGCCACCGCACCCGACGGCTCGAGCACGGCCAGGGCCTCGGCGTCGATGGCCGGGTCGATGGACTTCGCCAGCTCGACCGTCGCCTTCGTCAGCGGCAGGCCCAGCTCCTGGCACTTCCGGACGAGGGCGCCCACGTGCTTGTACGCCACGCGGAACGGCATGCCCTTCTTCACCAGCGCCTCGGCGAGATCGGTCGCCTGCGTGAAGCCCTCATCGAGCCCAGCGCGGCACCGCTCGGGGTGGAACGTCACGTGCGGCAGCGACAGCCGCAGCACCGACAGCACCCCGTGCAGCAACGGCCGAGTCTCGAGCAACGGGCCGCGGTCTTCCTGCAGATCGCGGTTGTACCCGCCAGGCAGCCCCTTCACCGTGGTGAGCAGCCCCATCAGGTTACCGACCGCGCGGCCCGACTTCCCGCGAATGAGCTCGAACACGTCGGGGTTCTTCTTCTGCGGCATCATCGAGCTGCCCATCGAGATGTCGCCCGAGAGCGAGGCGAAGCCGAACTCCGAGGTGGTGAAGTCGATGAAGTCGGTCGACAGCCGGCTCGCGTGCACGAGGAAGCGCGCGGTCGCGTAGAGGTAGTCGAGGGCGAAGTCGCGCTCGCCGACGGTGTCGAGGCCGTTGAGCGTCAGCCGCGAGAAGCCGAGCAGCCCACGGGTGATGTCCCGATCGATGCCCAGCGAGCTGCCCGAGATGGCGCCGCTGCCGAGCGCGAGCGCGTCGGCCTGATCGAGCGCGAACGCGAACGCCTGCGCGTCACGGAGGAAGGCCGCGCCGTACGACGCGAGCCAGTAGCCCAGGGAGATCGGCTGCGCGCGCTGCCGATGGGTGTACGACGGCAGCAGGAGCGCGCCGTCTCGCTTCGCGCGGGCGACCAGCTCGTCGATGAGCCCACACAGCGAAGTGAGGGCGCCGCCCACCGCGTCGCGCACGTGCAGCCGCAGATCCGTCGCCACCTGATCGTTCCGGCTCCGCGCCGAATGGAGCAGCGCGGCCGGCGCGCCGATGGTGCGGTTGAGCTCGACCTCGACCGCCATGTGCACGTCTTCCTCGTCGGGCAGCACCAGCGTGCCCGCGGCGTCGCGCTTCCACAGCTCGACGAGCCCGTCACGAATGACCTTCGCGTCGGCCTTCGGGATGACGCCGGTGCGGCCCAGCATCGTGACGTGCGCCATCGAGCCCAGCAGGTCTTCCTTCAGCAGCTGCCGATCGAGCGACAACGAGCTCGAGAACGCGAGCACCTCGGGCAAGAGCCCGGAGCCTCCTGAAGCATCGGTCTTGGCGAGCGCCATGGTGTGACTCCTCTACGAGAACGGCGACGTGACTCAACCCAGGGTGACGAGGCTGCCGATGCCCTGGTCGGTGAAGAACTCGGCGATGATGCTGTGCGGGGTGCGGGAGTCGATGACGTGCACCCGCTCGACGCCCCGCTCGAGCGCGGTGATGGCGCAGCGGCCCTTGCGCGCGATGTTCGTCTTGAAGGTGCCGGCGGCGATCTTCGCGGCGAGGGTGGTGGTGTTGATCTGCCCGAGCAGCGAGTCGTCTTCGGTGAAGCCCGGCACGCCCACGAGGTAGACGAGCTTCGACGCCTTCGCGGCCACCGCGATCTCGCTGGCCACCTGATCGGGCTCGAGCGGCACCGTGGTGCCGTCGTCGAGGAAGCCCACCGGAGAGATGACCGGCACGTAGCTGCGCTGGAGGAACAGCTCGAGCAGCTCGCCGTTGATGCTCGTCACCTCACCGCGGGGCGCGTCGACGCTCGAGTCGGCCGACAGCTTCGAGCGCAGGAACGACGCGTCCATGCCCGACAGGCCGATGGCGTGCGTGCCCGAGCGGTTGAGGAGCGTGACGAGCTCGGTGTTCGTCTGGCCGTTGAGCACCATCTCGCGGCTGCGCGAGTCTCCCTTCGAGGCGCCCTCCGGGCTCTCGCCGTGGACGATGATCGGCACCATGCCCACCGCGCGCAGCAGCGACACGTCTTGCGCGATCGACGCCCGCAGCGAGTCCTTCCCCATCGCGTGACGGCCGAGCTTGAGCACCACCCGCTTGCCCGCGAAGCGCGAGATGTAGGTGAGCGCCTCGGTGACGAGGTTCACCTTGAACTTCGGCGAGTAGTTGGTGAGCCGATCGTCCTTCGCGACGCTGCCGTCCGAGGTGGGCACCAGCAGCGAGGTGTAGTCGGCGTTGATCTTCACGTAGTCGTACGAGAGGTCGCAGCCCCACCCGACCGAGGCCTCTGCCCCCTGCCGCAGGTCGACCTCGACGAGCACCTCGGGCGCCCGCATGCGCGCGCGCAGCCCCTTGTGCCCCGGCACCGTCGGCCCCTCGTTGGCGTCGTTGGCGATGAAGGGCCCCGGGGGCGCCCGCGGATCGAACATCGGCCGCTCGTCGTAGACGCAGACGCTCTGCACGGTGACCTTCGCCTTCGCGGGATCGACCGGGTACCGCTGGCTCCCGCAGCGCGCGCCCACGGTGGCGAGAATGCGCCCCCAGTTCGGGTCGGCGCCGAAGATGGCCGCCTTCACCAGCGTCGAGCCTGCGATGGAGCGCGCGAGATCGGTCGCGATGGGCCTCGACGGGGCTCCAGTGACCCGCACCTCGAGCAGCTTGGTGGCGCCCTCGCCGTCACGCGCGACTTCTTTCGCGAGCTCGGCGCACACCGACTGCAGGTGCGAGGCGAAGAGCTCGAAGTCGGGGCCCGGCTCGACGATCTCGGGGTTGCCCACCGCGCCGTTGGCGAGCGCGAGCACCACGTCGTTGGTGCTCATGTCGTTGTCGACGGTGAGGTTGTTGAAGCTGCCGTCCATCGCGGCCGACAGCGCCCGCTGGAGCAGCTCGCGCGAGATGGCGACGTCGGTGCAGATGAAGGCGAGCGTGCTGGCGAGCTGCGGAGCGATCATGCCCGAGCCCTTGCAGAGCGCCGTCACGCGGCCCTCCTTGCGGCCCAGGCGCACCGTGCGCGAGGCGACCTTGATGTGCGTGTCGGTCGTGAGAATGGCCTCGGCCGCCGTCTCGACCGCCGCCTTGAGCTGGCCCTTCAGCCGCGGCAGCGCGTCGACGATCTTCTGCTTCGGCAAGCGCTGTCCGATGACGCCGGTCGAGGCCATCAACACCTGGGCCGGATCGAGCTCGAGCGCCTTCGCGGCGGCGGCGCACAGGTCGGTGACGTCGGCCACCCCTTCCGGCCCGGTGAGCGCGTTCGCGTTTCCAGAGTTGATCAGCACCGCCCGCGCGGCCGACAGCGGCAGCCGACACTCGAGATCGATGATGGGCGCGGCCTTCGCGGCGTTGATGGTGATGGTCGCAGCGACGGCGCAGGGCCGCTCCGAGACGATGAGGGCGAGGTCCTTCTTGAACGGCTTGATGCCGCAGTGCAGGCCCGCAAAGGTGAAACCGCGCGCGATCGGCATCGAGGTGGCCGCGACATACGGACAGACGCCGACGGCTTCAAGCCGCTTGGCAGGCCACGGCTGGGTGACGACTCAGGCCAGGCCAGTCGTCTCGGCAAACCCCAGCATGAGGTTGAGGTTCTGCACCGCCTGGCTCGCCGCGCCCTTCAGCAGGTTGTCGATGGCGGCGATGGACACACAGCGCCGGCCCTTCACCGACACGCCCACGAGGCAGCGCGGTGTGTTGGCCGCGTCGGCGACGCGCACCGAGTCCGCCGAGGCCAGCACGCGCACGAGCGGCTCCTTCGCGTAGGCGCGCTCGAAGGCGCCGCGCACCTGGGCCTCGTCGACCCCGGGCTTCAACGACACCGTGGCCGTCGACAGAATGCCCCGCTTCATCGGCAGCAGGTGCGGGGTGAAGACGATGGACACGGGCGCGCCGGCGACGGTTGAGAGCGTCTGCTCGATCTCAGGTGTGTGCTGGTGGCCGAGCACCTTGTACGCGCGGAAGTCGGCGTCGATCTCCATGAAGGTGTACTCCTCGCTCGCCTTGCGGCCCGCGCCCGACACGCCCGACGCCGCGTTGATGACGATGGAGTCAAGCTCGACGAGGCCAGCGCGGAGCAGCGGCGCCACCGACAGCGCCGCGGCCGTCGGGTAGCAGCCCGGGTTGGCGATGAAGTGCTGCCCCACCACCCGCTCGCGGAACAGCTCGGGCAGGCCGTACACCGCCTGCGACAGGAGCGCCGGCTCGGGGTGCGTCAGCTTGTAGAACGACGGGTAGAGCGAGGCGTCCTTGAGGCGGTACGTGCCGGCGAGATCGATGACGCGCGTGCCAGCCGCGAGCAGCTTCGGCACGAGCTCGAGTGAGGTCTCGGCCGGCGTCGCGAGGAACACCGCCGCGCAGCCGGCCGCGCGCTGGAGCCCCTCCTCGACCGACACGTACGTCGAGGCGTGGCCGTCACGAGGCGAGACGCCGGCCCGCGCGCTCACCGCCTGGCCGACCCAGCGGTCGGAGGTGAGGAAGTCGACGGCGACCTGCCCGTGGCTCCAGAGGAGCTTCGTGAGATCGAGGCCCGAGTAGCCAGAGGCTCCGACGAGGCCGACGCGCGCGAGGGTCATGCACGACACATACGCAGCGCGGGCCGTTCACTTCAACTGCTTCAAGGCTCGCGCGCTCACGGCAGCGGGGCGGCCTCACCGGCGAACCGGCTCGAGCGCCTCGAGATGCCAGGCCACGAGGAGGAGCCGCGTCTCGGCCTCGGCCAGGCGATCGCGCAGCCGGCCCGCGAGCACGCCGGGCAGCACCGTCGCCAGCACGGTGGCGACGACGAGCACCCAGAAGGTCAACTCGGGCGGAAAGTGCACGAGGCGCGGAAGCACGACGATGGCGTCGGCGGTGAAGGCGTAGGCCGGCGCCACCAGGCCGAGGTGCTCCAGCCCGAGCGGGAGCAGCACGACCCCGAGCGCGAGCGCCAGCAGCCACCGGCGGTCACTGGCTTCGGCGTACCCGGCGAACATCACGAGGCTGGTGGCGACCAGGGGCGGCACGAGGATCAGCGAGCCGAACAACGAACCGAAGAGCGTCAGCGAGAGCGTGGCCAGCAGCATGATGACGCCGATCTGCGACCGCGAGAGCGCCGGCCGACGGGCCCACGCGCAGACGAGCCCGAAGGTGGCCAGCAGGATCGCGACGAGCGCCGCGGCACAGGCGTGGCGCTGGGCCCCCATCGCGAGCACGACGGGCGTCAGGCCCACCCAGATGGCCATGCGGGCCGCGACGGTGCGCGCCAGCCCCGCCCGCACCACGCCCTGCTGCTCGTCGCGGCTTCGCACCACCGACGCCGGGAGCCGCGCCGGCACGTGCGACAGCGTCTTCTGGAGCAGGCCGAGCGCCTCGGGCGCCCCCGGCTCGAGCGCGAGCGCCGACACGAGCTGGCGAACGGCGTCCTGCCGGCCCGCGTCGTCGGCCGCCTCGAGGTGCTCCACCACCGGCCTGGCGGCGCAGACGTGCCGCTCAGCGAGCTGCCGGCGCACCTCGGAGTCCCGCACGCCATCGAGGGAGCGCTCGACGGCGTTGGCGAGCTCACGCGCCGAGGCCGTGCGGGTCTGCACGTCGGGATGCGTGGCGGCGAGCACGGCCGCGTCGAGCTCCGGAGGCACTCCCGCGGCGGGGGCCCGGATCGCCGGGGAGCGCTCGACGCCGCGCAGCGCGTTCGCCACCCGCTCGCCCGGCAACCCCGGGTGGAGCGGCGTCAGGGTGAGGATCTCGAAGAGCATGGCGCCCAGCGCGTACACGTCGGCCTGCCCGTCGACGCGCTCGCCCCGAATCTGCTCGGGCGCCATGTAGCCCGGTGTGCCGAACACCGACCCGCCGCGCGCCGCCCGCTCCACCGCGGCGATGAGATCGTCAGCGGGCTCATCGTCGAGCCCCACCCGCGCCAGCCCCCAGTCGAGCACGTGCACATCACCGAACTCGCCCAACATCACGTTGCCTGGCTTCAGATCGCGGTGCACCACGCCACGGCTGTGCGCGAAGTCGAGCGCCAGGCAGACCTGCACGAACGCGGTCAGGAGGCGTCGACGTGGGAAGCTCGCGAGCGCGTCGGCGTCTCGCGCGGCGTGGGCCGCGAGCACCGACTCGAGCGTCGAGCCGCGCACCCGCTGCATGGTGAACCACGGGCACCCCCGCTCGTCTTCCCCCGAGTCGTACACTGGCACCACCGAAGGGTGTTCGAGCAGCCCCTGCACGCGGGCCTCGCGGAGGAAGCGGCGCCGCGCCTCGACGCAGCTGGCCAGCTCGGGCTGCATCACCTTCATCGCGACGCTGCGGCCGAGCTTTCGATCGGCCACCAGTCGAACCACCCCCATGCCGCCCTGCCCGAGGAGCCGCTCTTCGACGTACCTCGGCTCGTCCGGGTGGGGCGCCGGCGCGGGCTTGAGCCCGGTGTCGAAGCGGCGGGGAACGCGCACGGTGTCGGCCGGCTGGCAGGTCGTCTCGAGCATGGTGGCGTCGAACAGCAGCGCCCGTGCCAGCGCCGTCTGCGCCGCTCCGTCCCGTCCGGGATGAAAGCGGAGCGTGACGTGTGCAACGGCTTGCACGCGTGTGCAGCGTCAGCGCGCGGTGCTGCGCACGCAGCCGAGTGGGGTCAGCGCCCTGGCCCGAGGAGGAACCGCAGCGCTCCGGGGAGCCGCTCGGCCCAGTACCGCTCGGTGTGGGTCGCGCCGCTCTGCACCAGGTACTTGAGCGTCACCTCGTCAGCGTACCCACGGTCCCTCCACGCCTGGGCGAGCTGGGCGGTGTTCGCCGCGTCGTCCATCGAGGCGCCCGCGTTGCCGCTGTCGACGTACACCTTGAGCGGGCGAGCGGGCGCTGCGCGTAGGCCGCCGACGGAGCCGAGAATCCACCGGCCGTCCCACCAGGTCGACGGCGACAGCGCCCCGACGAGGCCGAACGTCTCGGGCCGGGTGACGCCCGCGTACGTCGAGATGAGCCCGCCGAGCGACGAGCCCATGACGGCCGTCGAGTCGCGGCCCGGGCGCGTGCGGTAGTCCCGGTCGATGACTGGCTTCAGCTCCTCGGCCAGGAAGCGCAGGTAGAGATCGCCGCGCCCGCCGCCGTACATCGCGGTGCTGGTGGGCGTGTACTCGTCGATGCGCGCCGCGCCTCCGTTCTCGGGGCCCACGACGATCGCCTCTGAGATCGACCCATCGTTCGCGGCCCGGTTCATCGTCTCGTCGACCTGCCACTCGGTGCCGCCGAAGGCCGCCTGCGCGTCGAAGAGGTTCTGGCCGTCGTGCATGTAGACGACCGGCGCCCGGTAGCTCGTGTTCTCGAGGTACGTCGGCGGCAGGTACACCCACACCACCCGCGCGTTGCCGAGCACGTTGGAGCGGAAGTCGACCCACGGCCGGCGCACCTCGCCCACGTCGCGAAAGAAGCGCGGGTAGACGTCGACCGTCTCGCCGGGCTGGGCCACGAAGTTGGGCCCCTTCGACCACTCCTGCTCGTCGAGCCTGGGCTTGAACTCGAGCGGCCCCGCATGCGCCGGCATCGAGTACGTCCAGGTGTCGGCGTCGACCGGCTGCATCGCCACGCCCGCCGTCCACGAGAGTGGCGCCAGCGCGCCCCGCAGGTGCATGCGCCGCGCCCCCGTCGGGTAGTGCACCCGAATCGTCGTCAGCCGCCCGCCCGCGTCCGAGACGCCGGCGTCGAACGAGCCTCCATCGGCCGAGCCCGCGTCTGCCTCGCCGCCCGCGAACCCACCTCCTGCGACACCGCCGCCGACGACGGGCCCCACCGCCGAACCGCCTCCGGCGCCGCCATCGAAGGCCCGAGGCGCTGCTCCACACGCCACGAGCAGCGACACGATGAAGGCTGAGGTGGGACGCATGGCGCGCGGCGCATACCGCACCTGAAACGTCGGGGGAAAGGTGGCCCGCGAAGACCATCACGAGTCACAGGTTCGTGCTGGGAACGGATCTGCCGTTGAGCGACACTCGCGCCGACGGCATGGCTGACCAGGTGCGCTGCGGGGTGATGTACGACACGCCGGCTGAGCTCCAGTCAGCGGTGGGGCCGCGCCTCGAGCACGGAGAGCTCTTCGTGCCCTACCCCGACGACGTCGCGGCGGGGACAGAGGCCTACGTCGACGTGATGCTCGAGTCCGGCGCCAGGGCCGAGCTCGACGGCACGGTGAAGGGACCGGACTTCGACGATCGCGGCAACACCGGCGTGCTGGTGCAGCTGTCGGAAGACTCGGCCATCGCGCTCAAGGGCTTCATCGCGACGCTGCTGGCGCCCACCGAGTCCAGCCCCGCGGGCCTGTTCGCCACCACGCGCTTCACCCGGCCCAAGACGGTGCGCACGAAGGACGGGCAGGAGGTGTCCTTCCCGCCCGACGCCGACGAGAAGCTGCTCGAGCCCGGCACCCTGCTCGAAGAGCGCTTCCGCATCGAGGCGCACATCGCGTCGGGCGGCATGGGCGAGGTGTACCGGGCCGCGCACGTGCACTTGAAGCGGCCGGTGGCGCTCAAGCTGCTCAAGCGCGTGCTCGCCGCCGATCCAGAGATGTGGGCGCGGTTCCAGCGTGAGGCCGAGCTCGTCAGCCAGCTCGAGAGCCCCCACATCGTGCGGGTGTTCGACTTCGGCCGCACCTCGTCGGGCCAGCCGTTCCTCGCGATGGAGTACGTCGAAGGCGCTGCGCTCGACAGCGAGGTGGCCCGAGGGCCGCTCGAGCCCGCGCGGGCGGTCGAGATCCTGAGGCAGGTGTGTGAGGGCCTCGCCGAAGCCCACCACCTCGGCGTCGTGCACCGCGATCTCAAGCCCGCCAACATCGTGCTGGGCAAACGCCGCGACGGCAGCGAGCTGGCGAAGATCCTCGACTTCGGCATCGCGCGCGCCACCGACAAGGGCACGGCGCAAGACGGGCGCCTCACCCAGCTCGGCATGGTGGTCGGCACGCCGATGTACCTGGCCCCGGAGCAGGCCCTCGCCGCGGCGCTCGACGAACGCACCGACATCTACGCGCTGGGCTGCGTGGCCTACGAGCTGCTCACCGGCAAGCCGCCCTTCATCGCGCCCGAGCTCGCGAAGGTGATCAGCCTGCACCTCACTCAGGCGCCCGATGATCCAGCCACGCGCCGCCCCGAGCTCGCCCGGTTCCGCGCGCTGTGCGACGTGGTGCTCAAAGCGCTGGCGAAGAACAAGGCCGACCGCTTCGCGAACGTGTCGGAGTTCGCGAAGGCCCTCACCGACGCGCTGGCGAACACGGCGTCGGCTCCGGCCCCGGAAGTCTGGCCCCCCGCGCCGGCCGTCGATGACGTCTGGCCGCCCGCTCCACCCAGCGCTCCGACGGCGCCGGCCGCGAAGGCTCCCACGCCAGCGCCCGCTCCGACGCCGGCCCTCGCGCCACCCGACTCGGCCGACGACTTCTTCTCGGCGAAGGCGCCGCTGCCCGGCGCGACCACCGGCGCGACCGCTCGCGCGCCGGCGTCCGAACGTCGTGCGCGGCTCGAGGCGAGCCGCCTGCCCTTGAGCGCCCAGGTGCTGGACGAGCTGGCGAAGTCGCGCGACGCCTTCGGGGTCACCGGCAACCGGCTGCTGGTGGTGCACGTCGAGGTGCTCGGCGCGGCCCCGGGCTCCTCACGCGCGCTGCGCTGCCTCGCCCGGGCGTTGATGGTGGCGCGCGGCTGGAACCTCGTCGTCGACGCGGTCGAGGCCGACCGCGCCTTCCTGCTGCTTGCAGGCGAAGCACTCGCGACGTCGGCGCGCGCGGCGCTGGCGATGGTGGCGATGCGCGAGGCCATCGTGGACGAGGCCGCGCGCGGGGGCGACGCCGGCCCCGCGACGCTGCGCGCGTCGGTGCTCCAGGCCTCGACCAGCTCGGAGCTCGACAAGCCGCTCGACCCACGGGTGATGCAGAAGGCCCGCCAGCTGGCCGCGGCAGCGCCGGCGGGAGCGGTGTTGTTCGAGCGGCAGCTCGGCACCGAGGTGGCCGATGTCGTCGAGACGCGCTCGCTCGATCAGGCCGAGGCCATCGAGGTGCTGGGGCGCCGCACCCGCATGGCCGCCACGCCGCCGGGCATGGTGGGCCGCGACGGCGTGCTGCAGCTGCTCGACAAGCGCCTCGCCAGCCTCGCCGCCGGAGTCGTCGCGCCCTTCGTCGTCCGCGCGCCAAGGGGGTCTGGCCGCTCGAGCCTCATCGCCGAGCTCGCGAACCGTGCCCGCCCACGCGGCACCGTGGTGGGCGTCGGCCGCTCTCCGCTGTCGCTGCGTGGGGTGCCCTTCGGGGCCATCATCGAGGTGATCTGCGCGATGACCGGCGTGGCGCCCGAGACGCGCCACCAGCAGCTCAGGCCCGCGCTCGAGAAGCTGGGCCTCACCGACTCGACGCTCACCGGCGTGCTCGTCATCGCCGGCGTGGTGCAGCTCCCCCACCCCTTCACGGCGGGCCAGGCCGCGCACGCGCTGCGGGCGGTGCTCAAGGCGGGCGCGGCGGGCCGGCCGGTGGTGCTCCTGTTCGACGGCATGGAGTCGTACGACGGGCCGAGCCTCGAGACGGTGCGCGAGCTGCTCACCCGCGCGGCGCCGAAGGAGCTCACCATCGGCTTCGTCGACCCCGAGGTGCCCCTCGAGCGGCTCGGCTCGCTCCCGTCGGTCGACGTCACCCCGCTGACCCGCGCGGACGTGGCCCAGTGGCTCACCGGCGCGCTGGTGGCGCCGCCTGCCGCGGCGCTCACCGAGAAGATCTTCACCGTCTCGGCCGGGGTCCCCGGGCGCATGGTGGACCTGACCTGGTGGCTGCACGATCGCGGCCTCTTGCGCCAGCAGGGCGGCCAGTCGGCGCTGATCGGCGACGTGCCGGGCTTCGACGTCGACGGCCTCATGCGCGCGCGCCTCGCGGTGATGCCGCTCGAGGTGGTGCGGCTGCTCGAGGCGGCGGCGCTGTGTGGAGACACCTTCGACGGGCCGACGGTGAGCGTCGCGCTCCCGAAGGTGACGCCGCAGGCCCTGCAGCAGGCGGTGCAGGGGCGGCTGTTGCGCAGCCTTTCGAACCGTCGCTGGGGCTTCGCGTCGACGCGGCTGCAGCAGCTCGTGCTCGAGGCGGGCAGCCCGGAGCGGCCCCTCATGCACCAGCGCCTCTCCGCCCAGCTCGTCGAACAGGCGCGCAGCGCTCCGGCCTCGATCGACCCGGTGAAGCTCGGCCAGCACCTGAACGCCGCGAAAGACGGCGTGCGCGCGGCGGCGCTGTGGAAGCACGCAGCCGAGACGGCGCTGGCGGGCCGGGCGCTGCGTGACGCCATCGCCGCGGTGCGCGGGTGGGTCGAGGCCCTCGGCCAGACGACGCCCGTCACGGCCGAGCTGGCGCGAGCGCGGGTCGACGCCCTCGCGCGCGCCGCCGGCATGGCCCTGTCGCTCCAGGACGCAGCGCTGGCCCGCACGCTGGTGGACGAAGCGGTCGCGCTCCAGCAGGGCCAGGAACTCGGTTCTCCGGAGCTGGCGCTGTCGCTGGCGCGGGTGCACCGGAGCGAGGCCCGACGGGCGCGAGCCGCCGAGGCGCTGGCGCTGGCCGAGCAACGGGCGGGGAAGACGGCGTTCCTCGCGCTCGTCGAGGCCGAAAAAGCCGAGGCGCGCGAGCAGGAGAACGATCTGCCCGGCGCCGTGCTGGCCTGGGAGACGAGCCTGTCGCTCGCGCCGGCCGCCGAGGAGCTGGGCCGCTGGCACGGCGAGGTGAACCTCACGGCGCGCGTCGAGGCGCGGCTCGCGGGCGTGAAGCTGCTGCGCAAGGAGGTCGCCGGGGCCCGCGCGCTGCTGGAGTCATCGCTCACCCGTTGGCGCACCACCAACTGGCCGTCGGCCGAAGCGCGCGTGCTGGCGAACCTGGGCACGCTGTTCGTGCACGCAGCTCAGCTCGCCGAAGCCGCGCAACACTTCGATCACGCCGGCGTCGCGGCGGCCGCGTCGGGCGACCTGCTCTTCCAGGCGAAGATGCTGCTGCAGCAGGCGAAGGTGGCGAAGAAGCAGGGCCAGGCCGCGCAGGCGAAGCAGCTCGCCGCGAAGGCCCGGGCGCTGTCGGTCGACGTCGGCTGGGACGAGGGCCGCGTGCAGGCCGAGCAGCTCTGAGGCGGCACAGCTCGGCGCCTCGTCGCTGACCAACGGCTGGAACACCTCGTGCTTTCTGGCCCTGAATGTCTCGACGAAGCCGCGGCCTGGTCGCAGGGGTTCTGGTCGTTTGCGGAGCGTGGGGAGGCTGCCACGTCGCCACGCGGGTACACGCTGCGGAACGTTCGCCACGGGCCCTGCGGGTGGCGACCTACAACATCCTCGCGGGCGATCGGGGGCTCGAGGGCATCGCGCAGACTTTGAAGGCAGCAGACGCAGACGTCATCGGCCTGCAGGAGGTCGACATCGGAACCCGTCGGTCGGGGCGCGTCGACCAGGCCGCGGCGCTGGGGAAGGCGTTGTCGATGCAGCACGCGTTCGTGGCGCACTTCCCCTACCAGGGGGGCCGGTTCGGCGTCGCGCTGCTCTCGCGCCACCCCATTCTGCGGGCCGAGCGCGTGCACGTGAAAGGCAGCCGGCTGGCGCTCCTCGATGCCACCGTTCGCACCCCTCACGGTGACGTGCGTGTCCTCGTCGTTCACTACACGGTGACGTTTCCGTTTCGCGACGCGAAGGAGACCGAGGCCTCATCGGCGGCGCGCCTCGCCGAGGCCATGACGACCGCCGCGCTGGCGAGGGCAGCGGACGGAGGGGTGATCGTGCTGGGTGACATGAACGACGACACGGGGTCTCCGACCTGGGCACAGTTCAGCGGGTTCCTCCAGGACGCGTGCGACGTGAAGGGCGGAGGCCTCGCAAAGACCTGGAACAGCGCCTTGCCGGTGACGCGCATCGACTACGTCTGGGCCAGTCGGCACTTCTCGATCGAAGGCTGCGGAACGCTGCCGGGGTCCGCGAGTGATCACCTTCCCGTCGTGGCAGACCTGCTGATGCAGGCGCCGCCGTGACACGTCGAGGCGAGAAGTGCCCCAGGCAGCCAGGGCCAGTTCATCCTTCAGGCGGTGGCTCAGCAACTGGAGCCTGCGTCGACGGTCGATTCACGCCGCGACGTCAAAGGCACCGCGTCAGGCATCGCCCTCGGGAACGAGCACGACGGAGCCCGTCGTCTGCCGTCCCTCGAGCGCGCGATGGGCGTCGGCGACCGCGCGCAGGGTGAACCGGGTTGGCTCTGCCACCGTCACCACCCCTCGCGCGACGACGTCGAACAACGCGCTGGCCGACGCCTCGAGCTCGGCGCGGGTGTGGACATACGCGTGGAGCGACGGCCGGGTGACGAACAACGAGCGCGCGCCACCCAGCGACGACAGGGCCAGCGGGGGCGGCATGCCCGACGACTGGCCGAAGCTCACCAACAGCCCCCGGGGCCTGAGCGCGTCGAGCGAGGCGCTCAGCGTGTCCTTCCCGACCGAGTCGTACACGACGTCGACGCCGCGCCCAGACGTGAGCCGCTTCGCTTCGTCCACCAGCGACTGGCCCGGCGTCACCACCACGTGGCCGGCGCCACAGCGGCGCGCGATGGCGGCCTTGGCCTCGGAGCCCACCACGCCGATGACGGTCGCGCCGAGGTGGCTCGCCCACTGACAGAGGAGCTGCCCCACCCCGCCCGCCGCCGCGTGCACCACCACCACCTCACCGGGCTGCACGGCGTGCAGCCGTCGCACGAGGTACTCGGCCGTCATCCCCTTCAGCATCATCGCCGCGGCCAGCACGTCCGAGACGCCATCGGGCACCTGCACCACGCGCTCCGCGGCGAGCGTTCGCACCGTGGCGTACGCGCCCAGCACCCCGGCGTAGGCGACCCGCCGGCCCAGGAGCGACGCGTCGACACCCGCTCCGACCGCGCTCACGACACCGGCGCCTTCCGAGCCGGGAACGAAGGGGAGCGGCATCGGGTAGAGGCCGCTGCGCTGGTAGGTGTCGATGAAGTTGAGGCCAACGGCGGTCTGCGTCAGCTGGACCTCGCCGTGGCCCGGAGCGGGTGCCACCTCTTCTTCCACCTCGAGCACCTCGGGCCCACCCACCGCACGGACACGCACCACGAGCCGGTTCATGTGGTGACGGTGTAGCCGGTTTCAGCGCCCGTGGCGCCGGCCCTTGTTGCCCTTCATGCGGCGCAGCTCGTCGCCCACCTTCGCGAGCACCAGCGCGAGCTTCGCCTTCTTCTGCGCCGGCTGGCCTTGAGACAACGTCGCGAAGAGCTCCTTGTCGAGCTGGGCCATCTGCGCGCGGCCATCGAGCACGCGCTGCATGTTCTGATCGACGTTGGCGAGCGCGGCGGGGTCTCCATCGGCGGCGGCCTTCACCTGGCGCATCGCCTCGTGCATCGACTCGCGCACCGGGCGGCGCTTCTCGTCGAGCGCCTTGAGCGTCTCGGACAGCTTGAGCGCCTGCGCCTCGTTCAGCTCGAGCGCTTCGGCGACGGCCACCAGCAACACCATGCGGGCCTGCTTGGCGCGCTCCTCCTGCCGCTCGGCGCGCTCTTCGGGGTCCATCGCCTCCCAGCGGGCGGGGTCCTTCTTCGGGCCGGCCAGGGCCAGCGCCGACGACAACAGGGTGACGACCAACACGCTCTTCTTCATGGAGTCTCTCCTTCGGGGTAGTCCGGCCACGTCACCTCGAAGAACACCTCGTCGGGCACAAGGTTGGGCTCGTCGGCCTCGGCCATCAGCGCAGGGGCCTCGACGACGCGCTCGACGACGACCTCTCGCACGGGCCGGGCGGTCCAGAAGCCGGCCGACGCCACGAGCGCGCCACACGCCGCCGCCGCCGCGTAGCCGAACCACGACGGCCGCGCGCGCGCCTGCCGATGCTGCCAGGCCCGCCACGTTTCGGCTTCTACCGACGAGAGGGCCGTGCGCTCGGCAGGCGACAACGGCGTCGACGACGTCAGCACGGCGAGCTCGGCCGCGAAGGCGCGGCACGAGGCGCATTCGGCCAGGTGCGCGGCCACCTCACCGCTCGCGTCACCCTCGATGAGGCGTCCTTCGATGTCTTCGCACGTCATGGGCCTGCTCCTTCGGGCGTGGCCGAGAGCGCGCGCACCTCGTCGCGCAGGCGCTTCACGGCATAGTGAAAGTGGGACTTCGCGTTGCCTTCGCTGATGCCCAACACCTCGGCCACCTCGGCGAAGGGCAGGCCCGCGTCGATGCGCAGCGAGAACACCTCGCGCTGGCGGGGCGGCAGCCGCTCGACGGCCTTGCGCGTCAGGGCCTCGGCCTCGGCCTTCTCGAGGGCCTCGAGCGCCTGGGGCCGCAGCGAGGACGTCTCGTCGATGGCCTCGACCGGAGCGAGCGGCCAGCGGGCGCCGTCGCGCGCCTGGTTCTTCCCGAGGTTCACCGCGATGCGGAGCACCCACGCCTTGAAGGGCACCTCACCGGCCGTGGCGACCAGCTTCGGCAGGGTGCGCTGCGCCGCCTCGAAGGCCTGGAGGAACGCGCGCTGCGTCAGGTCCTTCGCCTCTTCGGGCGAGCTGGCGAAGCGGCGCACCACGGTGAAGACCGGCGTCTGGTAGCGGCGCACCAGCGCGCCGAAGGCCTGACGATCGCCTGCAAGGAATGCGCGGCAGAGGTCCCCATCGGTCGGGGCCTCGGTCGGCACCAGGCGCAAGGCGTGCGGACCACGCGTCGTCACGAAGTCGTCAACCCCCGGGGGCTGGAAAGGTCAAAGCAGTTGCCCCTAGCTTCTCGCGTCATGAACGCCACTTCGATGGAGCATCGCACGGGGGACGAGGGCGGCGGGCTGGGCCTCCCAGCGACGAGCGGCCACGTTCGACCGACCACGGCGCCAATCGTGAAGTCCTCGAGCCTCCACTTCGACGTGAACCCGCAGCTGCCCGAGGTACGGGCGCTCGCCCGCACCCGGGGGTGGATCGATCAGGGCTTCACCGTCCTCACCATCACCTGGCAGGAGCTCCACTGGACAGCCGACGCCTGGAAGACGGTGCACCGCCTCTCGTCGACCGACGTGCCCTGCCCGGTGACGAACGGGCACTTCGCGCTGGCGGGCGTCGCGCCGGGCACCGCGGTCGAGTTCGCCCTGCACGTCGGGGTCGCCTGCCACGCCCCGCAAGACGCCGCCGGCGCGCGCGACGAGGCCGACGTCTGGTTCAACAACGAGGGCCGCAACTACGAGCAGCACACGCGCTGAACCGGCGTGCTCAGCGGAGCACCGGCGTCGGCGGCCGCGGCTTCTCTTCGTCCGGCATGCGGTTGAGGAGCTGCGCCGCGGGGAACCACTGCTTGCCGTCGCGAGACAGGCGCGTCGTGGCGGTGACCTGGCCCGAGCGGTGGAGTGAACGAATCTCGTCAGCGCTCAGCGCGCCGCCGTCACGGCCCTCGATGAAGAAACGCAGGTGCTGCATGCAACCCCCCAGCAGTGAGGCGTGAAGTGTCGATCGTCTGAAGGCCCGCTGTCACGGTGGGGGTGCGATCCGACTCCCATGCGTTTCACGGTCGGCGGCGACGGCAGGGGGAGGGCCGCCCGAACGCGCCGGCGTCAGCACTGCGCTCGAAGGGGGCGCACCAGACACAGGGCGCCTCGCCGGTCGGATTCTCGAACGCTGGCGTCATCCCTCCCGCGTCACGCGCTCGTGACAGGGCTCGACGCACACCGTGACTGCCTGAAGTCTTCAGCGCTCAGCTGACGTGTGCTCAAGCGACGCGCTCATGGCGTCCGCACCGGCCGCACGGTGGCGGCCTCCTCGCCGTGGTGCTCGCGCCCGCGCTGCTCGACACGGGCGAGGACGAAGACCGACCGTGTCGGGGTCGCGATGGGGCCTGCGCGGCGCCGGCAATCGATGGGTCAGCGGCGCTCGCGCTCGGGACGAACCAACCCGGCCTGGGGTGCGCGGATCACCGACACCACCCCATCCGTAAAGGCCCGTGCCGCCGCGTGCACGTCAGCGACGCCGCCCGTGAGGTAGGCCCCCGCAAAGTTCGTCTCGGTCGGCGGCCCGAAGAACTTCACCAGCTTCACGTTCGCCGACTTGAGCGCCGCGTCGAGCCCCACGAGCGCCTCGGTGGGAGGTGCGATGAGGTACGCGAGCGGACTGCCGACGGGCACGCCCGCGAGGGGCGCGAGGTAGCGGCCGGTCTCTTCGATGACGTGTGGGAAGAACGCGGGGCCGGTGGTGCCATCGAGGGTGACGAAGTGGATGCTGCGGTTGAGCGCCTCGCGCAGCGCCCACAGGCCTTCCTTCACCTCGTCGGGGTTGGGGCCGGCGAGCACCCCGAGGATCTCTCCCGAGAACGGCCCTGAGGCGTGCGCCGAGCCCGCGTAGAAGCTCTTCGCGTACACCACGTCGACGTCGGCGAACTTGGTGGCGTGGTCGAGCGCTGCGTAGAGCGAGTCGTCTTGATCGCAGGTGACGAGCCCCACCGAGACGTGCCGCTCCCTGCAGCCCAGCGCGCGCCCGAGCGACGGCTCGATCTGCTCGAGCAGCCGGACCGACAACAGCCGTGGAGGCGAAGGGCGGAGCGTCGTCATCGATCAATGGTTGATGACATGCGGCCGGAACGCCGGGTCGCCGCCCGTGAGCTTCACGCCGCCGCCACCGGCCTTGAAGGTGTCCTTCATGAGGGCGGCGCAGCGGGCCGCCGCGCGCTCGGGCGCGAAGCCCAGATCGCGCACGTTCGAGATGCAGTCCTTCTCGGCGTTGTCCTGGCCCAGCTTCGGGCCGTACGCCGTGTAGATGCTCAACGAGTCTCCGGTGCCGAGGCCCGGCCGCTCGCCCACGATGATGATGGTGGACTTCGCCTGGGTGAGCACGCCGATCTCGTCCTGCACGCCGATGCGCGCGTACTTCACGAAGAGCGGCTTGCCGACGCGAAAGCCGGCGCCGCTCAGGTGCCGATGGAGCGCCTGCATGAGCGCAGGGCCGTTCGTCGACAGCGCGTAGGCGGACAACCCGTCGCCGGCGATGAGCTGCACGTCGACGCCGCGGTCGGCCTCCTTCTCGCAGCGCGCCTTCGAGGCGTCGTCGAGCCGGCGCCCCTCGTCGGGGTGGAGGAAGAACTCGGCGTGGTCCTTCGCGCGCGTGCGCAAGGGGAGCCAGCCCTGCTGCTCGGGCCAGCCGTCGGCGATCTCGGACTCGACGGCGTCGAGCGCGATGGCGTGGTCGGCGCGAAGGCCCAGGTAGCTCGTGGTGAGGTAGCGCGTGCCGGTGCGGCCGGTGACGATGCGGGCGGGCGTCGACGCCTTCATCGCCTCGAGGGCAGAGGCGACGCGCGGCGCGGGCAACGGTCGGTGATGCGGCCCCCTCCGGGGTGGTTCTTCCCGCACCACCGGGCCCTGCCCGGCCGGCGTCGGCGCGGGAGTCTGCACGACTTCGCGCACGACGTCCGCCACCAGCTTGCGCAGCTCGTCTTCCGTCATCGGCCGAACTCCCGCTCGAACACGCTCGCGTCACCGGCGCGGTCGGTCAACCGGCCGTTGCGCCACAGGCCCATGCGCTCGAGCCAGGCCTCGAACTCGGGCGCGGGCTTGAGGGCGAACAGCTCGCGGAGCGCCGCGTTGTTGTGAAAGCTCGTCGTCTGGTAGTTGAGCATCACGTCGTCGCCCATGGGGATGCCCATCAGGTAGTTCACCCCGGCGGCCGCGAGCAGCATCTCGAGGTTCTCCTGGTCGTTCTGATCGGCGATCGCGTGGTTCGTGTAGCAGGCGTCGCAGCCCATCGAGATGCCGGTGAGCTTGCCCATGAAGTGATCTTCGAGGCCGGCGCGGGTGATCTCCTTGGCGTCGCGCAGGTACTCGGGGCCGATGAAGCCCACCACGCTGTTGACCAGGAACGGCTGGTACCGCCGGGCCAGCCCGTAGGCGCGGGCCTCCATCGTCACCTGGTCGGTGTCGTGGTGCGCGTTCGCCGACAGCGCGGTGCCCTGCCCCGTCTCGAAGTACATGACGTTGGGGCCCTGGGCCGTGCCCTCGCGGCGCGCGAGATCGTACGCCTCGTCGAGCACCGAGACCGAGACGCCGAAGTTCTGGTTGGCGCCCTGGCTGCCGGCGATGGACTGGAACATGAGATCGAGCGGCGCGCCGCGGCGCACCGCCGCCATCTGAATGGTGATGTGCGAGAGCACGCAGTTCTGCGTCGGCACGCGGAACCGGCGCATGAGGTCCTTCACCGAGGTGAGGATGTCGACCGTGCCCTGAATGTCGCCGGTCGAGGGGTTGACGCCGATGACCGCGTCGCCGTTGCCGAAGCTCAGGCCGTCCTTCACGGCCGCGAGCACGCCCGCCACGTCGTCGGTCGGGTGGTTCGGCTGCAGGCGCGACGAGATGCGCCCCTTGAGCCCGATGGTGTTGTTGCACCGGGCCACCACCCGCATCTTCTTGCCGGCGATGACCAGGTCCATGTTGGACATCAGCTTGGCCACCGCGGCGATCATCTCGGCGGTGAGGCCGGGCGAGACGCCCGCGATGTCTTCACCCGTCGTGCGATCGTCGAGCAGCCACTCGCGGAAGGCGCCCACCGTCCAGCCCTGCACACGCTGGAGCACGAGGGGCTGCACGCCGTCGACGATGACGCGCGTCACCTCGTCGTGCTCGAACGGCACCGAGGGCGCCTCGTAGAGCTGCTTGAGCGTGACGTCGGCGAGCACCTGCTTGGCGGCGGCCATCTCGCGCATGGAGCGGGCTGCGAGGCCGGCCTGGCGATCGCCCGAGCGCGGCTCGTTCGCGCGCCCAAGGACCTCTTTCAGGTCCTTGAAGGTGAAGTGTTCACCGTGGAGTCGGGTCGAGAAGGCCACTTTCAAGGGCGACGTTGTCGATCCGTCGGGGCGCCCGGTCAAGGGAACCCGGGTGGTACCTCGCCGTGCATGGAGCGGCTCCCCACGCAGGAGGACTGCCAGCGGTGTGGCGCGTGCTGCTGCGACCGCGACGAGAACCGCGCCGCGGGCGTGCCTGCTCCGTCGAGGGCGACGACCCGCGGACCGGGCTTCGCGAGGGCGACGACCTGCGAGAGCGGTACACGGTGAAGGACGCCGAGGGCGTGGCCCACCGCGGCTCGACCCGTCGGGCCGGCTCGGCGTCGACGAGCGCTGGGTGGTGTACGCCCTCAGGCCGCGTGGGGACCGCGTCGTGAAGGCCGGCTCAGCCGAGTGTCTCGGGGCGCGGCGGGAGCGGCTCCGCCTTTGGCTCTGAGGGCGCGAGGGGCACGCCCTGCTCGTCAGAGTCGTGCCGCCGCGAGCCAGCGCCGTCGATGAAGAAGTGGACGATCGCCTGAGCCACGGCTGCGTCCTTCAACAGGCGCCGGTGGCCCAGCCCGCGGGTCGCCACGAGGCTCGCAGACGAAAGGACTCGCACGAGCTCTTCGGCGTCTGAGAAGGGCACCTCGAGGTCGTTCTCGTCGTGAACCACCAACACCGGCTGGTGGACGCGCGGCGCCAGCACAGACGCGCTCACCTCGGCAGGGCGTCGCCCCACCGTCCGCTCGACGGTCTCGACGAACGCACGCTCGGCCCGGCCTGGCAGCCCGATGAAGCCCGCGAACCGATGAAGGACGCCGTCGATGGACGATGGTGCGCCCAGAACCGCGGCACGCGCGACCGGGAGCCCCTCGGCCAGCGCCAGCAGCAGCGCCCCTCCGCCCATCGAGTGCCCGAAGGCCGCGTCGAACGGCCCCAGGGCGGCGGCTGCCGCGTGGAGCGCCTGGGCGAACGCGACGGGGTGCGCCTCGCGGCCTGGGGAGTCGCCGTGCGCCGGCGCATCGAGCGCGACCACCTCGGCCCCCGCGTCGACCAGCGGCCCGATGAGCCCGCGCAGGTGGGCGGCCCGTGACTCCCAGCCGTGCAGCGCCAGCACGCGGCCCTTCGGCGCGACGCGGGGCGAGCGCCGCCACGCCACCAGCCCCGAGGCCAGCACCAGCCGCTCAGCCTCTGGAAGTGACGAGGCGCGCCCGGGCCGGGGCCGCATGAAGATCTGCCGGGCCCGCTCGCCCACCGCGCCCGGAGCCACCCGCCCCAACACCTGATTCGTCAACCGCAGCAGCCGCATGAACGCCTCCCCTTCAGTTGCACGACGCAACTGACTTACCCCGATTGAGTTGTTTCACGCAACTCACTACGGTGACCGCATGCGACGAACCCGGTTTCAGGACTGGCCCTGCTCGGTGGCGCGCACGGTCGATCTGCTCGGCGACTGGTGGACCCCGCTGGTGCTGCGCGAGGCCTTCTACGGCGTGCGACGCTTCGACGACTTCCAGCAGGGGCTCGGCGTGGCGCGCAACATCCTCACCGAGCGGCTGACGCGGCTGTGCGACGAGGGGCTGCTCCGCAAGGAGCCCTACTCAGACGCGCCGCTCCGCCACGAGTATCGGCTCACCGACAAGGGCAGGGCCTTCTTCGACGTCATTCTCGTGATGATGCGTTGGGGTGACGACTGGCTCTCGGGTGACGCGGGCGCGCCCATCGAGCTCGTCGACCGGGCCACGGGACGCCTCGTGGAGCCGGTCGTGGTCGATCGTCACACCATGGCGCCCATCGATCCGCGCGCGGTGGTGGCGCGCCCTGGCCCGGGCTTTCCCAGGCGTCGTCTCACCGAGCCAGCGATGATGGGGCGGTTCGGCGCGCCGGCGGCTCAGGGCACACCGGCGTCGCGCGGCTCGAAGCAGTCGACGAGGTCGACGAGGTAGTCGAGCGCCGGGAGCAACGCCTGGCCCTCGGGCAGGGGCCCGCGCCCGTCGAGCACCACCCCGTCGTCGACGAACGAAATGGCCAGCGGCCGCAACCCTTCGGGCGCACGGGGCAGTACGCGCTTGAGCGCATCGAGCGCGAACACGGCGTCACCGGGCTGTGCGTAGACGTCGAAGCCCGTCGGCGCGTCGAGGCCCGCGGTGGGCGGGAGCGCCGTGCGCGTCACGAGCGTCGAGATGGTGCCGAAGTCCTTCGCCTGCCAGGCGCCGTCCTTCGAGGCGACCAGCGCCCACGAGCCGAAGGGCTGCCTCAGCGCGATGCGCGCGCGCCAGGCCTCGCCGCCGCCTTCCCGCAACAGCGCCACGGCCTCGAACGGCCGGTCACGATGGAAGCCACGCAGGATCCACGCGACCTGGCCCTCGTTCTTGTTCTCGACGGCCCAGTTGTAGGACTTCGCGATGGCCTTCCGGCGGATCTGCTGCGCCCCGGCCTGCCGCGAGATGACGAACGCGAGCACGAGCGGCACGACGACAAAGACAGCCAGCACCACCCACGCGGGAGTGCCCTTCGTCGACGCTGCTGGAGACGGCCGGGACGACACGCAAGACGCCCGACGTCAGGCCTTCTTGCCCAGGAGCGCGGCCTCGACGTAATTCACGCCGCTCGGGGTGATCTGGTTGCCAGTCTTCGTGCGCTTCGAGAAGCCCGCGTGCTCACGCAGCGCCTTGGCTGCGTTGGGAGCCGCGAAGGTGACGCCGAACTTCGCCCAGAAGCGAGACGTGACGCCCGAGCTCACTTCGACCTGCGCGTCCCGCGTCAGGTACAGGGGAATGAGGGAGCGCAGCAGCTGATCCTTCTGCTTGCCGGCCTTCACCAGGGCGGCCTTCTTCGGGCTCGCGTCGAGGGCCGAGAGGACCACCGCGAGCGCGTCGACGGCCGTCGCCTTCACCGGGGCCGCCTTCGACTTCTTCGGCGCAGGCCCCTTCACCTTCGCTGGAGCGGCGCGGGCCACGGCCGGCTTCGACTTCGCGCCGAGGCCGAGGGCCTGCATCACCTCGTGCACCTTGCGCTCGACGAAGTCCTCGAGGCCGTGGATGTCGAAGAGCCCCTTCTTCACCTGCTGCGCCTTGAACGCCATGTCTGTCATCCCTCCGGCAAACCGTCACGACCGAGGCGCGACGCTCTAGCAGACGCCCACACGCGCGGAAGCCCGAAAAATCGGCCTGAGCGCGAACGACGACGCATGGGACTATGACGGCCGCATGGTCATCGAACTCGCAGCGGCGCTCGTCATGGGCGGCGCGCCGAAGGGGCTGGTCGACGCCGAGCTCGTCACCTGGGCGCCGAAGCTGGCCGAGGTGAATACGCTGCTGCCGTTCTTCACGCGCGCAGGCGAGGGCTCGGTCATGCTGGCACCGGCCTCGTGGCGTGAGAGCGCGCACCCCATCGTGCCCTTCGACGTGACGCGCCCCGAGTCGGTCACCGCGGTCGGCATCGACGTGACCCAGGGCCTCACCCTGTCGACGCGCGGCCCGGTGTCGGTGGCGTGCCATGGCGTCAGCGACGTGAAGGTGTTCGAGGCGGCGTGCCGGGCGCGGCTCGATCGCTACGGGCCGGTGACGAAGGAAGAGCGCGGCGGTGTCACCACGCTCCTCTCGCGTGACGCGCTGAACCGGGTGCAGGGCGCGGTGGTGCTCAAGGGCGCCGAGGCGTGCGCGGTGCATGCCTCGGGGCAGACGGTCGAGAAGCTGCTGCCCGACGTCGTGAAGGCGCTGACGGGCAAGCCGCTGGCCGGGGCGTGGGTGAAGGCCTCAACTGACCTGTCCGCGGCGCAGTACTTTCTGCTCCCCGAGGCCGCCAACGTCCGGCTCCCCGGGTGGACGACGACCGCGCTGAGCGCGAAGGGCGAGACCCTGACCGTCGACGTCAAGGCCAAAGGGCTGCCGCTGGCGACCCTCGAGCGCGGTGGCCCGTCTCCGTTCGCTACCCTCTCGGCGCCTGGCGTGCTCGTGCTGCGGGTGCGGGTGGCGAGAAAGCAGCTCCCGGCGTTGGTGGAGCAGGTGCTCTCGCGGTCGCCCTTCGGCAAGCCGTTGACGTCGGCGGGCGAGCGCATCGCGCCCTTCCTCACCGGCAACGTCGCGCTCGTCTTCTCCCGCGTGAGCGTGAAGTCGGGCCTGCGCAGCGCGCTCAATCGATTCTTCGCGGCGCGCTTCACGGTGGTGGCCGAGACCGACGATGCCACCGCGGCCGCCGAGGTGGTTCAGAGCCTCGACCGCAAGGCCCTCACCTTCCGCGAAGACGCGCTCGAGGCCGGCATCACGGGCCGGGTGGTGTGGCTGTCGAACGACGTGGAGTCGAGGGACACGACGCTGGCCGCGCTCGCGAAGGCGGAGGGCACGCAGCGCCACGGGGCCGAGCTCGACGTCGACCCCCGCGGGCTGGCGCGGGCGCTCACGTCGGTCCCGCTCCTCGAGGTGGTGCAGACGCCAGAGCTCGCGCCGGTGCTCGTCGTCGCCACCGAGCTCGGCCCGCTCCTGAGCCTCACCGACAAGATTCGGGGCTGGGCCGACGGCGCTCCCGCCAATCAGCGCGCACAGCTCACGTGGGTGTTGTCTCCGAAGCCTCGCTCGGCCCCCGACGCAGGGGCTCCATGACGCCAGGTGAACGCGCAGCGCACCTCGGGGCGTGCTCCTTTTTCCAGGGCCTCGCCGCCGACGAGCTCGCGGCGCTGGCGAGCGTGGTGACGGTTCGGTCGATCGACAAGGGCACGGCCCTCTTCCGCGCGGGCGATCCAGCCGACGGGCTCTTCGTGCTGGTGCGCGGCACGGTGGCGATCCGCGACGGCGGGACGACGTTGAGTCGCGTAGCGCCGCCCGAGTGCTTCGGTGAGCTCGGCGCGCTCGCGGAAGAGCCGCGCAGCGCCGATGCGATCTGCGAGAGGTCATGCGAGGTGCTCCGGTTGTCGACCCGCGACCTGCACTCGGCGTTGCGCACCCGCCCGGCGCTCCAGCGGCAGGTGATGCTGGGGCTGGTGCGGAAGGTGAGAGAGGTCGGGAGCCGCGCCCGACAGTAGGAGCGCCCACGCGAGCGTCACCGCATGCCAAGGCCATCGAGACACTGGCCACCATCGACCTGCGCCGAGGGGCCTTGAATGCCCCGCGAAGCTGCTGCGTGTGCACTTCATGCGAGACGTGCTTTCCCTCGTCATGGCCGGCATTGCGATCATCGGCGGCCTGTCAGGGGCCCTCGTGCTCAAGGGCACCCAGAGCTCTGCGGCGTTGGTGGTGGTGGGCGTGGTGTTTGCGATCATCGCCCTTGGGCGCCTGACGCGAGAACCGCAGCAGCCCGAGAACCCGGGCGGCGCGCGCACGTCCAACTGGCGGCTCAACCTCTTGTGGACTTCGACGGACCCGGGGCAGGTGGTCTCGCACCCCTTGGCAGGCCCAGTCTCTCTCGGCGTGGTCGAAGTCGTCGACGGACGCGTGAAGTGGTTGAGCCCGGCCGATGTGGCGATGGATTTCGAGAGCGCGCTCCAGGTTGCCAGGGCGCGGCTGCAGGAAGCGAGCTGGCGCCCACCCGAGCTCGTCGCGCCGGGCGTCTTTCGTGGGTCCTGGGGTGACGGACTCGCGGCGGCCCGGTTGGCGCTCCCCGAGCTCGTCGAGACGGTCGCTGTCGAGGGTGCGCCCATCGCCGTCGTCACCACGGAGGACAGCTTCCTCCTCACCGGCGAGACCTCGGGCGCGCTCGATGAAGCCCTGCGCCTGGGTGAGGCCGACGCCGCGAACGTTCGCGCCGGCGTCGACCGCTGCCCGTTCCCGCTCTGGCGGTTCACCGAGGGCGCCTGGGCGCCGTGGGACCTGCCCGAGGGGCATCCGCTGTCGCCGCGCGTCAAGCCGCTGCGTCAGGCCGCTGCGCTGACCGCGAGCGCTTGAATCGCCAGCCCGCGTCGAAGCGTCGGTCTCGACAGAAGACCTCGGCCGTCTCACCTCGAGGCGCCCGGCGAATCGACCTTCCGCTTCCGCCCGAGAGGGGGTCGGTACGCAAGGCCTGCCATGACAGCGCCGGGGCCACGTGCGATATCGGCCCCGCCTTCCGATGCTGCGCCGCTACCTGTTCCGCGAGGTGCTCGGGCCGTTCCTCGGCTGGGTCGGCCTCTTGTGCGTCATCTTCTTCGTGATGGCGTTCCTGCGGAGCACCGACTTCCTCCTCGGGAGCGCGGTCACCGCGTGGGACGTGGGCCGCTTCACGCTCGCCTTGTTGCCGCAGTTCCTCGTGCAGGGCATTCCCGTCGCGCTGCTGCTGGCGATCCTCCTGGGCCTCGGCCGCCTGTCCGAGGACCGCGAGGTGGTGGCGATGCAGGCGCTGGGCATCTCGCCCTTCGAGTTCGTGCGCGGCCCGTTGCTCCTCGGCGCGGTGTTGTCCCTAGTGCTCGGCGTGCTGGCGAACACGGCCCAGCCCTGGGGCATGCGCACGCTGCGGCAGGTGGCCCACGACATCATCCGCCGCAACCTCGTCAGCGACGTGAAGCCCGGCGTCTTCCACGACGAGCTGCGCGACCTGACGCTCTACGCCCAGGGCGTCGAGGCCGGCGGCAAGTGGACCAACGTCTTCCTCTTCGATGGGCGTGATCCGAACAACCCGCAGCTGGCCTTCGGGCGACGCGGCACGGTGCAGAACTCCGAGGTGCTCGAGACGATCGCCTTCGTGCTCGAAGACGGCAGCCTGCACCAGGCGCGGCGCGACACCGAGGAGTACTCGCTCGTCACCTTCTCGCGCGCCGACTTCCGCGCCGACGTCGGCGAGACGTTCTTCCGGAAGAACAACTTCCGCTCGAACCGCGAGGAGCAGACGCTCTTCGACGTGCTCGAGGCCCGCGAGGCCGCCCGCGCGCGCAACGAGGTGAACCTGAGCGCCGAGGTGACGCTCCACTGGCGCCTGGGGCAGGTCTTCATGCCGCTCGCCTTCGCGGTGCTGGGCACGCCGCTGGCCCTGTCGCGACGGAGGGGCGCGCGCGGCTGGAGCTTCTTCTTCACCATCGGCGCCTACCTCGCCTTCTACCTGTCGTGGCGCACCGCCTCGCAGTTCGCCGAGCGCGGAGAGTTCCCGCCGTGGCTGTCGGGCCAGCTGCCGAACCTGCTCTTCTTCGCCGTGGGGCTGTTGCTCCTCTGGCGCGTCACCCGGCGGGGCGTGGCGTGAGGGGCCTGCTCTTCCGCTTCGTGGCGCGGCTCTACGCGAGCCTCTTCCTCGGGCTGCTCGCGGGCATCGCGCTGGTGTACCTGGTGGCCGACTTCGGAGACCGGCTCAACGTCTTCCTCGACAAGCCGCTGTCGGCCATCGGCGAGCTGTACTGGCACAAGCTGATGCAGACCTCGCACCAGCTGGCCCCCGCGGCGATGCTGCTCGCGGCCGGCGCCACCGCGTCGGTGCTGCGCAAGACGAGCGAGTGGACGGCCATTCAAGCGCTCGGCGGCTCCCGGTGGACGCTGGTGGCCCCGGTGCTCGTGTGCGCGGGCTTGAGCGCCGGGGGCATGGTGGCCTTCGACGAGCTCGTCGTGACGAAGTCGGGCGAGAAGGTCGACCACATGATGCTGCACGTGTTCGGCCGCTGGGGCGACTACGGCCTCTACTACCTGCCGAAGCAGTGGTACCGGGTGGGCGATGCCATCGTCCAGGTGCGGGGCCGCGACGACGCCGGCCGGCTCTCGGACGTCTCGGTGTACCAGGTCGACGAGCGCTTTCGCCTCGCCTGGCGCGCCGACGCGGCCACCATGGAGTCGGCCCAGGGCACGGCGTGGCGCCTCACCGACGTGACGCGGCGAACCTTCGACCCCAACGGCGCGCTGACGAGCGAGCGCTTCGACGCGCTCGAGGTGACGCTCGCGGGCTCAGACCCGCTGTCCTTCGCCATTCGGCAGGGCCGACCTGAGCTGATGCCGACGCTGACGCTCATCGAGCAGCAGGCGCTGCGCGCGCGCGTCGGCCTGCCCTCACAGCAATACCTGCTCGCGCTGCACAACCGCTTCGCCTACCCCTTCACCGGCGTGGCCGCGGCGCTGTTCGCCCTGACGCTCGCGCTGCGCCGGGGCCGCAAGGGCTACCTGACGCAGGCGCTCTTCGAGGGGCTGCTCGTCAGCGTGGTGCTCTTCACCGTCACCCTCGTCGCCCGCGGCCTGGTGATGGGAGAGCACCTGCCCGCCTGGGTCGCCGCCTGGGCGCCCGTGGCCATGCTGACCGGCCTGGGCGCGCTGCTGTGGCGCGTCGAGGAGCGCCCGCCCCGCCCGAGCGTCGTGGCTGCCTGACAGCCCGTCGGCGCCTGTGCCATACCGGTGGGCATGCACGCGCTCCTGCTCGCCCTCACGCTGACCGCGTCGTCGGGCCCCGCCGTCATCGAAGACGACTACGCGAAGGCCCTCGCCACGGCGAAGAAGTCGAAGCGGCTGCTCTTCGTCGATGCGTGGGCGCCGTGGTGCCACACCTGCGTCTTCATGCGCGAGCACGTGCTGAACCAGCCGGCCTTCGCCGCCTTCGAGAAGGACGTGGTGTTCGCCGGCATCGACACCGAGAAGACGTCGAACGCGCCCTTCCTCGACAAGTTCCCGGTGTCGGTGTGGCCGACGCTGTTCTTCATCGACCCCAACACCGAGACGCTCGTCTTCAAGTGGATCGGCAGCGCCGACGCACCCCAGATGAAGGGCCTGCTCGACGCGGCCCGCCGCCGAGACGGAGCGCTCTCGGAGGCCGACGCGCTCATGGCCCAGGGCCGCGCGCAGGAGGCCGCCGACAAGTACGTGCTGGGGCTCAAGGGCGACCCCTCGGTGCGAGGCACCCTGTCGCTCTTGAGCGCGCTCCACACCTCGAAGCAGTACGAGTCGTGCGCGCGCACGGCGACGGAGCAGGCCGCCACGCTCGTCGCCACGTCCGACCGCGTCAACGCGCTCACCTGGGGCCTGGGCTGCGCGCTCGAGCTGCCCGCCGACGTCAAGGACAAGGCGACCGTCACCGCCGGGCTGGTGAAGCAGGCCACCGAGGCCACGACGTTCGCCGGCGCCATGGCCGACGACGTGTCGGGCCTGTACGAGCTGCTCGTCGAAGAGCGAAAGGCCGCGAAGGACGACGCGCAGGTGCTCGCGCTCGGCAAGCGCTGGCTCGAGTTCCTGGAGGGCGCGGCGAAGGCGGCTCCCACGCCAGCCGCGCGCGCGGTGTTCGACCCGCACCGGCTGCTCGCAGCGATGGCGTCGAAGCAGGTCGAGCGGGTCGTTCCGGCCCTGGAGCAGTCCGAGAAGGACCTGCCGAAGGACTTCAACCCGCCGGCGCGGCTCGCGCTCGCGCACAAGGAGCTGAACCAGCTGCCACAGGCCGAGGCGGCGATTGGCCGTGCGCTGTCGAAGAACACCGGAGGCCCGCGGCGCATCCGCCTGCTCGAGGTGCAGGCGGCGATCTTCGCGGCGAAGGGTGACGCTGCCGGTCAGAAGAAGTCACTGCAGGAGGCGGTGCGGTACGGCCGCTCGCTGCCGACCGCCCAGCGCCCGGAGAAGAAGCTTGCGGCCCTCGAGCGTCAGCTCACCGCGCTCGACGCGCCGAAGGCCCCGTGACGGCGCTTGTCACTTCTCGCGGCGGTCCTTCGCGTAGCCGAACGCGCGCAGCCATCCTTCGCTCGCCGCGGGCACCACGTCTGACGGACGCCAGCTCGACTCGACCAGCAGCTCACCGAAGAGCGGGGCCTTCGGGGCGCCTCCGCGGCGGTCGATGCCGTCCCAGGTGCGGGTGGGCTCGGTGGTCATCATCGGGGTGGACATGGTGTGCTCCTCGGGTGTGCTTCAGGGTGGAACAGCGATGTGGCGTGATCAGACGCGAGGTGGAGCGATGATCAAGAAAACGGCCGCCGCGCTCGTCGCGATCACCCTCTGTGCCTCTCCAGCGCGCGCCCTCGAGGTGGGCGAGAGCCCCTTCTCGGAGCAGGGCCGGCAGAAGCGGCTCGCGCTCACGCTCGTCGGCGTCGGCGGCGCAGTGACGATGGTGGGTGGCGTCTTCTTCTTCGTCGGTCGCTCCGGGGCCGGCCTGCACCTCAACCAGGATGGCACGCTGCAGCCGAGGGGCGATCTGGAGGAGGCGCGCTCTGCGCTGTCGCTCCAACGCATCTCGATCGGCATCGCGGCCGCCGGCTTCGCCACGCTCGCCGCGGGCACGGTGCTGCTCTTCTTCGCGACCCGGAAACACCGGTTGGGGCTCATGCCGGTCTTCGGCCCGCACGGCGCGAGCGTGGTGCTCACCGCGCAGCTCGACTGAGGCCACGCACCTGCTCAAGCCGAAGCGCAGGCCCGCACCACCAACGCGGCCGCCGCGGCGACGAGGAGCACCAGCTCGAACCACCGCGTGAAGGGCCTCACCGGCTTCTGGCTGACGGGCCGAGCCGTCGCGTCGACGGGCAATGACACCGCGCGCGAGATCGGGTCGACCACGAGGGGGAGCGGCCGTGGCGGTGGGCGCTCCGGCGGCGGTAACGGTGCGGGCTCGGGCGCAGGCGGCGGTCCTTCGAACTCGACGGGGACCCCGGCTCGACCGAGCGAGGCCTGCTCTTCGGCCGAGGGCTTCCACAGCTGGTTCGCCACGGCGACGACGCGAACCGCGGGAAGCACCGACGTCGGCCCGTCACCCCACTCCCGGAGCGCCCGCAACAGCCCTGCCCGCGCCTCGCTCGACTGGAAGGTCGACAGCCCCTCGAGCGACAGCCGGGCGACGCCCTCTCGGCACTCGAGCCACCACCCTGAGCGGCGGTGACCTGCGGACCAGCCTCCGATCGATACCACGTCGGCGCGGGCCCAGGTCAGCACCTCCCGCGCGAGCTCCCACGGCGGCGACGCGTCGTCGTCGAGCGTCGGTTCGAGGCCGATCGAGAGGCGCTCGAGCCGGGTGAGCTCGGGGCGCTCGAGCAGGGCGCGCAGGGGCTCCCGCGCAGACGCCGCGAACGGCACCGCGACGGTGAGGGCCTTCACCTGCGGCGGCAACCCGGCGAGCACGACCTCGGGGCGACACGCGACGTGGGTGACCGTCGGCGGGAGCGCGTGGAGGCCCTCCCGCCGCAACCCCGACACCGAGGTGAGCGCCGTCATCGCCGTCGAGAAGGTGACGCGGCTCATCTCGGCGAAGTCGAGGTGCTCGACGGTGGCCCACGCCGGGCTCGACGCCAGCGCCTCGGTGCGCTCGTCGAAGCAGACAGACGCGCCAGTCAGCAACCCGCGCGAGAAGTCGGCGCTGCCCGGCGAGACGCATGAGACGAGCTCGCCCAGCCAGGCTTCGGCGTGCTCCTGCACGAGGGCGCGCCGTCGCATCGACGCCGCTTCGCTCCGCGGGCGAGCCAGCGACAACGAAATGAATTCGCCCAGCGGGTCGCCCCGCTGCTGGAGCCAGTCGGCGAACACGAGCCTGGGCCCATCGTCGAACGGCGCCGCGGCGATGGCGTCACGAAACGGCGCCTCGTCGCGCGGCCTGGGCGTCACCACCACCGGCTCGAGCGGCGTCGACGCCTCTTCCTGAAGGAACCACGTCGGCAGGCCGGTGGTGGGCAGATCGAGCCATGGGCGAAGCGCCCGGCCCACGAAGTCGAGCGCGACGCCCCCCTCGTGGCGCCGGCCCAGCACCACCGGCACCGACGTGTGGTTCGGATCCTCCTCCTGGTTGGCGCCCTCGTGACAGAAGGCCTGCCAGCACCGAATGGCCAGCCCGTTGTCGTCCCACGAGACCCAGCGCGCGCGGGGATCGTTGAAGTCCCGCGCGCAGCAGTAGGTGCAGAGGTCTCCATCACCGGGGTGCTCGTCGTCGGCACAGCGGTGCGGCCAGCGGGGCACGTCGCGGGCCGACAGCACCAGGTGCCCGTGCACGGCGTCGTCGGCCTCGTCCGCCCAGTACTGGGCCACGCACAACAGCAGGGAGCGCACCTGCGGGCGTTCGTCGAAGACCCGCTGAAAGAGCGGGCGCACCTCGTGTTCGAGCGACCAGCTGCGCAAGGTGAACGGCGTCGAGCCGATGGGCGGTGACGGAGGGGTCGTCACGTGAGTGCCTGCCGCACGAGGTCGAGCTGCGCGCGCCGCGCGTCGTCGGAGAGGAGGTGGAGGTACGCCTCGTAGATGACGGGCAACCCGCTCGACAGCCGCTCGCGTGCCCAGCCGAGCTCGAAGCTGTCGCGCCGCAGCGGCCGGTGCGAGTCGTGACGACCATCGTTCTGCGACACGTGCACCTCGACGACGTGGGGTGAGTCGAGCACGCGGCGCAGCGTCCCGTCCGTGAGGACGCCCGCCGTGCGCTGGATGAAGAGGTGAGAGACGTCGACGGCCAGCGGCACCGAGCGGGTGAGCGCCTGCTCGAGGGCATCGCCGCTCCCGAGGCAGTACCCCGGGTACATCGTCTCGAGCACCCGGGCCTGCGGGTTCGCCTCGAGCCAGCGGGAGAAGTGCTCCGCTGCCGGGCTGTCATGCCGTGGCGGGTGCACGCTGTCGGACGAGGCCACGCAGGCGCCCTCGTCGGACCAGACCTTCCCGGCGCGCCGCTCGAACGAGAAGCCGTGGTGCGTCCGCGTGGGCACGCCACTGGCGGCGACGTGCCGGGCGAAGTCGGGCGTCGGCTCGTTGCCCGGCGTGAGCTGCACGCCGACCCCCAGCGTGGCGAGCGCGTCGAAGGCCTGCCGCATCGGCCGGCCCTGCAGGCACGACAGCGCAAGGTAGAGGCCGCCCATGGGCGCGCGATGATGCCCGTTGCGCGGGCTGCGTGCTATCGACCGCCGCCATGACGCGTCGCACCCTCGTCCTGCTCGCTGCCCTGCCGCTGCTCGCCTGCCCCGACAAGAAGCAGGCGCCCGACGGAGAACCCCACGCCGCCGCGCCGGTCGATCCGAAGACGCTCAAGCAGGAGACGCTGTCGATCCTCATCACGGGCGCTGAGAACGGCTACCTCTTGCCCGTCACCGAGGGCGGCACCTCGCGGGGCGGCGCGGCCGAGGTGCTGGGCTGGTGGGTCGCGAAAGAAGGCCACTGCCCGGGCCCGCTGGCGCCCAGCGGCGACGCGCCGTGCAAGGACGCGAGCACCCTCGTGGTGTCGACGGGCGACAACGCCAACGGCCAGGCCATCTCGAGCTACTTCAAGGGCGAGCCGACGGCCGAGCTGATGCGGCAGATGGGCTACGCCGCGTCGGCGCTCGGCAACCGCGAGCTCGACTGGAGCCGCGAGCAGTTCGTCGCCAACCGCAACCGCGCCGGCTTTCCGTACCTCGCGGCCAACCTCGCCGCGAAGGACGATGACGGCAAGGCGCTGGGCCTGGGCCACTTCCGGGTGCTCACCCGCAAGGGCGTGACGGTGGCCATCATCGGGCTGGCCGCGCGCAAGGCGACGGTGACGCCGATGCCCGGCCGCATGAAGGGGCTCGAGGCCGTCGACGAGACGGCGGCCCTCACCGAGGTGCTGGCCGAGGTGAAGAAGGCGAACCCGCACGTCATCGGCGTGGTGAGCGATGGCTGCCTCAACGACGCCCCGGCCATTCTCGAGAAGCACGCCGACTTTGGCCTTACCTTCTTCGCTGGCCGCCGCTGCGAGGGCCCCTTCCCCGAGTCGGTGGGCGGCACGCGCCTGGTGTACCCGGGCAGCCGCTGGTCGTCGTACGCGAAGGTGTCGGTGACGGTGACGCTCTCGTCGACGCCGGTGCAGGTGACGAGCGCGGTGTCGACGGTCGAGGTGGTGGGCGGCGAGGGCGCTCCGGCCGTGGAGCCGCAGGCGAAGGCGCTCGTCGATGGCTGGAAGAGGAAGCTCGACGAGGCGCTCGGCGGCACCATCGGCTTCACGAAGGCCGGCCTGGGCCAGGAGTCGAAGGAGATGACGCAGTGGCTGACGACGGCGCTCAAGGAGCAGTTCAAGGCCGACGTCGCGCTCCTCAACCGCAAGGGCGTGCGTCAGGCGCTCCCGTCGGGCCCGGTGACGAAGGCCTCGGTGTACGACCTCGTGCCGTTCGACAACCAGGTGGTGGTGGTGAAGGTGACGGGCGAGGCGCTGCTCACCGCGCTGGGCAACACCGAAGCGCGGGTGGCGGGGGTGAAGCCCAAGGGCGACGGGTGGGTCGACGCCAAGGGCACGGCCATCGACCCGAAGAAGACGTACTCGGTGGCGACGACGGACTACCTGTACCTCGGCGGCGATGGCTTCGCGCTCAACAAGGCCGACCCGGCTCCCCTCGAGACGAAGACGTCGTGGCAGGCCGCGCTCATCGAGTGGACGGCCGCGAAGAAGTCGGACGAGAAGCGCCCGCTCGAGAGCCTCGTGGGGGCGAAGTGATGTGGCGCGCGCTCCCGCTCGCGGCGCTCCTCGTCGTCGGCTGCGGCATGCCGGCGCCGGTCGATGCCCTGCCCTTCCCTCCGGCCGGCCCAGCTGCCACGCCCAACCCGTCGGCGTTCGGTCCCTTCCAGGTCGGCGTGCGCACCGTCACCTACGAAGACCGCCGGCGGCCCAAGCCCGACGGCACGCCCCGGCTGCTGGTGACGGAGATCTGGTACCCGGCGACGCAGGACACGAAGGGCAAGCCAACCGTCAGCTACGACATCAAGGAGCGCTTCACCGACGAGCAGCGCGCCATGCTGGTGGCGGCCGGAGGCGTGCCCCTGCTCGAGACGCCCGCGGTGCGTGACGCGGCGCCGGCGAAGACCCACGGCCCGTTCCCGCTCATCGTCTTCAGCCACGGCCAGGGCGCGATTCGCTGGCAGTCGACCTTCTACACGGTGCTGCTCGCCTCTCACGGCTACGTGGTGGTCTCGCCGGATCACGAGGGCGGCACGCTCGACTACGCCGTGCGCAACCAGCTCCAGGACGTGGGCATCGGCATCGCCACCCGGCCCGCCGACGTGCAGTACCTCATCACCGCGTACCAGCGCCTGCCCGAGAGCGACCCGCTGTACGGCCTCGTCGACTCCGAGAAGGTGGGCGTCACGGGCCACAGCTTCGGCGCGCTCACCTCGCTGCGCGTGGCGGCCATCGACCAGCGCGTGAAGGTGATCGTCCCGCAGGCGCCGCCGTCGACCGATCTCTTCTTCGTCGACCTGGGCCGGCCGAACCTCGGCATTCCGGTGATGATTCAGGGCGCGCGGAAGGACCGAACGCTCAAGTGGGACGAGCACGTCGCGCCCACCTGGGCCGCGATGCAGAAGCCGCGCTGGCTGCTCGACATCACCGAGGGCGGACATTTCACCTTCTCCGACATCTGCGCGTTCGACCTCGCGGCGGTGAGCGACAACATTCGCCTCGACATTCCCGGCGCGAACGTGCGCAGCGTGCTGAGCGATGGCTGCGCCCCGCCGGCTCCGAGCGCCGCGGTGGCCCAGCCGCTGATGAACCACTTCGCCGTCGCGCTGTTCAACGCGACGCTGCGCGGCAGCCCCGGCTCGCTCGAGCTGCTCACCCAGGCCAACGCCGACACGCTGGCGCCGGGCGTGTCGGTGGTGACGACAGATCCCTGAGCGGGCCCTCAGCGGGAATGGGCGCGCGCGGCGATGAGCGCCGGTGCGAGCGCGAGGCTCCAGGGCACGAGGATTACCGCCACGTTCCCTCCGACTTCGCCGCCAGCCCAGGCGAAGAGCAGCGCCGTGGCGATCCACACGAGCAGGCTGACCCACGTTGGCAGGAACGTGCGCGAGTGGCGCTGCGCGATGAAGAGCACCAGCCATGGAATCGAGAAGAGCCCCCACCTCTTCAAATCCTTCAGGGTCCATTCTGGCCGCTCCAGCCGCGCCGCGAGGAGGAGCAGGCTGAACAACGCTGGAGCGCTCAACATCCACCACGCGGCCCTTTCACGCGCGCGTCGGGCGACGTCGCCCTGAATGACGCCCGAGGCACGACAGGCTTCGCACAACCCGAGGAGCTCCCGCTCCACGGCCGCTGGACGAAGACAAGCCGCACACCCGAACCGGCCGCACCGGGTGCACGTGCCCACCGCGGCGAGGGTCGGGTGCTCGCCACAGCGCGCCCGCAGTTCGGCAGCCTCGAGCGGGCGCAGGTCGGCGGCGACGACCCGGGGCGCGCGGGCCGCAGAGGGTGCGACGCCGTCGGCGAGGAGCGCGTCGATGTCGGCCTGGTCGAGCCCGCGGGTGCGCAGCTCGGCGACGATGCTGGCGCGCGACAACCCCTCGTCTTCGAGGCGCTGCACCACCTGCCACGGCGACTCGGGCTGGCTCATCCGCTCCATTTCAGCGCGACTGGGGCCCCGGGCGGAAGTGATTGCGCCGACGGCCCGGGCCCGGCATCAGGGAGCGCCATGACCGATCGCCCGTCGTCTCCGAGCCTGCGCATCCAGGGCACGGTCGAGCTGCTCCGCCAGCAGAGCCGGCTGCTCCCGAAGGACCCCCAGCGGGCCCGCGCCCTGCTCGACGCCGCCTCGCGCTCGATGCCGTGGCCCGAGGTGAAGGAGTCGGACGCGACGGTGGCGGGCGTGCCCTGCCGGCTGTTGCTGCCCGACGGAGCCTCGCGCGGCCTGCTCGTCTACGTGCACGGCGGCGGCTTTCACGGCGGCTCGTTCGCCACGCACGCGTACCTCTTGCGCTCGCTCGCCACGACGCTCAAGCGGCGCACCGTCTTCCCGCTGTACCGGCTCGCGCCCGAGCACCCATTCCCCGCGGGCCTCGACGACGTCACCGCCGTGCTCGACGCCGCGGTGGCCGAGACCGACGACGTGGTGCTGGCCGGAGACTCGGCCGGCGGCACGCTCGCGCTGGGCGCGTTGCTCGCGACGAGGCCCGCGCAGGTGCACCGGGTGCTGCTCGTGTCGCCCTGGCTCGATCTCACGTGCCGCTCGCCCACCATCGACGCCGCCCCCCACGACTACCTCGAGGCCGAGGTGATGCGTCGCCTCGCGACGTCGTACCTGGGCGGTACGGCACCTGAGGATCCCCGCGCGTCGCCGCTCTTCGCGAACCTCGCGGGCCTCCCGCCGATCTTCCTTGCCAGCGGCGGGCAGGAGGCCTTCCGCGGGGAGATCGCCGACTTCGTCTCGAAGGCCCGGGCCGCGGGAGTGGCGGTGACCCACGACGAAGCCGCCGATCTACCGCACGCGTACCCCCTGGTGCCGGTGTTCGGGCCCGAGCGACGGCGCCTGCTGCACCGCCTGGAAGACTGGATGCGCTCGACGTGACGGCGCTGCGCTTCGCGGTGGTCGGCTGGGTGGTGCCGCTGACGGCGCTCGTGGTGCTGCTGACCGCGCGCGCCCTGTACGCCGCGTGGACGCCGCCCGACGAGCTGCCCGAGGGGTGCTGGCAGGTGCTCGACGAGGACCCACAAGCGCCGCCTGCCTTCGTTCAACCCGGGTGTGAGCGCGCTCCAGAGCCCCTCTGGCACCGCGCCGCGTACGAGGTGATCTCGCGCGATCGAGACTTCCTCCTCATCGGCGTCGGCGTGCTGCTCGGCGTGATGCTGAACGTCTTCGCTATCGCCCGCGGGCGCCCGCTGCGCCTCACCGACGCCAACGCACGCCTCGGCTACCGGCTCGGGGTGGTGGCGCTGGTGCTGCTGCTCGGGCTGCCGTTCCTCTTCGGCCTCTTCGTCACGATCGCGCTGGCCAGCTTCCCCATTCGGGGCTGACGACTCGTCTCATCGGCTTGACGCCACCCCGCGCGGGCGTCACATCTCGCCCAGCATGGCGTCCGTCCGGCGGCACACTCGGGAAGACAGCGGCATTCGGCTCGATCGCGCCTTCCGCTGGTGGCACGACGGTGAGCGCATCGACCACCCGAAGATCATCGAGGCCTTCAACCGCGGCGTGCGCGTCGACGAGGCCGGCCGGGTGACGCTCCACTTCGGCAACGACTGGTGCGTCATCGAGGTGGAGGACGCGCCGTACCAGGTGGTGGCGGTGGACGAAGCGGAGGGCGGGCGTCTGAGCGTCCGGCTGTCGGATCGCACCGCCGAGGTCCTCGATCCGCTGTCGCTGCGGGTCGACGACGACGGCGTGGTGTCGGTGAAGGTGAAGAACGGCCTGGCGCGCGCGCGCTTCGGCCGGGACGCGCAGTTTCAGCTGGGAGAACGGCTCCTTCTCGATGCGGGCGCGGTCTGCCTCGAGGTGACGGGCGCACGGCTCGAGACGTCGCTCACCGTCGAGGCGCTGGAGAACGCGGCTACCGCTTGACCGCCGGGCAGCGCAGCGGCTGGGCCATGGCCGACTTGACGGCCTCTTCGGGCGCCAGCCCCACGTTGAACAGCCCGAGCAGCAGCTTGTCGCGCGCCTGCCGCAAGAGCCCCACCGCGCTGCACTGGTAGATCTCGTTGAAGAGGTTCCAGGGGGGAATGCCGAGCTGGAACTCGGCGAGCTCGGCGAGCGTGAGGTCGGTGAGCTCCTTGCCCATCAGCTCGCGCGAGGCCGCCTCGACCCCGATGAGGGACTGGGCGAACTGCATCGAGTGGAGGTCGTACGCGACGAGCTGGTCCTTCTTCAGGTACCGGTGAATGCGATCGGCCATCACCGCCGACGCGCCCGTGCCGCTGACGCCGAGGCGCCACGCGAGGCGCTGCGCGAAGGAGAACTCGCACGAGCCGTCGCCCGGCATGCCGACGTTCCGCGCCGCGTTGAGCACCCGCTTCATCCACGGCCAGCCGTCTTCGCGCGGCGTCTGGAAGTACGTCGGGCAGTCCCACGACATGATGTAGAGCGCCACGAGGTTCTTGGGCAGCCGCGCGAAGTCGGGCTTGGGCCACTCGACCCGCTCGCGCTCGCCCACGCGCTTGTTGAACTGGGTGCTCTGTCGATCGCTCTCGATGGACTGCTTGAGGATGGTCTGCAGGTCCTGCTCGGACTCGATCTGAACGGGCAGGGTCGCGCTCGTGTAGAGCCACCAGCCCGAGCCGATGACGGCCAGGATGCCGCCGAGGACCAGCGTGATGAGCACCAGGCTGCGAAGCGCGCGCACGTTTTCCCTGCCAGACGAAGTGGAGCGCCGTTATGCCACGCCGCGATGCGTTCGTGGCATTCCGCTCAACTCGTCCAGCGCCGGGTGGTCGACGAGGGCCTGGTCGAGGTCTCACTGGCGGTGCCCGGCGCGGTGGCCACCTCGTTCGCGCGCCCCGGTCAATTTCACCGCATTCGCCAGGCCGGCAGCGGAGAGTCGATGTTCGCCATCGCCTCGCCTCCGGGGTCGACGACGTTCGACTACCTGATTCGGCGGGGCACGGGCGTGTCCGAGGCGCTGGCGACCCTGGCCGAGGGGAGCGCGCTCGAGGTGACGCCGCCCGAAGGCCCGGGCTTTCCCATCGACGAGGCGAGGGGCCGCGACGTGCTGTTCGTCTGCACCGGCACGGCGCTCGCTCCATGTCGTTCGGCGCTGGGCCTCATCGCGCAGCGCCGCGAGGACTTCGGGCGGGTGACGCTGGTGCAGGGGCAGCGCTCGCCGCGGCAGCTCCCGTGGCTCGACGAGCTGCGCGCGCTCCCCCGCGTCGACGTGCACACGGTGGTGACGGACGGTGGAGCCGGCTGGACTGGCCCCGTCGGCTTCGTGCAGGCCCTCGTGCCGGACCGCGTGACGCTTCAGACCGTCGCGTTCCTCGTGGGACAGAAAGAGATGACGGACGAGGTGACGGCCCTGCTCGAACGGGGCGGCGTGCCACGGAGCCGTGTCTTTCTCAACGTTTGATATCCAACGGCGTGGGTTCTTTCTCACGGCCGAGCGGGTAAGGTCTCCCCCGTCATGGCGAACGTCCTGTCGTACGGCGTGGTCGAGAGTCCCGTCGGCGCCCTGCTCCTCACCTCTGATGGGCTGGGCCTCACCGGGCTGTACTCCACCCAGCACGTGCGGCGGCCGTCGCCTGATGCCGGGTGGGTTCGGCAAGACGGCTTCTTCACCGGCGTGAAGGACCAGCTCGACGCGTACTTCGCGGGCCGGTTGACCCGCTTCGAGGTAACGCTGTCGCCCACAGGCACCCCTTTTCAGCGCCGCGTGTGGAACGCGCTGCTCGACATTCCCTTCGGCGCGACGGTGACGTACGGCGAGCTGGCCGCGCAGCTGGGGAAGCCGAGCGCCTCACGCGCGGTGGGCCTGGCGAACGGGCGAAATCCCATCAGCATCATCGTGCCGTGCCACCGCGTCGTGGGCCGAGACGGGAAGCTGACGGGGTACGCCGGCGGCCTCGAGCTCAAGCGCACCCTGCTCGGCCATGAGGCCCAGGTGGCGATGCACGGCACCTGGCCGACGCCGGTGCCGGCGGCGGTCGGAGCAGCCCGACTCGAGGTCTGACGCGGCTGATCGTTCAGGGTTGCGGCGCGCCCCGACGGTCGCAGCGGCCCTGGCTACAGAACGCTTCGCTGTTCGAGCGGCAGATGTCGGGGCAGGCCTCGATGCTTCGGAAGCACCCGCGCCGAATGGCGGTAAAGTCAGCGGTGTAGCGCTCTCTTTCGCGCTGATGGCTCCGTTGACACCGTTGCCACAGCCGCTGGTGCGAAGCACGGGCGTGAAGGTCGCCGGCAGACAGGGCGCGCAGAGATCTCCGACGATGGCCACCACGCAGTCGGCATCGACGGTGCAGTCCGTCGCGTAGTCGGTGGGCTCGACGGTGGTGCCGCAACCGACGGCGATGAGGGCGAGCCCAGCGAGAGCGAACGCGCGCATGCCTGGGCTCCTGGCCGACCACCGCGACGTCATCAACCCGACGGCCGGGTCACCGGCGTCGGCGCACCACCTCGGGCCTGGGCGCGCGGCCGGCGCCGAACCTGCGCTTCAACACCGGCACCCGAGGGCACCATCGTGCTCGAGTGCATCGGCGGCGGGCCGAAGATTCGCGTCTCGCCAGGGCCCAACGTCGCTTTCGGCCGCGCCGGCTTCTTCCCGGGCAACACGACGGACTCGGTGAACCCCGGGCGTGACGACCCATGCAGGGTGCGCCCACGCTCGAGCATTCGCCGAGCCCTCCGAGCTCGGGGGAGCCGCGCCTCGTGCGTCGGGGCGCCGATCACCGTGCCCGAGTGCGACGCCTCCGGCAGCGCACGCGGCGAGTCCACCGCTGTCGGCACCTCGCAGACGGCGCTGTCGAGCGGCGGTTTGCGCGCAGCGGAGGCGTCTCGCCCAGCGGTGGGCCGGCCCACCGTCAGCGCCGCGCGAGCCGTCCAAGCGCCTCGGCCACCACGGGCGCCTTCGCCTCGAGCTTCGCGAGGGGGCGCAGCGCCACCGCCACCGCCCCACCGGCCAGCGCCGCGTCGAGGTGGGGCAACAGCGCATCGACCGATCCGTCCGTCGCATCGAGCACGAGGAGCGGCAGGAACCAGCGGTTCGTCTCGACGTCGGCCGGCTCGGCGGTCGACAGCGCCACCTGGGCGCCCTCGAGAAAGACGTCATCGACGGCGAGCTTTCGGAGCGTCGCGAGCTGGCCCGCCGTCGGCGCGCGGGTGAGGCGCACCAGCTTCGTCAGCGCGTGCGCGGCGGCCTGCCAGGCGCTCTCGACGCGCGGCCCGTCGACGTCGACCGGCACCGTGGCCTGGAGGAACCGCGCCGTGGCTCCGCGCCTCGACTCGAGCGCATCGCGCGCCTCGGCGGCCAGCGTGGCGTCGAAGGTGAGCACCGCCGCGCCCACCTCGGGCGGAGCGACCTTCCGCTCGAGCACCTCGCCCAGCGCCTCCACCACCGCGAAGGGACTGGTGCGACGGCGCGGCGCCCACGTGAGCAGCGAAAGGAGATCGGCCGTCGAGGTCTTCGTGTACCGGCTCACGGCGCGACGGCGGCGTCGAGGTAGAGCGCCTCGTAGACGACGCCCGCCGGGTCGCTCTGGTGATCGTTGAGCGGGTTCTGCGGCGTCCACGCGGCGACGGTGACGAGCCGGCCATCGCGCGAGAACCGCACGCGGCGAATCGCCCAGCCGTACGGCGACTCGACCTGCGAGGCCTGGCCGCGGTGGAGCACCACCGTCTTGTCCCAGCCGCCGCTCACGACCGTCTTCCCGTCGGGGCTGATGCCGGCGGTCGACACCACGCCGCGGTGGCCGGTGAGCTTCTCGAGCACCTGCCCGGACTTCGCGTCGACGCGCGCGGCGCAGTCCCACGGGCGCTCGGGCTCGACCTCTTTGCGTTTCTCCCGGTCGTAGACGGCCTTGGTGCGCTCGGCCTTCGTCTCGGACAGCGCCAGGCCCAACACCGCGCCCGCCGCGTCGACCGTCACGTCGTTCACCGAGGCCTCGAAGGACAACACCCGGCGCCGCACCAGCGACCGCGGCGAGGTGGCGGTGACGCCCGCGACGCCCTCTTTCGGCGTGAAGACGTACTCGTTCGTCGCGCTGTCGGTGGCCACGTCGAGCCGCTCGAGCGCGGCCTGGCCCAGCACGGCCTGCGCGTCTTGCGGGACGCAGGCGTCGCACACCGCGAGGTCGACGCCGGTCAAGGTGACGTTCTTGAGCGTCACCGAACGGCCCCGGGCCAGCGGCGCCAGCTGCGGCCCCATGGCGGTGGGAATGGTGACGGTCTCGGTGAGCGCGGGCACGTCGAGGCCGGCGGCCTGCGCGAGAGCCCCCCGAAGCACCACCACCGGGGTCCTCGCGTCGATGACGAAGGCGGCCGACGCCCGGCCCTCGACGACGCCGCGGAAGACGTTGAGGCCCGACTTCTTCTCGAACAGCGCGCGGCTGGCACGCGCGGAGCCGGCCGCCTCCTCCACCACCCACACCGCGACGGTGCGATCCCAGCTCGACGAGAACAGCTCTCCCGTCGAGGCCCACGCGAGGCCCGACACCTCGTCGCGGTGCGCGCGCACCTCGGCCACGAAGGACAGCTCGGGCCAGCGCAGCACGGTGACGAGGCCCTTCGTGCTCCCGACGGCGAGCAGCTCGCCCTTCGGGTGGAACGCCACGGCGGTGAGGGCTTCGTCGGTCAGCCACTGGCCCTTCAGCGCGCCGCGCTGACCGTCGAACAGCCGCACCGAGCGATCCCGGCTGGCCGTCGCCACGAGCGCCCCATCGGGCGACCAGTCGAGCGACTCGACGTTGAACTCGAGCGGGTTCACCACCACGTCGACCTGCGGCTTGCCTGCCTCGGCGAGCGAGAAGACCGACAGGTGGAACGACTTCATGCCCAGCCGCGCGAGGGCGACCTTCGAGGCGTCGGGCGAAGGCCTGGCGTCCCACACGAAGTCTTCCCGGTTCAGCACCTTCGCGGGGCCGAGCGCGCCGACGGTGCCGGTGAGGAACCCGCCCGGCCGGGCCTCGAGCTGCGCGAGCGCCTCGGCGGGCGTCTTCGGGAACGTGCGGCACCCCGCGAGCAGCGCGAGGGCGCACAGACACGCGCGTCGCATGGCGCTCACCCTTCGGGCTTCTTCACGACGGTGATCTCACGGACCCCCTTCGTGGTGATGTTGAGGATGAAGAGCTGCCGCTTCACCTCGCGCTTGTCCGAGAACGACAGCGTACCGGTGGCGCCCTCGTAGCCCTTCACCGCCTGGAGGGCCTCGCGGAAGGCGGCGCGCGACTTCGGCTGGGTCTCCATCGCGCGGCGCACGAGCTGGGCGGTGTCGTAGGCGACGGCGTCGAGCAGGGTGATGGACTGGCCCTGGAACGCCTCGCGGAAGGTGGTGACGAAGGCCTTCGTGCCGGGGCGGTCGCTGTTCTCGTAGAAGCCGTCGACGAAGACGCTGCACAGCACGTACTTGCCGCCGCGCTCGATGAGCTGGGGGTCTCCGCTCGGCCCCTTGGGGCTCGACCAGGTCGACGGGCCCAGCAGCGTCACCGTCTTGAGCCGGTCCTTCCCGGTCGTCTTCTGAATGCGCTCGAGGTCGCGCTTGTCACACGCGTTGGTGACCATCTCTTCCACGGCGAGCGCGGGCGCGACCAGCGACACCTTCTGCCAGGAGTCGGGGAGGAGCAGCGCCTCGAAGTCGATGACGGGGTCGAGGCCCGCCTTGGCCTTCTCGAGGGCCTTGCGCTTGCGGAACGCGTCGGACTCGGAGTCGCGGATCTCGCGGAGCCGCTCGAGGTAATCGGCGCGATCTTCGAGGTAGTACCGGCCCACCACCTTCTTGGCCTCGTCGGTGAAGGTGGTGGCGTCGTGCGGGTACGTCTCGGCGCCCCGAATGGTGCCGCCGCGGGCCTCGATGGCGTCCCAGAAGGCGTTGGTGAACTCGGTGCCGAAGGGCGTATTGGGGAAGAGGACGGCGAACGTCTTGTAGCCGAGCGACACCATCGAGTACTCGGCGAGCGCGTCGGCCTGCTGCGAGTTCGTCACCATGCTGCGGAAGACGTGCGGCCCGATGTCGGTGATGCCCTCGGCGCGGCTCAAGGTGATGAGCGGCACCTGGAGCTCCTCGGCCACCAGCGCGGCGCGGCGCGAATCGTCGGTCAAGACGGGCCCGATGATGGCGATGGCGCCGTCGTCGAAGACGAGCTGCTCGACGAGGCGGGCCGCCTGGGCCGGGTCGTCACCAGAGTCCTTCACGACGAGCTCGACGTCGCTCCCCTTGAGCCCGAGCTGGAGGCTCTTCAGCACCGTATCGGCGACCGCCTTGTACTTCTTGCTCGACAGCGGCAGCACCGTGCCCACCACCTTCGGCTTCGTCTCGGCCCGGCGAGACACCCGCGCCAGCAGCGTCTTCGCTTCGGCGGCGTAGGGCGAGCCCGGCGCGTTCTCGACCAACGACTTGAGGGCCCGGTCGAGGTTCGTCCAGTCGCGCAGGTGGTAGTACACGCGCGCCATCTTGAAGGTGAGGAGCGGCCACGCCGGGTGGGTCGACGGCAGGTCGTGCCAGGCCTCGGTGATGGCGAGGAACGTCGTCTTCGTCTCCACCACGTCTTCCAGGCGCGCGAGCGCGGCCTTCTGGGCGTCAGGCCCGTCGGCCGAGTCGACGGCCTTCATCGCCAGCTTGAGGGCCTCGCCGAACTGCTGCGTGCCGGCGGCGGCCTTCGCCAGGCCCTCTTCGGCGAGGCGGCGATCGTCTCCGGTGAGCGAGTCGAGGAGCGGCGAGAGCGTCTGGTACGCGTCGCGCCAGGCCTTCAGCTCGACGGCGGCGAGGCCCGCCTTCAGCTTCGCCGAGAGCGCGTTGGGGTGGAGCGGGTTCTCGAAGACGAGCTCGGTGAGGGCCTTGCGGGCGGTGACGTAGTCCCCCTCTTCGAAGGCGAGCACGCCGGCGCGGTACAGGGCCTCTTGCCCGGCCGTGGAGTCGGGGTACGCCTTGCGCACGGCGAAGAGGGCCTCGACGCCTTCCTTGCGGCTCTTCGTGTCGGCGGCCGTGATGGCCTTCAGCAGGGCTTCGTCGGCCGCCGGCACCGCCTTCACGTCGCGGGGGCGGCCAGCGCCGCCCGTCGGGCCCGCGGGTTTCGGGCACGCGGCCAGGAAGGTGGCGATCGAGAAGAGGACGAGCCAACGACGCATACCGGCGCACATAGCAAACCACCGGGGCGCGGCACCGAGGTTTCGGGCGGTGGCGCCCGCACCACGTGTCAGCGCCCCGTGGCCGCAGAGCCGCGTCAGCAGCTCGGCCGGAGATCTGCTGGCGTCATGGCCCGAGCGGCCGCGCGACCCTCACGCCGTCAGGCCCGCCAGCCGCTCGAGCAGCGCGTCGACGTCGCCTTCGTCCTGGTACGGCCCGAAGCCAAACCGCCAGCGATCGTCGCGCGCGTCGGTGATGACGTGCCGCCTCTTGAGCGCCGCGCACAGGGCCTTCGCGTCCTTCGTGCGGAAGGTGAGGAACTGCCCCCGCGCCTCGTCCGTGAGGGGCACGACGAGCTGCTCCGCTCCAACCGGGTGCGCCGCCGTCAGGCCCTGAACGAAGCGCTGCTGGAGCGCGTGGGCCCTGGCCCGGGTCTTCGCCGTCGTCAGCCCTGCGCGCGCGCGCCACTGCATCACGGCGTCGAGCCGGTACAGCCCCGAGGGGTCGTACGTCGCGCCCTGAAACGCCGCCGCGCCCGTCGCGTAGGGCACCTGCCCCTGCTGCCGCTCCTGGAGCGCTCCGAACGCCGCGAACCAGCCGGTGTTGCGCGGGCGAAAGCTGCGGCCGGCCGGCACGTGGAGGAAGCACGCACCCTCGCCGGCCATCGCGTACTTGTAGCCGCCAGAGACGTAGAAGAGCCGGTGCTCCAGCGCGCCCAGCGACGTCGGCACCGCGCAGAAGCCGTGGTACCCGTCGAGCACCACCATCGCCTCGTCGGGGAGCGCGCGCACCACTGCCTCGACGTCGCGCACGAGGGCTCCCGAGTTGAAGAAGACGTGACTCAGGAACACGAGGTGCGGTGACTGCGCGCGCGCCGCGGCCACCAGACGCTCGCCGAAGCTCGAGAACGGCTCGCTCGGCACGCGCGTGACGCTGACGAGGCCGTCTTCTTCGAGCCGCCGCGTCTGCCGCTCGAAGGAATGGAACTCGGCGTCGCTGGTGACGATGCGCGGCCGGTCCGGCAGGCACGACAGCAGCCGCAGTACGAACTCGTGGGTGTTGGGCGCAAAGACGAGGGACTGCGGGTTGGACAGCCCCAGCTCGGTGGCGACGTGCCGCTGGGCCCGGGGCAGCACCTCGCCGAACACGACGTCCCACTTGTCGTCGTGGTGGCGGGCCGCGTCGAGCCAGGCCTGCTGGTGGGCCTCGAAGCTGACGTCCGGCCAGGGGTGGTGGCTGTGCGCCGCGAAGTGGAGCCGCTCTGGCTGCGACGACAAGAACCGGGAGAAGTGCGCCTTGAGAGACATGCGGCGCGAGCTTGTAGCCCGCCCGGTGTACGGTGCGCGACGTGCGCGCTGCCCTGTTCGCCGCCGGCCTCGTCGCCTCGTCCGCGCTGGCGCAGTCCGAGACGCTGGTGCTCGAGGGCGAGGTGCCGGCCGACGCGGGGGTGTTCTTCACCGTGCCCTTCACCGTGCCGGAGCGCATCCTCGATCGCCGACGCGTGCTGGAGCTCGAGGTGCGCCGCGACGATCGCTCGAGCGCCAACATCCTCGACTGGGGGCTCCTCGACCCGTCGGGGCGCTTTCGGGGCTGGGGCGGTGGCAACCCCGAGCCGGCGTTGGTCAACGCGCGCGCGGCCTCGCGGAGCTACCTGCCCTCACCCATCGACGCAGGCCGCTGGCAGGTGCTCGTCGGGCAGGCCCAGGTGACCGAGCGCCCGGCCCGGTACCGCATCGAAGTCGAGCTGCGGAGCGCGACGACGCTCGCGGCCCAGCTGCGCACCCCCTACGTCCCCTCGCCACCGCTCGAGCCGACGGCCCGCTGGTACTCGGGCGATCTGCACGTGCACACGGTCGAGAGCGGTGACGCGCGGCCGAGCGTCGACGAGGTGGCGACCTTCGCCGAGTCGCGCGGGCTCGACTTCGTCGCGCTCAGCGATCACAACACGAGCGCACCGTACGACTTCATCGTCGACGCGCAGGCCAGGCACCCGCGGGTGCTGCTGGTGCCCTCGGTCGAGTTCACGACCTACCAGGGCCACTTGAACGCGTTCGGCGCCTCGCAGTTCGTGCCGTTCTGGCTGGGCCGCGACGGGGTCACGCTCGGCCAGGCGCTCCAGCGCTTCGACCAGCAGGACGCGGTGGCCACCATCAACCACCCGACGCTCGACCTCGGGCGGTTCTGCATCGGGTGCGCGTGGCAGCTGCCCGTCGTCCCCAGCCTCATGCGGGCCATCGAGGTCGGCGTGGGCGGCTGGGACGAGACCGGCGCGCTCTTCGACGAGTCGGCCATCGCCTTCTGGGAAGCGCTCGCCGACCAGGGCGTTCACCTCACGGCCGTCGGCGGGAGCGACGATCACCGCGCGGGTGTCGGCCTCAACCAGACGCAGAGCCCGATGGGGTCGCCCACCACGCTCCTGTACGCGAGCGAGCTCTCGGTGACCGCGCTCACCCGGGCGCTGCGCGAAGGCCGCTCGGTGGTGAAGCTGCGAGGCCCAGACGACCCCTTCGTCGCGCTCACGCCCCTCGACGTCGTCCCGCGCGTACAAGACGCGCTGGTCGGCGCTCAGGTGCGGGTGCTCGCCACGGTGACGGGTGGACAGGGCCATCGCCTCGCGTGGATCGAGAACGGCGTGACGGTGGCCGAGCGCGCCATTGAAGCCGAGGCCTTCACCGACGAGCGGCTGCTCGAAGCCCCTGCTGGGCGCTCGGTGCGGCTGCGCGCCGAGGTCCGCGTCGACGGAAGCCCGCGCACTGTCACCTCGCACCTGTGGCTGGCCCCTGATTCGCCGCCGGGCCCACCCGTGGTGGTGGACAAGGCTCCGCCCCGCGGGTGTCCGGGCTGCGGCTCGGCTGAGCTGGCGCCGCTCGTCGCCCTCGCCGCCCTGGCCAGACGGAGGCGTCGATGAGCGCACGACCCCGTGCGGTGAGAGGCGCACGCCGCGGCGCACCGGCCCCCGCTGGACTCCTCCCCCAGGCGAAAGCGCCGACGAGCGCACACACCAGGGCGCCCACCCGGATGTCGAGACGCGCTGGGGCCCCTTCCGCGCCGAGTCGACGCCGCTCCTCGCGCCTGGCGCGGTGGACGGAGCCTGCAGGCGAAGCGGTGCTCGGACGGCAGGGTGGAAGCGTCGCTCCGTGCAGCCCCGTCCGCGGGCAACTTCCGGCAACGAGACGAATGCGCCTCGAGTTGGTGCCCACACGGCGCCTGCTGCGAGCGCCTTGCGGTTGGCGTGCCCGGAGGCCTCTGGCGTGAGCGCGCTCGTGTTGGTCGCCCTCCTCGCGCAGAGCGACGTCCCTCTCGACGCCGCGGGGACCTGGGCCGACCCGTCACGCTCCGTGTTCCTCGTGCCTGGAAGCCGTTCGCTCCTCTCGGGCTTCAGCCCCGTCTCGCTCGACGGCCTGCAACCGGCGGCGTCGGCGGTGACCTTCGAGGGGCTGACGCTTCGCTCGCCGGCGCACGGCTTCTTCGGGCCTTCCGTCGTGCAGCCCGGCCTCATCGACGGCCTGCGGGTGAGTGACGCCGCGGGCTCCGTCGAGGTGGGCCGCACGCTGGGTCGTTCGGTGACGCTGCTGCCCCGGCCCTCGACCTCGGAGGGCTGGTCGGGCCGCGTGCGCCTTGACGTGCTCGCGCTCTCTGCGAGCGGCTCTGGCCGTGTTCCCGGCACGAAGACGCAGGTGGACGTCGGGGCGCGCTTCTTCGGGATCCCGGCGCTGGCGGCGTCGCTCTTTCGCGTGCGCGCGCTGCTCGGTGATTGGCACCTGCGCGTGGCCCAGCCGCTCGGAGCCGGCGAGCTGCGGGTGCTGGGCCTCGGCGCGGTCGATGACGTGGCCCTCACGGTCTCTGGCATTCCGCTCTCGGCGCGGCTGTCGACCCAGACGGCCGACGTGCGGTGGCGCAGCGACGCCGCGGGGACGCTCGAGCTCGGGCTGACGGGAAACCTCGACTCCATCGCGCTGGCGATTCGGGGCGAGCAGACCCGGCACGACGTCATCGGTGGAGAGCAGGCGGTGTCTGCGCGCGTGGCGCTGCGTCCATCGCTGGGAGGTAGCGTTCGCCTGGGCGTCGGCGCCGATGGAACGGCCCGACGCCTGGTCCTCGACCGCGTGTCGGACTCGGGCCTCTCCGGCATCGGGGGCATGCCGGGCCGGTTCGTCACCGCGTCGTCCAGTCGCGAGCTGGGGGTCGCGCTCGCCGGCGGCCTCTTCGTCGAAGCGCGCGACGACGTGGGCCCATTCCGGTGGACCGTCGGCCTGCGCGGGGACGTGTGGCAACCCATCGGGGGCACGACGTTCGGTTCGCTGGAGCCGAGACTGTCCCTCGCGCGCGACTTCGGAGAGCGGTGGACGGTGAGCGCCAGCGGAGGGCTTCGCCATCAACCGGCGACCTGGCTGGTGCCCGTTCCGGTGCTCGACACCGCGTCGTGGCGATTCGGGCTGCAGCAGGCCGTGGTGGGCGACGTGCAGGCCACGTATCGCCCGGCTCGTGCGCACCGGTTCGAGACCCGCGCCTTCGGCACGTCGCTGCGCCGGTCGCTGGAGCTGTCGCCCTTCGACGACACGTTTCTTCCCCAGGTCACCCTGTCACCGCAGGACGTCGAGCGGCGGCGAGGGGACGGGTGGGCCGGCGGCGCGTCGCTCACGTGGGCCTTTCAGCCGAGCGCAGACGCGTGGCTCCGGGCGTCGTACTCGTTCGTCACCTCGTGGCGAACGATCACATTCTCGCGCGTCGGCCGAGATGGCCTCCCGACTGGCGAGGCGACGGCCTCGGTGCCCTGGAGCTTCGATCAGACCCACGTGCTGCAAGCGTCGGGCGGCTGGCGGTTCGGCGCGGGCTGGGCGCTGGCGGCGTCGGTCTCGTTCCAGTCGGGCGCCCCGCTCGCTGGAGGCCTGTGGGGCCAGGAGCAACGGCCCGGCGTGGACTCGCTTCGGGGAACTCCGCGCTGGGTGCCAGTCGATCGTGATCTCGTGGGGCGCGCGAGCCCATGGGTGCGGGTCGACCTGCGCGCCTCGAAGACGTGGAGGCCCGGCGCGCTCGAGGTCGAGCTCTTCCTCGACGTGCAGAACGCGTCGATCTGGGCGCAGCCCGTCGGCACGGCCTACGGCACGGCGCCGGCCACGCTCGAGCAGCAGGCGCGCGGAGACGTGATGCTGACCTCGCGCCCGGCCAGCTCGCCCGTGGGGTTTCCGATTCCGGTGCTGGGCGTCGAGCTCCGCCGGTGAGGTAAGCCCCCAAATGACCCGGCCGCCGGACCCGACGAGTGTCGGATCCAACGGCCGGAAGGACTTCGTGCAGCGGGAGCGACTCAGGCCAGCCGGCCGCCCTCTTCGCCCACGGCCATCGTCGTCACGTCGCCGGGCTTGCCGGGCTTGGTCCCGCCCTCCTCGCCGACGGCCATCGTCGTCATATCGCCAGGCTTCCCAGGCTTGCCGGGCTTCGTGCCGCCCTCTTCACCGAGCGCCAGCGTCGTCATGTCGCCAGGCTTCCCGGGCTTGCCGGGCTTCGTGCCGCCCTCTTCGCCAAGCGCCAGCGTCGTCATGTCGCCAGGCTTCCCGGGCTTCGTCCCGCCCTCTTCGCCCACAGCCATAGTCGTCGCGTGGCCGGGCTTCCCGGGCTTCGTCCCGCCCTCTTCGCCCACCGCCATTGTCGTCGCGTGGCCGGGCTTCCCGGGCTTCGTCCCGCCCTCTTCGCCCACTGCCATCGTGGTGAAGCGGTCATCGGGCTTCCCGGGCTTCTTCCCGCCCTCTTCGCCGACGGCCATCGTTGTGGCCCGCCCCTGGCCAGGCTTCTTGCCGGGCACCTCGTACCGCGTGAAAGGACTCTTCGGACCGCGTGGACCTCGAACGGACATGTGACAGCCTCCGGAACTCCGGGTGTTTTCCCGATTGTCGGCACAGTTGTAGGAGAGTTGCCTACGCATGCGCAAAACGCCTTTACGCGTCGGGCTGTTCGGCACCGATGACGACCTCCAGCTGCACGCCGTGGCCAAGGAAGTGCGGGCGCTGGGCGCAGAAGACCTCTTGCTTCGCGCCGACGCCCTCGAAGCCGGTCTGCCGGTGAGCGAGCTCGACGGACGAATGATCTACCGGGGCGTCGACGTCACCGATGTCGAGGGCTTCTACCTGCGTGGCATCCCCGCCGCGTACGCGCCCTTCATGGAGAGAGACGACGAGCTGGTGCTCTACGAGGACTGGTTCGAGCGGTACATGCAGGAGCGGGAGCGCGCCTCGTTCTACGTCGCCTGGCTGCTGGAGCTGCAGCGGCGGGGCGCGCGGCTGGTGAACGGGCCGACGGCGGCGAGCGTGCTCCAGTACAAGCCGTTCCAGCTGAACGTGCTGCGAAGCGTCGGCGCGCGGGTGCCGCGCACGCTCATCAGCAACGATCCCGACGCGGTGCGCGCGTTTCACGCCGAGGTGAAGGACGTCATCTACAAGCCGGTGACGGGCGGCGCGGTGACGCGGGCGCTCGACGACGAGACGCTGGACCAGCTCGAGGCGGTGCGCGCCGCGCCTGTCATCTTTCAGGAGCGCATTCCCGGCGACGATCTGCGCGTCATGCTCGCGGGCAACGACATCGTCTCGTCGGTTGCCATTCGCACGCCGTCCCAGCACCTCGATTTCCGGGCCGACCCCGTCTACTCGGGTGGCGACGCGAGCTACGAGCCGGTGGAGCTGCCTTTGGCCGTGGTGCAGCAGTGCCGGGCCGCCGCGCGCGGCTGCAACCTCGTCTTCGCGGGCATCGACATCAAGCGGACGAGCGCCGGCGAGTGGGTGTTCCTCGAGCTGAACAGCTCTCCCATCTACCTCGACGTCGAATACAAACTCGGCCACCCGATCAGCCGCGCGATCGCCGAGCTGATCGTCGGCGCCCGCCCGCTGAGGTGACGTCACTTCAGGAGCGCCTCGAGCTCGGCCTTTCGCGCCTGCGCCTTGGCCTCGTCGAGCCCCGCGTACAGCGTGGTCTCGGGAATGCCGCTGGCGACGATGAACGGGTACTTCACGTATCGGCGCTTCACCATGACGGTGCGCAGCTCGACCGACAGCGCGCCGACCTGGGCGAACGGTACGGTGCGCAGCGGCCCGCCGAGCCCGAGGGTCAGCGTGCGTGCCTCGGTGTCGACCTCGATCCACTGCGCGGGAAACTTCGTGCGCCAGAGCCCCCAGGCCGCGAGCGCCGTGCCGACGGTGAGCAGGACGACGGCGACAGCGAGATCGCCCGTCTTGAAGAAGCCGATGCTGGCCTTGCGATCGAGCTCGTACCAGAGGCCGTACGCACCAAAGAGCGCTACAGGCGTTCCGAGCGCGACGCGGAGCCAAGGAAGCGAGTTGCCGGCCGCGTTGAAACGAACCTTCATGGGACGAGAGTGAACTTCACCTCCCCGGGCGCTTCGAGCCCAAACGCCCCGATGGGACGCCGCAGCCTCCCGTGTCGACGAACGAAAGCCGTCCGCGAGGACTCGAGCGTCGTTTGGGCTTCCCGAACGACGGGGCGCGCACCAAGGTGACGGGGTGACGCCGCCGCTCCAGTCCGTGGTTCCGCCGGCGTGGCAGCCTGCGCTCGAGGCGCTCTGGGGAACGCCTGAGCTGCAGGCCCTCGAAGGGTTCCTCGAGCTCGAACGGCAGCAGGCGAAGGTGTTTCCGCCCAGCGAGCAGGTGTTCGCCGCGCTCAGGCAGACGCCCCCCGACTCGGTGCGCGTCGTCCTGCTCGGGCAAGATCCCTACCCCACCGAAGGCCACGCCAACGGCCTCGCCTTCTCGGTGAACGCCGGCGTGAAGCTGCCCGCCTCGCTGCGCAACGTCTTCAAGGGCCTGGTGGCCGACGTGGGCGTGCCGAAGCCCGACTCGGGCGATCTGTCGCCGTGGGCCGCGCGCGGGGTGCTGCTCCTCAACACGGTGCTGACCGTTCGCGAAGGCGCGCCGCACTCGCACCGCAAGCAGGGCTGGGAGGTGGTGACCAGGCGTCTGCTTCAGCACGTCGTGCAGCGCGCACCGCCCGTGGTGTTCTTGTGCTTCGGCAAACCCGCCGCGGCGATGGCGACCGAGCTCACGCGCGGCACCGCGCACCCGCTCGTCGTGACGCCGCACCCGTCTCCGCTGAACGGGACGGCGTTCGTCGACACCGCCGCGAAGGAGCGCCCGTTCTCCCGGGTCAATGCCCTGCTGACGAGCGGGGGGAAGCCAGCGATCGACTGGGCGCTGTAGGCTCGCCGCCCCCATGATCGACCTCTTCCGCGACCTCGCCGGCGTCCCCGTTCACGCGCTCCGCAGCTTCGTCACCCAGCGCCTCTCCGACCGGTTTCCAGACCGGAGCGTGGCGATGACGGCGGATCCGTCGTTCGACGCCGAGAGCTGGGCCCACGACGCGGGCGTGCCGCTCGACTCGCCGTCACCGAGCACCATCGTGCGCGCCGTTCACGACGATGGCGCCGAGCTGCGCATCGGCCACTTCGGCTTCACCTGGGACGACCGCCGCTTCGACGTGGTCGCGCTGCAGGTTCCGCTCCAGTACGAGTCGGCGCAGTGGACCTGGGTCGTCTCGCCCCGCTTCGAAGACTTCGAGCGGCTGTTCCCGCACGTCGTCCGCTTCAACCGGGAGGTCCACGGCGAGGTGCTCGTCTTCGCCGCGGGCTGCTTCTCGAAGGACGCGAGCCTCCAACGGGCGATCAGCGCGACCTCGTTCGACGATCTGATCCTCCCTGAGCCGCTCCTGGCTGGGCTGAGGAGCGACGTGAAGAAGTTCCTCGCGAGCCGGGAGCTGTATCGCCAGGCCGGCGCCGTCTGGAAACGCGGCGTGTTGCTGCTCGGCCCGCCCGGCAACGGCAAGACGCACGCCATCAAGGCGCTCGTGAACGAGGCGAAGCTGCCCTGCGTGTACGTGAAGTCCTTCACCGGGCGGTACACGGACCCGGCCGACGCCATTCCCAAGGTGTTCGGTCGAGCCCGCCAGCTCGCGCCGTGTGTCGTGGTGCTCGAAGATCTCGACGCGCTCATCGACGACGAGAACCGGAGCTTTCTGCTCAACGAGCTCGACGGCTTCGCGGCGAACGAGGGCCTCATCACCATCGCCACGTCGAACCACCCCGAGCGCCTCGACCCCAGCCTCTTGCACCGCCCCAGCCGGTTCGACCGCAAGTACCGGTTCGAGCTGCCGGGCGCGGACCTGCGACACCGCTACCTGGGGCGCTGGGCGCGTCAGCTCCCCGGCGGCGTCACCGACGAGGTGCTCGCCCGGGCCGTCGACCAGACCGACGAGTTCACCTTCGCCTACCTGAAAGAGCTCACGCTCTCGACGCAGATGCAGTGGGCGAGTGAGGGCCGGGCCCGCGCCGTGGGTGACGTGCTCCTCGAGGTGCTCGTGGGCCTCAAGGCCGAGATCGTCGCCGTCGCCAGCCTGCCTCCGCCGCCGGAGCGACCGGCGCCCCCGCGCGGCTTCCGCTTCCCGTTCGGGTGAGCGCCTCGAGCGTCCTCGGACACCCACGGCCTGCTGGCAGTGGTCGGCGCTGGCGCTCACGCGGCGTGCGCGCGCGCCACGAAGGCCTGCCCGAGCGACAGGCCACCGTCGTTCGACGGCACCGCCCGGTTGAGCAGCGCCGTCACCCCACGCGCCGCGAAGCCCCGCACGAGGAGCTCGGCCAGCAGACCGTTCATCACGCAGCCGCCGCTCAGGGCGATCACCCCGTCGACGACGTGCGGCGTCGCCCAGTCGACGAGCGCCGCCGCGAGCGTGCCGTGAAAGACGTTCGCGCCGTCGATGGGCGATCGCCCCGGCAACGCGCGCAGCAGCTCGTCCAGCACCAGCTCGCCGTCGGCGATGCGCCAGCCATTCGCCAGCACCACGGGCCGGGTGACGAGCGACTCGAGCCGCATCGGCGCCTCGCCCTCGTACGTTGCCACCGGCAGCACGCCCAGCAGGCCGCACGCCGCGTCGAAGAGCCGGCCACACGAGCTGGTGAGCGGCGCGTTCAAGCCGCGCTCGAGCGCATGCCGCACGAAGGGCAGCTCGGCCTCGGGGGCTCCGGGCGGTGTCCACGCCGACCCGAGCCGGTGCAGCGCCGAGAGCGCCATTCGCCACGGCGCGCGGGCGGCCTTGTCTCCTCCGGGCTGACGCAGCGGCGCGAGGTGCCCCAGCCGGGTGAAGCCCGCGCCCTCGAGCCGGAGCAGCTCACCACCCCACGAGCCGCGGTCCGTCCCCAGCCCGAAGCCATCGAGCGCGAGGCCCACCGTGGGGGCGATTCGACCCGCCTCGGCCAACACCCCTGCGAGGTGGGCGTGGTGGTGCTGCACGGCGAGCGTCGGCAGCCCCAGCGCCTGCGCCAGCCGTGTCGACAGGAAGTCGGGGTGGAGGTCGTGCGCCACCAGCTCGGCCTTCACCTCGAGCGTCTTCTCGAGATGGGCGATGGTCTCTTCGAGGAAGGTGAACGTCGCGGCGTCGTCGAGATCGCCCACGTGCTGCGACACGAAAGCCTCGTCGCCGCGGGTGAGGCAGGCCGTCACCTTGAGGTGGCCTCCGAGCGCGAGCACCGTGGGGCCTTCCCTCGGGAGCTTCACCGCGCCGGGCACGTACCCGCGCGCACGCCGCAGCACCGTCGGCGCCCCGGCCACCACGCGCGTGACGCTGTCGTCGGTGCGCACCAACACGTCCCGCTCGTGGGTCACCAGCAGGTCGGCCAGCCCACCGAGCTTCTCGCGCGCCTCGTCGTCGGTGAGGACGAGCGGCTCGCCGCCGGGGTTCGCCGACGTCACCACCAGCGCCACGTCGAGCGGCGACTCGAGCCAGGTGCTCCCCTCGGGTCGGCCAGCCGCCTCGTGGAACAGCAGGAGGTGCAGTGGAGACGTGGGCAGCATCACGCCGAGCCACCCCAGGCCGGGCGCGACGGACGGCGCCAGGGCGAGCGCTTCACGCCGCCGCGCCAGCACGATGGGCCGCTGCCACGAGGTGAGGAGCGCCTCTTCCACCTCCGAGAGCGCCACCAGCCGACGCGCCGACGCGAGCGACGACACCATCACCGCGAAGGGCTTTCCGTCTCGCTGCTTGCGGGTGCGCAGGCGTGACACCGCGGCCTCGTTGGTGGCGTCACAGACGAGCTGAAAGCCGCCGACGCCCTTGAGCGCGACGACTCCACCGGCGCGAACGGTCTCGACGATCGACTCGAGCGGCGCCGAGAGCCGGGGCCCACATGCCGGGCAGGCCAGCGGCTGCGCGTGGAAGCGCCGGTCGGCTGGATCGCCGTACTCACGCGCGCAGTCGGCGCACAGGGGGAACCGGGCCATCGACGTCTGCGGCCGGTCGTACGGCAGCGAGTGCGTGATGGTGTGGCGCGGCCCGCAGTGGGTGCACGTCGTGAAGGGGTAGCGGTACCGCCGGGCCGTCGGCGTGCAGACCTCGTCGATGCAGGCCTCGCAGACACCCGCGTCGGGGCCGATGGCGACCCGGGCGTGCCCACCCTTCTCGCTCGCCTCGATGACGAAGCGCGTCTCGGCCTCGACCGGCGAGAGGGGCTCGACCTCGACGGCGTCGATGCGCGCGAGTGGGGGGGCGCGCTCCCGCATCCACCGTGGCATCGCCTCGGCTGCCGTGCCCTGCACTTCGAACACGACGCCCTGCTCGTCGTTGCGCACCCAGCCGGTGAGGCCGTTCGCGGTGGCCAGCTGGTGCACGAAGGGCCGGAACCCGACGCCCTGCACCACGCCACGAACGCGCACGCGCAGGCGGCTGGCGCCAGTCGGGCTCACCGCACCTGCACCTCGGCCGACCTCGGCGCCGCGGTGGCGGGCCGCGCCGCCGACTGCTCGGCGAGCCACGAGAGCCACGCGTCGAAGCCCTGGCCCGTGCGCGCCGAGACGTGGAGCACCTTCGCGCGTGGGTTCACCTTGCGCACGTTGCGCTCGAGCGCCGCGAGGTCGAACTCGAGCGCCGCCACCAGGTCCACCTTGTTGAGCAGCACCAGGTCGGCCACGGCGAACATGTCGGGGTACTTGAGCGGCTTCTCTTCCCCCTCCGTCACCGAGGCGATGACGACCTTCTTCGCCTCGCCGAGGTCGAAGCCCGCGGGGCAGACGAGGTTGCCGACGTTCTCGACGAACAAGAGGCCCTGGGCGGGCGCGGGCTTTCGGGCGAGCGCGCGCATCACCATCTCGGCGTCGAGGTGGCAGCCCTTGCCGGTGTTCACCTGCACGGCGGTGACGCCCGTGGCGCGAATGCGCTCCGCGTCGAGCGACGTCTGCTGGTCGCCTTCGATGACCATGAGGGGCTTTCCGCCCGCCTTGAGCGCGTCGAGGGTGCGCACGAGGAGCGTCGTCTTGCCGCTCCCGGGGCTCGACATGAGGTTCAAGACGAAGGTGCCGGTGGCCTCGAAGCGCGTGCGGTTGAGCGACGCGGCGCGATCGTTCTTCGCCATCACGTCCTGCTCGACGGCGATGCGGCGCGCCTCGGTGGGGTGCAGACCGTCATGGCCGTGGTGGTGCGTGACGGTGGAGCCGTCGGCGAGCGGGTGCGTGTGGGAAGCCGCCGCGTGGTGCCCGGTGACGACGCCGTGCGCGGGGTGCGGCTGCCCCCCCCCTTCATGGGAGTGCCGAATGACGCGCCCGTCTGGGAGCAGGTGCTCGTGGGCTTCGTCGGTGACGTGCGCGTGCGAGTGGCCGTCATCATGCCGGTGCCTCACGGTGGAGCCATCGGCCAGCACGTGAACGTGTTCGGCCGCCTCGTGCTGGTGCTGCACCGTCGAGCCGTCGGCCAGCGCGTGGACGTGCCGATGCCGCACGGTGGAGCCATCAGCCAGCACGTGAACGTGTTCTGCCCCCTCGTGCTGGTGCGTCGCGGTCGAACCGTCAGCCTCGCCGTGGGCATGGCCAGCCGCCTCGTGCCGGTGCCGCACGGTGGAGCCATCAGCCAACACATGAACGTGCTCCCCGCCTTCGCCATCGATGGTGATCGACGCCTCGTCGGCGCAGCCACAGGTGCCACACATCACGCCACCTCCAGTTCGGTCACCCGCAGCTCGTCACCGCCGGTCATCAACAACTGCGCGCTGCCGCACGCCGGGCAGTCATCGACGCGCGCCGCGACCTGCACGTCTCGCCCACACCCCGCGCAGAAGGCCGTCCCCGGCGTGCGCTCGATCTCGAGCCGGGCGCCATCGGCCACCGTCCCCCGCGCCGCCGAGTCGAACCCGAACACGAGGGCCTCGGGCTCGACGCTCGCGAGCGCCCCGATGCGCAGGAAGACGCGCTTCACCGCGCCGAAGCGTTGCCCCTTCGTCTGCTCGCGGACGATGTCGACGATGCTCTGCGCCAGCGCCACCTCGTGCATCGTCGTCAGCTCTCCATCGAGACGGTGAACTCGACGCAGGGGTCGAGGACCGTCACGACGAAGCGCGCGGCCTGCTCGGCCGTCTGCACGTCAGGTGCCGACAACCCGACGAGCGCCTCACGCACCGCGCCACGGGGGTGAAACGTCCACTCGGTCGGCGCCACCACGTTCCACGCAACGACGCGTCCTTGCTCGACGTCGACGGCGTGCACGAGGGGTCCGCGCGACGTCTCCGCGGTGCCGGCGCCTTGCCCACTGGCGCTCGTCACCACCACCTGGCGCTGGAGGGGGCGCAAAATCTGCGCACAGCGACGCAGTTCCTCCGAGAGCGCGCACGTTTCGACGTAGCGGGCCGTGAGGCGCGCGAGCAGGCCGGGCCCGGCAGCGGCGATGGCCTGCGTCACCAGCGGGTGCGACGCCCAGCTCGACAAGAGGCCGACGTCGACGGGAGCGCCAGCCACCGTGGGCGCGCGGGCGAAGGCCGCGTCGGCGCGCACCGAAGCCGCCACCTGCGCCAACTGCGGGCGCACCGCGAGCGACGTCGCTCCGTGGGTGGCCAGCGGGCCATTCATGACGAAGCGAAGCAACCGGCCCGGCGCGCCACCGAGCCGCACCAGGTGCTCGAGGAACGACGGCGGCGCGGCGCCGAAGCCCTGCCCTGCCAGCCAGGCCTCGAGCGCGGAAAGACACGTCTCGAGCCGCGCTGCGTTCGGCGATACGTCGACCCCGCCGAGCTGCACCGCGCCCTTCGCCAGGCCCGCGGCGGCCTGCACCTCGGCCAGGTGCGCCCGGCCCACGCGGAACTCGGCGTACGCGGGCGCCTCACCCAGCAGCGGCGGCGCGGTGAGGAGCCAGAACCAGAGGTGGTTCGACAGCCGCTCCACCACGGCCACCAGCGCCCGCGCGTGCTCGTGCTCCACGGCGACGGCGACGCCCAACGCCGCCTCGCACGCGCGCACGCCGGCGAGCCCCTGGGCCATCGAGCAGATGGAGGACAGCAGCGGCGCCAGGCCCACGGCCTCTTCGACGCGCTTGCCCACGAGCGCCTGCCACACCTCGAGCGGCCGGCGGTTGCGAACATCGACGTCGCCACACCGGCCATCGCGCCACGCCAGCCGCAGGTCGATGCCTCCCTCGGCGGCCATGACGCCTCAGCGCAGCGCGAAGGCCCGGCGGAACAGGTCGCGCCGCGACGGCACGGGCGCGGGGGCGGGCGGCGTCGGGGACACCGCGGGCTCGCGGGTGAAGAGCGCGTCGACGGCCTCCTGCGCCACCCGGCGGGCCGTCGTCATGTCGGGGAAGTCGCCCATCGGCGAGAAGAGCGAGCACGACTCGACCACGCCGACGCCTTCGAGCGTGCCCACGGTGAACTCGAGCGTGCCCGACGGGAAAACGCGCGGCCGCTTCGTGCCCTGCTTCACCACCGCCTCACCGGCCGGCGGAACGAAGATGACGTTCATGCACCACGGCGTGACGACGACGCCCGCCCAGCCCCCCTCGTGGGCGCGGAACCCGAAGAGCTCGATGCCGAGCGCCGGGTTGACGACGGGCAGGCCGGCCATGCGCGTGCCAGCCGCGCGGTACGCCACCTCGAGCGCGGTGACGGGCGACACCTCGGCTTCGGACTCGGGCCGAACGAACTTCTCCTTCGCCGAGTCACACTTCGGGCAGCGCCAGTCGGCGGGCAGGTCGTCGAACGCGGTGCCAGCAGGCACCTGCCAGACGTCGTCGCCGATCGCGGGATCGTACACGCTCCAGCAGACGCCGCACTCGCGCGTGCCGCTCACGAGGCGTGCTCCAACAACTGTGACAGGCGCGTCGCCGAGTCCTCGAAGTCCTCGTTCGACGCGCCGAGCGCCGAAGGCACCTCACCCACCTCGAGCGTGTCGAGGATGATGGTGCCCATCGCGTTGAAGAACTGCACGCTCCAGAGGTTCTTGTGCGCGGTGAGCTCGAGGCGGCAGCGGCCGTAGCCCTTCGACTCGGCCAGCACGGGTCCGCGGCCGAGCTGTTGCTGCAGGTAGCCCATGTCGACGTCATTCATCGGGAGCAGCGTGAAGCTGATGACGTGGTTCGCCTGGCCCGGCTTGTAGCTGGCGACGCGGTGGCGCAGCTCGGCCAGCACCGGCAGCGAGTTCATCGTGCCCGCCGGTGGCTCGCCGATGGAGAGCTCGGTGCTGGTGCCATGCTGGTTGGCCGCGGTGATGGCCGAGGGCACGCCCGCCACCTCGAGCCAGTCTCCAGCCGGGCTCCCGTCGGCTTCGAACGCCTTGATGCGCCACAGCCCCACCAGCGCCGTCTCGGCGAGCTCCCACCGCCGCGCGCCCTGCACCGTGGCCGTCACCTCGCCCGCGCCCAGCGTGTCTTCCAGCAGCGCCATCGCCGGGGCCGAGAGGCCGGCGAGCGAGAGCACCCGCGTGGTGTCTCCGACGCGGTAGCCCTGGAGCGCCGAGACGACCTTCGAGAGCACCTGGCCCACCTCAGCGGCGCCCGGGCCCTCGTCGAACCACTTGAGCTCGCGGCGGGCCTCCATCGGCTCGGGCATGCCGAAGAGCTGCTCGAAGGGGTCGGCCTTTGGAGCGTGGCCCCCCAGCACGGGGAGCGAGAACGCGTTCGGTGTCATGGAGCGGCCTTTCAGGCGGTGCGACGACGGGGGAGCCACAACGAGGCGGCCTGCGCGTAGACGGCCCAGTCCTGCACGCGGGCCACCATCGAGACCTTCTGGCCATCTCTCAGAAAGACGACGCTCGGGAAGACCGACACGCCGAAGCGCTGCTGGAGGGCCTGGTCGCCCTCGACGTCCACCACGCCGATGGAGACGTCGGTGCCGGCGTTGCGCGCGAGCTCCTGCGCCACCACGGCCACGTCCTGCGCCTCGGCGCGGTGCTTCGGGTCGCCGGTGAAGAGCACCAGCGCGTGGCCCTTGTGGGCGAGGAAGCCGTCGACCGTGGCGGCGTCGAGGCGTGTGCCGCCGTGCGAGACGAGGCGTTCGAGGGGTGACGTGCTCACGTGGACTCCTTCGGCAAGAGGTGCGGCGGGAGCGTCGGCTCCCGGTGGATGAGATCGGCGAAGTAGGCCTCGTGCGACTCACCGCGCGCGGCGGCCTCGAGCCCCGAGATGGCCTGATCGATGAGCGCGGCTTCGTCGGCGTCGAGCACCCGCACCGCCGAGTCGACGTGCACCAGCACGTGCGCCCCCACGGGGACCGTCCCCGTGAGGAGCGTGCTGACGCGCCGCTGAGTGGCGCCCCGCTCGACGAGCGCCGAGACGTCGTCGCCCGAGAGCACCTTCATGGGCAGGCCGAGGCACATGGGTTCAGCCTCCCGGGGGGATGAAGCGCGCGTCGCCGAGGCGAAACGCCACTTCAGGCGAAGGCCGGCCACCTTCGTACTCGGCGCGATCGAGCCCCTTGTGCAGCATCGACGGCGCCGCGTGCCGGCGCACCTTCGGCTCGATGCCCCACGCGGCGAGCTGCACGAGCCCCAGGGCCAGCGCCTCTTCGAAGACCGCCTTCACCTCGGGCGTGAGCGAGCCGCCGTAGTCCTCGAGCATCGCGGCCTGCACGCCCACCAGCGTCAACTGCGAGGGCGAGCCACCCAGCAGCTCGGCCGCCGACAGCACGTCCTGAAAGCCCGTCTGGTGCAGGCTCATCTTCTTGGCGCCGGTGAAGCGCGGCACCTCGTCGCCCCGCACCACCTTGAGGGTGCCCGGCGTCAGGCCGTAGTCGATGGCGTCGAACACCAGGAGCCGCTCCGCGGCCTGCACCTCGTGCACGAGGTAAAGCCCCTGGGTGCCGCCGTCGAGCAGCTTCACGTCATCGGGGAACTCGTAGCGCTCGTGCAGCGCCTCGATGCAGCGCACGCCGAAGCCCTCGTCCGCCCACAGCAGGTTCCCGATGCCCAGCACCAGGCAGCGCAGCTTCGGGGTCGTCTCGTCTGGCTTGCTCACGATCAAGTCACCTCTGCACGACACGGGCCAGCACCCTCGTCGAGTGCCGGCCCGGTGGAGACGCCTCACGTCGTCAGTCGCGGGTGTCGCGGAAATTGCGCCAGCCGCTGATCATCGTGGAGAGGATCGACGCGCGGCCCATGATGTCCTCACGAATCGCCGCGTAGACGTGGGTCATCACGAAGAGGATCATCACCCACATCGCGACGTGGTGAACGGTGTGCACCTGCATGCTGCCGCCGAAGAGGTGAATCACCCAGCCGAAGAGCTGGAACTGCCACGAGTCGTAGCCCGCGCCCTCGCCGTACAGCGCGAAGCCGGTGAGCACCTGGAACGCCACGCAGTTGAGGAACAGCAGGAACATCGTGACGCGCGCGAGCGGGTTGTGGCCCACGTGCTTGCGCGGCACCTTCTCGAGGAAGAGGTACCAGCGGATCTGGAAGAGAATGTCGCCCCAGAACCCCTTGGTGAAGATGGGCACCGTGTAGATCTGCTTCGCGTGCTTGTTGCCGACGATGGCCCAGTAGGTGCGCGCGACGATGCCGATGGCGAGCACGTAGCCAGCGAGGAAGTGCGCCGCGCGAATGTACCCGAGCAGGAACTGGTCCGACGCCTCGCCTGGCGTCGACGGCGGCGGGCGCCCGATGAGGTAGCCCGTCACGCACAGCACCACGATGGAGAGCGCTGTCGCCCAGTGCCAGAGCCGAATCGGCGTCTGGTAGACGTACACGCTCATCGCGCCCTTGCGAACGGGCTCGCTGCCGTGCAGGTCTTCCACGCCGGGGACGACAGGTTTTTCGGCCGTGTCTGCGGTCGAGCTCATGGTGGCCCCCTCTTCAGCGCGTGGTGACCTTCGTGAGCTCGACGTTGTCCGGTGACATCACGTGCGTGGAGCACGCGAGGCACGGGTCGAAGCTGTGAATGGTGCGGATGATCTCGTGCGGCTGCTTGGGGTCGGCTACCGGCGTGTTCATGAGCGAGGCCTCGTAGGCGCCGATGTTGCCCTCGACGTCGCGGGGGCTGCCGTTCCACGTGGTGGGCACCACGGCCTGGTAGTTGGCGATCTTCCCGCTCTCGACGCGCACCCAGTGGCCGAGCGCGCCGCGCGGCGCCTCCGTGAAGCCCACGCCCTTCGCCGACGCAGGCCACTTCGACGGGTCCCACTTCTCGACGTTGGCCGTGGCAGTGTCGCCCGACTTGATGCGGGCGATGAGCTTGTCGTGCTCCTTGCGCAGCTGCCGCACCGACCAGAGGCACTCGAGCCCGCGCGCGGCCGTGCGGCCCAGCGTCGAGAACAGCGCCGTGATGGGCACGTCGAGCTTCTTGAGGGCGAAGTCGACGAGCTCCTTCACCTCCTGGTGGCCGGACATGTACGCGATGACGAAGCGGGCCAGCGGGCCGACCTCCATGGCGTGGCCCTTCCAGCGGGGCGCCTTGATCCACGAGTACTTGGCGTTCTCGTCGAGCGCCTCGATGAGCCGCGGGGTGCCCTTCGTGTTGGGGCCGAGCTGGTAGTTCGGCTCGGTGACGCCGTCCCACGGGTGGAGGCCCTTCGACTCGTCCTGGTAGCGGTACCAGGAGTGCGTGACGAACTCCTGAATCTCGTTCGGGTCGCGCAGGTCGACCGGCAGCACCTCTTGCAGCTTGCCGTTGATGATGGCGCCGCGGGGCAGCGCGAGGCTCTTGTTCGAGTAGTCGTTCGCGTACTGCGGGAAGTCGCCGTACGAGAGCAGGCACTGGTTCGACAGCCCGCCGCCGTGCAGCCAGTCCTTGTAGAAGCTGGCGATGGCCAGCAGGTCGGGAATGTAGACCTGCGCGACGAACTCGATGGAGCGGTCGATGATCGAGCTCACGAGGTTGAGGCGCTCCATGTTGATGGCGCCCACACCGCCCACGTCGTTGACGTTGATGGCGCACGGCACGCCGCCCACGAGCCAGTTCGGGTGCGGGTTCTTGCCACCGAAGATGGTGTGGATCTTCACGATCTCCTTCTGGAAATCGAGCGCCTCGAGGTAGTGCGCCGTGGCCATCAGGTTGGCCTCGGGCGGCAGCTTGTAGGCCGGGTGGCCCCAGTAGCCGCTCTTGAAGGGCCCGCGCTGACCCGACTCGACGAAGCGCTTGAGGCGGTTCTGCAGGTCGCGGAAGTAGCCGGGCGACGACTTGGCCCACGGGCTGATGCTCTGCGCGAGCTCGCTGGTGGCCTTCGGGTCGGCCTTGAGCGCCGAGACGACGTCGACCCAGTCGAGCGCGTGCAGGTGGTAGAAGTGCACGAGGTGGTCGTGCACGTACAGCGTGTGGTGCATCAGGTTGCGAATGGTGTTGGCGTTCTCGGGAATCTGAATCGCCAGCGCGTCTTCCACCGCGCGCACCGAGGTGAGGGCGTGCGTGCCGGTGCAGACGCCGCAGATGCGCTCGGTGAAGGCCCAGGCGTCACGTGGGTCGCGCCCTTTGAGGATCACCTCGAGCCCGCGCCACATGGTGCCCGTGGACACCGCGTTGCGAATGACGTTCTCCTTGTCGAGGTTCACCTCGATGCGCAGGTGGCCCTCGATGCGCGTCACCGGGTCGACGACGACGCGCTGGCCCGAGTTGTCGAGGTTGAAACCGTTCGGCGTCGCAGTCACTTGCCACCTCCCTCGTTGCCGGCCGACGGGGCCGAGTTGTCCCGCTGCTGGGCGACGCGCTTGATGGCCGAGAGGCCCGCGTGCACCGCGATGGCCGCGCCCACGCCGGCCGCTGCCTTGCCGCCGATGGAGTCGGCCGTGCCCTCGACGCCGAAGGTGTTGATGTTCTGCAGCCGGCTGTAGAACGGCCCGTTGTCCCAGAAGTCCTTCTCGGAGCAGCCGATGCAGCCGTGCCCCGACTGGATGGGGAACGACACGCCGCCGTTCCACCGCACCGTCGAGCAGGCGTTGTAGGTGGTGGGGCCGCGGCAGCCCATCTTGTAGAGGCAGTAGCCCTTGCGCGCGTTGTCGTCGTCCCAGTTCTCGACGAACTGGCCCGCGTCGAAGTGCGGCCGCCGGTAGCACTTGTCGTGAATGCGCTGCCCGTAGAACACCTTCGGGCGGCCCTGCCGGTCGAGCTCGGGCAGGCGATCGAACGTGAGGATGTACGAGATGACGCCCGTCATCACCTCGGCGATGGGCGGGCAGCCCGGCACCTTGATGATGGGCTTGTCGCGAATGACCTCGTGCACCGGCGTGGCCTTCGTCGGGTTGGGCTTGGCGGCCTGCACGCAGCCCCACGAGGCGCACGAGCCCCACGAGATGATGGCCGAGGCGTCTGCGGTCACTTCCTTGAGCTGATCGACGAAGGGCCTGCCGCCCACGATGCAGTAGTTGCCGTCTTCACCCAGCGGCGGGTTGCCCTCGACGGCCACGATGTAGCGGCCTTTGTAAGTGGTGCGAATCTCTTCGAGGATCGACTCGGCCTGGTGGCCCGAGGCCGCCATGATGGTGTCGTCGTAGTCGAGGCTGATCATCGACAGCACAACGTCGGTGGCGAGCGGGTGCGCCGAGCGGATGAAGGACTCGGAGCAGCAGGTGCACTCGAGCCCGTGGAGCCACAGCACCGGGATGCGGGGCTTGGTCTCCATCGCGTGCGCGATCTTCGGCGCGAAGGCCGGGCCGAGGCCCAAAGACGCGGCGGTCAGCGAGCAGAACTTCGTGAAGCTGCGTCGGCTGATGCCCTGACGGCGGATCACTTCGTAGAACGTCTCGGCTTTGCCCATGTGAACCTTCCCCGACGCCTTCGTTCTCGAAGGACGTCTCGTGGTGGTGGTCAGCGGGGCGGGCGCGTGTGCAGTGGGTGTGCCCCTTGAGGCAGGTCAATTCGTGGCACGGCGGCGCGCGCGGGCAGGGCCGCGAGAACGCAAGTCGTGCGCGAGTTGGGCGGCGATTCGCAAGTCGTGCAGCTTCACCACGAATCAGCGTCGCTCATGACGCAGTGAGCAAGCATCACGCCAGCAGGGTGCGCGGTCGTGGATCGCGTGCGAGCGTTCTCAGCGAGCAGGGGGCGGGCGGCCACCGCGCGCTGACGGAGCAGCCAGTGACGGTGACCTTGCGGAACCGCCTCCTGATCCCTGCGACGGAGGCTCAATCAGCCGAGGCGCGCGAAGCGCTGCGGGCACTGCCCATCGAAGGCGCAGCTGCGGCTGTGAGACGTGGACGTCGCGACGCTCGCGCGGCTCGTCGGCGCCTCGGTGTCGGTGACGTTCTCACGCACCGAGAACCGGACGGGCGTGGACGCTCCAGTCTCTGAGCGCGGAGTGTCGTCGCCTGCCCTTCCGCGCGCTTGGCGCGCAGGCCCGCTGGCACCGCGACTGCTCTGACGCCATCTCGTCGAGCGGGTGGAAGGTGGGGGCCGTCGGTGTCGCGCTCGACCAGTCGACGGCGCCGTGGGCTGGCACGGGGAACCGGCCCACGGCGCCTCCTGTTTTCTGGTGACGGCTCGCGAGGGGCGGGCGATGGCGAAGAACGATGATGAGAAGAACGCGAAGGAGCTCCACGAGACGCCGCACGACGCGTACGTGCGGGTGGTGTTGATTCATCCGGGGCTGCTCGGCGCCCAACTGCGTGCGGTGCTTCCAGAGGCCGTCTGGAGACAACTCGACCTCGAGGGGGCCGAGACGAAAGCCGCGCGGTTCATCGACGAGCGGCTGAAGGCGCTGGAGTCTGACGCGGTGTTCGAAGTCTCGAGCAACGACGAGGACGTGCAAGTCTTCGTGTTGCTCGAACACCAGCGCACGGCGCCTTGGCACATGCCCTTGCGGGTGCTGCGGTACGTGACCGGGTTCTGGCAATCGAAGCTCACTGAAGACCCGACGCGGCGTCGGCTTCCCCTCGTCATTCCGCTGGTGGTCGCGAACGTGCCTGGAGGCTGGCGCGGCCCGCGTCGCATCGCCGACCTGCTCGAGGGTCCGCCTGCGTTGGTGGCGGCGCTTGCTCCGCTTCTGCCGCGACTCGAGTTGGTCATCGATGACCTGGCGACGCTCGACCTGGCGACGGTGCTCGCGCGAGAAGGGCCACCTGCGGCGAAGCTGATGTGGTGGGCCTTGAGCGTGTGGGCCTGACCCGATTTGGTGGACAGTGATGATGAGTTGATTCGCACCGTCGTCGAGTCGTCTTCAGGATCCCCGGTTGTTCACCTCCTGGCTTGGTTGTGGTCGGACGTGACGCCCGCCGAAGCGAGCGCAGCGAGCGAAGGCGCCCTTCAGGTCGGACTCCCAACATCGCTCGAAGTGGGGGTACCCGAGACCTGGGTCGGGTCGCGTTCGTCGTTCCTGGGGCCAGCCAGAGGCCTCGTCTCGGC
>JANRKQ010000091.1:0-18180 GCA_033763395.1 Myxococcaceae bacterium
GGCGGGCGCTGAAGCCCTCGCTCAGCGGGCGCGACCCAGCTGAAGGATCGCCGCCATCAGCGCGGCGGTCCCATCGACGACGGTCTTCTCGAGGCGCTCGAAGCGGCCATTCACCTCACTGCGGAACCGCTCGAACTCTTCCGCCGTCACCGTCGCCATCGGTTCAGCCATGTTGTTTCCCCAGAGAATAACGAGCCCCGCGAAAGTGAGGGAGCCCCCCTTCAATCACAGGGGTCTGAACATCACCGGCGGCGGCCCCTCGACGCACGACGAACTTCCGCGTGGCGTGCGACGCGGTACAACCGGCCACGCATCGTTCCTGGGAGGCGCCATGGCTCGTCGAATCGTGTTGATCCTCACGTCCGCACTCACGGCCTGCAGCGGCCCTGGTCCCGGCCCGACGGGCGGTGGCTCCGCGGGAGGACTCTCCCTCGTCGGCGGCGGCTTCAGCGGCTCCGGTGGCGGTACGGGAGGCACAGGAGGCGGTACGAACGCCGGTGGCGGCCAGGCGGGCGGAGTTGGCGGTGGATCCGCCGGCGGCTCCGTGGGCGGGGGCATGACGGCGGGCGGAGGCTCCGCTGGCGGCATGACTGGTGGCGGCATGACTGGTGGCGGCATGACTGGTGGTGGCATGGCGGCGGGTGGTGCGGCCGGCGGCATGGTCGAACCCGGAGGCGTCGGCTCCTTCGTGCGCGTGGGCTTCTTCAACCAGCTCCTCGCCACGGGCCCCGACGGCCGCATGCACCTCACCTTCCTCGAGGGCGCTGCCGAGCGCGTCTTCTACGGGAGCTGCGTCCAGAACTGCTTCACCGACGCCGCCTGGAGCCCCGTGCAGCTCCGCTCGAGCGCCCAGCTCAACGTCACCACCGTCGGCCCATACGGCATCGGCGTCGACTCGACCAACCGGGTGCACCTCGTCGTCGGCGCCGTCACAGGCCTGGGCTCGAGCGCCAATGCCATTCAGTACGGCACCTGCGCGAGCAACTGCAGCGTCGCCACCAACTGGACGTGGACCGACCTCTCTTCCATCTCGCCGGGCCGCTCGCTCATCGGCACCTCGCGCACCTTCATGGTGCGGCCGACCGGCGCGGTGTCGTTCTTCAGCGCCGAAGGCATCTACTTCACCTGTAACGGCGCCTGCTCGACGTTGAGCAACTGGAGCGCCCCGGTCGCGCTCAACAACGAGGTGCTCCACGCGGTCGTCGATGGAACCGGCGTGTCCCACGCGCTGCTCAACAAGGGCCGCAGCGCGAACAACGAATCACTGCTCGGCTACGCGCGCTGCGCGTCGAACTGCAGCGTGCCGGCGAGCTGGCAGATTTCGCAGCTGGGCTTCCTCTCGAACGCGCCGCTCTTCGGCGCGAGCCTCTCGGCCACCGCGAGCGGGCGTGTCTTCATGGCCTACAACCAGGGCGTCATCACCGTGTCCACCCAGGACAACCGCAAGCTGTTCATCGCCAGCTGCCCACCCACGGCGAACTGCCTCGACCTCAACGTCTGGTCGTCCTTCACGATTGGCGCGCTCGAGGAGGGTGAGGACGGCGCGTGGCTCGAGGCGTACGCCGAAGGCGCGCTCCTCGCGAGCGCCACCATCAGCACGCTCAACCTGTACGGCTGCAACCAGGACTGCCACCTCGCCGCGAGCTGGGGCCAGGGCACCATCATCGACACCAGCGCGGCCGTCGCCCAGGTGGTGCCGCCCGCGCTGGGGAGCAGCTGCCCCAACAGCGCCACCTTCGCGGCCTGGTACCCGCGCCGGCCCACCGTCGGCATCAGCCCCACTGGCGCAGCCATCGTCCACAACCCGACGGCGCTGGTGACGTGTCCCGGCAGCACCGGACCCTCGACGCGCCCGCCCATCGGGCGCATCATCACCACGTTCTGATCCGCAGCGCTGCCTCGTGAGGTCGCTCCGAAGCGTCTGATCAGTCGCTGAGTTCACGCTTCTGGTGGCGCTCGACGTGCACGCAGAGAGTGGAAACGTCACGCGGCTGGGCGGTAGCGTTGATCAACGACGACGACGACGCGCCGACGCACGGGACACCGGACGTGAAACAACCCGCTCCGTCCTCGGCGCTGCTCGTGGTCCGGCGCTACGGGGTCAACACGCCCGCGAGAATGAGCGCCAGCGTCGAGCCTCCGACGAGGGCCCACAACACCACGCCCAACACCAGCGGTCGCGCGCCCACCGTCTTCAGCGCCGCCCGGTTCACGCCCGTGCCGATGAGGAAGAGCGTCAACACGAGCGCCTGCCGCGCCACCGCTGAGACCCCCTTCCCCACCTCGACGAGCCCCGGCACCCACGTCACCACCGCCGCCACACCCAGGAAGCCGAGGATGAACCACGGCTTCTTCCCGCCCTTCGCGCCGTCCTCCGACTTCACCAGCCGCGCGAGCACCAACGTCAGCGGCACGATCCACAGCGCGCGCGTCAGCTTCACCGTCGTGCCCACCTGCAGCGCCGCTTCGCCGAACTGCATCGACGCGCCGACGACCGATGAGGTGTCGTGAATGGCCAGCGCGCTCCACAGCCCGAAGGCCGGCGCCGAGAGCCCCACCGCGTGGCCGATGGGCGGAAACACCACGAGCGCCGCGGCGTTCAGGAGGAACACCACCGCGAGCGAGACCGACACCTGGTGACTCTTCGCGCCGATGGCGGGCGCCACCGCGGCGATGGCCGAGCCACCACAGATGGCCGTCCCCACGCCGATGAGGAGTGAGGTGACGCGCTCGGTGCCCAGCACCTTCGCGAGCGCGACGCTGACGGCCAGCGTGGCGGTAATGGCGACGAGCGTCTGGCCGATGCCCTGCGCACCGACCCGCATCACCACCTCGAGGTTCATCGCCGCGCCGAGGCCCACCACCGAGCCCTGGAGCAACCACGTCGAGGCCTGCTTCGTCTGCGCGGGAAACGGGTGCTCGGCGACGAGACCGAAGGCGATGCCCGCGAGGAGCGCCGCCCAGGCAGGCACCACCGGCACCAACGTGGCAACGGCCAGCAGGACGAAGACGACGCGCGTCACTTCCAGTTCGAGATGCCGCCGAGGTTGTGCACCTTCGGGTAGCCCGCTTCCTTGAGCAGCGCCTGGCCTCGCGCGCTCCGGGCGCCGCTCCGGCAGTACAACACCAGCTCGGCGTCTTTCTTCAGCTCGCCTTTGCGCGCATCGAGCTGGTCGACGGGAATGTTGATGGCGCCCTCGATGTGCCCCGAGGCGAACTCTTCGGGGGTGCGCACGTCGACGAGCACCGCGCCCTTCTTCACGAGCGCCCGCGCCTCCTCGGGCGGAATGAAGGGACCGGCCGAGGCCTGGAAGGCGACGGTGAGGCCGATGGCGGCGGCGAGGAGGACGGCGGGGGCGTAGCGGCGCATGCGGGAGGCTCCAGACGAACGAGAGCGCGCTGGAGCCCCGGGCGGGTCGGAAGGGTTCATCATGGAGCGCCACCCTGCCCGAACCTTCGGGGGTTGCGCCAGCCTCTGACAGGCCATGAACGATGACACGCCGACACCGACCCGCCTGCTGCAGCAGAGCCGCCTCGCGAAGGACCAGGGCACGCAGTTCCTCACGGCTGGACTCGGCGTCGGAGCCATCGGCGCCCTCGGTGCCCTCGCCGGGGCCGTCTGTCCCCTCTGCGTCGTCGCCACGCCAGCCCTCCTGGGCGCGGGCCTCGTTCGAGCCGCGTGGGGCAAACACCTCGAGCGGAAGGCGCGCGCGCAACCCTCCGCAGCGGACACCGAGCCCTCACCACCGCTCTCGACCCAGGCCCCCTGACGACAGGTCAGCTCAGCACCAGCCAGAGCAACAGCGCCACCACCAGCACCGAGGCGCCCCCGATGGCGACGTAGACCCACGCCGGTGCGTCGGTGGTGAAGGCCTCACGCAACGTCCGCGGCCGAAGGCCCTCGGGGTTGCTGTCAGTCACTTCGTCGAGGCCCTGCATCGTCTGCGACGGGAGCGCCGCCTTCGTCGTGGGTGCCACCGGCGGCAGGGCCGCGAGCGTGCGCGCCGAGTCAGACGTGCCGCTGGGCGTCACCTCCGACACGCCCGACAGCGTCGCCTGCGAGACCGAGGGCAGGCCCACCATCGTCTCGGCCGGCGCCTCGGGCGTCGTCTGCACCGGCACCTCGACGAACGTCTTCGCCGGCTTCCGCGCGGCGGGTTCATCGACGATGGGGGCCGAGGTGTCCGTCGCGGCGAGCTCCTGCGCCTTCGCGCGCCGCCTCGCCGACACCGTCTGCTCGTCGTCATCGAACCGGCCACGTCGCGGGCCGCTCTCGACGTCGGGCACGGGCTTCTGACGACCGGAGTCTCCCTTCACCACGCGCCGCGCGCCCGACGCCCCGCTCGACGGAGGCGGCCCCACCACCGTGCCCGAGGTGGCCGCGGCGTCCGACAGCTGCTGCCACAGCTCGGCCACCGAGGCCTGCCGGTCGGCCGGCTTCTTCGACAGCGCCGTGAGGAGCACGACCGAGACCGAGCCCGGCACCAGCGGGTTGAGCTCCGTCGCGCTCGCCGGCAACTTCTCGAGGTGCGCCAGCAGCACCGCGTGCGCGTCCGTCTCGACGAAGGGCCGCTTGCCGGTGAGCAGCTCGGTGAGGACGACGGCCAGCGTGTAGAGGTCACTCCGCGCGTCGACCGTCTCGCCGATGGCCTGCTCGGGCGACATGTAGAACGGACTGCCCAGCGCGATGCCCGGCCTCGTCAGCCCGTTGTCCACCCGCGAGCGGATGAGGCCGAAGTCGAGCACCGTGACGTGCCCCTCGTCCGAGACGATGACGTTGCCGGGCTTGAAGTCGCGGTGGATGTAGCCCTGCGCGTGCAGCGCGGTGAGCGCCGAGGTGAGCTGCTTGATGAGCGGGAGCGCCTCGGAGAGCGGCACGAACCCGCGGTCCTTGATGAGGCGCGCGAGCGTGCGGCCGGTGACGTACTTCATCACCAGGAAGGGCACCTCGCCGTCGCGCTCGACGCCGTAGAGGGTGACGAGGTTCGGGTGGTCGACCTTCGCCATCACCCGCGCCTCCTGCTCGAAGCGCGCGCGGTACTCGGTCTCGGCCGCCAGCGCCGGCAGGAGGAACTTCAGCGCCACCGGCCGGTCCACCGAGAGGTCCGTCGCCAGGTACACCGTGCCCATGCCGCCCACGCCGAGCTTCTTCTCGATGCGCCACTTGCCCGAGACGGTGCGCCCGATGAGCGCGTCATCGAAGCCCGGCTTCGACGGGTCCCCTCCGCTCGACGGCGTCATGCGCATCGCCTCTGGCTCCCGCTCGTGGCGCCCATCGCCACGACGACGAGCGCGCCGCTAGCGCCGAAGCCGCGCCGACGGGTACGACGTTCTGACGAGCGAAACGCGCGGGTGACGCCAGGGTGTGAAGCGCCGTGCACACCGCGAGCCTCGCACGGCCAACTCACCGCCACCTCCACCGAATGCCGCCCTCGACGAAGCCGTGCCAGCCCGGGGTGGAACGTTCGCCTGAGAGCGCGCTCACGCCGCCCGCCAGGAAGAGCCCAAAGCGCCCGCACGCTGCGAAACCTCTCCCCCTCGCGCAGGAGTTCGACGGGCGGGAGCAGAAGACCGCGCCGGCGGAGCGTCAGCGCATCAGCGAAGTGCAGGACGAGCTGGGTCGCGTCCTGGAGAGGCGCTCGCACAATCACCATGCCCTCGCTCCGCGGCGGCACCCCGAGCGCGCCCTCACCCTGCTCATCATCCGCCTCGCGCGCGGCTTCGACCGGGACGCGTACCGGACCCACCTCGAGCGACAGCCGCTGCGGAACGAGTCTGGCCCAGTCATCAGTCCGATTTCTGACGATGAGCGTGAGGTCGATGTCGCCATCTCCCATATCGACGAGTTGGCCGACCGTCACCTCGACGCCGCCACCCACGCCCGTGGCCACGAGCGGCCGCGGCGCCTGCGCGATGAAGGGCAACGCACACGACGCGCAGCCCAGGACGACGGCGCACCACCACCTCATTGCGCTGGCAGGTCTTCGAGCTTGAAGCGCCGCGCCGGGTTCTTGCCCGACACCACGGGCAACGAGAGCCGACGCTTCACGCCGTCCGTTCCGAGAATCGTCAGCATGTGCGTGCCGGGCGGGAGCTTGAACGACACCAGGGTGCCCTTCGCGAGCTCTTCTTTTCCACGGAACACCGTGGCCTCGGGCAACAGCGCGAGCGTCACCTCGCCGGTCGCTGCCAGGGCAGGTGGTGGTGGCTTTGGCTTCTTCACCTCGACCTTCTCGAGCCGCTCCATTCTCGGCGGAGGCGGCGTGGTGATGGGCTCGGTGTTCCCGGGAGCGACCTCGGGCGGTGGGTCTTCACTCGATGCGCCTGGAATCGAAGACGGGTCGGCCACGACGGCGGGCGGCGGGCCATCGGACGGTCGGCGAGGCGCGTTGGGGTCGTCGGGCGGCTCCTCGGGCTCGCCGTCCCACATGACGAGGCCGCTCGAGGACACCCGCTTGTCCGGAAAGAAGACCTTGTTCGCCAGCCCGCCCACGAGGAGCACCACGAGCGCCAGGATGATGAAGCCACCCCAGGTGCGCTTCGGAGGTGGCTCTCCGCTGAGCGTGCCCGTCGCCACCTGGTCGACGCGAATGGCGAGGTCGAGCAGCTTCTCGTCTTCGGCAGACCGCTGCTTCGACCTGGGCTTGCGGTTGCCCGCCGCCACGCGGGGCCGGCCCTTGATGGGCGTCAGCACCGGCTGCGACATCGCGCTCTCTTGAATCGACTTCGCGAGCTGGCGCACCTCGACGTCCACCGTCGCGTCCTTCTTCGCCTTCGAGAGGTCGAAGAGCTTCTGCGTCTTCTCGATGCGGTCGGCGAAGAGCTCGCGCATGAAGAGGCTGCGCTGCTCCTGGTCGAACAAGAGGTCGCCGCAGCGGCTCGTCAGGGCTTTCGAGAAATCACGCGCGTTGAGGTAGCGGTCGGCGGGCTCGCGGGCGACGGCCCGCATGATGACGTCGGCGAGCTCGGGCGGAACGACGGGCTCCACCACGTCGGGGCGCTGCACCTTCCCGTCGAGGATGAGCTTCATCTCGGCCAGCTCGGTCTCTGCCGAGAAGAGCCGCTGGCCCGTCACCATCTCCCAGGCCACCACGCCGAGCGAGAAGACGTCGGAGCGCCCATCGACGGGCTTGCCCATCACCTGCTCGGGCGACATGTAGCCCGCGGTGCCCTTCACCGTGCCCACCTTCGTACGCGACAAGGTGTTGGCGGCCTTCGCGATGCCGAAGTCGAGCAGCTTCGTCTGCCCGTCCCACGCCACCATGATGTTCTTCTGCGCCACGTCGCGGTGCACCACGGGGTACGACTCGCCCGAGGGCTTCACGTACGTGTGCGCGTAGTGGAGCGCGAGCGCGCAGTCGTTGATGACCGACGCCGAGAAGCCCAGCGGCAGCACGTGCTGTTGCTTGGCGCACGTCGAGACGACCTGGTTCAGGTTCTGCCCGGGGATGAACTCCATCACCACATAGAGGCCCTGCTCGTCTTCGCCGAGGTCGTACACCTGCGCGATGTTCGGGTGGTTGAAGCCCGCCGTGATGCGCGCCTCGTCGAGGAACATGCGCATGAAGCCCTCGTCGCGCGAGGCGTCGGGCAGAATGCGCTTGATGACGACGTGCTTCTGGAAGCCGCCAGGCCCCATCGTCGTTCCGATGAAGAGCTCGGCCATGCCCCCCATCGTGAGCGGCGTCAGAATCTCGTACTTGCCGACGCGGTCCCCACGCGTAGCCATCGCCATGGCGAGCGGCACTGTACCCTCAAAGCGCCTGTGGACTGTCGTGTGTGAAGCCTGGGGCTGGCGGAAGGCCGTCATCGGCTGTGATGTGGGGAAAGCACATGCAGGGGGCTCGGCTGTGGGACAGCGTTGGCAACCGGGGTGCTGCTCCACAGGCCGGGAGGCCCTAAAGGACTGCGGTTGTTCGACTTCCTTGCTCTTCCACAGGAAAAGTCGCCCCTACTGCTGCTTCCGTTGATCTGAAGATCATTCACACAGCGATAGCCGTGGGGGTTGGCACGGGGCTCGTAAGTCCCGAGCGGTGATGACAGAATCGTGTCAGGTGCGCGCGCGCTCCGTTGGCTGTCCGGCCCGACTCAGCCGACTCCTTCTGGCTGCGACGGCGGTGTACCTGGCCGGGTGCCGCGACGAACGGCTCGACAACACGACGAGCACGCTGCGCTTCACCACCGAGGTCGTGCGCTTCGAGCCGAGCTTCGCTGATGGGCAGACGAAGCAGGCGACGGTGGGCATCCTCAACGAGGGGCGCGCGAGTCTCCCGGTGAGCTGGCAGGAACCCGACGCGCCCATGCGCCTCGTCGATGGCCCGACGATGCTGCCGCCCGGAGAGACCCAGGTCACGCTCGAGTTCATCGCCGCGGTGCCCGGACGTTTCACGCGCATGCTCGCCGTCACCTCCGAGGGGCTGCGGCCGGTGACGGTGGGTATCGACGCCACCGTTCGAGCGATTCCCACCTGCACTCCCGCGTCGAGCTGCGGCGCCGCCACCTTCGACCTCGTCACGCAGAAGTGCGTCGAGACGGTGCAACCCGATGGGACGTCGTGCGACCCGGGCACCGCCTGCATCGAGACTGCTTCGTGCCAGGCGGGGCGCTGTGTGGGGCACCCGAAGACGTGCGACGACGGCAACGCGTGCACCATCGACGTGTGCAACGCGACGCTCGGCTGCGAGTTCCTCCCGGCGCCGCCGTGTCCCGGTGATGGCAAGTGCATGCAGGGCGTCTGCGACCCCCGCACGGGCTGTGGCCTGGCCGCCGTGGCCGACGGGACGACGTGTGGAACGATGCAGTCGTGCGGCGCGGCCGAGGTGTGCCTCGAGGGCGCGTGCGTGGTGCGCGACCCGCCCGACGGCTACACCTGCGCACAGGCCTCTCCGTGTCAGCCGCGGGGCGTGTGCGTCAACGACGTGTGCGTTCGCCCAGCGGCCACGCCATTGACGCCCTCGTGGACCCTCGACACGCTCGGGTTGGATGGCGGAACGCAGGCACCGCAGCTCCACGACTTCCTCATGGAGCCCGATGGCGCGATGACGCTGGGTGGCTTCTTCCAGACGCCCGTCGTGCTGCGCGCCAACACGGTGAACGCGCGCCCGACGCCGCTGGGAGTCTCGCGCCGCTGCATCTTCTGGGGCCCACGGCTGGTGTGCGCCGACTACCCCTCGAGCCCCAACGGCAAGGTGACGGCCATCGACCCCTCGACGGGCGCGGCCCAGTGGAGCTTCGACGTGCGCACCGCGCGCCCGGACTTCATCCCGCTCGTCTCGCAGATATTCCTCGCGCGCCTGGTGGTGCAGACGTCGGACCGAATGGCCGCGCTCTTCGAGGCCTACCCGTCGAACGCGAGCAGCTCGAGCACCCAGTGCCGGCGGTACTTCATGGTGACGCTCGACGCGAATGGGCAGCCCATCAACGGGCAGCGCCTCACCGACCCGCTGCTCGACACGTGCAACCACCCGCACCCCTACGGCGTCGCCGCCGACAGCGTGGGCAACCTCTTCATCGCCTTCTCTCCGACCGCGAGCCAGCAGGCGCCCCTCAAGCCCGACAAGCCGACGCTGCTGATGAGCTACACGCGTGACGGCGTCTTCCGCTGGAAGGTGACGGACACCACGATGCCTGGCGGAGAGCTCGCGGTGGCGCGGGGCCTGTTGTACCCGGAGAATGGCACCGTGGCCCTCCTCGCCGCGACGGGGCAGCCGGCCTTCTCACTGCCCAGCGCGCTCGGGCGCATCGTCGTCTCCGACGCGCGCTTCATCCCCGCGCCCGTCGAGGGCAGCAACCAGCTCGCGGGCTACGAGGCGGGCATCAACACCCTGCGGTGGACGCATACGCTGCCGCTGGGGGTGACGTTCTGGTCCGACCAGGTGCGCCTGGCACGCTGGGCCGTGCCGCAGGGACACCGCACCGTCGCCCTCACCTTCGTGCAGGACGCCACGAACCCCTTCGCGCCCGTGTCGCTGCGGGCCATTCACGTCAACGATGGCAGCGAGGCGTTCACCTGCCCCATGGTGATGATGCCGCGCACGCCGGCGCAGCTCGTCGAGCTCGGGCGCGAGTCGCTCGGCGTGATGGAAGGCGCCCTCGACCCCGGCGGCGACCGCGCGTGCAGCAAGTGTGACCCACCGTTCGCTGGGAGCTCCGCCGCCTTTCGGCACTTCCGCGTACCGGGCCTCGACGTGCCGAACGAGCCGTGGATTGGAACGTTCGGTGGGCCCTCGCATGACCACCGGGAAGAGGTCGTGGGCCCGACGGCTGGAACCAACTGAAGCTGCACCACGCAAGAGTTGAGCGCCCCCAGCTGGTGCATCACGCCAACCAGTCGTCGCAGGTGAAGGCCGCGGGTCGCCCTCTCCAGCAGAGGCGCTACTTGACTGGCCTCGGGTCGACCTTCTCACGGGGCACGATGGTGGGCTCGGGCTCACGCTCGAAGGGCCCGACCCCCAGCGCGTAGAGAATCGACAGCACCGCTGCGATGAAGAGGGGCACCAGCAACAGCACCACCAGGAGCGTCGACCGGCCGCTCTGCACGCTGGCGACCGTCTCGCGAAAGTCGTCGTCGTCGTCCTCCTCGTCCGACGTCTTCCCGGCCACCGCGCGTGAGGGCTCGGTGATGAGGTTGGTCGGTGGCGGGCGGCGAACCGTGGGCGGCTTGTTGGACACCACGTCGAACGGCAGCCCGATGGCCGTCTTGGCTTCGGGCTCGTCGTCGGCCCAGTCGCCGGGTGAGGCCCGGTTGGTGATGCTCAAGGTGTCGCCCGTCGTCGTGCGAATGGGAATCGGCACCTGCACCGGAGGCGGCGTGGCCGACACGCCGGCCGGAATCGTCTTGGCGAGGCTGGGCGGCTGCGGCTTCGGCACCTCGGGCGACACCACCACCGAGGGTGGGCTGTGTGCAGGCTGGGGCTGGGGCTCGGTGGGCCGGGTGGGTTTCTGCTGGGCGAGAATCTTGGCGCGCAGCTGCTTGATTTCGTCGGGGAGCGCCGCGGCTGGAATCGTCTTCGCTTCGCTGTCGTCGTCGTAGTTGTTGGGCGGCGGATCGAGCCGCACCACCAGCGGGTTGAAGGGCGTGGGGCCCTGGTCGACGGGAGGGCTCACCGCGGCGCCACCCCGCAGCACCCGGGGCCTGGCGGGGTTCGTGTCGGGCTCGGGCGAGAGCGACATCGGCACCGTCGGAGGCGGAGCCTTGCGCAGGCTGTTCGGAACGCCCGTGGGCGGCGTGGGCGCCGGCACCGGAGGCCCTGGCTTACGGAGCGCTGAGGGAGCGCTCGTCGCGGGTGGGGGCGGGGTGGTGCGACGCAGGCTGTTCGGCAGCCCCGTGGGGGGCGTGGGCGGGGGCGGCGCGGCGGGTGTCTGGGCGTCGGGCGACGTCGTGGGAGGCGCAGTTGGTGCGCTCGCGCGCGCCTCGGCGCCCGTCACCTTCACCTTCGCGATGAGCGAGTCGATGCGAATCTCGCCCGTCGTCTCCGAGCCATAGTTCGTCGCCTCGAGGATGCGGCGCGTCTCCTGCCGGCGGTCGGAGAAGTGCCGTGAGACGAGCTCGGCCGACTGCTCCGGGTGCCAGATGAGACCGGGCGCAGCCTTCTCGATGGCGCGCGCGAACTCGAGCGCGGTGGCGAAGCGGTCTTCACGCTTGCGCTGGAGCGACTTCATCACCACCGCGTCCACCTCGGGCGTCACCTCGGGGTTGGTGCGCGACGGCGGCGCGACGGTGGTGTTGAGGGCGGCCATCATGCCCTCTTCGGCGTTCTTGCCGTGGAAAAGGCGCAGGCCGGTGAGGCACTCGTGCAGCACCACGCCGAGCGAGAAGATGTCGCTGCGTGAGTCGAGCGGCTCGCCGCGAATCTGCTCGGGCGACATGTACCCCGACGTGCCCTTCACCATGCCGATGCTGGTGCGGCTCGAGCGGCCGAGCGCCTTGGCGATGCCGAAGTCGAGCAGCTTGGTGACGCCCTCGTACGTCACCATGATGTTCTTCTCGGCGACGTCGCGGTGAATGACGATCTGCTTTCGCCCGCGGGGGTCGGTGAAGGTGTGGGCGTAGTGGAGCGCCAGCGCGGTGTCGCGCACGCTCTGGAGCGTGAAGCCGACGGGGATGGGCTCCTTGGCGGCGCGGCAGGCCTTGGCCATCTCGACCAGCGTGCAGCCCTGGACGAACTCCATCGCCATGAAGAGCTCGCCGGCGTCGACGTCGAGCTCGAAGACCTGGGCGATGTTCGGGTGGTTGAAGGCGGCGGTGGTGCGCGCCTCTTCGAGGAACATGCGCACGAAGTCTTCTTCGCCGCCGATGTCAGGGAGAATCGTCTTGAGCACCACGAGCTTCTTGAAGCCGCCGATGCCCGACTGGGTCGCCAGGTAGATCTGGCTCATGCCGCCCGTCGAGAGGCGACACAAGACCTCGAACTTCCCCAGACGACGCCGGTCGAGGGCCGTCGAGGGGGCGATGAAAGGCTGGCCTGCCACGCAGTGGAGCGGAGTCTACACGTCCCGTGACGAACGTCGTGTTTCTGCGCGGTGAGGTGCGATGGGTGACTACCGGCTGCAACGTGCCTGTGACGCGGAGGGGTGGTGAAGGGTTGTCGGTGGGGCGGCGCTCAGGGTTGCGGGGGCGTGTTTCACGTGGAACATCCGTTCAGGTCTGCGGTCAGCCGAGGCGTGCCGTCGGTTCACCTGCGTCACTGGAGCGGGCCTGCAGCTGCCCCTACGACCCGAGCGGGCGTGACTGCGGAAGCGTATCGACGGGCACCTGCACGCAGGCCGGTGGCGGCTGGAGCACCGCGGGAACGCCGGTCGTCACCACCACTCCGCTCACCTGCAACAGCGCCGGCATCTGCGTCGTGGGCGCATCGTTTCGGGGTCGATCAAGACGGGCGTTCGCATCGCCCGGTGGAAGAGCCTCTTCGTGGCCCAGACCCTGGTCCGCAGTGCGGGTAACGTCGCACCTGCCGCGCCTCCCGCCGTCGGGTGAGCGCTTCTTCGCGATGGAGTACCGGCCGCTGGTGGCACCAGCTGAACCGCCCGGCGTGGCACCAGCGGACCGTTCCGCCGTGCTGCGGAGGCTCGAGGTGGGCTGATCAGCACGACCAAACCGGGCTTGTAGACGCTGCCTATGGCGCTGGCGTACCCGGTGACGAGACCGCGCGCGTTTCGGCCGCCATCGGCCGGAGCGCTCCGAGCAGCACGCCGCTGACACAGAGGAGCGCCCCGAGCGCCGAGAGTGGCACGAGCGGCTCGTGCAACACGGTGAGCCCGAGCACCCACGCCAGCACCGGGACGAGCTGGGTCGTGGCGCTGCCGGCGGTGGCGCTGGTGAAGCCCATGCCGAAGGTGAAGAGGAGCTGGCCGCCCACCGACAGCGCCCCCATCACCAGACAGCCCACGAGGAGCCCACCTTCGAGCGGGGCCCAGCCTGGCGCCGCGAGCGGCCCGCTGACGGCAGCGCCCACCACCGAGAACGCGAAGAACACGGTGGCGGCGTTGGTGTCGTGACGCAGCGAGCGGATGACGGTGATGGCGGCTCCGCCGAAGACGCCCGACGCCAGGCCGGCGAGCCCGCCGAGGCCGGGCGAGAGCGGCTCCTTGAACTCGCCGGTCGCGAGCGAGACGAGCACGGCGCCGACGGTGGCCAACAGCAGGCCGAGGCGCGCCAGCCCCGAGGGCCGTTCGCCCAGCACGAGGCCTGCGAAGACGGCCGCCCAGATGGGTGAGCAGTAGTTGAGGACGGTGGCAGGCCCGCTCCCGAGCCGTTCGATGGCGATGAAGTAGGTGAGCACCGCGCCGGTGCCGAACAGCCCCCGCAGCAGGAGCTTCACCGGGCGTCGCACGTCCGGGCCCTGCCGGCGCGCGAGGAACCAGCCGGTCATCACTACCGCGCCCACCGCGAAGCGAACGAACGAGAGCTGCGCCGCGGGCACCGTCGCCGAGAGGTGCCGCGCCAGCACGGCCATCACCGCGAAGAAGACGGACGAGACGACGATGAGCCAGGTGCCACGACGCGACTGCACGATGAGCGGGCGCATAGTCGAAGCGCCACGTCACGCCTATGGGCCCCCGCGCGCGTCGTCAGGAATGCCAGAAGCCCGCGTCTGAGAAGACATCAGCGCCCGGCCGAAGAGGCCCTACACGCACTCGGATGTTGCAGGTTCAAATCCTGCCGGCCGCTCTCCATGCGGCCGTAGCTCAACCTGGTAGAGCACCGCCCTTCCACGGCGGGGGAGAAATCCCCTCGGTGGCTTCTTCACTCGGGCGCTGAGACTTTTTCGTGGGCTCGCTCGAGCCCCTCGAGCAGTGTTCTGGATCCGGCCGACGAGGCCCGACACGCCTGATGACCAGCGCGGCCGCTGTGCCGCCTGGTTCCTGACGGAGGGAAACCTCCACTGCGGCTTCGTCACTCGGGTCCTGATTTTCCCCGGCCTCGGCGATGTTTCCGTTGGATACATCACCGAGGTCTTCATGTTTCCACTGGTCACATGAGTCGTGAGCGCCTGCGTCAGGCGGAGTTCCCTTCGGGTCCGTGACGTTCGGCCCGTGCAGCGCGCCCCGACGTCGCGCCCGAGGACCTCGAACGTGAAGGGGTACCGGCCTGCCGCCCCGGGGCGAGTGCTGAAGCCCTCGAGAAGCTCCGGCACGGCGGACTGGCCGTCGATGAAGGAACGCGTCTGCAGCGTCGGCCTCAGCGGGCCGGGGCGCGCTGCAGGGCGGCCCTGAACGAGCGGGCCTTCTCCACGGCTTCGTCGGGTGTCGGCGCGTGCACCACGAAGTGACCCATCTTGCGCTTCGCGCGGGCCTCGCGCTTTCCGTACAGGTACACGTCGACGACCTCGGGGAACTGGCGCCACGCCGTCAGGTCGAGCGGGCCTCCGGTGCGCCCCTGCGCCAGCCAGACGTCTCCGAGCAGGTTCCCCATGCACCAGCCGCCCGGGTGGAGCTCGGGCGTGGTGAGGGGCACCCCCGAGAGCACCCGCGCCAGCGCGTCGAACTGACTCACCGTGCAGGCCTGCCGGGTGACGTGCCCCGAGTTGTGCACGCGCGGCGCGAGCTCGTTGACGAAGAGGCGGCGCAGGCCATCGCGGCCGGTGCCGATGAAGAACTCGACGGTGAGGAGCCCCACCACGTCGAGCGCGCGGGCGATGGCGAGCGCGGTGCGGCGGGCCTCGTCCTGCACCGACGGCGCGACGCGCGCCGGGAGCACCGTCACGTCCAGCACGTGGTCGACGTGGACGTTCTCGAACACCGGGAAGGTGAAGTCGGCGCCACGCCCATCGCGCGCCACGATGCACGACACCTCGCCCTCGAGCGTCAGCACCTCTTCCAGCACCCACGGGTGGCCCCGCTCCGGCAGGCTCGCCACCGCGTCGACCGTCTTCAGCCGGTGCTGGCCCTTCCCGTCGTAGCCGCCGAGCGACGACTTCACGATGCAGGGAGCTCCGAAGCGCTTCACGGCCTCGTGGAGCGACTCGTCCGGTGCCACCACCACGAACTGCACGGGCGAGAAGCCATGCCGCGCCAGGAACGTCTTCTCGAGCGCGCGGTGCTGCGACGTCCGGAGCACCTCGAGTGACGGCGCGAGCGCGGCCGCCCAGGGTGCGAGCGGCGCCGATGGAATGTTCTCGGAGTCGTAGGTGACGCGCTCGAGGCCCGCGAAGAACGCCTCGAGCGCGCGCGGGTCATCGAGTGGCTGCTGCACCACGCCCGCCAGTCGCTGCGCGCACGGCGCTTCGGGGTCGGGCTCGAGCACCCGCACTGGCGTGTCGAGCTTTCGCAGCGACTCGGCGAGCATCAGGCCGAGCTGTCCACCGCCGAGAATGCCGACGGTCATCGCCTCGCCTTCTTCTTCCCGCCCGCGGGCTCGTCACCGGGCAAGACGAGGTCTGCCGTCGAGGCCTTCGCCTTCTCACCATTGTCGATGCGGTACGCCTCGAGCTTCTTGTGCAGCTCGTCGTCCTCGAGCGACAGCAGCCGCAGGGCGAACAGGGCCGCGTTCGTCGCGCCTGCGGGGCCGATGGCGAAGGTGGCGGTGGGGACGCCCGCGGGCATCTGCACGATGGACAACAATGAATCCACGCCGGCCAGGGCCTTCGACTGCACCGGCACGCCCAGCACCGGGAGCGAGGTGAGCGAGGCGACCATGCCCGGCAGGTGGGCCGCGCCTCCCGCGCCGGCGATGATGACCTTGACGCCCCGCGCGCGCGCTTCCTTCGCGAACTCCACCATCAGCTCGGGCGTGCGGTGCGCCGACACCACCCGTCGCTCGCTGGGCACGCCGAACCGCTCGAGCGTCTCGACGGCGTGGTGCATGGTGTCCCAGTCCGAGGCGCTCCCCATGATGACGGCCACCGCTGGCGCGGGCGTGAGGCCTTCCGGTCGTTGTGCACGTGCTGGCATCGAGGCGCGGCACCCTACACCTGGCCACGCCGTGAATCGATGGAAGCCGGCGTGAGGTTCGACTCCCAGGGCTCACCAGCCCGGCTACGTCTTCATCCGCAGGCGGTGTTCATGCACCGCGTCTGGCGGCGTCTCTTTCGCGGCGGCCTGCTTCAGCAGCCGCGTCACCTGTGGCCCCAGCACGTCGAGCTCCGTCGACGTGTAGCGCTCACCACCAAAGCGTCGCACCTGCTCCGTCTGCCGCCGCAGCATCACCGCGTCCTGCGCGAAGATGGCCGAGGCCACGGGCGCGACGAAGGGCTTCACCAGCCACGCGGGGAGCGGCAGCTTGAAGGTCACCACCGCGAAGACGCGCGTGAAGGTGTCGTTCACCGGCGTGAGCGCGCTGGTGGCGTAGAGGTGGCTCGTCTCTCCGAGCCGGTACTCCACCTGCGCGATGGACGGCAGCAGGAAGCGGTCGAAGTGCACCGTGACGCCGCCGCCAGGCGCGAGGAGCCGGCCGATGAGGCCTTTCGGCGCGGGCTCTCCGATGAACTCGGCCTCGGCCCAGGTGGCGTGGCGCCGCACCACCACGTCGACGACGTTCGACTTCTGCGCGGTGCGGAAGAGGCCTCCGTGGAGGAAGGCAGTGTGCGGCACGTCCAACGTGTTCTCGACGACCGCGTGCACCGAGGCCTCGACCTCGAACTCGCGCACCACCGTCGCCCACGGCCGCTCGTCGAGGTGTGGGAACGAGAACGGCGCGCTCCCGGGCGCCACGTTGGGCGTCGAGTACACCCACACGAAGCCCTGCTGCTCGACGCACGCCCAGGTCTCGGCGCAGCGCGAGCGCAGCGACACCTCGCCGTCGACGAGGCCCGGCACCGCGACACACTGGCCGTCTGGCGCGAAGCGCCAGCCGTGGTAGCGACACTGGAGCGTCCCCTCGACGACGGCACCCATCGAGAGCGGCACGTTGCGGTGGGGGCAGCGGTCGGTGAAGGCCGCCACCGCGCCGTTCGTCCCGCGGAAGAGCACCAGCGGCCGGCCCTGCACCGTCAGCGCGAGCGGCTGCGTGCCCAGCGACCTCGAGCGGCACGCGACGAACCAGGCATCTGGCAGCGTCAGCCCCGGCGGTGGAACAGCGCTCATCCGGCTCGGGACTGTAGCAGGGCCATCCCTTCGGCGTGGTGTCGGACAAGCGCCGAGCGGGCTCGGCGTCGGGGGCGGCGCTCCACTTCAAGCGCACTGGATTGTTGCAGATGAAACGAATCGGCTCGCGTCACCACTGTGGGTTGCTATGCCGGGCGACGTGGGGGCGGACCCAGACCAGCGGCCAGTCGTGGTGTACGTCGAGGACGACGCAGACACCTTCAAGCTCGCGGCCTTGCGGCTGAAGGCGCGCTATCGACTCGTGTGGGCGCAGACCGACCGCGAAGCCGTCGACCTGCTGCACCACCACCAGCACGAGCTGTTCGCCGTCTTGATGGACATCGAGCTCGCGGGCTCGGTGCTGGACGGGCTGGCGCTCACCCAACTCCTCCGGGGCCGCCCCCTGGCCAGGCCCGTGCCGGACTTCGCCACCCGCCTGCCGGTGCTCGCGTCGGTGCCCATCATCATTCTGACGGCGTACACGACCCGACATACCGAGGTCGAAGCGAAGGCCTTCGGAGCGTCGCACTTCGCCACCAAGCCCATCGACTTCACGCGGCTGACGCTCGCGCTGGCGCAGGCCAACATCTCGGCCGTCATGCAGCGGCTCGAATCACCGGCCCGGACGGTGTCCGGAGGAACGGCGGGGCGGCCTCC
>JANRKQ010000092.1:0-21503 GCA_033763395.1 Myxococcaceae bacterium
CCGCGGACCCACCACCCGCGCCCCCCGCCGAACCACCCGCCGCGCCCCCTGCGGAACCACCCGCCGCGCCACCTGCGGAACCCCCTGCCGCGCCACCTGCGGAACCCCCCGCCGCGCCTCCCGCAGAGCCGCCCGCCGCGCCACCTGCGGAACCACCCGCCGCGCCACCCGCGTCGCCACCGGCTGCGCCGCCCGCCGCGCCACCTGCGGAACCACCCGCGTCTCCACCGGCTGCGCCGCCGGCCGAACCGCCAGCGTCTCCACCGGCCGCGCCACCCGCTGAACCGCCGGCTGCCCCGCCTGCGTCTCCGCCCGCCGTCCCGCCGGCGCTCCCACCCGCAGAGCCACCGCCGCCGCCACCAGCCATCGCACCACCGGCGACGCCACCACCCACGCCAGCGTCGAAGTCATCGACAGGCGAGACGGCGCAGTTACACCCCGTTCCGACGAGCGCCAGACAGGCGAGCAGTCCGCTGAGCTTCTTCATGGAAGACGACCTCATTCGAGCAGGGACGCGCCCCGACGCGCGCCACGGTGACTCCGGCCACGTGAAAATCGAGCACACGCGCCGACCTCGGGCAACGTCAGCCTGCAGCGCATGGGGCACACCGTGAACCTCGTTCTCGTCGGGCTCGAAGTGGCATGGGCCGTCGGCATCACCGCGTACCTCGTCCTCCAGCGGCGCAGCCCGGTGGCCACGCTCGCCTGGGCGCTCGTGCTCTCGCTCTTGCCCCTCGTCGGCCTGCCGCTCTACCTGCTGGTCGGACCGCGAAGGGTGCAGCGTCGGCGCCTGCGCTACACGCGCTCCCGAGAGCGGGTGCTCGACGAAGCCCCGGCTCGCGCGGTGATGACCCACGACGCGGCGCTGAGTGGGCCGGCGCGGGTCGCCGTCTCCCTGGGAGAGCCGCCGCCCCTGCGCGCCGACGTCCGGCTCCTCGAGACCGGCGGTGCGTGTTTTCAGGCCCTCGTCGACGCCATCGACTCGGCGCAGCACCACGTTCACCTCGAGTACTTCATCTTCCGGGAAGGCCAGGTCGCCACCGGCCTGCGGCGTGCCCTCGTCGCTGCCCGTCAGCGCGGCGTCACGGTGCGGCTCCTCATTGACGCCATCGGCAGCCTCTCGGTGTCCGACGCTTTCCTGGCGCCCCTCGTCGCTGCCGGCGGGCAGGTCGCGCGCTTCAACGCCGTGCGCTTCGGCGCGCTCCGGCCCTGGTACCTCAACTTCCGCACCCATCGGAAGATCGTCGTCATCGACGGGCGCGTCGGCTTCACCGGCGGCATGAACGTCGACGACGTGCACGACGAGCGCGTCGTCGGCGACGCGGCCTGGAGGGACTTGCACCTCGAGCTGCGCGGAGACGCCGTGGCGGCTCTCCAGCTGCTGTTCCTGGAAGACTGGTGCTTCTCGACCGGCGCGCTCCCGGCCATCGAGGGGCTCCTCCCGCCGCGGGGCGGGCAGGGGGCAGGCACGGTGCAGATCGTCGCCTCAGGGCCCGACCACCCCTGGTTCGCCATCTACAAACAGTGGATGGAGGCCATCGCCTCGGCCCGCCGTCGCGTCTGGTTGTGCACTCCGTACTTCGTGCCTGACGAGGCGATGATGCAGGTGTTGGTCGCGCGCGCGCTGGCTGGGGTCGAGGTGCGGGTGCTGGTTCCCGGCCGCGGCGACCATGCCCTCGTCGACGCCGCGGCCCGCTCATTCCTGCCGGCGCTGCTCGAGGCGGGCGTCGAGGTGCGACGGTACGAGCGCTCGATGCTGCACGCGAAGGTGCTCCTCGTCGACGACACCTTCGCCTCGGTCGGCACGTTCAACTTCGACAACCGGAGCTTCCGCCTCAACTTCGAGGTGACCGCGACGCTCCTCGCCCCGGGCTCCGTGCAGGCCGTGGCGGAGCGCCTCACCAGCGACTTCGCCAGCGCGGTCCCCGTCGCGACGAGCGCCCCTGGCTCCCTGTCGAGCCGCCTCGGCGAGGGGGTGGCGAGGCTCTTCGCGCCGCTCCTGTGAGCCGAGCGAACCCCAGAGGCCCCTGGCGACGCGCGACGTCAAGAAAACGACACGACAACGAGGGTCGCAGAAAGGCCTACCTCTTCGCTACAGTGGCGCGCGTGGAGACGCCCGTCCCGGTCCGGCCCGTACTCGTCGAGTCGATTGGCCCCTTCCTCCCGAAGGTGCGCGCGCTGCTCGAGGGCGCGCGCGTGCCCGTGGTCAGTGAGATGTCGTCAGCGGTCGACGTGGTCGTGTGCGACGTCACCAGCCCCGAGGGCCTCGAGCGCAAGCGGGAGTTGACGCGACTGTCGCCCCGGCTCGGCGTGCTCGCCATCGCCTCGGGTGACGTGGCGCTCGAGAGCACGGTGCTCGAGGTGGTGGCCCCCCAGTCCATCGACACCGAGCTGCTCGCGCGCCTGGGGCGGCTGCGGGCGCGCCTGGTGAGCCAGCAGGACGCGGTGGCCCGCCAGCGAGATCTGAAGGTGCTGCTCGAGCTCACCGCCCGCTACGCCGAAGCCACCAACATCGAGGAGCTGCTCCACGACGTCACCCGCAAGCTCGCCGAAGACTTCGACATCGATCGCGCGACGCTGGTGGTCATCGACGTCGACCGCCAACAGGGCACCGTCATCGCCGCCTCGGACGACGCCGCGCTGAAGGACCTGCGCATCGAGCTGTCGCGGTACCCCGAGATCCGCGAAGCGGTGCGCACCGGCAAGCCCGTCATCGTCGAAGACGCCCCGAGCCACCCGCTCCTCGAAGACGTGAAGGAGTCGGTCAAGGCCCGCAACATTCGCAACATCGCCGCGTTCCCGCTCACCGTTGGCGGCAAGGTGCTGAGCGTGCTCCTCGTGCGGCGCTCGTCGGCGCGCGGCGCGTTCAACCCCCGTGAGATCGACTTCCTCACCACCGTCGCCCACGCCACCGCCATCGCCTTCCGCAACATTCGCCAGCTCGATCGGGAGCGGGGCAAGCGTGAGCTCGAGAAGACCGCGCGGCTCGCCGCCGAGGAGCGCCTCGAAGAGCTCGGCCGCTACGCCTCGTACTTCGCCCACCTGTCCGACGGCGTCGCGATTCTCGACGCGCGGGCCTGCGTGCTGTCGCTCAACCCCGCGGGAGAGAAGCAGCTCGAATTGGCGCCCGGCGAGGCGGTCGGCCGTCACATCAACGCCCTCACCAACCCGACCGACGATGGGCTGCTCCTCGACGTCCTCTACTCCGTGTCGAAGGGCCAGACGCGCACCGACGTCGACCTGCACGCGCGCACCGGCCACGGGCGGCGGCTCATCCTCTCGATCTCGGCGGCGCCGCTCACCGGCGACACCGGCGAGGGCGTGGCGATTCTCACCATTCGCGACGTCACCCGGCAGCGGCAGATGGCCGACGAGCTCCAGCGCACCAAGGAGTACCTGGAGCGCCTCATCGACTCGAGCGTCGACGCCATCATCGCCGCCGACACCCGCGGCCACGTCACGCTGTTCAACAAGGCCGCCGAGCGCGTCACCGGCTGGAAGGCCGACGAGGTGGTGGGCAAGCTGCACGTCACGAAGCTGTACCCCGACGGCATCGCCAACGAGGTGATGCAGCGGCTGCGCTCTGGCGAGCACGGCGGGCCCGGACGCCTCGCCACCTCGCGCTATGAGATCGTCAGCAAGTCGAGCGAGCGCATTCCCGTCAACATGACGGCCAGCATCATCTTCGACGGCACCCGCGAGGTCGGCACGGTGGGGCTCTTCACCGACCTGCGCGACCGCCTCAACCTCGAGCGCAAGCTGACGGACGTCGAGGCCCGGCTGCTCGAGAGCGAGAAGAACGCCGTCATCGTCGCCCTCGCCGGAACGACGGCGCACGAGCTCAACCAACCCCTCACCTCGGTGATGGGCTACGCCGAGTTGCTCAAACGGAAACTCAAAGGTGACGACCCGTCAGCGCGCGCCATCGACATCATCTACCGGGAGGCCGAGCGCATGGCCGAGATCGTCCGGAAGATTGGTAAGATTACGCGCTTCGAGACCATGAATTACGTGGGCAACTCGCAGATCGTCGACCTCGACAAGGCGTCTTCGCATGAAGAGTGAGCCTTCGACGCAGCAGCCCTTCGCCGCGGTCGGGCCGGCTGGAGACGCCTTTCAGGCCTTCTTCGACATGGTCGACGCGCCAGCGGCGCTGTGTGATCTCTCGCTCACCGTCTTGACCGCGAACTCGCCCTTCGAGGTGCTCGCGGGCCAGAAGCACCTGGTCGGGCGCACCCTGGCCGACTGCCTCGGCACCTCGCCCATCGCGGCGCCGGAAGAAGAGAAGCCGGTCGACCTCGACGTGGTGCTCCAGAGCGGCCAGCACGTGACGTTGACGGTGAGCCGGCGCGGTCAGACGGTGGCGGTGGTGGCCAGGCGCCTGTCGCCGATGCTCGACTCGCTCGCCGCGGCGGGCCGGGCGCTCATCGAGCAGGCGCGGGTCGAGTCGCAGCTCCTCGAGATCGGCCGCAACGTCGCGGGCGCCACCGGCGAAGAAGAGCTGGTCGCCACCGTCGCGCGCGGAGTGAAGGGGCTCTTCCCCGGTCGCACCTTCGTCGTGCGCATCGTCGACCCCCGCACCTGCGCGCTCACCTCGCTCTACGCCGAGGGCCGCCTGCGCGACGGGCCGCGAGACGTGTTCCACCTGCGCCGCTCGATGGTCGAGAAGACGCACCTCGACCTCACGCACCTCGCGAAGGACAAGGTGATCGTCACCACCGGAGAGCTGCCGCTCGTCTTCACCGGCTCGGTGCGGGGCATCGCGGCGCCGCTGGTGGCCTCGGGCCAGCTCGTGGGCGCCGTCAACGTCGAGTACCCGTCGGGGCTGACCGCCGACGTGGTGGCCGACGAGCGCATTCTCATTCAGCTCGCCAACCAGGTCGCCGTCGCGGTGCGCAACGCCAAGCTCATCGACGAGCTGACCTTCGTGCGCAAGTACCTCGAGGAGCTCATCGAGAACGCCAACGCGCTCATCGTCGTCACCAACCGTGACGGCAAGGTGGTGGTGTTCAACCGCGCGCTCACGCAGCTCACCGGGTTCTCGAAGTCCGAGGTGCTGGGCAAGGACCTGCACGCGCTCGTCGGCCCGGCGATGAAGCTCAAGGTGATGCGGGTCTTCAACGAGTCGCTCGTCGGCCAGGCGCAGTCGGCCTTCGAGACGACCTTCGTCACGCGCGAGGGCCGCGAGGTGCGCGTCACCATGGCCTCGAGCGCCGCGGTGAGCCAGTCGGGCGACATCGAGGGCGTCATCGCCATCGGCCAGGACCTCTCGCGCATGAAGGACCTCGAGCGCCGCGTGGTGCAGGCCGAGAAGCTGGCGTCGCTCGGCCAGCTCGCGGCCTCGGTGGTGCACGAGATCAACAACCCGATGACGGCGGTGGCGACGTACGCCGACGCGCTCCTCACCCGCGCCTCGACGTCGCTCAACGCCGACCCGAACGACGTCTCGAAGTACCGGAAGATCGTCGAGAACACCGACCGCGTGCTGCGCTTCACCCGCGACCTCGTCAGCTACGCGCGGCCGGCCCAGGACACGCCCGAAGAGGTCGACCTGCACGCCACCATCGAGCGCGCCGTGGGCTTCTGCGAGCACGTGCTGCAGAAGCACCAGGTCACCATCGAGCGCTCGTTCGGCGAGCTCCCGCGCTTCCTCGCGGTGCGGCAGAACCTCGTGCAGGTCTTCGTCAACCTCATCACGAACGCCTGTCACGCGACGCCGCCGGGCGGCCGCATTCTCATCAGCACCGCGGCGCAGGACGGGCAGGTCGTCATCCGCCTCTCCGACACCGGCACCGGCATTCCCGAGGCGCTGCAGCGGCAGATCTTCGAGCCCTTCTTCACCACCAAGCCCGACGGCAAGGGCACGGGCCTGGGGCTCTCCATCGTGCAGGGCATCATCGAGAACCACGGCGGCACCATCGCCGTCGAGAGCGAGGGCGGAAAGGGCTCGACCTTCCGCATCGTGCTGCCGCTGGTGCTGAAAGGCTGACGAACGCCACGGGTGTGTCAGGGCCGTGGCGCGGCCGGGTGGTGAAGTTCCACGCGGCCCCCACGTCTTCGCTCATGACGCGGCCACCGAGGCCCGTTAGAAGCTCTCGCGCATGCGCCCCGTCCTGTTTGGAATCGTCGTTGTGTTCCTCCTCGCCCAGGGCTGCGCCCTGCGTCCCCGCTACCGTGACTTCGTCAACGCGAAGACCGAGGGCAAGCAGGTGCAGCTCCAGCTCACCGACGGCGTCGGAGCCCCGCTACCGAACGCGAAGATCGAGCTGAGCGAGTGGAAGAACCGCCTGCAGCTCACCACCGCGGCCGACGGCACGTTCACCCTGCCCGTCGAGAAGAAGTACCTCGACGAGAACCCGGTGCTGGTGGTGCAGGTGCCGGTGGGCGTGAGCGCCTACGCCGTCGCGGTGTGGGCGCCGCCGCCTCCGCCTCCCGCGCCCGTGGTGCCACCAGCGCCGCCGGCCGAGAGCGCGCCCGCGATGACGCCCGCGCCCGCGACGACTCCTTCCACCACGGGAACGACGCCATGACGAACGCAGTGAAGGGCACGCTCGTGGCGTTACTGGTGGTCGCGACGCCGGCCCTCGCCGAGACCGATGTCTTCCACGGCTGGTCGAAGGACGGGACCTGGCTCGTCTTTCAGCGGCCCGGGCGCAACGACATCACCGAGCTGTACTTCTGCCAGACGAGCGAAGTGGCGCCAAAGTGGCCCGCGCTCCTCAACGAGCAGGACAAGCTGACCGAGGCGGGCCTCGACTGCGTGCGCTTCCTCGACGTGAACAAGGCACCGTACCAGTGGCAGAAGCAGGTGGTGCAGGGCGACCAGGGCACGTCGATGAAGGGCCTCGCCATCGCCGCCGAGCTCATCACCGACGGTGAGTCACCGGGCTGGGTCATCGAGGGGAGCGGCAAGACGCAGACCTGCTACGCCTCGGGCCTGCGCGAGTCCTCGAAGCTGCAGAAGGCCTTCTGGCACCCCTCGCTCAAGTACTCGGCCGTCCTCATCGACGGCAACTTTCACCACTGCGCCGTCACCGTGAAGCCGGGCAAGGCGCCGCCGCCGACCCCGCCGAAGAAGAAGTGACGGCGAAGGCGCTCCTGCTCGCGGTCGCGCGAACCGACGCCACCTTCGAGCCCACGGTCGTCGACGGCCGGCCTGCGCTCCGGGGCCGCTGCCTGCACTGCAACCGGCCGCTCGTGCTGCTCGACGACGGTACGCCGGTCTCGGCCATCACGCTCGAGCACATCGTGCCGAGGACGGCGGGCGGCACGGACGACCTCCGCAACCTCGGCCTCGCCTGCCCGCGCTGCAACCATGGCAAGGGCGTGCGGCACGATCGCCGGCTGCGCACGAGCGCTCGGAGCGCCGAGGTCATCGAGCGGCTGCTGGAGCGGCGTCGGGCCCGCTGGCGTGAGACGATGGAGCCGTGACTCTCGCGGGCGCCTCACCTCACCCGGCGATCCACAGCTCGTCGAAGCGCACCTGCGGCGGCGTCTGGTGGAGGCGCAGGCCCTGCACGGCCGCCGTCGCCACCGCGTGGAAGCGCTCGTGGTACAGCGGCACCAGCACGCAGTCCTCGCGCACGATGTGCTCGGCCTTCCGGTACAGCTGCTCGCGCAGCCCGGGGTCGATGGCCACGCGGGCCTCGTCGGTGAGCCGGTCGAGCTCGTCACTCCGGTAGCCCAGGCCGTAGTAGCTCTGCGCCTTCGAGTTGAGCAGCAGGTGGAGGAAGTTGTCGGGGTCGGCCACGTCGGCGATCCAGTTGCCGCGGAAGATGGCGAGCCGGCCTTCACGGGCCTTGTCCCAGAAGCCGTCCTGCACCTGGTGGTCGAGGTCGACGAGGCCGGCCTCGATGAGTGGGCCGAAGAGGGCGCGGTCTTCGTCACGGGTGTCTCGGTCGGGCGGGTAGGGCAGGGTGATGCGCAGCCGCGAGTGCCCCGCCTCGGCGAGCAGGCGCCGCGCGAAGGTGATGTCGGCTCTCGGCTCGTGAATGCGGTCGACCTCGAGGAGGTTGGGGGGCGTGAGGCTGCGGGCGACGCGCGCGCCGGGGTGGTAGCGGTCGACCACGGCGCGCACGTCGAGGCCGGCCCGAATCGCCCGGCGCACCCGCGCGTCGTCGAAGGGCGGCGTGCCAGCGTGGAAGCCCAGGAACCACACGTTCGGCGTGTTCACCATCGACGCATCGGTGGGCTCGAGGCCCTGGGCCGAGAGATCCTTCGCGTGCAGGTTCGACACGAGCTGCACGTCTCCGGCGGCGTAGGCGGCGACGGCGGCGTGGCGGTCGGCCAGCTGCTTGAACTCGACGCGCCCCAGGAGCGGGAGGCCGGGCTTGTAGAAGGCCGGGTTGCGCTCGAGCACGAGCGACGAGGCGCTGGCCGTCTCGTCGATGCGAAAGGGCCCGGTGCCGAGAATGCGCCCGCCCACGACGCGGGTGATGCCCGTCGAGGGCAGGGCGAGCAGCCGCAGGAAGAAGGCGCGCGGCTCTTCCAGGCGCACGTCGAGCGTGTGCGAGTCGAGCACCTCGAAGCCCGCGAGCTCCTTCGCCTCGCCCGCGAGCAGGGCGGTCGCGCCCACCACGTCCTTGAAGAGGTTGGCGTCGGCGGCGCGGGTGGTCGGGTCGAGCATGCGCTCGAAGTGCTGCTTCACGTGCGCGGCGGTGAGCTGCACCCCGTCGGGGAACATCACGCCGCGGCGCAGGCTGAAGCGGTACCGCCGGCCGGTGAGGTCCGACTCCCACGAGTCGGCGAGGTCGGCCACCAGCATGCCGTCCTCGAGGCGCACCAGCGTCGAGTAGAGCGCCGACGAGGCCTCGGCGAGCTGCAGCGCGATGACGTGGAGCGGATCGAGCCCGCGGGTGCGGTCCCACTGGAGGGGCTGGTGGAGCCCGACCGTCAGGGTGCCGCCGGTGCGCGGCTGGGGCAGCTTGAACCGAAACACCTCGCCGTCCAGCGTCTCGGCCTCGTGCCCGAGTTGCTCGACGGTGCGGGACAGCGCGTCGCCGATGCGCACCACCGTTCGGGCGTCTTCCCGCACCTCGGCGACCTCTTCTCCGATGGCCGAGTCGCCCTGCGTCAGCACCAGGTGCGCCGCGCGGATCTCGTCGATGGCGGCGGTGAGGCGCAGCACCGAGTCCGAGAGGTCGCGGCCGACCTCGACCTGGCCCTGGGCCCGGCGCGTGGCCTCCTTCGCGCTGCGTGACATCTCGTGCATCTGCCGGGCGAGCTCGCGGCCCTGGAGCGCCTGCTCCTGCGCCAGCTTCACCACCTGCGCCACGCGGTCGGCCGTCTGGCGGCTCGAGTCGACGACGAGCTGGCCCTGCTGCTCCAGGCGCTGCGTCTCGGCGCGCGTGGCCTCGACGGCGGCCAGCGTTCGGGTCGAGATGCCGCGAATGTCGGTGAGCGCCTGCGCCGCCTTCTCGCCGAGCGTGACGCCCGCCGCCGCTTCGTCGCGGCCCTTGTTCACCAGCCCCACCGCCCGCTCGGTGCCGTCGCGGACCGCCTTCACCTTCTGGGCGATCTCCCGCGTCGAGCGCGCCGTCTTCTCGGCGAGGTTGCGGATCTCACTGGCCACCACCGCGAAGGCCTTGCCGCTCTCACCGGCCTGCGAGGCGATGATGGCGGCGTTCAACGCGAGCAGGTTCGTCTGGTCGGCGATCTCCTGAATGACGTCGACGACGCGGCCGATCTCCATCGACGAGGCCCCGAGCGCGTCGACGAGCCGCGCGGCCGTGCGCACCGTGTCGTCGATGCGCTGGAGCCCCCGCAGGTTGTCGTTCACCAGCGCCACGCCGCGCTCGGCCATGGCCGTCACCTCGACCGCGAGCTCGCCCGTCTCGTCGGAGCGGCGGCGCACGGCGTTGATGGCGCCCTCGGCGGCCGACACGGCCTCGCGCGTCTGCGTCGACAGGCGCACGAGCGCCTCGCCCTCGGTCGAGACGGTGGTGGCCCGGGCGCTCAAGGCGTCGGCGCGCTCGGCGAGCTTGAGCGTCGTCTGGTCGAGCCCCTCGAGGGTGCCGGCGACCTGCTCGATGCTCTCGGTCATCTCGGACAGGGCGCTCGTCGTCTCCCGGGCGAACGTCTCGAGCTGGGCGATTCGTTTCCCGGCGCCGCTCAAGGACTCGCCCATGGCGTCGACGGCCGTCTGGCTCCGCTCGACGGCCCCGGTCTGCCGGCGGGCCGCTTCGAGGAGCGAGCTGGCGCGCCCTTCGACGTCGCGGCTCGTGCGGTGGAGGCTCGCGGTGACGCGCTGCACCTGCCAGATGGCGCGCCGGAGCGAGAGCGCGAGCTGCTGCAGCTCCGGGTCGGCCGCGTCGGCAGGGAGCGAGGTGAGGTCACCCGCGGCGAGCCTGGCCATCTCGGTGCGGCGGCCCTCGGCGCGGCGCTCGTACACCTGCCACACGGTGGCCATCAGGGTGGCGACTCCGCCCAGGGCCGTCGTCACCAGCAGCAGCGCCCAGGCGCCGATGGTCGCGGGGTGCCCCGTCACCGCCAGCAGGACGAGCCCGACGAAGGTGCCGGTGAAGAGGCCACCGAGCAGCCCCGCGATGACGAGAGAACGACGGCTCTCCATGGAGCGTCCACCGTAGCGCGACTGCGGGCCCACGCCACGGACTCGACGGGGTGGCGGCACCGCTCCAGACTGCGACGAACGCCATGCTGCGTGGCCTGCTGCTCATGCTCGCCGTGTCCGAGGGGCCCGCGCCGCTGCGGCTGGTGCAGTTCGTCCAGGGCGTGCCGGTCGGCGTCATCGAGGCCTCGCTGTCACAGGGCCGCTTCCACTACCGGGTGCGCCACGTCTTTCGACAAGAGGCGCGCGTCTTCGAGACGGCCTGGCCGGTGGACGCCGAGGGCCGTGACGCAACCGGGCGCCTGCCTGAGCTGTGGCTGTTGAGCCATCGGCCGGCCGTGGGGTGCGTCGACGTTCGTGAGGAGCGAACGGGAGCCACCGAGCGCCTGTGCGTCGAGAAGGGGGCCGCGAAGGCGAGCCTCGACGGCGTCCCGGTGAAGCTGTCGTACGACGCGCAGGGGCTGCTCCAGGCCGCCGACGTGCTCGACGAGACGGGTGGGGTGCTGAGCCGCTTCGAACGAAGTCAGCTCGAGCCGCGGGCCGATGCGGACCCGTTTGGTGAGGGCTTCCCGGTGACGGGCCCCGAGGGCGGCGAGCCGGCGCTGGTGCCAGGCGGACGGCTTGCGCGCGTCGCGGTCGAGGGCGTCGAAAAGCCAAGGGACGAAACGTGTCTCGCGGCGGCCCGGGCGTGGGCTGCGCGCTCGCCGGGGGCCACCGTGCAGCTCGGCGTGCTCCTCGAGGCGGGCCGGGCCTGGCCGCACGCGTGGGCCCGCCAGCGTGACGGGGCGTTCGTGGACCCGACGAGGACCCCGGCCGAAGCGTCGCGGGCGACCTACATCGCGTTTCCGCAGAAGACCGCGGGCCGGTGGTTTCTCGAGCTGGCGTCGGGCACGCGACGGCTGGCGCTCGAGGCGCGCTGATGGCGTCAGCGTCGCCAAATGGTTCGGAGCGTTCGTCGTGATGGCGCTGCTGGCGGTGGCGGCATCGCTGAGCGGCCTCGCGTTGGCGTCGGTCGCCTTCGTCGCGGCGCAGGTGCACCGCATCGGTCGTCGAGCGCCAGCGCTGCACCCGCGTGACGCCATCGTGGTGCTGGGGGCCAGGGTTCTTCCCGACGGGCGCCCCTCGGAGGCGCTGACCGCGCGGGTCGAGCACGCCGTGGGGTTGCACCGCGCGGGCCTGGGCCGCTGGCTGGTGTTCTCCGGCGCGGGTTCGGGCCCAGCGCCCGAGGCGGTGGTGGCGAAGCGCCTCGCGCTCGAGGCCGGAGCCCCCGAAGCCGCGTGCGTCCTCGAGGCCGACAGCGCGTCGACGTTCGACAACGCCCGCCGCACCGCGAGCGTCCTCGAGGCGCGGCAGGTGCGAAGCGTCTGGCTGGTGACGGACGACTTTCACGTGCTGCGGGCGCTCGCGCACTTCCGGCGGCTGCGCGTCGACGTCGAGGCGGCGCCCGTGCGACGCGTGCTCTCGCCCGGGCGGCGGGTGTACTGGACCGTTCGCGAAGCGCTCGCGGTGGTGCGTCGGCCGTGGCTCCTCCGCTGACGGCTGTCGTACACGCTCCGACACGGCATCGGTCGACCAGCCGCGAAGGGCAGCGCCCGTGAGCCAGAGGAGTAGAGTTCGCGCCGATGCGCTTCCACCTGATGACCCTGGCCGTGGTTGCATCTCTCGTCGGTTGCACGTGTGAGAGCGGCATGCCCGCCGGCACGGCCTGTCAGGTCGATGGCGACTGCCCTGGCACCGACGTCTGTGGCCCTCAGCGCGTGTGCGTCGCCAAGCCGCGCTGCCCCGACACGGCGTGCGCCGACGGCCAGGCCTGCATCGCAGGCACGTGTTACGCGCGCGCCTGTTCGAACCGCACCTGCGGCGCAGGCCAGGTATGCGCTGGAGGCACGTGCACCGATGAGGCCTGCGTCGGCAAGTCGTGCACCGGCGGAGGCACCTGCGTGCGCGGCGGGTGCTACGTGCGCTCGTGCGAAGTCGAGTCGTGCACGCAGGCCGAGGTGTGTGTCGCCCAGGAGTGCGTGTCGAAGAACTGCCTCGGCGTCGTCTGTCCGGCTGACAAGCGCTGCGCGGCCGATGGCCAGTGTTACGACCGCGGCGGCGCGGGTGGTGGCCCCGGCACCGGGCCCGGGCCCGATCGCGTTCCGCAAGCGACTGGAGGCGGCTCGGCAGGCACGGGTGGCTCCGGCGCAGGCACGGGCGGCTCCGGTGCAGGCACAGGCGGTTCCGGTGCAGGCACGGGCGGCTCCGGTGCAGGCACGGGCGGCTCCGGCGCAGGCACAGGCGGCTCTGGCGCAGGTGGCTCTGGCGCAGGTGGCTCCGGTGCAGGCACGGGCGGCTCCGGTGGCTCTGGCGGGCCCGGGACGATGGCGTGCGGTGGGCGGTGCACGCCGGTGCAGGTGTGCATCGCGAATCAGTGCGTCGAGGCGCGCTGCGTTGGCGTGACGTGCCCGACGGGCCAGGCCTGCGCGCAGGGCGCCTGTGTGCCGACGTCGTGTGGGGCCAACGGTGGCGCGTGTCCGATGGGGCAGGCGTGCGGGCCTCTGGGCACCTGCGTGAGCACCGCCTGCGCCACGGTGCAGTGCCCGAGCGGGTATGGCTGCACCTCGGGGCTCTGCATTCCGTCGCTGCCCGACGGAGGGTTGCCCCGACTCCCCGACGGGGGCCTCGCGGTCGTCATCGGCCCCGATGGCGGCGTCATCGGCGTGCCCGGGCCCGGCCCCGGAGGCGTCGCGACGTTGCCCGACGGCGGCGCCATCGGTGGGCCCTGTCTGCCGGGGCTCTGTACCGAGATCGCCTGCGACAACGGCGCCGACGACAACCTCAACGGCCTCGTCGACTGCGCCGACCCGTCGTGCAACTCGCAGCGCTGCGCCGACAGCGACACCTGCACCTTCGGAGAGTCCTGCCAGGCGGGCGCGTGCGTTCCCTCGCAGCGGCTCACCTGCAACATGCCGCCGCAGGGCCCGTGCTGGCTGCCCCAGGGCACGTGCCTCGCCAACGCCACCTGCAGCTACCAGCCCAACTTCCAGGGCACCTGCCCCAACGCGAACGACGTCTGCCGAGGTGACGGCACCTGTGCGCCCCGGCCCGGCATGGCGTTCGGCTTCACGCCGGCCAACGTCAACCCGGCGATGCTGCCGATGCCGGCGATGACGACCATCTCCATCTCGGGGCAGGCGGCGTTCAACAGCACCACCAACTCCTTCTCGGGCGGTTGGTCGGCGCAGCCCGTCGTGCAGACGGTGATGACGCCCACGGGCCCGGCGAGCGTGCTGCTCTTCGACCAGTTCACGATGAACGCCAACAGCGTGCTGCGGCTCACCGGCGACAAGCCGGTCATTCTCGTCGCGTACACCGGCATGATCCTCAACAGCGCGGTCATCGACGCGTCGGGCCGCGGCCAGGTGCCGGGGCCCGGCGGCAACGTCGGCTGTGGCGCCTCGGCGGGTGGCGCTGGCGGCGCGATGATGACGGCGTCGGGCGGTGGTGGGGGCGGCAGCTTCCACTCGGCGGGCGCTCCAGGCGGCGGCGGGAGCACCTTCCAGACCGGCGGGGTGGCCGGCACGACCCGGAGCCGCACGCGGTTCGATCTCGTGGGCGGCTGCCCGGGCGGACGGGGCGGTGGCACGCAAGGCGGAGAGGGCGGCGCAGGCGGCGGCGCGGTGCAGCTCGTCTCGCGTTTCGGCATCCTCGCGGACAACTCGCGCATCCTCGTCAACGGCGCGGGCGGCCTCGGAGCGGGTAGCGCTGGCACGGGCGCATCTGGGGGCGGCGGTGGCGGGGGGAGCGGCGGCGTCGTGCTGATTCAGTCGCCCTACGTCGTCATCACGCGGTCGGTGGTGGCGTCGAACGGCGGCGGTGGCGGTGAGGGCGCAGGCATCGTCGATCTTGGCTTCCTCTTCGGCGGTGGGCGGCCTGGCGAAGACGGCAACGTGATTCCCGGGTTCCTCGGCGCGGCTGGCGGGGCGGGCGGCTCGTTCAACGGCGGCAACGGCGGTGTCGGCGCGGCGCGGTTCGCCAGCCCGGGCCCGGGCCAGCCGGGCACGACGTACACGGACACCGAGAACAACAGCCTCTATCAGGCCGGCGGAGGCGGGGGCGGCGGCGCCGCGGGAGCCGTGACGGTCGACGTCATCTCGGGCTCGACGATTGGCTTCACCGCCTGCGAGATCGATCGAGAAGAGACCATCTTGAGCCCGGCGCGAGACGTGCCGGTGACGTGCGGCGGCTGAACGCCGAACCGGTACGCGACGCCGCCCAGCGCCAGGTGACCTGCCGTTGTCCGAGCGCCGAATGGCGTCGCACCCGATCGTCTCGGCTCGGTCAGGTGGCCACTCGTCGCGATCCCCGGGCGTCCCGGTTTCGGCGCCCGAGGCCCGCTGGTCTCACTGCGAGCGCGCGGTCTCTTCGTCGACGAACAGCTGCACCGAGCGGCGCCCCGGGTGATCCTCCGGCGCGAGCTCGAGGAAGCGGCGGTAGCTGGCGATGCCCCGCTCGCGCTGGTCGAGCTTGACGAAGGCCTCGCCTTCCAGACGAATGCACTCGGGCACGGGTCGCGTTTCCTTGAGACAGGGCTCGATGACGGCGAGCACCTCGGCGAACCGCTCGGTGCGCATCAGATCGCGCGCCCGCTTCACCGCGGGCATCGCCAGCGACTCGGCGTACGGCATCACCACGACGGCCTTGGGTTTGCCCACGCGCTCGACGCTGCCTGACGCGCTGGCCTTGTCGTCTGCCACGTCGAGGGTCGCGAAGGTGGAGCCGCGGTTGTCGGCGATGGACTGGTCGAGGAAGCCCAGCTCGAGGAAGACCGCGCCTTCGATCGTCGCTTCACCGCCCGGCGAGAGGCTGCCAGCCGAGAACGCGCCGTCCTTCAGGCGCGCGCGGTAGGCGACTCGCAGCGGCACCGAGTCTCCGAGCGCGACGTCACCCGCCTCGGGCAGCGCGAGCCGCAGCCGCTGGGTGTGGTCGAGCTCGAGCCCCTTGGCCTGCTCGTACTCGAGGCACAGCTTGGGATCGATGAGGAGCCGCGCGGCGCGGCCGTTCGTGGGCGTCAGCTGGAGCGTGGCGGTCTCGTCGGCGGCCGCGCGAGGCCCCGGGTCGCAGCGCACGCCGACGCTCCGCTTCCCCTTCACCTCGAGCGTCTCGCCGTTCTTGATCGGCACCTCCTGCACGCCGCCGCCCGCGTCTTCGAGCTCCAGCACGACGTTGGCCAGCACGGGGCCCGGCTGCGCGAGCGTCACGCGCCACGACTGCGTGTCGTCGAGCGTCTTCCACTGGGTGCGGGCGGGCCGGCGGGTGACGGTGTGCGTGTCGGCGACGAGCTTGATGACGCGGTGCCGGTCGTCGGCCACGGGCGTCGTCGGCGGGGGGGGAGGCGTGGGGGGGACCTCCGTCGGCACCGTCGGTGGCCGGGTGGCGCGCTTGCCGGGCAGCTCGAGCGGCGTCACGGCCGATGGATCGCTGGCCGGAGGCGGAGGCGGCGCCGAGAGCAGCACCCAGGCGACGACGGCTCCAGCGGCGAGGGCCAGGGTGATCGCGCCCACGGCCAGCAGCTTGAGCGGAGAGCCCGACGAGCGCCGGTCGGCCACGGGCCGCAGCTCGGCCACCGTGTGCTCCGTGCCGCGGCGGCGGTCGGCGCTGCGGGGGCGCTCCGAGGCGGGGCTCCAGGCCGCGAGCTGATCGCGCTCGGCCTCGGTGAAGCGGGGCGGGGCCCCCTCGGCGGCGAGCTCCTTGTCGTAGAGGAAGTCGAGCAGCAGCTTCAGGCGCTGGCCCGAGAAGCTCGGCGCGTTCTCCGAGAGGAAGGCCGTGAGCGCCTCGAGCATCTGCTGCGCCGAGCGGTAGCGCGTCTGCAGGTCCTTCGCCATCGCGCGGTCGACGATGTCTTCGAGCGCGTCGGGCACGTCGGGGTTCAGCTCGCGCAGCGGCCGCTTCTCGCCGGCCACCAGCTTCGGCATCACCTGCATGAAGGGGCCTTCGAAGGGCAGCTGCCCCGTGAGCATCTGGTAGAGGCACGCGCCCACCGCGTAGACGTCGGTGCGGGCGTCGACCTGTTTGCCGGTGGCCTGCTCGGGCGAGAAGTAGAGGAACTTGCCCTTCACCACGCCGACCTGCGTCTCCTTACGGCCCGTCAGGCGCGCCTTCGCGATGCCGAAGTCGGCGACCTTCACCTCGCCCTCGAAGGACAGCAGCACGTTGTCGGGGGTGACGTCGCGGTGCACCAGGTGCATCGGCCGGCCGTCGGCGCCCTTGCGCGTGTGCGCGTGGTGCAGGCCCTTGAGCATCTCGGCGGCGATGAAGACGGCGATGGGAATCGGCAGGTGCCAATAGCCCTTCTGGTCGGCGCGCTTGATGACGTGGGCGAGGCTCTTGCCGTTCACCCACTCCATCGCGAGGAAGTACTCGCCGTCGTACTCACCGAACTCGAAGACCTGGGCGATGTTGCCGTGCGAGAGCGTGGCCGAGATCTTCGCCTCTGAGATGAAGCCTTCGATGAGCTCACCGTTCGCCGAGAGCTCGGGCAGCACCTTCTTGATGACGACGGGCCTGGTGACACCGGCCGCGCCGCGGGCGTTGGCCAGCCAGGCCTCGGCCATGCCGCCGTGACCCAGCGATCGAACGAGCTCGTATTTTCCAAACCGGGACGCCATCGGGGTGAGGCCCGTGAGGATGGGCGAGGTTCTCGCGGGCCGCAAGCCGAGCCGCGCACGAGCGTTGGTCAGACGGATTTTGAAGGCGTGTCAGGCACCGGGTGCGGTTACAGTCGGCCTGTCGTGAGCTCCAGCGGCATGTCGTTGCTCCGTGTGACGTTTCTGGGCACGTCGGCCGCCATGCCGACGCTGCATCGCAACGTCTCGGGCATCGCCGTGAAGGCCGACGCCGATCTTCTGCTCTTCGACTGTGGCGAGGGCAGCCAGCGGCAGATGATCCGCTTCGGCACCGGCTTCTCGGTGGCGGCGGTGTTCTTCACGCACTTCCACGCCGATCACTACCTCGGCATCATCGGCTTCCTGCGCACGTTGGGCATGGGGGGCCGGGAGCAGCCGCTCACCCTGTACGGCCCGCCCTCGGCGAAGCGGGTGCTGGACGCGGCGATTCACCTCGGCGTCGACCGCCTGGCGTTCCCCGTCGACATTCAGGAGCTCAAGGGTGGCGACGAGGTGAAGCGCTCGGGCTACCTCGTGCGGGCGGTGAAGGTCGATCACCGGGTGAACGCGCTCGGCTACGTCCTGCACGAAGACACGCGGCCGGGGCGGTTCGATCTCTCGGTGGCGCAGGGGCTCGGCATTCCGCCCGGGCCCGCGTACGGCAAGCTGCAGAAGGGCGAGGCGGTGACGCTGGCCGACGGGCGCGTGATTCAGCCGGGCCAGGTGCTGGGGCCGTCGCGCAAGGGCCGCAAGCTCGTCATCTCGGGCGACACGCGGCCGTGCCCGGCGATGGTCGAGGCTTCGCGCGGCGCCGACGTGCTCATTCACGAGGCGACGTTCTCGGACGACGAGCAGGCGCGGGCCCTCGAGACGCGGCACTCGACGGCGCGCGAAGCTGGCACGGTGGCGGCCGAGGCCCAGGTGAAGCGGCTGGTGCTGACCCACTTCTCGTCGCGGCACGACGTCGACCCGGAGCCGCTCGTGCAACAAGCGAAGGAGGCCTTCACGACGGGCCCGGTGGACGCGGCCCGCGACGGCTTCACCTTCGAGGTGTCGCAGGTCGAGTAGCCGTCACTTCTTCTTCGTCCACTGGTCGAGCCAGCCCAGCACGGTGTCGTGCCAGAGCATGCTGTTGGCCGGCTTGAGCACCCAGTGGTTCTCGTCGGGGAAGTGCAAGAACCGGCTGGGAATGCCGCGGCGCTGGAGCACCGTGAAGGTCGACAGGCCCTGGGTGTCGACGACGCGGTAGTCCTTGCCGCCGTGCACCACGAGCATGGGCACCTTCCACTTCGCGACGTGGTCGATGGGGTTGTGCTTCGAGAAGCCGGCGCGGTTGTCCCACGGGGTGCCGCCGTGCTCCCACTCGGGGAACCAGAGCTCTTCGGTGTCGTAGTACGCGAAGTGCTCGTCGAGGTTGCCGTCGTGGTTGACGAGGCACTTCCACGGCTCGTTCCAGGTGCCGGCGATCCAGTTGATCATGAAGCCGCCGTAGCTGGCGCCCAACGCGCAGAGGCGGTCCTTGTCGATGAAGGGGTACTTCACGAGCGCGGCGCCGAGGCCCTTCTGCAGGTCCTCGAGCGGCTTGCCGCCCCAGTCGCCGTTGATGGCGTCGGTGAAGGCCTGGCCGTAGCCGGTGCTGCCGTGGAAATCGACCATCACCGCGACGTAGCCGCGCGCGGCGTAGACCTGCGGGTTCCAGCGGTAGTGCCAGTGGTTGCCGAAGCTGCCCTGGGGCCCGCCGTGAATGAGGAACGCGAGCGGGTACTTCTTCTTCGCGTCGAAATCGACGGGCCGCACGACGTACGCGTGCACCGTCTCGTCGAGGGCGCCCTTGAAGGTGAACTGTTCTGGCTGGCCGAGCTTGAGCGACGGGAGCACCTCGCCGTTCACCTGCGTGAGCTGCGTGGCCCTGCCGTCGGCGCCGAGGGCCCAGAGGTCGGCCGGCGCGGTGAGGGAGTCGCGGGCGAAGACGAGCTTTCCGCTCGAGGCGTCGACGCTGCCCACGGAGCCGTCGGCGAAGAGGCGGGTGACGGCGCCGGAGCTCGCGTCGATGGAGAAGAGCGCGACCTGCCCGAGGTCGTCAGCCCAGACGTAGAGCGCCTTGCCGTCCTTCGACCAGGTGAAGCCGTGGGGCGAGCGGTCCCACCCGTCGGTGAGCGAGCGCCCTTCGCCCTTCGGCCAGTCACGCACCATGACGCGGAGCTTGTCGGCCTCGTAGCCGGGCCGTGACATGGCGAGGTACGCGAGCTTCGAGCCGTCGGGCGAGAACGCGGGCTGCGTGTCGGTGGCGCGGTTCTGCGTGGTGAGCTTCGTGGGCGCCTTCGTGCCGTCGACGGGGGTGACGAAGAGGTCGAGGTCGGTGCTCCAGGCCTCCTGGCGGCCGACGTCGCGGGCGGTGAAGACGAGGGACTTTCCGTCGGGTGCGAACGTGAACTCCTCGGAGCCGCCGAACGGCTTGGGCGGCGCATCGGCGAGGAGCCCCTTCGTCACGTCGATGGCCGGGCCGCCCGAGCTCTTCTGCACGAAGAGGTGCGCGCGGCGTCCGTCCTTCCAGGTGTCCCAGTGGCGGACGAAGAGCTGGTCGTAGAGGCGGCCGGTGGCCTTCGACTTCGCCTTCTCGTCGAGGCGCTTCTTCGTGCACTCGAGCGACTCGCAGTCGGGAAACGTCTCGGCGGCGAAGGCCACGAGGCTGCCGTCGCGCGAGAGGGAGAACGCGTCGACGTCGATGGGGGCGTTGGTGACGCGGGTGGGCTCTCCGCCTTCGAGCGACAGCCGCCACACCTGGCTCGAGCCCCCGCGCGACGAGAGGAAGAAGACGCTCTTGCCGTCGGGGGCCCAGACCGGGTCGGTGTCGGCGGCCGGGTCGCTCGTGAGCGGCCTCGCGTTCTTCCCGTCGGCGTCGGCGAGCCAGAGATCCATCAGGCCCTTGTTGGCGTCGAGGTCGGTGGTGCGCAGCTGGTACACGAGGCGGCTGCCGTCGGGAGACACCTTGAAGGCGAGCAGCCGGCGCAGGGTGACCTGGTCTTGAATCGTGTACGGCCGGGGCTTCGCCGGCGTCTGGGCGACGAGCGCCGCGAGGAGGAGGGTCGAGAGCATGGCGCGCCCTTACTGCGAGCGCGGCAGGGGATGAACCGGGGAGTTCAGGGGGCCGCTGGCGGGTGCAGGCGAGTGCCAGGTAGCGTCAGGTCCGTTCGTTGGCCGGGCGAGACGTGATGGGGGTGGAGCCGAAGATGCGATTCACGGTGGCGGTTGGCGTGGCGCTCGTTGGTCTGACGGCGTCGTGTTGTGTGGCACGAGGAAGTCGCGTGCGGGTTCCGAGGGGAAGCCGGCGCGTCGAAGCGTTGAAGCTGGGCGATGAGGTGGTGTGCGTCGACCCGGAGACGGGCGAGCGGCACGTCGCGCAGCTCTGTGGCATTCGCTCCAGCCGGCGCGAGTGCCTGGCGCTCACCGTCGGTGCGGCGACGCTGCGGTGTACGAGCGATCACCCACTGTACGACCCCGACACGAAGACGTGGGCGCCTGCTGGAGACTGGGCGTTGGGTCGACGCACCGCACTGATGCACGTGCCGGAAGACGGGGCGGCTTCGCTCGTGAGGGTGCCAGCGGTGGCGGGCCTCGCGGTGACGCTCGACGAGGTGTTCGACCTCACGGTGGACCACCCGCTGCACAACTTCGTCGCCGAGGGGGTGCTGGTGCACAACAAGAGTTACGCGGTGCGGTGCGTGGAGGGCGAGGCTGTATCGGTTCAGTCGTGCACCGAGCGGCCTTCGTGCGCGGCCGGGGAGACTCCGATGCAGGGGGTCTGCCGAGGTCGCCCACCTTCGGTGCCCTGGTGTCAGTGCGGCTTGCCCGACGGTGGGTTCGTCGAGCGGCCGCTCGGTGGCTTCGAAGTCAATGCCGACCCAGGAATGGACGCGGGCGTCACGGTGGACGCAGGCATGCGCGACGGCGGTTGACGAAGACGCCCCTTCTTCAGCCCTGGGTCCGCCACCCCTCGGGAGGCGCTGCTTTCGCCAGAAGTTCGGCACGGCGGTGTCGACCCGCATCGTCTGGACGTCGAAGGCATGCCAGAGAGACCCTGATGAGGAGGCGGACACGAGAAGGACTCACCGGCCCATCGGTGGGATCGATCGTCTGGCCTCCTCCAGCCAGCTTCCATCGAACACCGCCGGCGCGAGCCCGACGCCAGGCTCGTCTTCGTCCAGCACCAGGCCGAGCACCAGCCCATCGATCAGCGCTTCGACGACCGGCTGCGGCAGTCGCTCGCGAGCACCCGTTGCGAAGACCGC
>JANRKQ010000093.1:0-112918 GCA_033763395.1 Myxococcaceae bacterium
CAGTTCGGCTTCAAGCGTGATGCGCGCGGCTGTGAGCTCTGCAACTGCTCCCCCCAGCCGATGGCGACCTGCGCCCCACCGCCGTGCAGCCTCGTTTGTCCCAATGGCTATCGGAGCGACTCGGCGCGCTGCCTGCTCTGCGAGTGCTCGAATTGATCACCCGGCAGGGGCTCCCCGTCGCCCCAAACGCCGCTCCAACCGGCCAGCGAGGGCCCGCAAAGCCCGGTAAATCGGCCTGCGACGCATCTCGTCAATGTCACAAACCTGCGAACTCACGGCACCTTTCAGATGAGGGTGGACGTGCCATACATGTGTTGTAACGGAGGGGCTTGCAGGTGTCGCCCGAGCGGATCACGCTTACAGGGTGGGCACAGGAGGCCCGACGGACATGGCGCAGAGCGTCCAGGAATTGATCAGCCGATTCGATGAGATCCACGCGCGCTACAAGGGCGTGCGTGGCGAGCTGTTGGCGAAGGTGCGTGACGACCTCGTGAAGCCGGGTGCGGCGTCGACGAAGGACGTGCTCGCGCGCTTCGACGCGGTGGCCACGAAGTACAAGGGCGTGCGCGGCGAGCTGCTGGCGAAGGTGCGCGAGCAGCTCGTCGGTGACCCAGCGACACCGGCTTCGGCGGCGAAGCCCGCTCCCGTGGTCGCCAGGCCCGCGCCCGTCGTCGCGAAGCCGGCTCCGGTCATGACGAAGCCGACGCCGGTCATCGTGGCGCCCCCTCCGCCGCCGCCGGTTCAGCTGCAGCCGCAGGCGTCCATCGAGTCGGTGCGGCAGCTGCGCCGCTCGACGCCGGAGCAGAAGGCCGCGGTGGCGAACATGTTGCCCTCGTGCCGGGTGTGCGGCCGCGGCATGAAGCTCGCCGGGAGCGGCACGCTCATGTGTGAGAAGGGCCACGTGCGGAACCTGGCCGGCTAAGCGTCGGGGTTCTTCAGGTCGTACCGGAAGCTCATTTCATTCAATTCGACCTCGGTCGCGCACGTCGCGCGGTGGGCGGCCCCGTGCCTTGCCGGGCTGCTTCAGCGCAACCACGGGTCCGACGGACGAGGCGACGGCACGCAGGAGCGCATCGGGACGGTGCAACCCGATGGGACATCGCGCGAGCCGGACACCGCCCGCCCGCTCGTCACGGAAGTTGGGATGCGCCTGTCGAAGAACACACGCACTCTCTCACTTCGACCGCGCACGTGGCCGGCGCCGCGGCGTCGTTCGTTTCACGGCGCGCTTCGGTCCCAGCGCCTCGGCGTGGCGGTATGCGCGTCGGACGACCCGCTGAACGTCTCGGGTGCGCGCGCGCCGCAGCTCGATGAGCACCGCGGCGACTCCGTCGAAGTGCGAAATGGTGAACACTCCCGGGAGCCCCAGCGAGAGCAGCGCCTCCTTCTCGTCGAGCGACTCGACCTGAACCGCGAGGAGTGGCCCCTCTGGCACCGAGGCCTGCGCCGCCTCGAGCCGCGCCCGGTCCGCCTTGCTCAGCGGCCGCTGCCAGGCGATGGCCCGTCCGCCGACCTGCCACGTCGGGTTGTTCCACCAGACGCCGAGGCTCACCGGCCCCAGCGTCCTGACGAAGGCATCGACGTCATCGAACGTCACGGCGTCACCTCGAGCATCGGTCTGTCGCCCGGGTGGATCTGGCAGCTCCCCTCACTGACGTCGAGACGCTCAGCGTGCCGTCACAAGGGGCGCGAGATGAGCACGTAGAGCACCGACGCGCGCCGGGCCACGAGTCGCACGGGCTGCTCCGCGACGAGCGCCGAGGCGTCAGCCGTGCCCAGCTGCACGTTCTCTCCGGCGTGCGCGAGCTCGACCTGGCCGGCGTCGACCACCACGTTCACCGAGTCACCAGGCGCAATCGCAGGGACGTCGACCGCTGCGCCATCATCGAGCGCGAACTCGAACCATCGCACCCGCTGCAGGCGTGGGTCGTTCGAGAGCTCCCGGAACCGGACGCCGGGCGTCAGCGACGGCCAGGCCGACGACGGTCGCCGAGTCACCACCACGGGTGGATCGCGCCCCTCGTCGAGCAGCTGCGCGACCGACACCTGGAGGCCACCCGCCACCCGCCCAAGCACCGTGATGGTGGGCATCGAACGACCCGACTCGATCTGGCTCAACATCGCGCGGCTCACGCCGCAGCGCTCCGAGAGGCGCTCGAGCGACAACCCACGCTGGACCCGCAGGCGGCGCACCGTTCGCCCCAGTGACGCGCCCGGCCCCTCGCGCTCCACCAGGGACGCCGACGGCCTTACGGCTGAACGAGCGGCGTCGGCCATACCCACACCCAGACCCAGACCGGGACGACCGGAGGCGTTGGTGCGACACGCATCATCATCGGCGCCTGCCCTTCGGTGCGCTTCTTCCGGAACTCACCGAGATCGATCACCTGGGCCGCGCTCATGTCGTGCTCCTTCGCCGTGTCACGTCGACTGCCACCATCGCCGTCGACACAGGCAATATCTGCTGAAGCGGACGAATTGTCAAGCCGAACAGAAATAACCTCGATTGAGAGGGCGCTCCGGGCAGAGGAGACGAGCGCATTGTCGTCGATGCGGGTCCTCATCCGCTCAAACAGACGCCTCGCCGAACACACACCATGCCGCGTCGCCCTTCTCGCAGCGGAGCCCGGCTTCACAGCCGACCCCAGCCGGGCACGCCTCGCCCTCGCCCAGCCGTGCGGTGCAGCCAGCATCGAGCCCGGGCGGACACCACAGCTCGACCCGACATACCCCATCGGAGCCACAGCGGGCGCCGGGCGCCCCCTGGTTGGGCCGCTCGCACCGAAGCAGCGGCACGTTGCAGACGAGGCCCTCGTCGCAGCGAGAGCGCTCCGTCACCAGCGCAGCGGAGACCTCGCACGCGTCACTCCCACGAACGACTCGGGCCGTCAGCGAGTACATCGTCACCAGGACGACATGCACGCGCCAGCCGTCGCCTCGACTCGAGGTCCAGTTCGCCTTGCGCAGAGGCCGAGGCGACGACACCAGCGGGGGCATGAGCCTCGCGACGCTGCTGAACGAACCGGAGCTACGCCCCTTCCTCCCGCTCCTCTACGTGGCGTGGGCCGACGGCGACCTCACCGAGGCCGAGCGCAGCCTCGTGCAGTCGCGCATCGCCTCGCAGCCCTGGCTCAAGCCGCGCCTGCGCGAGGCCCTCGACGCCTGGCTCGACCCGGCCCACCCTCCGACGGCCGAAGCGCTCGCCCAGCTCAAGACGAGCCTCGAGGCGGCCGCGCCCGCGCTGTCGCCCACGGCGCGCCAGTCGCTGTCGTCCCTCGCCGAGGCCATGAGCGCCCTCGACGTCACCCGGGCGCGCACCACCCTCGACGCGGTGCGAACGGTCGAGCAGGCCCTGTCGACCGACGCCCTCGCGACGCCCACCGACCACCCGCTCGAGTCCGGGCCTCTTCCGCGCGTCTCGCCGGGCGCGCTCCAGGTCGTCCTCGACGGCCGCTTCGCCGACGTGCGCAACCGGGTGCGGGCCTTTCTCGCCGAGCCAGCCCATCGCGCGATGTACGGCGTGCCGAAGGAGACGCACCGTGACGTCGTCTTCACGTGGCTGCACGCGCTGGCAGAGCGCGGCTTCGGCGCCCTCGCCTACCCGGGCATCACCACCACCGCCGACTCGCTGGGGCCCTTCCTGGCGGCGTTCGAGACGCTCGGGTTCGGAGACCTCTCGCTGCTGGTGAAGTTCGGCGTGCAGTTCGGCCTCTTTGGCGGGAGCGTCTACTTCCTCGGCACCGACGCCCAACGCCGGCAGTGGCTGCCGCAGGTCGCCACCCTCGAGCTGCCCGGCTGCTTCGCGATGAGCGAAGTCGGGCACGGCAGCAACGTCGCCGACCTCGAGACGGTGGCCCGCTACGACGCGTCGACGAACGAGCTCGTCCTGCACACGCCCAGCGAGTCGGCGCGGAAGGACTGGGCCGGCAACGCCGCGCTCCACGCGAAGCTGGCCACCGTCTTCGCGCAGCTCGAGGTGGGCGGGCGCGACATGGCGTGCACGCGGTGGTGGTGCCCATTCGGAGCGACGATGGACAGACGCGGCCAGGCGTGCGCATCGGCGACTGCGGCCACAAGCAGGGCCTCAACGGCGTGGACAATGGCCGGCTCTGGTTCGACGAGGTGCGGGTGCCCGCGGCGAACCTGCTGGGCCGGTACGCGCGCATCACCGGCGAGGGCCGCTACGAGTCTCCCATCGAGAGCCCCTCGAAGCGCTTCTTCACCATGCTCGGCACGCTGGTGGGCGGGCGCCTGGCGGTCGCCTCGGGCGGCGTTTCGGCGGCGAAGCTGGGCCTCGCCATCGCGGTGCGGTACGCGACGCAGCGTCGGCAGTTCGGCCCCACCTCGGAGCCCGAGACATTGCTGCTCGACTACCCGACGCACCAGCGGCGGCTGCTCCCCGCGCTCGCGGCGACGTACGCGTTCCACTTCGCGCTCGACGAGGCGCGTGAGACGTTCCTCGCCCTCGAGCCCGACGCCGACACCCGCGAGGTCGAGGCCACCGTCGCCGGCCTCAAGGCCCAGGCCACCTGGCACGCGAGCGCGACGTTGCAGGCCTGCCGTGAGGCCTGCGGCGGTCAGGGGTACCTCGCCGTCAACCGGCTCGCCGACGCGCGCGCCGACGCCGACATCTTCACCACCTTCGAGGGCGACAACACCGTGCTGCTGCAGCTGCTCGCGAAGTCGCTGCTGACCGGGTTCCGCCAGCAGTTCGCGAGGGGCGGCGCCTCGGGCCTGGTGCGCTACCTCGCCCAGCGCGCGCGGACCGTCGTGGCCGAGAAGAACCCGGTGACGGCGCGCTCCACCGATGAGGGCTCCCTGCGCAGCGCGAGCGTGCAGGTGGCGGCCCTGGCGTACCGGGAGCAGACGCTCCTCGCCTCGGCCGCGCAGCGCCTCAAGAAGCGCCTCGACGCGAAGGTCGAGCCCACCCGCGCCTTCCTCGACGTGCAGGAGCACCTCGTCGCGCTCGCCCACGCCCACGTCGACCGCCGGGCGCTGGAGGCCTTCGATGCAGCCGTGCGGCGCGCGAGCGGAGACGAGGCCACCGCGCTGGGCCGCCTGCGGGAGCTGCACGGGCTGTGTCTGCTCGAGCGGCACCTCGCGTGGTTCCTCGAAGACGGCTACCTCGAGGCCCCGCGCGCGAGGGCGGTGCGCAAGCTGGTGCCGGTGTTGCTGCGAGAGGTGCGGGTCGACGCCGTGGCCCTCGTCGACGCCTTCGGCATTCCCGACGTCTGCCTCGCCGCGCCCATCGCGTTCAACGACCCCGCCCACCCCCGCTGGTGATGCGGTGGGCGAACGACCGATGCGCTCGACGGAACCAGCCTCGTCGGGCGCGCGCGGCGTCGACCAACAACCCATCAGGCGCGCCTCGCGTCGTCCCCAGGGGCCGCGCCTCCCGACCCGGCGGCGGCGCGCGTGGTCCCTGAGTCGAACTCACCGCCACGCCTGATAGGCTGGAGGCATGGTGACCCTCTTCGTGTCGCTCCTCGTCGCCCAGGCCCCGGCACAGCCCGCCGGGAAGGTGAAGGTCGAAAAGGGCACCGCCCGCGCCAAGGCGCTCGCGCAGAAGACCCAGGCCGAGCTCGACGCCGAGGCGCGCCGCGAAGACGAGCGCCTGCGGTGCGCCGACGATCCCTCGGCCTGCGGCCAGACAGGCGAGGGCCGCGCGAAGGAGCTCTCGGCGAAGGAGCAGGCGCTCAAGGCGAAGGAGGCCGAGCTCACCGCCCGCGAAGAGGCCCTGCGCAAGAAGCAGGAGGAAGAGAAGGAGACGAAGGAGCAGGAAGAGAAGAAACGAACCGAGCAGAAGAAGCAGGCCGAGCAGCAGGGCAAACAGATTCAGCAGCTCATGCAGGGCCTCAGCGGCGCGCTCGACGGTGAGTGAGTCGACGACGACTCTCCCGCCCCGGCAGACCCGCGAAGGGTGTCGACGGCGCCGCGACTTGCGCGTGGATCTGACCTTGCACTGACGGACTCCCATCGGGCGGACCTCCCTCCACCGCCCGCGGGAGTCCACCATGGCCGGCGAAACCGAGCGCATCACCCACGCCCTGTCGATGAGCCGCCTCGAGCCCGAGCTCGAAGCGCTCGCGCACCGCGCGGAGCTCGACGACGAGCAACGCCGCGCCTTCTTCGCCTGGGCCGGCATGGTGCGCGAGCAGCTCCTCTCGCCGGCGACGTCGGGCCTGTCGGGCCTGCGGGAGCGGCTCGAGGCCGTGCGCCGGGAGTTCCGCGCCGTGCACGCAGGCGTCGCCGCTGGGTGGCTCGCGCGCGGCCACATCGACGAGACCCTCGTCTGCCGCCGGGCCTTCCTCGGCGCGCTCATCGACCGCATCGAGCCGTTCGTCGGCGCCGAGCCCGCACCGGGACGGTTGGTGAAGGCCGCTGCATGAGCGCCCTCGACCGCTTCCATGCGTCCTGGCCGCGCGGCGTTGCGCCGTCGGTGGTCGAGCACTACGCCGGCGCCGCCGACCACGTCGCGCCCGCGATGACGCTGTGGAGCGGCGCCGAGCGCGTCGCAGCCCTGCTCGCGTCCCACGGGCTCCAGCCCGGCGAGCGCGTCGGCTGCGCCCTGCCGCCCGGGGTCCGGTGGGCGCAGACGCTCGTGGCGTGCCTGATGCGCGGCCTCGTGTTCTGCCCCCAGCGCCCCGGCCAGCCCTCGGCCAGCGCGCCCCGGGCCCTCATCGACGAGACCGGCGCGTTCTCGAAGCGCCCCTGCGAGCGCGCGCCCGACGACGGCGGCGTGCTGGTGCGGTTCGACGAGACCCTCGCCTGGTCGGCGGACCAGCTCGACGCGTTGATCGCCGACGTCCCCACGCCGCGGCCCGGCGCGCGCATCGCCAGCGACGCCTCGTGGGTCGAGCCCACCGGCCTCGTGGGCGCCGTGTGGTTCTCGTTGTCGTACGGCGGAGAGCTGCACGTGGGCCTCACCGACGAGGAGCTCCACCGGCTGGGGCCCGAGGTCGTCTGTGCCCGCGCGGGCCGCCTGCCAGAGCTGCTCGAGTCGCTCCCGACCGCCGTGTCGGGGCTCGCGGTGATCGGCCCGGCGCCCTCGTCCGTCGACGTCGACGCGGCGAAGAGACGCGGCTGGGCGCTGGCGTCGCTGCCCTTCTGAGCCTCGTAGAAGCCCTTCTGGGAGCGGGTGGAAAAATCACCTGACATGCCGCGTTGGCCCATGGTACGGCGCGCCGCGTTTCCACCCACTGAAGGAAGCCACACACCATGCAGATCCGCGCCGACGAAATCAGCCGCATCCTCAAGGAGCAGATTCAGGAGTACGGCAAGCAGATGACGGTGGCCGAGACCGGCACGGTGCTCGCGGTCGGTGACGGCATCGCCCGCGTGCACGGCCTGGACTCGTCGCAGTCCGGTGAGCTGGTCGAGTTCTCGAACGGGGTCCGCGGCCTCGTGATGAACCTCGAGGAAGACAACGTCGGCGTCGCCATCATGGGTGACTTCAAGGCCATTCGTGAGGGCGACACGGTGAAGCGCACCGGGCAGATCGCCCAGGTGCCGGTGGGCAAGGGCCTGCTCGGCCGCGTGGTCGACGCGCTCGGCAACCCCATCGACGGCAAGGGCCCCATCCAGTCGACCGAGTTCCGCCGCATCGAGCTCAAGGCGCCCGGCATCGTGAAGCGCAAGTCGGTGCACGAGCCCATGCAGACGGGCATCAAGGCGCTCGACGCGCTGGTGCCGGTGGGCCGCGGCCAGCGCGAGCTCATCATCGGCGACCGCCAGACGGGCAAGACCGCCGTCGCCATCGACACCATCATCAACCAGAAGTCGCAGAACGTGTTCTGCATCTACGTCGCCATCGGCCAGAAGCAGTCGACGGTGGCGCAGGTGGTCGACAAGCTGACCCGCTACGGCGCCATGGACTACACGGTGGTCGTGGCGGCGAGCGCGGCCGACGCGGCGCCCATGCAGTTCTTCGCGCCCTACACGGGCTGCGCCATCGGCGAGTACTTCCGCGACAACAAGATGCACGCCCTCATCATCTACGACGACCTGTCGAAGCAGGCCGTGGCGTACCGTCAGCTGTCGCTCCTGCTGCGCCGGCCGCCGGGCCGTGAGGCGTACCCCGGCGACGTCTTCTTCATCCACTCGCGCCTGCTCGAGCGCGCCGCCAAGCTCTCGGACATCGAGGGCGCCGGCTCGCTCACCGCGCTGCCCGTCATCGAGACGCAGGCCGGCGATGTGTCGGCGTACATTCCCACCAACGTCATCAGCATCACCGACGGGCAGATCTTCCTCGAGACCGACCTCTTCTTCGCCGGCGTGCGGCCCGCCATCAACGTCGGCCTGTCGGTGTCGCGCGTCGGTGGCGCGGCGCAGATCAAGGCGATGAAGCAGGTGGCCGGCTCGATGAAGCTCGAGCTCGCGCAGTACCGTGAGCTGGCGGCCTTCGCGCAGTTCGGCTCGGACCTCGACAAGGCCACCCAGGAAGTGCTCGCGCGCGGCGCGCGCCTCACGGAGCTGCTCAAGCAGGCGCAGTACGAGCCGCTGTCCGTCGGGCGTCAGGTGATGCAGCTGTACGCGGGCACGAACAAGGACGACGCGGGCAAGCGCGGCTGGCTGCGCGAGATTCCGGTCGCCGACATCACCCGCTGGGCCAAGGAGTTCCTCGAGTTCTGCGACGCCAAGCACCCGCAGATTCAGAAGAACATCGAGAGCGAGAAGCAGCTCACCGACGGCATCAAGGCCGACTTGAACAAGGCCATCACCGAGTTCAACGCGGGCTTCCAGAAGACGCCGGGCGCGAAGGTCTAAGGGCCGTCGTCTCGGCGTGGTGTCCGTGCAGGCCGCTCGGGGTTGCCCCAGGCGGCCTGTGTCGTTTCTGAAGAGCGGGAGGTGCTCGACGCCGGGAGGGACACCAGCGTCGCGGGCGAGCTTCTCCTCCTGGTTCTCTCCGAGTCCGTCGCCGCGTCGCTCGCGAAGTCCGGGCACGGGCGCCGCGCTGCAGGCCTCGCAGTCGGCGGCGCCGCCTTCGCGGCCTGAGCCCCAGCTCCCATCGTCGGAATGGGCGCTGATGAACCTTGTTCAACGTGCGTCATGCAGCGCGCGCTCGTCGTCATCGCCCTGGGGTTCGCAGTCATCGCGGCGTGCGGCGTGTCCGTGTGGTGGCGGGTCGTGAGCAGCCCGGGCGACGACAATCCCATCGGGGGCCTGGCCTTTCTCGTCGCCATCGTGGCCGGAGCGCTGGCGCTTGCATCTGGACTCGTGGCCGCGCTCCTCGCGCGACGAGGATGAGGGGCCTCCCTACACCGCCCACGTCTTGCGACGAAGGGAACACCGGGCCCGACCTCAAGGCGAAGCTCGACGCGGTCGCGGGCCCCGAAGCAGGCGTTGCCGACACCCACAAGCGCACACTGACGCCGCGCGGGGACTCACGAGTCACCACCAGCGTGCGCCGAGGCAGACCGTGGCGCGAGGCTCAGACCTTTGGCTCGGCCGACTCGAGCGGACGCCCGCGCCCGTCGTCCCTCGGAGCGCAGGGAACGCGCGGGCCATGAGGCAGGAGGGTCGCGAGCAGACGCACCCGTGACGTCGCGTGCGCGCACCCGCGGCTCGACGCGATGGACCGGGTGAAGCCGCTGCCTCGCCTGCCACTGGTCACTCGGCCGCTCGCCCGCGTGGGTTCCGCCTCCATTCCCTCACGGAGCCGCCGCCCGACACTGGCCGTGCGCTTGCTTCACCTCGAGCCGCGCTGCGATGGCGCGGCGCAACCGCGCAGGAGGTGGGTGATGGACCTCGACGAGACGCTGAAGGAGGCGGTCAAGCGCGACTCGGTGCGGGTCCCTCCGTACCCGTCGACGGCGATGAAGCTGCAGCAGGTGATGGCGAAGCCGGACTACGCGACGGCCGACCTCGTCGCCGCGATGCGCACCGACGCGGTCTTCACCGGGAACCTGCTGCGGCTGGCGAACTCGCCCTTCTACCGGCGCGGAGACGCCGTCACCTCGCTCCCGGTGGCGGTGAGTCGCATCGGAGGCAAGGAGTTGTCACGGCTGGCGCTGGCGGCCACCGTGTCGAGCGCCGCGGCGAGCGCGGGGCCGCTGGCCGAGCTGCGCCGTCTGGTGTGGCGCCAGTCGCTCACGAGCGCGCTGGTGTGCGAGGCGCTCGCGCAGGTCGAAGGCGCGGACGCCGGCGAGGCCTTCGTCGCGGGGCTCTTGCACGACGCCGGCAAGCTGTTGGTGCTGGGCTGCCTCGAGGACGCGCTGGCGAAGGCGCCCGGCGTGGCGGTGAAGGCGTGGAGCGAGTGGCTGCCGCTGCTCGAAGCGCACCACGTCGGCTTCGGGCTGACGCTGGCAACGAAGTGGCAGCTCCCAGAGGCGCTCACGCACGTCATCGAGCACCACCACGCCGAGCCGGCGCCCGACGCCGCCTGTGCCCGGGTGTCGCGCGCCGACGTCATCGTCGCGCTGCTCGAAGAGAACGCGACGCTGGACGCCGCCACGCTCGCGGCGCGCACGGGCCTGTCCCCAAACGCGGCGGAGCGGCTCGCCGAGCGGATTCCCTCCATCCCCGCCACCATCGCGGCCTTCGAGGCCGAGGCGCAGGCCGAGGTGGCGAAGCCGAAGCCCGTCGTCGAGACCGAAGCCCCGCTCCGCCCGCCCGAGGTGCTCGAGCCGGTCGCGCTCATCTTCGAGGTGCGCAGCGCGGGTGCCCCGCTGGTGCTCGACGTGCGCTCGGCCGGAGAGAAGCGCTTCGTCGCGCTGGCGAAGGCGCCGCTACAGGTGAACCGGCTCGTCGAGTTCCACGTCACGGGCGAGCCGCTGTCGCTCTGGGCCGTGGTGCAGCGCGCGCGGAAGCTGGGCGAGGTGTTCGAGCTCGACTGCGGCCTGTTCGCGATGTCGGCCGAGGTGGCTGCGGCGTGGCAGCGGCTCCGAAGCGCGTCTTCGGCCAACCGAGACGCAGCCTGAAGCCTCCGTCCTTCTTTCGGACACCACGCGTCGAAGAAGCCGACTCACCGAGGTGACGGTTCACGAACTGATTCGCCATCCTGGTTTTCCAAGCAGTAGGAGTGCCTGCATGGGCCGATCCCGACGACCGCAGACGACGAACGACATCGAGAATGCGCTGGGCCAGTGGACCTCGAGCCTCAACGACGAGCTCGAGGGCTTTGGCATCCCACAGCGCGAACCTTTCGCCGGCCCCGGGCCAGCGTGGGGGTGGGTCTGTCAGCGGACATCCGAGCGGGCCGCGAAGTTGCCCTCGCTGCGGCGCAGGTGCCCGGGGTGCGCACGACGCCTGCTTCCGCTCTTCGCGCTCAGGCTCCGTGACCTGAGCCCGGCGTTCGCCAATCGGGTCGTTTCGGCACACAGCTGCCTGAACCCGGCCTGCGACCTGGCCATCCACGACTTCAGCAGCACTCTCTTCGAGCAGTCCGACGCGGAGTCGTTCGTGACGTTTCATCGCCCCGGCGCCCATGAACGCAGTCGGTTTCACGACGGCATCCCTGTGACGTTCGTGCGGACCCGAATCGAGGGGTACGTCGGCGCAGAGCGGATCGGTGGGCCGCCGGCTCTCGGAAACCCGGCGGTGGACGACCTGACACAGCTCTATCGCCGCTTCCGACGCTCGGGCGTCGGCCGATGCGCTGGTTGCGACAGCGCCCTCAAGACGTTCGTGTGGCTCCTAAAGCCTGCCGGCGAGCCCCTCAACCATCCGTTTCAGGTGTTCTTCTGCACGCGCGCCGCGTGTCGACGGCCGGGCGCGGTCATTCACTGGCCGCAGTAGGAGGCATCACTCGTCGCCGAGCTCGGCGAGGAACTCTTCGCGGGTGAGGAGCCCCTTCTTCGAGAGCGCGCGCAGCAGCGCCCAGAAGCGCCGCTCGAGCGTCTCGAGGTCTTCGCCTTCGGCCCTCTCGCCGAACAGAAAGCCCAGGTCCTTCGCGAGCGCCGGGTCGAGCCGCTTCTTCGGCTGGCTCTCGGCCTTCGCGGGCGTCGCCACGTCGGGCGGCAGCGGGTTGTTGATGGAGATGATCTCTTCCCCCATCACCACCGGCTCGTCTTCGTCGACCGGCGACGGAATGAGCCGCACCGTCGCGCCGCCCGGCGAACCCGACGCGGCCGGGAGCACCGCCGCGCTGCCCGTCACCTTGTGGTAGTACCGAAGAATCGCCTCGCGCGCCTGGCTGTGGGTCGCCACGCACGGTGACACCGTGAGCCCCGTGGTGAAGCCGATCTCGTCGAGCGCGGCCTGGTTCAGCGGGTCGGCCATCGCCACCACGAGCCGCTTCGAGGTGGTGCCCTTGCCGTCGATGCCGAACGGGAACACCTCGTGGTTCTCACAGAAGCGCGCGCGGAGCATGTGCACGGCGCTCCAGTCGACCTGCACGCGGCTCAGGTCGACCGCTGGAACGCCGAGCGACGCCGCGAGCGCTCCGGCGAGCTGCGCCTCGGAGAGCACGCCCTGCTGAATGAGGGTGATGCCGAGCCGCTGCCGGGTGCGCTTCTGCGCCGCGAGGCCTGCCTCGAGCTGCGCCTTCGTGAGCACCTGGCGCTCGAGCAGCAGCTCTCCGATTCGCTTCCGCGTCATCGGCCCCACCCTCTCGCACGCCCGCGCCGGTTGATCCACCGGCGAACGTCACTTCTCTCGACTTCTGGGAAAAACGGGCTCCCTTGGCGTGTGCTCCAGGCAGCGATTTCAAGGGCCCGTGTCGCGCCTTGACACCCTTTTCAGCAGGCGCTTATGGTGCGCGCGCTTTTCGGACAGGTCCTGATCCGAAGACAGACAGACTCCCAGGGACACTGGACACTGGTTGGAGGCATTCTCGCAATGACGCTCGCATCGCTGATTCCGCTCGCTTCAGAGGCCGCAGGTGGTGAAGAAATGGGGCTGTTCGCCTCGATCGCCCATTCGTGGGTCGAAGGAGGCTGGGGTATGTACCCCATCGCTTTCTTCTTCGTGATTGGCATGGCCATCACGGTCGAGCGCACGATCGTGCTGTTCTTCGGCGCCGCCATCAACAAGGACGGCTTCCTCCGCGGGCTGAAGAAGCACATCTACGCGGGCGACCTGGACAAGGCGATCAACTACGTCGCGGGCCAGAAGCCCACGCCGCTCACCAACGTCGTCAAGTCGGGCCTGATGAACGTTCCCAAGGGCGAGGAAGAAGTGCAGGCGGCCCTCGACGAGGCGGCGCTCCGTGAGAACCCGAAGCTCGAGGCGCGCTCGGGCTACCTCGCGATGCTCGGCAACGCGGCCATGCTCGCCGGTCTGCTCGGCACGGTCGACGGCCTCATCGGCTCGTTCAAGGCCGTCGCGCACGCGGCCCCGGCCGACCGCGCCACCATTCTCGCCGGCTCCATCGGCGAAGCGATGAACTGCACCCGCTTCGGCCTCATCGCCGCCATCCCGCTCCTCATCTTCTTCTCGGTCCTCAACGGCCGCACCCAGTCGCTCATCAACGACATCAACGAGACGTCGGTGGCGGTGCTGAACCTGGTCGTTCAGAACAAGGACAAGTTCAAGAACCTGACCGTCCCGGCCCAGGCCGAGGAGTAAGCGGTCGATTTCGGTGCAGTGTCCCCTGACGGCCGGGAGGAACCATTCCCGGCCGTCACTGTCTGGCGGTTTCGAAGTCGTCGCAGTTCGTCACCCGCGCTCGGGTGGCCTTAGGAGTCACGCATGGCCGGCGGTATGGACCTCGGTGGCGGTGGAAAAGGCGGCAAGAAGCCCCTCGACACCAACATCAACCTGGTGCCCTTCATCGACCTGATGGCGGTCACCATCGTGTTCCTCATCATGACGGCCGTGTGGACGCAGCTCGGGCGTCTGCAGGTGTCGCAGTCGGGGCAGTCGGCGCAGGAAGAGCAGCCGCAAGAGAACAAGCCGCCTCCGCCCTCGCTCCTCATCACCGAGAAGGAGCTGAAGCTGTCGGTCGGCGGCCTCCAGTACGACCCGATTCCCATCGTGAAGGACGAGAAGGGGCGCCTCGACCTCAAGAAGTTGCTCGAGAACCTCGGCAAGGTGAAGACGGAGCAGCCTGACCAGGCCTCCATCACCCTGCAGACCGAAGACAACGTGCTCTACGAAGACCTGGTGCGCATCATCGACGCCTGCATCGGCGCTCAGTTTCCGAGCGTCTCGGTGTCGCCCGCCTCCAGCTGACAAGGACTCATCACCATGGCCATCGAAGCCCCTGGAAAGCGGTACGGCAAGCGCCTGCAGCACTCGAAGGTGTTCGGGCACCCGCATGGCGCCAAGAGCGTCAACGCGGACCTCAACGTGACGCCGCTCGTCGACATGTTCGTCATTCTCGTGCTCTTCCTCATCGCCAACTTCTCGGCGACGGGTGAGATCCTCTCGATGTCGAAGGACATCGAGCTGCCCGAGGCCTCGAACACGGACGAGCTACAGATCGCGCCCGTGGTGCAGGTCTCGAAGGACCAGGTCATTGTCTCGGGCACCTCGGTGGGCCGCGTCGACGACCTGACCCGTGAGGACTACCTCAACATTCCCGCGCTCGAAGAGAAGCTGCGCGACATGAAGAAGCAGTTCGAAGACCTGCACAACGCGGCGAACGACTCCGGCGCCTTCAAGGGCGACGTGAACATTCAGGCCGACAAGAAGGTGCAGTTCCGCATCATCAAGCGCGTGATGTTCTCGTGCGCGGCGGCGGGCTACGGCAACATCGCCTTCGCGACGATGGCGGCCAGCCAGCAGGGCGAGAAGAAGCCCGAGACGGCCTCGCGCGAGTAAGCGACACAGGGTTTGTTGCGCTTCGACGGGCGCTCCTGGAAACGGGGGCGCCTGTTTCGTTTCGTTCGACTCCGGCTTCGCTCACCCCGGTCCGGGAGTTCCTTTCGCGCGTGGGGACGTGCTACGCGCCGCCGCGTCCATGCTCGACTTCCTCCACACTGTCCTTGGCTGGCTGCGTGACCCCGGTACCCTCATCGAGGGGCACTCCACCCTGTATGCCTACGGCATTCTATCGCTGGTGGTGTTCCTCGAGACGGGCGCGCTCGTGGCCTTCCTGCCAGGAGACTCGTTGCTGGTCGTCGCGGGTACCTACGCCGCGGCGGCGGCGAACAACCCCGACGCCAAGCTCCAGCTGTCGCTGCTCCTGCTTAACCTCTGCCTCATTCCCGCGGCCATCATCGGCGACGCCACCTCGTACTTCATCGGCTCGCGGCTGGGCGGAGCACTCTACAACCGGCCTGACTCGCGCTTCTTCAAGAAGGCACACCTCGAGGCGGCGCGGGCGTTCTACGAGAAGCATGGTGGCAAGGCGATCATCATCGCCCGCTTCATGCCGCTGGTGCGTACCTTCGTGCCCGTCGTCGCCGGCGCCGCGAAGATGCCGTACTCGCGCTTCGCCACCTTCAACATCGTGGGCGGCGTCGCCTGGGTCTCGTCGATGACGGTGACGGGCTACGTGTTGGGCCAGCTGGTGCCGAACATCGGCAAGCATGTCGAGAAGGTCATCATCGTGGTGGTGTTCCTTTCCATCTTGCCGGGCATCATCAGCTACCTTCGCCGTGGCAAGGCGGCCGCTGCTGCCCCCGCGGCGCCTGCGCCGGGACCCACGCCAGCCCCCTGACGACTGCAGGGTCATCGACCCGAATGGCTCGCTGCCCCGCTGGCTGGGCCCTGGACGAGACGCGAGGGTGGCACCACCGGGCACGAGCCGTTACGACCTTGCGCGTGAAAGACGCACTCGAGCGGGTGAAGGCGGCCGCGCACCGGCTCAAGGTGTTTCCTCTCCCCTCGGCGGTGCTGTTGCCGGGCGGCGTGATGCCGCTGCACATCTTCGAGCCGCGCTACCGGGCCATGGTGCAGGACGCGGTGGACGGGGACGGCGTGTTCGCGATGGCGCAGGTGCTGCCGGGGCAGGAGCGCTCCATCTCGGGCGCCCCCGACCTCGACCCGATGCTGTGTGTCGGCGTGGTGTCGATGCACGAGACGCTCGAAGACGGGCGCAGCAACCTGGTGCTCACCGGCGTGTGCCGGGCGCGCATGCTTCGGGAGTGGCCGCGCGAGAAGCTGTACCGCGAGGTCGAGGCCGAGCCGCTCCCTGACGCCGCGTACGAGGGCCCTGAGGACGCGGCGCTCCGAACGGCCTTGTTCGAGCTGATGGCGCGCGTGCCCAACGAAGTCGGTCAGCGCATCGCACAGGTGACGACCGGCGCAGCTGGAGGTGCGCTCGCCGACGTGGTGGTGGCGAGCCTCGTCGCGGACCCGGAGCGCCGCTTCGAGGTCCTCTGTCTGCTCGACGTGCAGGCGCGCCTGTCGGCCGTCACGGAGGACTTGATGGAGCTGGTGTCGCGCATCAAGCCGCCGCGCAAGCCCGAGGGGCTGCTGAACTAGGCCGGAACCTGGACCAGAGTACGAGCGCACGTCGATGGAGCGCACGTGCGACAGCTGAAGGCCCGGCCAGAGAGGCCCCCACCCTCAGGCGACGACGAGCGGACGCGGCACCTCGACCGGCGTGCGGCGCGCCTCGGCCGGCACCTCGAGCGTGAAGCACGCCCCCTGGCGCGCCGGAGAGAGCACCAGGTCGCCGCCCATCGCGCGCACCATCTCGCGAGACATCGCCAGCCCCAATCCCGTGCCCTTGCCCAGCGGCTTGGTGGTGAAGAACGGCTCGAACAGGTGCGCCTGGGCGTCGAGCGAGACCCCAGGCCCGTTGTCCGCCACGTCGACCGCGACGCCCCCTTCGGTCCGGCGAAGGGTGAGCGTCACGCGCGGCTCCTTCACCTTCGCCGCCTCGAGGGCGTCGGCTGCGTTCACCAGGAGGTTCAGCACCACCTGCACCAGCTTCCGGTGGCTCGCCTTCACCAACGGCACCGTCGACAGGCCCGTACACTCGACGTGGACGCCCGGCGGCATGCGAACCGAGGCCAGGCGCAGCGCCTCCTGCACCACGTCGGCCAGGTGCACGGGCTTGCCGCCATCACTCTCGTCGCGCGCGAACGCCTTGAGGTCGGAGACGATCTGCCGGATGCGCTCGAGCCCTTCCTGCGTCTCGCGGAGCACGTCGACCGGGTCCTCCCCGTCGAGCGTCGAGGTGCCCGCCAGGTGCTCCTTCACCACCGACACGTTCGACGACACGAAGGCGAGCGGGTTGTTGATTTCGTGCGCGACGCCGGCGGCGAGCTGCCCCACCAGCGCCATGCGCTCGACCTGTGCCTGTCGGCGCTCGGCCACCTGGAGCTGCTCGGTGCGACCCAGCTCGCGCGCGAGCTCCGCGTGGCGTTGCCGCTCGTACATCCACGCGCAGGCGCCTGCGAGGGTGAAGACCCCGGCCGACGAGACGACGAACTCGGCGGTCTCGGGGCCGCTCAACCCCAGGCGGGGCGTCGCGAGCAGCGCCGCCACGGTGCCGGCCACCGACGCCGAGAGCACCACCTCGAAGCGGTCGAAGAAGATGAGGCTCACCACCAGCGGCACCGAGATGAGGCTCACCAGCAACTGGGTCTGCCGGCCCTCGGCCCCGAGCGCGAGGGGCGCACACAGGCAGCACAGGCCCGTCAGCAGGACCGGCGCCCACCGTCGCAGCAGCGGCCCGCCTTCGCGCGCGACCAGGACCAGCAGCACCAGGCCCGCCGCCGAACCGAGCTGCCACGTCGCGCGCGCGGGTTCGAGCACGCCCCCGACCCACTGCACGACCGTCAACCCGAGCGCCAGGACGGCTCCCAGCGTCATCACCACCTCGCGGAACACCGGGGTGTCGGGCGCGCGGGGCGACATGTTCAGGCCACCAGCTTTCGTGGCAGCGGCGTCTCTCCCGTCACCAGCGCGAGGCGAAGGTGCAGCGTGAAGCGGGCTCCACCGGTCGGCCGGTTGCTCGCGCGCACCGTGGCCCCGAAACCCGCGAGGTATTCCCGCGAGAGCGCCAGGCCCAGGCCCGTGCCCTTCCCGGGCCCCTTCGTGGTGAAGAAGGGCTCGAACAGCCGCTGGAGCACCTCGTCGGGCAGGCCCGGGCCCGTGTCGTCGACGTGGAGCAGGAACCCGTCACTCACCAGCTCTCCGTGCACGACGATGCGTCCGGCCGGGGTGCGGGCGTCCTCCATGGCCTCGCCCGCGTTCACCAGCAGGTTCAGCACCACCTGCGACAGCTTGCGCCGGTTGGCGCGCACCAGCATCAACCGGTCGAGCCGCACCGTCACCTTGACGCCCGGGGGCAGCCGCACCGAGGCGAGCCGCACGGCGCCATCGACGAGGTCCTTCAGGTCGACCGGCTCGACCTCGTCGCGGCCCTCGCGCGCGAAGGACTTCAGGTCGAGGACGATCTGACAGATGCGCTCGATGCCAGCCTTCGTCTCGTCGAGCACCTCGAGGGCCTCGGCCTCTGAGAGCGCGCCTTCACCGAAGAGGTCGCGCCGCAGCACCCCGATGTTGGCCTTCACGTAGGCCAGCGGGTTGTTGATCTCATGCGCGACGCCGGCAGCGAGGCGACCCACGATGGCGAGGCGCTCGGCCTGCGCCCGCCGCGTCTCGGACAAGCGGAGCGCCTGGCTGCGCTGGTGTTCGGACTCGAGCTCGGCCTCGCGGGTGCCCATGAGCCAGTGGCAGGTGACGCCGAAGACGAGCGCGACGCCGCCGTACGACCAGACGACGCTGACGACTTCGGCGAGCGGCGTGTCGAGCGCGGCGAGGAAGCCAGCCACCGCCGGAGCGCCCGCCGTCAACGACGCCACCACCACCCCGAACCGGTCGAAGAAGAGCACGGCGATGACGAGCGGAACGAAGCACAGGACGAGGCGGTCGAGCGGGCTGGGCCCGTCGAGGAGCATGGTGACGGGCGCGAGCAGCACCAATGCCACCGGGAGCGCGGGCCACGCCCCCACGTTTCGTCGGGCCTCGAGCGCGCGCCCCATCACGACACAGAGGGCGACGCAGACGACCTGCCACAGCGCGCGCCACAGCCCCGCCTGGCCGAGCATCACCTGGCCCAGCGTCACGGGCAGGCTGATCAACGACGCGAAGAGGAGCACCCGGTGGCGGGGCAACGGCGGGGGCATGCGCCGGGTCGGTGCAACCCCTGATCCGCAGGTAGACCCCACCACTCACATGTGCGCCGATGGGTCGGGCGTGACGAGGAGGTCATCATCGACCCCCGCAACGGGCCGCGGAGCTCCCCCGACACCGGCGGCTTCGTCGACGATGCGACCTCCGTCCTGACCCACGCCCAGCTCGTCGAGACACCTCTGAGCCTCGAGCGTGGCAGCGACCGTCGACGTGCGCACGAACGAGAGCGCCTCGCAGGGCGCCTCAGCGGCCCAGGGCGACGAACAAGTCGCTGAGCCGTGCCTCGGCCTTGAGGGTGGCGCGAAGGTCAACCGAGGCCCGCACCGAGCCCCCAGGGCCCTTCTCGAACCGCACCCACTGGTCCACCTTCGCCCCGGGCACCAGACCGCGCGGAACGGCGACGGCGCGCCCTGTGAAGTCGAGCGCCACGTGGCTGGCCGACACCGCCTCGACCCGCCGAAAGGCCACCTTCTGCCAGCCGAACAGCTCCGCTGACGAGACGCCGAGCGTGCGCAGGGCCTCTCCGAGGTCGCCGGATTCGTTTGGCTTTTCGACCCTCGGCGCCACCTTCGGCGCGGGCCGCTCGGGCTTCGCCGCTCGCATCACCGACATTGTCGTACCCCTCCCCATGAAGTTGCGCGGTGCGCCATCAACCGTGCTACGGCGCCGGCACGCGCGGGGCGTCAGGACGGCCCCGGCTCGACAGACCCAACGCCCTGCGCGCTCGCTCCACCAGGGCGCGCTCACCTGGACCGCCATGACCGACCAGACCGCCTCCGCCGGCAAGAAGCACGACAACCTCAAGCTGCCCACGCGGGCCGAGAACTTCTCCGAGTGGTACAACGAACTCGTCCACCGGGCGAAGCTGGCCGACCACTCCGACGTGCGCGGCTCGATGGTGATTCGCCCGAACGGCTACGCCATCTGGGAGAACATGCAGCGCGTGCTGGACGGCATGTTCAAGGACACCGGCCACCAGAACGCCTACTTCCCGGTGCTCATCCCCGAGTCGTACCTGGCGAAAGAGAAGAAGCACGTCGCCGACTTCGCGCCGCAGGTGGCGGTCGTCACGCACGCGGGCGGCAAGCCACTGCCGGAAGGCGAGCGCTTCGTCATTCGCCCCACCAGCGAGACCATCATCAACCGCAGCTTCACCAACTGGGTGCAGAGCTACCGCGACCTGCCGATCCTCATCAACCAGTGGGCGAACGTGATGCGGTGGGAGATGCGCCCGCGCCTGTTCCTGCGCACCACCGAGTTCCTCTGGCAGGAAGGCCACACCTGCCACGCCACCGAGGCCGACGCGACGGAAGAGACGCTCAAGATGCTCGACGTCTACGAGCGCTTCGCTGAGGACTACATGGCGGTGCCGGTGCTCAAGGGCCAGAAGACCGAGAGCGAGAAGTTCCCCGGCGCGGTCAACACGTACTCCATCGAAGCGATGATGCAGGACAAGCGGGCCCTGCAGGCCGGCACCTCGCACATGCTGGGGCAGAACTTCGCGAAGATGTTCGACACGATGTACCAGTCGAAAGAGGGCAAGAAAGAGTACGTCTGGCAGACGTCGTGGGGCGTCTCGACGCGGCTCATCGGCGCGCTCATCATGAGCCACTCCGACGACGCGGGCCTCATCGTGCCGCCCAAGCTCGCGCCGCACCACTGCGTCATCATCATCATCGGCAAGACGCCGGAGGAGCGCGCGAAGGTGAAGGAGAAGGCCTTCGCCCTGGCCGCCGACATGAAGAAGGCCGGCCACCGCGTCTTCGTCGACGACGACGAGACGAAGGGCCCGGGCTTCAAGTACGCCGAGTACGAGCTGCGGGGCGTGTGCACCCGCGTCGAGCTGGGCCCGAAGGACCTCGAGAAGAACCAGGCGGTGCTGGCCCGCCGCGACACCCGCGAGAAGACGCCGGTGCAGCTCGAGGCCGTGGTGGCGAAGCTCGGTGAGACGCTCGAGGCGATGCAGCGGGACCTCTTCCAGAAGGCGAAGTCGTTCCGCGACGCGCACACCTTCGAGGTGAACAGCTGGGACGAGCTCAAGGCCAGGGCCGACGACGGCTTCCTGCTCGCGCACTGGGACGGCACGCCCGAGACCGAGAAGCGCATCAAGGACGAGCTCGGCCTCACGACGCGCAACCGGCCCTTCACCCTCAAGCAGGAGCCGGGCGTCTGCGTCGCGACGGGCAAGCCGTCGGCGGGCCGCATCGTCTTCGCCAAGGCGTACTGAGAGCAGCGCCGTGGCGAAGGTCCTCCTCCTCGAGCCGGTCGGCGGCGTCGCGGGTGACATGTTCCTCGCGGCGGCGCTCGACCTCGGCGTCGACCTGGCCGCGCTCGAGGCCCCGCTGCGGAGCCTCTCGGTGCCCGGCTGGAGCCTGTCGACGGCACGCGCCGAGCGGCACGCCATCGGGGGCACGCACCTCGACGTCGTGCTCGAGGCCCCCGAGGAGCACCCACACCGGCGCTACCGCGACATCGACGCGCTCATCGCGGCCTCGGGCCTGTCCCCCCGCGCGAAGGACACGGCGCTGCGGGTCTTCCGCGCCATCGGCGAGGTCGAGGCGAAGATTCACGGGGTGACGCTCGACGACATCCACTTCCATGAGGTGGGGGCGGTCGACTCCATCGTCGACATCTGCGGCGCGGCGGTGGCGCTCGAGCTGCTCGGCTGGCCCGAGGTGTTCACCACGCCGCCGCCGCTGGGCTCGGGCACGATTCGGATCGCGCACGGCACGGTGCCGGTGCCGGTGCCGGCGACCCTCGAGCTGCTGAAGGACCGGCCGGTGCGCTTCGAAGGCCGGGGCGAGCTGACGACGCCGACGGGCGCGGCGTTGCTCAAGGTGTTGGCGGACTTTTCTCCCCCGCCCGAGCTCATCGTGGAGCGCATCGGGTACGGCGTGGGCACGAAGGACTGGCCCGACCGCGCGAACGTGCTGCGCGCCTCGCTCGGGCGCCGCTCGACCGACACGACCTCGACGCTGACGGTGCTCGAGTGCAACGTCGATGATGCCTCACCGCAGCTGTTGGGGGCGCTGGTGCAGACCCTCCTCGATGCCGGGGCGCTCGATGCCTGGCTGACGCCCGTGGTGATGAAGAAGGGGCGGCCGGGGCACCTCATCGGCGTGCTGTGCGAGCCGAGCGAGCGCGCGGCCCTCACCGAGCGGCTCCTCCGAGAGACGACGACGCTGGGCGTGCGGGAGTCCACCGTTCGCCGCACCGCGCTCGAGCGACGCTTCGACACCGTGCAGACGCGCTGGGGCGCGGTGCGCGTGAAGGTAGGCCTGCGGGAAGGCGTCGTGGTGAACGCCGCGCCCGAGTTCGAGGACTGCCGCCAGCTGGCCCAGACGCATCGGGTGCCATTGAAGGACGTGCAGCAGCAGGCGCTGGTGGCGTGGTACGGCGCACAGCGCTGACGTCTGACGGCGACCTTCGAGTCGGGCTTCATCCATTCGTTCCCAGCAGGACCGACGCCTTCTCCCCCGCGACAAGGGCCAACGAGCGGCTGCGCCGTTACTCCGCGAGTCGGATGAGTGAGCGCGTCATCTTCTCGGCGACGTTCGAATCGCTCTTCCGGGCCGCGGGGCCTGACGCCGTGAGGGCAGCGCTGCCGACGCTGCGCGCCGAAGGCATCGACCCCCTCCACCTCAACCCGGCCTACCCGATGACGACCTGGGTGAAGATCGTGCGAGCGCTGCTGCCCACCTTCGCGCCGGGGCTCTCCGAGGCCCAGGCGCTCGACCGGCTCGGAGAGCGCGTGGTGGACTCGTACGGAGAAGGTCTCGTCGGCAAGGCGCTCTTCGGCGTGCTGAAGGTGCTCGGGCCCCGGCGCGCGCTCGAGCGCACCACGCGGAACTTCCGCACCACCAACAACTACGCCGAGTCGACGGTGACGCACCTCGAGGGCAACACCTTCGAGCTGTGGATGAACGAGGTCGACCTGCCTGGCTTCAGCGCGGCGGTGGTGCGCGCGGGGCTTCGGCACGCCGGCGCGGTCGAGCCGGTGGTGACGGTGACGCGCCAGGACGACCAGGGCACCACGTTCCACGTGTCGTGGCGTTGAGGCTCGAGGCGGGTCGACGAGCTCGGGCTCCTCGCGCCACGCCGTCAGGGCCGAGCGGCCTTCAGTGGGGCCCTGCGCCGTCGCCGGCCAGGCGTCAAATCAGAGGTCGACGAGGCCGGTCTTCCCGTCGATGACAATGCCGTGCACCGCTTCGGCGACGGTGGCGGGCGAGAGCGCGCCCTTCGGCAGAGGAAACGGAGCCTTCTTCCAGAACGCCGTATCGACCGCGGGCAGGCGTACGAGCGTGGTCTTCACCTGACGCTCCTCTCGCAGCAGCACGCGTGCCCACGCGTCGAAGGCGGCCTTCGCCATCGCGTACGCCCCGAGTTTGGGGAAGTGCAGCTTCTCGGGGTACGCGCCGAGCAACACGCGGTGCGAGCCCTCGTGCAGGAGCGGCGCCGCGTGCCGAAGCACGCTCTGGGCCGAGAAGACGTTGTCCGCGAAGACGCGCTGGAGCTCGTCCGCCGAGGTGCTGGCGAGCGGCGCGCTGAACATGCCCCCGGCGGCGAAGATGAGCGCGTCGACCTGCCCCACCTGCTGCGCGGCCCACAGACAGGCCGCCGCGACGTCCGACTCACGGGACAGGTCGGCCGAAGTCGCCGAGGCTCCTTCGACGCGGGACTCGTCGCGCGCGACGCCGAGCACGCGCACGTCGCGCTGCGAGAAGGTGTGAACGAGCGCGCGGCCGATGCCACCGGCGGCGCCGAAGACGAGCGCAGTTTTCATGGGCCCCCGACGTAACCGGCGAGGCGGCGTCGTGCAGGCTCATCTCCGGCCGAGCTGGACCTGGAGTCGAGTGACTCAAGCGCCGACAGTTTCGAGTCGAGGGGCTGAAGTCACATCGGCGGAGCCGTCAACGCGGGCCGGCGGCGAGCGCCAGACGAGGACCTGCTCGTGGAGGTCGAGACACGTCTGCACGACTTCCAGGTGCTCGAGCGGCAACAGTCTCGTCTCGAAGCGCTCGAGGTCACGACCCCTTCATCCCGCGCGCCGACGGCCAGGGCCGCCAGCCATGATGGCGAGCTGTCTGCACGACGGTTGCCCAAGCGGACTCGACCTTGAAGCGCTCGACGTCACGCCCGCGTCGTCAGGGTCGTCACCGTGCGCCTGCGGCCAGCGCAGTGGCCGGCCGGAGCGGCAGCGGGGGCGCGGCCTTCGGGTTCACCGCCTGCCAGTCATGGCCGAGGAGCCCCGTGATGGTGCTGGCCACCTGCGCCTGCGTGAGGGGCCCCGTGTCTCGGCGAACGCCCAGCGCCGGAACGCCGGGCCCGAGGGCGGCCAGCCAGATGTCGTCGGCGCCCAGCACGCCCGCGCCGTGGTGCTTCCAGTCCCACGGCAGGCCACCGCGCCCGTGGTCGGTGGTGATGAGGAACACGGTCGACCCGCGGTATTCGTCCATCGCCTGCATCGTGTTCCAGAGGTCAGCGATGGTGGCGTCGGCGCGCTGGAGCGCCTCGAGCGCGAGGTCGTACCGGCCAGCGTGCATCCACTCGTCCGTCTCGCCGAGTCCGAGGAAGAGCACGCGGGGCCGCTTGGTCTTGAGGGACTCCTTGAGGGCGGCGTACGTCATCGCGTCGAGCGCGTTGCCTCCGAAGAGCGGCGTGGTGCCCCGGTGCACGGCGTCGATGACGTCCTTGGCGGGCGTGCGCTCGGGGTCGTTGGCGAAGGGCGGGTTCCACCCGGCCCGCACGTCGAGCTTCGAGCGGCTGACGGCGAAGATGCGGAAGAAGGTCTCCCAGGTGGCGAAGGCCTGCACCCCGCCCTCGAAGCCGGGCTGGCGAGCGAGGTGCTCGAACACCGTGACGTTGGGGTTCTCACCGAGCCCGTTCGAGTCGATGCGGGGGTCTGCGAAGCCGGTGAACAGCTCGTTGTAGCCGGGGTACGAGACGCGGAATCGGTTCGATACCTTCATCGGGCTGCCCACGCGCGAGAGCCCGAAGAGCTGGCCTTCTTTCGCGACGGTCTTCCAGAGGAATGGCATCAGCAGCTCGCGCCGCGCCGCGGTGTCAGGCCGGTAGAACTTCGCGACGCAGCCCGGCTCGTTCTCGACGCCTCCGGCCCGGCCCATCAGCGCGCGCTCACCGCCCTCGAACACCTCGCGGGCCCGCACGCCGTCGCTCACGATGAGCACCACGTTCTTCACGGGCTGGTCGACGCCGCTCGCGAATTGGGCCAGCACGAGACTGACGGAGAGGAGCATTGGCGCACGGTACGAGGCCGGCGCGCCAGGCCGCCGTCACGAGATGGAAGCACCGCGTGACATGTCGATGGCACACCGGATCGTGACGAGGGGGCCGCGCCATCGCCTCGCCCTCGCGCGCGTCGTCACACAGGCGCAACAGCCCGAGCAGCCCTGCGCGACGACACGGTCGCCGGTGGGGCAGCTCACCCGAAGCAACCGTTCGACCTGTACCTCGACGGCACCGCCGAGTTTCACGGGAGCCGCGAGCCGCTCGGCCGACCGGGTGGCGAACGTCCTCGCGGTCGAGCCGGACGGCGACTCCGCACCACGACCTGCTGCCGCGCCTCGAGTGCCTTCTGCTGGGCCACCACGCCCTGCTTCACCGCGGTGCTGCGACGTCCGCTCGGCAGGCTCCAGGGCCGCTACCAGCGGAGAGCCACCACTGAAACCGCTCGAGCGCGTGGTCGACGCCAGCTCCAGCGGAGGTCGACGAGGCGGAAGGCTCTGCGCCTCAGAGCTCCGCGGGCCCGCTCGACAGGCCCTGACGCTCGGGCATGTCGAAGCCCTTCGGGGCAGGCGCCTTCTTCGCCGCAGCGCGCGTGGGCCGAAGCGGCGCCAGCTCGTCTTCCGTCTCGACGGCGCGCACGGGCGTCGGCGTGTTGGGGACCTGGCTGGGCACCAGGACCTGCTGCTGCGCCTCGAGCGCCTTCTGCTGCGCCACCGCGCCCTGCTTCGCCGCGAGGTGCACGGCGACCGCCATCAGCACGATGATGGCCGCGGCCATCGCGCCGCCCACCGCGTAGACCCACTTCGCGGGCTTCGAGAGCTCGGCGAGCTGCTCCGCCGTCAACGTCACCGCGCCGGCCTGCACCAGCTCCGGCGACACGAGGATGTTGTCGGCCAGCTTCACTGCGCTCGTCGACATGGGCGTCAGGCGCGGCGCCGGGGGCACCACGAGGTCGGCCACGGCGGTCGACGTCTGCGCGACCTGCGTCTGGTTCACCAGCGACTGCATCTGCACCGCGGGCATCTCGATGGTGGGCAGCTTCACCACTTCGGACGCCGCGACCTCGGGCACCTCACCCGTCGGGGTTCGCGCCGGGAGCGGCTCGGGCAGCGCGATCTCGGACGTCGGCGTGGCTGAGCCCGCGACGATGGCCGCGGCCTCGGCAGGCAGCTCGACCGGCGCGGCAGGCACGTGGGCAGCCACCACCACGGTCTCGCTCGGCTTCACCTCGGCGACGACGGCGGCGTCGGCAGCCGCGGCGGCGCCGGGCTCGGTCCCCTCGGCGGGCGTCACCACCACCGGCTTGCGCGCGAGCGCTTCGGCGGCCGCCATCAGCTCGGGCGGGAGCCGCACCACCGGCATCTCGGGCACCGTCGGCAACATCGCCGGCTGCGGGGCCTTCGCGAACACCTGGGCCACCTCGCGCGCGCTGGGCCGCTGCGCCGGGTCGACCGCCAGCATGCGCGACAGCATCGAGCGCCACGGGTCGGGAATGGTCGTCGGCACGCGGGGCGTCCACTCACCCGTCGCCACCTGGTGCACCACGCCGAGGGTCGTCGAGGCGTTCGGCAGGGGAGCGCCGGCCACCACGCAGAGCACGGTGGCGAGCGAGTACACGTCACCTTCGGCCGACGAGCCCGAGCCCTTCGCGCGCTCCGGGGCGAGGTACGCCGCCGTGCGGGGGAGGTTCTGCATGAGGCGGTTCTCGCCGCGCCGGTCGGTCATGCGGTTGGCGATGACGAGCGGCATGTCCCACAGGTAGGCGCGGTCGGGCGGCACGTGCAGCACCGACTCGCTCGAGAGCTCGCCGTGCACCACGCCCTGCTCATGAATGGTGGCCAGCGCGTCGGACAGCTGCGCACCGATTCGAATGACGACGTCGATGTCGAGCCGGTCGCCCACCATCGCGCCGAGCACCTGCCCCTCGGGGAAGTCCATCGCCACGAAGGCCGAGGTGCCGACCGCGCCGGTCTGGTGAATGCGCGGCAGCGTCGGGTGCGTGGGCAGCTTTTCGCAGGCCTTCACGGCCGCGTCGCCGTTGGCCTCGAGCGGCAACCAGCGCACCGCCAGCCGGGTGCCCGACTCGACGTCTTCGGCGCAGTCCAGGCGGCCGATGCCATCGCACCGCAGCGGCGCACGAATCTTGATCTTTGGATCCAGCTCACCCATGTCCGGCCCCCGGAAAAGCCGAGGCGTACTGCCCCTTTTGGTCGTCTGTCAGCGCCCCTCAACCAGCGCGCCGGCAGACCCACCCCATACCACCCTCGACCCCACCTGCACACCCCCCCCAGGGGCTCCGGAAACCCTTGAAAGAACGACGGTCCATGCAGTGCCATCGTAACGCACGACGTCGAAGTCCGTGGAGTTGCTCGCGCTGGTGGCGAACACGTCGTTGGGTGCACGGACGAGCAGGTGATCGAGCCCCGGACGGCTGGGCAAGAGCACCCACTGGCTGGCGCCCCGTGACAGGCGACCAAAGACGCCGTCTCCGGCGACGTACACAGTGCCCTGAACTACCTTGCAGGTCGTCAGCGTCTTGCCAGCCATGGGGAAGAGGGGGGCCGCCGCCCACGCGCCGCCCATCGAGCGCACGAGCACCGTCCCGTTTGCGCCGCAGGCCACGCCCTCTCCGGGCGCGGGGCAGTCGACGGCGAAGAGGTCGTTCACCGTGGTGACGCCCAGGTCCCGGGTGGGGGTGCCGCTCATCGGAATCGAGAAGAGCGCGCCGCCAGTGCCCACGGCGAAGGCTTCGGTCTCGCTCGCGCGGCAGACGCCCTTGAACTGGGTGCCCGGCACCGAGGCGATGCGCGTGTAGCCCGCGAACGTCACGCGGGCGAGGAGGCCCTGGTTCGAGCCATCGCGGCCGGCGACGAGGATCGACGAGGTGCCGTTGCGCGCGTCTGCGTCTTCCACGTTGTACTGGGGGCTGGCGGTCGGTGGCCGGCGGAACTCGAACACCTCTCCGCCTGCGCGCTTGATGGCGAGGTCGCCCTTGCTCGAGAGGAGGGTGAGCTCGCCGCCGAACGAGGTGACGCCGGTGAAGTCGAGGCCCAGGTCGAGCGCGTCGGTGCGCTCGGGCATCGTCGTGCGCCGGTAGAAGACGTTGTTCACGTTGCGCACCGGGTCGACCTCGGCCACCAGCACGCCGGCGCTCTCTGACGGTGACAGCGCCTCGTCGCCGAAGAAGGTGTCGAGCTGTGGCACGGGCATCGGCGTCGCACCGGAGCCGGTGAGGCGGTAGAGCCGCCCCGCGCCCAGGATGGAGGCCGTCAGCACCCACACGTTGCGCGTGGTGCCCGACGGAGGCCCGCCCGTGATGCCGACGATGCCGTCGCCAGTGCCGAGCACGAGGCCCGGGTTGGTGACGAAGCTGCCCTGCGAGCCGTGGCGAATCGAGTCGTTGTCGGCGAAGCCACAGAGCGCGTCCTGGCCCATGGAGGCGGGCACGTCGACCCACGGGCCGATGCTGACGCAGCTGCGGGTCTCGTTCATCGTGGTGTCGATGAACCAGCTGTTGTTCGTCGCGGGGAACCGGTACGCGACGCACGAGCGCCGGGCGCCCGCGAGGCTGCTGAAGCACGAGCCGGCGACGCGCTCGCGGCCGGTCTCGTCGACCCACACCCCGTTCATCTGAAAGCTGCTCGCGTTGGTGGTGGGGAAGGCGCCCGAGGACCACGAGGTGCCGTTCCACTTGGCCCAGTTGCCCGAGTCGTCGGCTACCAGCACCGCGGTGTCCGACTGGCCGTCGACGCCGACCAGGCGGGCGCTGCCCGAGAGCGGAGGCGCTGGCGTCGAAGAGAACGTCTGGGTCCCCCGGTCGAAGCGCCACGCGGTGCGGTTGTCGCCGACGACCCACGCGATGGAGGACGAGACGAAGTTCACCGCGCGCAGCGTCTGACCCGCCGAGGGCGCGTTCACCGTCGTCCACCGCGTGCCGTTCCACGAGGCGACCTGGCTGTTCGCGCCCACGGCGAGCGCGCTCGAGCCGGTGGAGCCCGGGGCCAGGTCGAGCGCCCGAATCGGGAAGCGCAGCCGCGGGCCGACCTGGGACACCGTCAGGGGACAGACGCCCGCGCTGCAGACGCCGGGAGCACAGTCGAGCTCGAAGGACGGGAAGACGCACTGGCCCGTCGAGGGCTCACAGCGGCCGGGCCCTGAAAAGGAGCGCGCCACCGAGCCCATGCAGGTCGCCGGCGGCACCGTCGAGCAGGTGACGTTCGCGCAGGCATCGCCGCCGCCCGTGCCTCCGCCGCTCATGCCTCCGCCGGCGCTCATGCCACCGGCAGCGCCGCCGCCACCGACAGCCCCCCCGCCGCCGAGCGCGCCGCCGCCCGCGAAGCCGCCGCCGGCCCCGCCTCCGACCGGGTCACCGCCTCCGGTGATGAAGCCCCCTCCGACTGCGGCTCCACCACCGAGGCTTCCAACGGCGCGGCAACTGAAGGACACACACTCGTAGCCGGGCGGGCAGGCGTCGATCTCGTTGCACCGATGACCAGCGGGGTCGACCCGCACGTCCATGTTGCAGGCCGCGAGCACGAGCGCAGCGCCGACGAGGGCCGACCTCACTTCGAGCCTGCCTTCTCGCCGGGGCCCGGCAGCGAGATGACGAAGAGCGCGCCGCCCGTCGCCGCCACCACCCCGCCGGCGCCGAAGAGCACGTTGGCGAGGGTGGCCTTCTCGTTGGAGTCTCGCGCGGCGAGCGTGGCCTCGCGCACGGTGAGGTTCTTGTCGGCGGCGCGTGAGGCGTCGGCCGAGGCGAGCGCGCCCATCGCGACGCCCGTGCCGAGGGTGGCGACGCCGAGGCCGAGCAGCACCCAGGCCGAGATGCGGAGGCCGTTGCCCCGGGGCGCGGCGGGCCCTTCCCGCACGCTGATGGCCGCCTCGGGCGCGTCGTCGGCCTTCACCAGCGGCGGGCGCACCGGCTCGAACCACACCGTCGTCACCTCGCCGAGCGAGACGTTCACCCGCTGCTTCTTCACGCCCGCGCGGAACGCGCCCTCGATGACGTACTCGCCGGGCGCGAGAAAGAGCGCGGCGGGGGGCTCGGCGTAGGCGCGGCCGTTGACGACGAGGCTCGAGGCGCCGGGCGCGAAGACCTCGAGGAACCCGACGCCCTCGTCCTCGGCGCGCGCGAGCACCCGCCGCAGCCGGCCCGACACCTCTCTGGCGTCAGAGGCGTCTGGCGCGCGCGCGAGGTAGAGCCGGTCGTAGAGGACGGTGAAGGCCACGTCGCCCAGCTTCTCGAAGCTCCGCGCCAGGTCGAAGGCCACCTCGGGCGTCACCTTCATCCGATCGGCTTCGCGGAAGAGCGCGATGGCCGCGCCGTAGTCACCCTTCGAGTACAGGGCCTCGCCGCGCTCGAACGCCTCGGAGAACCGCCGCGCCTCGGCCTCGCCCGGCATCGGCGCCGGCAGGGGCGTGGCGGACAGGACGAGCAGGCTGGCGAAGACGATGCTCCCCACGGGAGGCGGCGCCCTACACCACCCGTCGACCGACACACAACCACCCCAGCGCACATGGGAGCGGCGGGGGCTGAGCTCGTGAATGACGCGCCGGCCGCGGCTGCGCGACGGAGCGCGGCCCGCCAGGGGCGAGGAGCTCCTCAGCCCGAGATGAGGAAGTGCGCGCTCGCGCGCAGGGAGAACGACACCAGGCCCGAGTCAGCGGACGCAGCGGCGCGGGCGTCACCCGTCGGCGCGGGTTGCTCGGCCTTCGGAGCGGTTGGGACCTCGGGCGAGGTGGCTGCGCCGGGAGCGAGCTGCTTCACCAGCTCGTCGATGACCTGAACGAGGGCGGTGACGAGCTCGTCGAGGCTCTGGGCGTCGAGCCCCGGGCGCTCAGAGACACCGTCGACGGCCCCAGGCCCCTGGGGCGTCGGCGGGCGCTCCGTGGGGGCTACCGGCCCACCTGGCGCCGCGTTCTCCTGCACAGGCGGGCGCGCGTCGTTGACCGGCGGGGTCGTATTCTGAACCGGCGGAGTCGTATTTTGAACGGGTGGCGTCGTATTTTGAACAGGCGGCTGCGCGTCATTCGGACCGGGCGGCTGTGTATTTTGATTGACGGGCTCGGCGGGACCCCGGGGTGGTGCCTCTGGCACCTTGGGAGCGAGGGTGTTGTCCTGCACCGGGGCGGTCACTCCGGGGGCGTTCACGTTCGGGCCGGTGGGGCTGATGATGCCCTTCGGCGCGGGGAGCCCGGTGTCGCCGAAGACGGGGCCCACATTGATGGGGCCGTTGCCCCCGCCGATGACCGCTTGACGGCGCGTTTGGGGCTGGAGCGCGGCGTCGAAGGCATCGACGACGGCTCGTTGGAACGACCGGAGCTCCGTCGTGGGGCTCGAGGCCTGCCGCGTCAGCCTGTCAGCTCGAAGGACCGGCATTCCCAGGCTGCGAATCGACATGGCGTGACCTCCCACGACCCGATGGAGTTCGGGGTCCCCGAGACTCAGAGCAAGCGAGAGGCCGCTGGTGGGCCCTCGTGGTTTCGAGGGGCTGCGCGAGCCGCTGTGGTGCCCCAGTCCTCACTGGTCGGCGCGTGCACCGGCCATCCGCTCACGGGGGGTGTGACGCGCAGTCCACAGCCGGCGAAGCCCCTTCGCCCGGGCGTGACGGCGGGCCCTCGATCGACGCCGATTCGAGTTGCGTTCAGTCGGTGGCAGCGCTCGTTGCAGAATTCTTGAACAACGCGAAACCAAAATTCGCGACCGCCCGATACCTGTGCAGCGTCATACATTTCCACATCAGTCCACACTTGCCACGGAGTTTGACATGACTGTGTTTCGGGTGCCTCAGTCGACCTTCAGCCGCCTCCCCTCGACGCGGAACGCTTCGCAGACCACCGGGGTGCGTCGCACCACCTCGACGTCGCAGGCGCCGGTCGTTCCCTCGCGCGGCCTCGACACCCTCTTCGGGTTCGGAGCGCCGGGTCAGCAGTCGCTCGCCCAGAACGGCGCCTTCCAGCGCCGCCCGCTCGACGTGCTCGCCGGGGCCCTGATGGGGAGCCAGCGCGAAGGCGCCGAGGCCCAGCTCAAGACGCTGCTGGTGGTGGCGGTGCTGGGTGAGGTGCTGAACCAGCTCGAGGGCGCGCTCTCGAAGCTCTCTGGCCGTGCTCCCGCGACGGGTTCGAAGGCCGCTCCGGCCTCGGGACGTGCGCCTTCGACGTCGTCACAGAAGGCGCCGGCCACGTCGTCGACCAGCCCGGCGCGCACCAGCCACGCCGCGAGCGCTGGCGCCATTCCGCCCGGAACGACACCGGCCGGCTCGACGCTGCCCATCCCCACCGACCCGCAGGAGTTCGGCTCGTACATCGCGAGCGCGACCGGCGAAGACGGCGGCCAGAACGGCACCATCACCCAGGCGCGCGCGAAGGCCGGCACCCGCTTCGCCCAGGTGCAGGACGCCGAGCAGTTCGACGCCGTCATCGCGCGGAACTACGCCTACCAGTTCGCCGGCGCGGCGAAGGGCTCGGCCTTCCGGACCGAAGACGGGCTCGCCGATGGCGCGCAGGCCTTCTACGAGATGAGCCCCGCGGCGCAGACCTTCATGCAGGTCGCGGCCGTGTACAAAGGTGACCTCGCGGGCGGTGCACAGAATTACGACAACGCCGTGCTGAAGGCGCTGCTCGAGAAGAAGGGCGCGTCGTCGGCGAGCCGGCCGGGTGTCGGAGCGACCGACGTCGAGACCATCGGCGCCGTCGCCCAGGCCATCGACGAGGGCAAGCTGACGCTCGCGGAGATCATGGCCGAGCCCGGCGCCATCGCCAACGGCGCCACCTACCAGCAGGCCATCGACTACGTGCAGAACGGCTCGCTGGCGAAGAAGATCACCGAGTACGAGAAGCTCCCGCTGAGCGGGACGCAGGGAGCCCAGGCGGGCAACGCTGGGAACGCGGGCAACGCTGGGAACGCGGGCAACGCTGGGAACGCGGGCAACGCTGGGAACGCGGGCAACGCCGGGAACGCTGGCAACGCCACCACGGCAGCGGCCGCCCAGACGGGCACCTTCTCACGCGGTGGCGTGCGCGGATTCCAGCAGTTCGCGCAGAACGCCGTCATCGGCGCCGCCACCGACTACCGCACCATGTCGCTCGACGAGCGCCGCTCCATCTCTGGCCTCTCGGACCGTCAGCGCGCCGTCCTGCACCTCTGGGGCGGGCAGATGTCCACCGCGGGGAAGAACGACGGCAGCATCCTCCACAACGTGCTCGCGGACTCGAAGCTCCCGCCCGACCAGCAGAAGTTCAAGGCGGCCGAGCACCAGCTGGCGCAAGAGCTCATCCAGAAGGACACCACGCGCTTCGGCGGCGTCACCGGCAAGTCGCTCGACGCCGAGTTCTTCTCGCTCTACGGCGACCTCACCGGCAAGGACATCGCCAGCCGCTACGGCAACAGCCCGGTGCTCTTCTCGAAGGGCCCGCTCGACCTCGCCGTGAAGGGCTCCGAGAAGAATGGCCTCGACGGCTTCGCCAACTCGGTGCTCCAGCTCTGGGGCCACTCGCCGCTCTACAACGGCGGAAAAATCGACGGGAACATCATTCAGTTCTCGCTCGAGAGCCCCGACCGCCTCGAGTTCTACCGGAACGCCACCGACCTCAACGAGATGAAGCGCCTCCTCGACGCCGACAAGGTGTCCGACGGCAAGGTGAACGGCGACTCGCTCAACAACGCGATGGTCGACGTGATGGACAACATCTACCTCGGCGGCCCGAAGGCCAGCGCCGACCGCACCATGGCCGAGGCGCTTCAGGAGTCGCGGGAGCGCTCGATGGGCCTGCTCCCGCCCGCGAAGGACGGCCTGGGGAAGATCGACCCCGTGGCGATGCACTCGAAGCGCAGCGCGATGGGCGCGTGCCCCTTCTTCAACCAGCCGCCGCCGAACCAGGTGCAGGCCGCGTCGTCCGCGTCGTCGAGCTCGTCGTCGGGTGGTGGCTACCAGGCCCCGAAGCAGCAGCCCGCCCCGTCGTCGGCCGCCTCGAGCTCGAGCGCCGGCTACGTCGCGCCCACGAAGGCGCCCGCGCAGCAGATCGTCTCTCCGCCCGTGACGTACTGACCCACCTTCCTTCAGGAGCCCGCCATGAAGACCCTCACCAAAGCCGCCCTCGCCCCCCACCTCACCGTCGCCGACGTGCAGCGCGCCGCGAAGTTCTACGAAGCCGCCTTCGGCTTCGCGCCGAAGATGATGATGCCCGGCCGTGGAGGCCGCATCATGCACGGCGAGCTGGTGCTTGACGGCGTGCGCCTCATGCTGGGGCCCGAGAGCGCCGACCGCGGCATGCACACGCCGAAGACGTCGGGCCGGGTGTCTCCGGTGTCGATGTACCTGTCGGTCGGAGACGTCGACGCCGTCCACACCCAGGCCATCGCCGCGGGCGCGCAGGAGCTGATGGCCCCCAGCGAGCAATTCTTCGGTGCCCGCACCTCGATGGTGATGGACCCCGACGGCCACCAGTGGATGCTGTCGCAGCAGAAGGAGGCGCTGTCGAACGACGAGCTCAAGGCCGCGCTCAAGCCGCAGCCCCTCGCCGCGCGCTGAGCACCTGGGCGAACGCAGCCGCTGAACACCCGTGGGCCCGGCGGACGCGCCACGTCCGTCGAGTCCACCGTCGACGCGACGAACCCCGCGAGACACGTGCGAGGTCTTCCACGCAGAGCAGGGGGAGCATCGAGCCGTTCAATCCGCCTGGGGGCTGGGCTACGGGCGGCGTCATGACGCGATGGTGCGCAGCCCTGTTGGTGGTCACCGCCTGCGCCGGGGGTCGCCCCGTCACCGAGCCGCGGCCCGAGCCCGTGGCGCCGCTGCGCTTCGGTGTCGACACGCACGTGCACCTCACGATGGCCCAGGGCGCGCGCCCGCTCTTCTCGGGAGAGCCGGGCAGCGGCGAGCTGACCTGGAACCCGCGCGTGCGGCTGAAGAACCAGCTCGAAGAGGCGCACCTGCGCAGCGCCGGCATCAAGCTGCTCTTCGGCGCGCTCTGGCCGCCCAACGCCACCCGTCCCGGCCGCTCAGCGCTCGACGAGTCGCTCGACCAGGTCGACGCGCTCGCCGCGTTCACTCGCCGCCAGCCCGGCTTCCGCCTCGTCGACTCCGCCGAGAGCGCGCGCGAGGCCGTGGCGAAGGGCTTCATCGCAGTGCTCCCGCAGCTCGAGGGTGGTGAGGGCATCACCCAGGTCGATGACGTCGACCTGCTCTACGCCGCCGGGGTGCGCTGCCTCACCGTCGTGCACTTCGTCGACACCGCACTCGGCGGCGCGGCGAAGGGCCAGCTGCAGAAGAACGTGCTGGGCGTTCGCACCGCCGAGAACAACCCGAAGGGGCTGTCGCCGCTCGGCCGCGCGGTGGTGGAGCGCGCGATGGACCTCGGGCTGCTCCTCGACCTTTCGCACGCCTCCGAGGTGATGATGGACGAGGTGCTGACGCTGGCCGAGGCCCGCGGCGTGCCCGTCATCAACACGCACACGGGCGCGCGCGCGCTGATGGACATGGAGCGCAACCTCTCGAGCCCGTTGGCCGCGCGCCTCGCGAAGGGCGGCGGACTCATCGGCGTCTCGCTCTACGACACACAGGTCGAGGTGCTCATTGGTGACGTGGTGCCCTCGCACCAGCACGGCACCTGCGATGACGTGGTGGCGCACTGGCTCGAGTTCGCGAAGGTGGCGCCGCCACAGCGCGTGGTGCTGGGGAGCGACCTCAACAGCTTCATCTCTCGCGCGCGCGCAGGCGGCCTGTGCGCGAACGGGCTGCGCAACGCGTCCGACCTCCCGGGCCTGTTCGCTGCGCTCGAAGCACAGGGCGTTCCCCGCGCGGCCCTCGACGGCATGGGCGACGAAGTTCTGCGCGTGCTCGAGGTCGTCGAGGCGCGGGCCAACCCGCGGGCGCGGGCCCAGGCGCTGTCTCGTCAGCGTGAAGTGCTGCAGCGGAGTTCGTCACACTTCACCGTCGGCTGGTGAGGGCGCGCCGCCCGACGACGCGACCGAGACCCTCGCCATCGATTCAATCCTCAAACGGCTCGAGCTTCGCGCAGGACGAGCTGACACGTCCCGCTCCAGCGCGTCCACCCCGGCGCTCAGCGTGACAGCACGGCCTCGAGCGCCGCCGTCAGTGGCCCCGGGTACGTCGGCCGCACCTGCGCGAGCCACGCCTGCGCCGTCGCCAGCGTCGTCGGCACCTCGCCGAGCATGCGGCACATCGAGAAGCACGCCACCAGCACGGCCGCGCGCGGGTCCGCCGGCATCTGCTCGTCCCCATCGACGACGGGCCTCAAGAACCGCTCGAGCTCCCCATAGTGCGCGGCCAGCACGCCCATCACCGCGGGGAGCGACGGCGCCTCGAAGGCCCGCTTCCCCTCGAGGAGCGAGGCGATGAGCAGCGCCTTCGCGCTCATTCGAACCTGCTCCAGGGGCACGCCGGTGGCTCCGCTCTGCTTCGCGACCGCTCGCACGAGATTCAGGAAGCGCGCGGCCTCGAGCCCGCGCTCCGGCACGAGCGTCAACACCGCGTCGAACAGCCTCCCCATCACGTCCATCGCTGCGCCCAGCTCGCCACGGCCGGCGACCGGCGGTGACGTCGAGGGCGCCGTGGGGAGCGGCTTCGTCATCGGCGGGCTGCTGAGCGGGACGCGGGCTGGAGACGGCGCGCTCGGCATCGCCGGGAGGGGGTTCATCTCGGGGAGCGGCGGCAGGTTCGCGAGCTGAGCGGCCGAGAGCGCGGCCGGCGTGCCCGGCGGAGGCGGCAACGGCTCGAGGCCAGGCGGCGGAGGCAGCGCCAGGTCGAGCCCGTCGAAGTCGGGGAGCGGCGGGAGCGCGCGCGGGTCGAGCGCCTCCAGGGCACGTGGCGCCTCGGCCTTCGGGCGCGGGAGCCACTCGGGCGGCGCCGTCTTTCCGTCGTACACCCGCAACAGGCCTTCCTGGAGCGTGCGCTCGGTCGCGCGCACCGCCGACACCGAGCGCACCTTCGCGCGCCGCTTCACCTCGTCGAGCACCTCGAGGCGCGCCGGCTCGGCGATGGCCACCGTCAAGCCACCAGCCTCGAGCTTGAGGGGCACCACCATCCACTGCTCGGCGGTCTCGCGCGGCAGCATCGAGGCGTTCTTCGACACGTCGAGCTCGAGCAGCTGCCCGATGGTGAGACACCGCTGCTTGAGCAGCTCGGCCTGGAAGGGCAGGCCCTCGTCCTCGTCGAGGTGGCCGAGGAAGCTCAAGGAATAGAGCATCGTCGAGCCGAAGGCCTGCGACTGCTGGAGCGCGGCGTCGGCCTGCTCGACGCTGATGCGCTGCTTCTCGATGAGCGTGACGGCGAGCTGGAAGTCCTTCGGGTTGCCGTCGTCGCCGGCGTGCCGGCCCTGCCACTCCAAAGCCGCGGCCCGCGCCGCGTCAGCCGCTTCCCGGGCCCGGGTGGCCGCCATCTCTTCGGCTGTCACCCGCCTGGGCGCCATCTTCGCCAGCGTCACCGCGCCATCGGCGTTCACCGACCCCACCGCGACGGGGTTCGACGTCGAGCTCACCGTGGCCAGTGGCATGAGGAGGAGCGGTTCGGTGCCCTCGAGCCCTCTGAGCACGGGCGCGCGGCCGGGGAAGATGCGCGAAAAGGCCCGGGCGACGGGCGTGGTGACGTCGTCGGTGCCTCCGAGCGCGCGGAACACCTCACCGAGTCGCGCCTCGACCTCGCCCACCGTCGGCCGGTCGCCGGGCGACTTCGCCAACAGGCTCGCGAGCAGCTGCGCCACCGGCGCGGGGAACCCGGGGAAGTGCTGCGGCGACAGCCCCGGGAATTTCTCGAGCCGGGCCTGCACCTCGGCGTGCGTCGTGCCAGCGAACACGGTGCGGCCGGTGAGCGCCTCGAGCCACACGAGGCCGAGGCGGAAGACGTCACTGGCGCTGCCGGCCGACTGAAGCAGCTCCTCGGGCGCGAGGCAGAACAGCTCGGCGCGCGCAGGGCCCAGGGTGGTGTCGGCGTCGTGCGCCGCGGCGAGGCCCACGGCGGCGAGGCGGACTTCTCCATCGTGGCCCACCACCGTCGTCGCGGCCGACACGTCACCGTGCGCGAGTGGGGGCAACAGCCGCTGCAGCGCGAGCAGCCCGCGGGCCACCTGCAGCGCCACGGCCGTGGCCTCGAGCGGGGCCAGCGTCGTCTTCGCGCCCGTCGCTCCCGTCAGGAGCGCCCGCAGCGACTCGCCTTCGACGAACTCCTCGACCACCCAGCCGTTGCCGTTCGCCTGCCCCGCCTCGATGAGCGCCACCAGCCCGGGCTGGCGCAGGCCCTGCCAGCCGCGCGCGATGGGCGCGTACCGGGCCGAGAAGCCGGCCGCCTTCGACCAGGGCTCTCGCCGCACGTGCGCCACGATGGGCTTGCCGGTGACGGTCGTGCCGAGCCACGCGTCGCTCACGACCGTCGAGGACCAGCGCCTGGCGAGCTTGTAGGAACCCATTTTTTGATGAGGAGCGGAAATTTCCGCCGACTGCGTACTGCCCCCCAGCGAGACTCGCCAACGAGTTTCCGATGAATGGGGTGACGTTCGCCAGAGGGCCGGTGTGCGGAGCGGTGGGTGAATCAGCCAGCGGGTGACGCAGGAGGCCATGCGTCGGGGAGGCCTCGTGCGGCCTGAGGATCAACCGCTCGACGTGGAGCCGAATCACCCGTCGAAGCCAGGGATGCCGTGCGGCGCGGCGCTCACGGCCCGCTCGCACGAGCATGTCCCTGCGTGTGCGTGCGACACCACCTGAGCGCGCGGCGTTGCAGTCGCGGTCGTATCAGGCGAGCAGCTCACCCGAACCGGAGCGTGGCTGTTGCCCGAGCAGCGCGCGGCGCACGGCCTCCGCACGGGCCGTCAGCGCGGCGCTTCGACGCCACGCGAGGAACAGCGCGTTGGTGGCCGGTCTCGGGCGCCGCGCCGTCGAGGTCGGCGTGAGGGCGACGAGGCGACCCGCCTTCACCGCCGGGCCCACGAGGTAGTCGGGGAGCACCACGGCCCCGAGCGCCTGCTCCGCGAGGGCCTGCAGCGGCTCGAGGCCAGCGACGGCGGCGACGACGCGCTCCGGCATCGACGCTGGCCGCCCGAACGAGGCGCGCCACCACGGGCCGTGCATGGGCAGGTCCCGGTCGAAGACGAGCCAGGGCCACCCGCTGAACGCGGCTTCATCGCGCGCGCGGCCAAGGCGGGCGACGAGGCCCGGCGCGGCGACGCAGACGAAGGTCTCCATCGCCATGGTCTTCACCTCGAGGCCGACCCCCTGCGCCGGCCGGGCCAGCACCGCGAGGTCGAGCTGGCCATCGAGGAGCCTGCGCTCGAGCCCCGAGGGGACCTCGAAGACCTGGTCGACGCGCAGGCCCGGCGTGGCGCGCAGCAACGAGGCGAGCCGGGGCGTGACGAAGTGGGCGCCGAAGGTGCGGGGCCCTCCGACCGTCACCAGCCCCGAGAGACGACGGCCCGCGCCCGTCACCTCGTCGAGCGCCTCGGCGACCTGACCGAGGTGGCGTTCGAGCGCCCCGGCGAGCCGCGCGCCCTCGGGCGTGAGCCGCACCCGCCGCCCCAGTCGTTCGAAGAGGAGCACCCCCAGCTGCGCCTCGAGCGCCTTCACCTGCTGCGAGATGGCCGAGACCGACACCGCCCGCACGCGCGACGCCTCGGCGAAGGTCGGGGCGCGCGCCGCCACCACGAAGGTGCGGAGCAGCTCGAGGTTGACGGCGTCGAGCTTGTTCAGTTCCACTCAACACGGACTGAAGCGTGTTTCGCAGAACCACACAAGCCGCCGACGCATCATGCGGTCGCGGTCATTCCCGGCTGCCCCACCGAAGGACACGTCATGAAGATCCTCATCCTGCTGACCAGCCACGCGATGCTCGGAGAGTCCGGCCAGAAGACCGGCCTCTGGCTCGAGGAGCTCGCCGTGCCGTACCTCGTCTTCACCCGCGCTGGCGCCGAGGTCGAGCTCGCTTCCCCGCTGGGAGGCCCCGCGCCCATCGACCCGAAGAGCGAAAAAGAGCAGTCGGCTGAGGTGAAGGCCTTCCTCGCTGACGCGAAGGCCGTCGAGCAGCTCAAGGCCACGAAGAAGCTCTCGACGCTCTCGGGCTCGTACGACGCCGTGTTCGTCGCCGGAGGCCACGGCACCATGTGGGACCTGCCCACGAGCCCCGACGTCGCGCGGCAGCTGTCGCGCACCTGGCAGGACGGGAAGGTGCTGGCCGCGGTCTGCCATGGGCCTGCCGCGCTCGTCGGCGTGAAGGACGCGAAGGGCCCGAGCGTCGTGCACGGGCGCCGCTTCACGGCGTTCACCAACGAAGAGGAGGCCGCGGTGGGGCTGACGAAGGTGGTGCCCTTCCTGCTCGAGTCGAAGCTCTCGGAGCTCGGCGGGCGCTTCGAGGGCGGCCCGATGTGGGCCTCCCACGTGGTGCGAGACGGGCAGCTCATCACCGGGCAGAACCCGGCGTCGTCGAAGGGCGTCGCGGAAGCGGTGCTCGAGGCCGTGCGCGCCGCGAAGCGCTGAAGACCTCAGCGCCCGGCGAGCTTCTTCCAGATGAACCCGCCGATGCCGGCGGCCGCCACGACGTGCATGAGCTCCATGACGACGAGGCCGCCGGTGCCGAGGCCCTTCACGCCGACGGGGCCGCCGAAGGACAGCACGCAGAAGACGATGGAGATGATGCCGAAGACGGTGGCCGCCTTCGCGGGCGTCACCTTGAGGAGGATGAGCGCGAGGATGGCGCCGGGAATCGCCGGGACGACCGACGAGATGCCGATGGCCGGCACCGGCAACGAGTCGACGCCCGGCCCGAACTCACCGGCGAACGACACGCCGGCCGCCGACGCGCCGAAGTACAGCACCAGGTTCGCCACCGCCGCGATGGCGCCGCCGAGGAAGCCAGCGCCGAAGAGGCTGCCCGTCGAGACCTTCGTGTCCTGCCCTGCACCGCTCATGGTCGCCGTCGTCATGGTCTGCTCCAGTCGTTCTGCGAGGTGCGGGCACCATGCGCCTTTCAAAGACGCTGGACAATCGGCCTCTTCGAAACAGACTGGCCCGCGCCATGGACATGAGCCAGCTCGACCTGAACGCCGTCACCGCCTTCACCGCGGTGGTGGAGCACCGCAGCTTCCGCGCCGCCGCCCGCAGCCTGGGCGTGCCCAAGTCGACCGTCAGCCGCCGCGTCGCGCTGCTCGAGGAGCAGCTCGACGTGCAGCTGCTCCAGCGCACCACCCGCACGGTGACGCTCACCGACGTCGGAGAGGCCTTTCACTCGCGCGCCAGCCAGGCGCTGCTGACGCTGTCGGACGCGGCGCGTGAGGTGCGGCAGAGCGAGGCGTCGCCCCGCGGCGTGCTGCGCATGACGGCGCCGCTCTCGTTCGCCGAGAACTACCTGGGCGACATCGTCTCGGAGTTCCTGCAGACGAACCCCGAGGTGAAGGTGACGCTCGACCTCACCGACCGCTACGTCGACCTCGTCGCCGAGGGCTACGACCTGGCCCTGCGCGCAGGACAGCTCGCCGACTCGAGCCTCAAGGCCAGGCTCCTGGGGTCGAACAGCCTCGTGCTGGTGGCGAGCCCGAAGTACCTGTCGTCGCGCGGCACGCCGAAGTCGCCGCAGGACCTCGAGCAGCACGACTGCATCGTGTACTCGCCGAACGAGCGCGGCGCGAAGTGGCCGCTCCTGGTGAAGCGCCAGGTGACGGCGCTGCCGGTGCGCCCGCGCATCGCGGTGAACAGCTTTCTGTTGGCGCGAGACTTCGCCGCGGCGGGCCTGGGCATCGCGCGCATGCCCGCGGGCTTTTCGGCCGAGTACGAGGGGGAAGGGCAGCTGGTGCGGGTGCTCGAGGAGTTCGCGCCGCCGCCCTCGCCGCTCCATGCGGTGTTTCCGCCGGGCCCGCACCTCGCGCCACGCGTTCGGGCCTTCGTCGACTTGTTGTCGGCGCGGCTCGATGCCCGTCAACCGGTGTTGCTCCGCCGGCGACGGTGAGCACGCCTCTTCTTGTTCGGGAGCGGCGGGGCCAGCACGCCCTCGCGCCTCGTCTGCGCGTTCGGCGGCGCGACGGCGCTCGCTTTGGAACACGAGCCTCGTCGGGGCGCTGCCGTCGGCCGCTCGTCCTTCGCGCACGGCGGCCGGCCCTTCGACACACCTCAAACGCCGGCCCTTCGCGCGGGCGGGGCTCGAGTTCGTCCACGGCCTGCCGCTCCTCGCCTCCGACGAAGCTCAGCCCAGCGCGCGCATGATGGCTGCGTTCAGCTCGAACGCGCGCACCGCTTCCTCGACGACGTCGGCCTGCTCCTGGCCCGACAGGGGGAGCGCGTCGAGCGTCGCGCGGTACCGGTGCTTGAAGGCGTCGACGTCGGCGAGCTGCTCGAACACGTAGAACGCGACGCCGCCCGAGCCCGTCAACCCGAAGGCCCGCTCGAGGCACCTGCGCAACATCTGCCCGCCCGAGAGGTCGCCGAGCGTGCGGGTGTAGGCGTGGGCCACGAGGCGGTGCGGCGCCGTCGCGGTGAGCTCGTCGAGGTGCTGGCCATAGGTGCGCGCCTCGAGGAGCGGCGCAGCCCCGGGCTCGACCCCGTAGAACGCGGCATCAGCGGCGAGCGCGCCGACGCGTTCGACCTCGGCGAACACGAGCGGCCCAACCCGTGGGTCGTCCCGGTGCGTACGCAGGCCCCGCTCGAGCGACTGGTAGACGGTGTGGAGCCCGTGCACGAACCGCCCGTACACCGCGCGGCTCACCGTGCCGTCCATGAGGCCCTTCACGAACGCGCCCGACTCGGCGTGCCGGTGCGCCGCGGCGGTGCCCTGCCTCAGCCGCTGTGCGAAGCCACCCTGCGGTCGTTCCATCGCGGTCATGTCGTCACCTCTCGCTGCGGGAAGAGCACCACGTCGACGTACTCGCGCACCCAGGCCGCGCCGAAGAGGCGGCTCAGCGCCTCCATCTCCTTGCGGTTCTGGTTCATCGCGCGCTTCCACTGGTCCTTCCGCTCGAGCGCCGGGCTTGCGTCGTCGGCCCGCTGCACGGGGAAGCCCGCGAGGCTGCGCGCGAAGTCGGCGACCGGGTCGAGCAGCGCGCCAGCCGCCCCGTTTCGCTCGGCGACGATGAGGGCCTCGGGCGAGAACGTGTCCTTCGCGAAGGCAGGGCTGCGCCGCTCGACGACCCACCGCGACGCCGCATCGTGCAGCTTTTGCAGGCGGGGCCGCGCGTGCGCCTCGAAGTGCGCGTCGTCGAGGGGTGCCAGGTCGACGGCCGCGAGGCTGAGTCGGCCGCCGAACGCGATGAGGTCGAACCCCACCACCTCGTGACTGAAGCCATCGGCCGGCAGCGCGATGACGGTGGCCGTCACCACGCCGTGCGGACCCACGGTGCGCGCGACCACGACACGCTCCCAGCCTTCCCCACGCCAGACCTGGGTCTCGAGCACGAGCTCGTCATCGCGCCAGCGCCCGTGCCGGCGTGCCAACGACGCGGGGAGCTCCTGGCGCACGAGCCCCGGCGTCAACGCGTCGACCGTCGCCTGCAGCACCGCCCGCAGGCCCTCATCGACCGTCATGGCGCCCTCCCGCCCAGCAGCTGCGACTCGATGAACGTTCGCCCGAACGGGGTGAGTCGAACGCCGAGCCGGGGGGCCAACACCACCTCGACCAGCCCGCGCTCCTGCAGCCGCTTCACCATCGGCGTGAACTGCACGCCCAGCTTCGCCCAGTGCTCGAGACGGGACAGCTCGGCCACGCCGCTCGCGTCCGGCGCCACCGAGGCCCGGACCACCAACGCCAACAGTCGACCTTCGTCGCGCTCACCCATGGGTCAGCTCGCCGGAACCAGGGTCGCGGAGCGCGCCTTCATCTCGGCCACGTCGACGTTCACCGTCGACAACTCGAGGATTCGACTGCGGGTGATGATCTTCCCTTCCTCGACAAGGACAACGCCGGTGACCGGGTGGAGGATGTTGCCCTCGGAGCGCCGTCCCACCAGCGACTCGAGCTCGACGGTGCTCTCGATGTAGCGCCCCGTCGGCACCCTCACCCTGATGCCCTCGCCCAGGACCTTCGCCTGGCACGACAGGCGCGAGGTGGGCTTCTTGTTCACCAGCATCGCGATGGCGGCCTCTTCACGTGGCGTCTTGGGCGAGAGCTTCTCGCCGCCTGCTTCGACGTACACGTGACAGGTCGCACACAGGCCCTTACCGCCGCACGCCATCTTCACCTGACACTGGCTCGCCAGCAGGGCGTCGAGGACCCGGGTCTTCGTGGGCACCTCGACCGGATCTTCCGCAACGAAGACGCGCTTCATCGTAGGACCTTTCTTGAAATGGACGAGCGCTTGCATTCACTCGTCGACACCTGAGCCCGATGCGTGGGCCCATGCTCCCTGCAACCTGCTGCCATGTCCGACGTCCACTCCACCCTCGACGCAGCCGGCATCGATTTCTGTGTGGTCGCCTCCGATGGAACCGTCACCTGGCGCTCTGCCACCTGGGACGCGCGCTGGAATGACGGCGCACCGACGCTGTCGGCGTTGGCGATGAGTCTGGGGCTGGCGCGCGCGGGGCGGACGACGAGCGCGGCCATTCTCGATGCCATCGCGCTGGTGCAGGGAAACGGAGAGAGCCTCACCCTCCCGTTGCGCTGCGACGTGCATGCCACCGAGCGACACCTCGTCGTGAGTCTGCGGCGCGTGGGCGAAGGTGTGTCAGTGGCGGTCTTCGACAACACGCTCGAGTGGACCGAGCAGCGGCAGCGGCACGCCCTCGACGACCTCGTGACGGCGATGTTGCAGACGAAGCCGGGCACGCCGCGCACCCAGCGGTGGCTCGAGGTGCTCTGCGCGCACTTCGAGGTCACCATCGGCACCACCTGGAAGCTGGCACCGGGCCACGGCGGCCTCGAGCTGGTGCACGTCGCGCTCGGGACCCAGCCAGTGATGGCGCCGGAAGTGGCCGCCATGACGCGGCTCCCCGATGGTGAGTCGCTCGCGCGCACCGCGTGGCTGTCGTCGTCGGTGGTGGTGACGACCCGTTTGCCGGCCGAAGACGCGTCGCTGTCCGCTTCGCTGCTCGAGCTCCACGCGCCGCCCGCGGGGTGGGCCATTCCCTTCGGAGGCCGCGGCCCCGACAGCGGCGTCTTCGTCTTCTATGTCGTCGACCGCGCCGTCCCTGCGCCCGAGACGACGAGCCGGCTCGCCGCCATGCTGTCCCCGCCGTCGGGGGTAGTCCCCACCTCGGTGCGAAAGTCGAGTGACGACGAGGCCTTCCAGCGCGCGGTGCGCAGTGACTCGTCGGTGCTGCTCCTCGGCGAGACGGGCTCTGGGAAGACGTGGCTCGCGCGGAAGCTGCACGATGGGTCGTCGCGCACCGGGCGCCCCTTCATCGAGCTCAACTGCGCTGGTCTGTCCGCCGAGCTCCTCGAGAGCGAGCTCTTCGGCCACGAGAAGGGCAGCTTCACCGGCGCCGCCTCACGCAAACCCGGCCTCTTCGAGGTGGCCGAGGGGGGCACCGTCTTCCTCGACGAGATTGGCGAGCTCGACCTGTTGGTCCAGGCCAAGCTGCTCAAAGTGCTCGAGACGCGGCGGCTCCGGCGCGTGGGCGGCACTGGTGAGGTGAGTGTCGACTTCCGGCTCGTGTGCGCCACCAACCGCGACCTGCGGGCCGAGGTCGACGCGGGGCGCTTCCGCTCCGACCTGTTCTTCCGCATTCATGTGCTCGAGCTGCGGGTGCAGCCGCTGCGCTCGAGGCCGTGGGAGATCGCCGTGCTGGCCGCCGAGCTGCTGCTCCAGCTCCGCGCGACGACGCGCATCCCCAGCTTGAGCCTCGGCGACGACGCGCTGCCGGCGCTGCTCGGGTACCCGTGGCCCGGCAACGTGCGCGAGCTGCGCAACGTGCTCGAGCGCGCCGCGCTCCTCACCTCGGACGGCGTCGTTCGAAACGCGCATATTCTCTCGGCCCTCGAGTCGACGCGTCAGCACACCGCGCCACCCCCGTCGCTCACGCCGACGTCGTGGAGCGCGCCCAGCCCGGTGCCGTCCCCCGGGCAGGCCACGCCCGTGCCCCACCTGCGCGCGCACGAGAAGGCCGTCATCCTCGAGACGTTCGAGCGCACCGGGAAGAACCTCTCCGAGACGTCCAGGCTCCTGGGGATGCCGCGCACCACGCTGCGCACGAAGCTCCGCCGCTACGGCGCCATCGACTGACGGCTCGCTGCGCGTGCGGGCGCCTCGCCTGTCCACCCACTGGCCAAACCTGTCCGAACGGCCACTTCGGCCATGAGGCGACGGTCACCCCGACGACGGTGAATGACCCACCCCCCATCACTCACCTCGCGAGGACTTGGCTGATCAGCCACTCCGCCGAGGGCCGGTGGCGCACGCCTTGCTCCCATTGCCTCTCATGACCGCTCTCCCGTCGGCAGACATTCAGGACGCCCGGCACGTGATGCACAACGTCTACTCGCCGGAGCGCTTCTTCTCGGCGGCGGCGCAGGGCGCGCTCGTCACGCGCTTCGGCCAGCGCACGATGCTGGTGAGCGAAGACTTCATCGTCGGCTTCCAGCTCGCGCTCGAGGAAGAGGTGGGCGACGCGGCGGGGCAGATCATGTACCGCTGCGGGTACGAGTGGGGGCGCGTCGACATCACCAACTTCGAGACGCGCATGCGCGACGAGTTCGGGCGCCCCATCAACAAGATGCACCTCAAGATGGTGCTCGAGCAGTGGTGGTGGCCGCTCCAGGTGATGGGCTGGGGCTGCTGGAGCTTCGACCTCTCGCACCGCGACGAGGGCCTCATCTTCGTCGACCTCTACGACTCGGCCGTGGCCCGCAGCATCGGCAACATCGGGCGCGTCGTGTGCCACTTCTACGCGGGCATGTTCGCCTCGGTGTTCAGCCACCTGGCGGCGCGCGAGCTCTCGGGCATCGAGATTCAGTGTTACTCGATGGGCGAGGCGTTCTGTAAGTTCCTCATCGGCTCGTCCAAGCGCATCAACGCCGCGCAGTTCTGGGTGCGAGAGGGCGCGAGCGCGAAGGACATCATCGAGCGGTTGTGAGGGGACTCGAAGCCATGACCGCCCCCGCCCCGCTCTCGCTCGCGCCCGAACTGTGGGCCCAGCCCGCCCGCCGCTTCTTCACCCAGCTCTCGCTCCGCAAGCCACCCCAGGTGCCCGAAGTACCGTGGGGCGAGCAGCGCGCCGAGCGCTTCTTCGCCCGCCTGCGTGCCGGCTCCGGCCTGCTCCTCAACAAGGAGCGCACCGCCTGCGGCACCGGCTTCGAGTCGCTCGAAGAGACCTTCGGCGGCTTCAAGTGGGACTGACCTCGCCACACCACGCAGCACCACGAAGGGACTCACGATGAACTCCGCCATCACCGACATGTTCAAGCAGGCCGACGGCCGCTACCTCACGAAGGACGAAGGCCAGCTCTTGCGCGAGTTCGCCTCGACACTCGAGGCGCGTCTGGCCGCGATGGAGGAGCTGTCGCAGAAGGAAGGGAAGATCATCGATCGCGCCATCAAGGAGGTCATGCGCGCGTACCCCGACTACAAGGACAAGTACCCCGAGGGGCAGCAGAAAGGCGCGCGCGACATGACCTTCGTGCTCCGGTACTGCGCCCACGCGATGGTGCGCAACGACCCGCGCTTCCTCGAAGACACGGTGCTCGCCTGGCTCGCCACCATCTTGCGGGGCGTGGGCCTGCGCGCGAACCTCATCGCCGACGCCTACCGCGCGGTCGAGAAGTTCGCCCTCGAGGAGCTCTCCCCGCCCTCGGCCGAGCTCATTCGCCCGTGGATCCAGATGGCCACCGGCGCGCTCTCGGCGCCGCCCCGTGGCGCGAACTGACGCCTCACCCACCATCGAAAGGAACGGCCCATGCTCGCGCGTGAAGGCGTCACTTTGTTCTCGAGGTCCGACTTCTTGTCGTTCGACGTGAAGAACGGCGTGCTGCGAAGCCCGGCGGGCACGCGCATGCTGGCGGTGAACGACGACTTCCTTCGCGGCTTCGTCTCGGCGCTCGACTACGAGGCCGGTGAGGCCGCGTCGCTCATCTTGCGCAAGTGCGGCACCTTCTTCGGGCGGCGCCTGGCCCAGCGCTTCGAGGCCGAGGTCAGCCAGTGGTCGCAGACGCCGCTGCGCGACCGCCCGATGAGCGAGTACGCCGGGCTGATGGCCGACCTGTTCAAGGGCTGCGGCCTGGGCGCCGTCGACGTCGACTTCTCGAACGGAGACCGCGGGTTCCTCTCGGTGAAGCTCGTCAACAGCCCGATGCAGGACCTCGGGCCGCGCGGGCACGTCGGTGACGACTTGTTCTGCGGCCTCTTCGAGGGCTTCTTCACGCACTTCACCGACACGGGCCTGGGCTGCCTGCAGACGGGCGACGTGCGCCTCGGCAACCGCGAGGGCACCACCTTCGTGCTGGGCTTCGAAGAGGTCATCGCGCGCGCGAAGGACCTGCTGGCCCAGAAGCAGCCGCACTCGGCCATCGTCGCCGCCCTGGGGAGCTGACGCCCGTGACCTCCGTCGCCCTCGGCCGCTACCGGCTCCAGCACCGCCTCGGCGTGGGCTCGATGGGCTCGGTGTACGACGCGGTTGACGAGCGCACCGGGCGCACGGTGGTGGTGAAGCGGTTCGATGGCGTCGCCGACGGTTGGTCGGCCTGGCTCGCCGAGCTGCGGCTGGCCACGCGGCTCCAACACCCGCGCATCGTGCGCTGCCTCGACGGCGGCCACGACCCCGACGTGAACCTCATGACGCTGGTGTTCGAGAAGGTCGACGGCGGCAGCTTTCGGCGGCGCCTCGTCGAGCACGGGCCCCTCGACGACGCGGGCACCTGGGCTCTCTTGCGGCAGGTGGGTGAAGCGCTCGCCGAGGCGCACCGCGGCGGCGTCGTGCACCGCGACATCAAGCCAGAGAACGTCCTCTGGTCGCACGAGGGCTGGCGCGTCACCGACTTCGGCGCGGGCCGCTTCCTCGAGCGCGGCAGCTCGGCGAGCACCATCGTCGGCTCGACCGACTACATCGCTCCCGAGGTCCTCACCGGCAGCGCGTCGTTCGCCTGCGACCAGTTCTCGCTCGGCGCGCTCGGCGTCGAGGCGCGTACGGGGCAGCGCTTCTCGGACGAGACGCGCTCCGCCTTCGTGGTCGACCATCGCGGCGACGTGGGCCTGCCGGGCGTGCTCGCGCAGTTGCTGGCGACGCGCCCGGAGCACCGTTTCCCCACGATGGACGTAGTGGTGGCGCTGGCAGCGCGGCAGACGCTCGAGGGCTACGAGCAGCGGCCCCTTCGAGCGGGCGCGGCGTGGCGCTTCGACGACGTGGTGTCGACCTCGGACGGCCCTGCCCCCCGGAGCCGGCGCGTGCTGGGCGTCGAGCGCTTCGTGCACGCCTTCGACGCCGAGGGCCCGGTGGTGGTGGCGGGGCGTCGGGTGGTGGCCGTGCTCGAGCTGCTCAAGACGATGTACTCGCTCGTCGAGGGCGACGAGGTGCTCAGCGCGAGCGCGTCGCTCGACGAGACCTGGTGCCGCACCCCGAAGGGCCTGCGCTGCGTCGTCAAGGGAGAGACGGTCGTCGAGGGTCCGTGCGGCGAGGTCGAGCGCCTGGGCCACCAGCGGCTGCTCAGCCTCCAGCCCGACGCGGGGTGCCTCTTCGTCGCGCAGCACGGCGAGCCCGGCGTGCTCTCGGCGGTGCTGGTGGGCAAGCGGCTGTTGACCTCGATGCTGCCCACGCCCGGCCCGGTCTTCGCGCTCGGCTACGAGGGAGACACGCCGGTCGCCGCGGCCGGCACCATCTCGAGCGGGGTCATCGTCGAGCTCTCTCCGGGTGCCGCGCGGCAGCGCCTCGCGGTGCACCGGTCCGTCGACACGCTCGCGCTCTCGAGCGCGCCCACGTCCCCGCAGCCTGTCTCAGGAGCCGCATGAGCCCCATCGACTGGAACGCCCTTCGTGCAGCGCTCGACACGCTGGCCGGCCGCAAGAGCGCCGTCATCGCCACGTCGCCACCGCGGGCCGAGCTGCCCCGCTTCGTTCCGCCGCCGCGCGTCGAGCCGTCGACGCCGGAGCAGCCGCTCGACGAGTTCCGTGAGTTCAAGTGGGAGTGAGCACGCCATGACCGCCATTCACGTCGCGACCCACCACCCCTCGACGCCCACCGCGCTCGCTGCGCTCGGCCTCGCGCGCGCGCTCGCCGCCGCGGGGCACCACGTGGTGGTGAGTGACGGGCCACGTCGACAGGCCATCGCCCAGGCGCTGGGCGTCGACGGTGCCGGTCCACACGAAGTGGCGCCACGGCTCGTGTTCCGCAACGACGGCGAGGCGCTGGCCGACGCGGTGCGCATCGTCGACGTGGGAGCCGAGCGCACCGGTGAACCCGACAGCCGGCTCCTCTTCGTCTTGCCGGCCCACGCCGACGCGTTGGCGGCGCTCCCGGCCGCCGCGCCAGCCCTCGCGGGTGCTCCGTGGCTGGGGCTCGTGGTGTGGGACGACGGCAGCGAGCCCGAGCTCGCGCGCCTCGCGGCCACCGAACTGAGCGCGGACGTGCTCGGGCCGGTGCAACGCGCGGCGCCGGGTGAGCTGCCGCTCGACGTCGACGCCGAGGGGCTCGCGCGCGCTGTGAGTGAGCGCCTGGGCCTCGTGCCGCCCGCACCGACGTCGCTGGCCGACCTCGCGGGCCTCAGGCTCGGCGGTGAGGCCCCACAGGCCCCTTCGGCCTCGGCGGCGCAGTACACCTTCGTGATGGAAGGGGACGCGCTGAAGGACGCCGGCGTCGTCTCCACCGCCGTGGCCACGCCGTCGAAGGCCGCTCCTGCTCCGGCGCTCCGCGGAGCCGCGTCAGCGCCGATTCCGTCGGCGCGTCGCTTCGGGCTGGCAGCGGTCGTCACGCCCTGGCTGCTGGTCGGGCTGCTCGCGGCCCTCCACCTGGTGAGGAGCTGACGCGCCATGCCCCGTCGCATGTTCCACCGCGTCGACGTCGGCCGGGTGCGCCCCCGCAACGAGGACTACGTCTTCGTCGACGAGTCGCTGGGCCTCGCCATCGTCGCAGATGGAGTGGGCGGCCACCGGGCCGGAGATCGCGCCGCGCGCCTCGCCGCCGAGGCCTGCGCACAGGCGCTCGTCAACCAGCGGTGGGCCATCGAGTCGGTGCGCCGGGGTGACAAGCAGGTCGACCGCGAGGACCTCGGGCGCTTCGTGCGGCACGCGCTGAAGGCGGCGTCGAAGCAGATCTACCTCGAGGCGCAGGCCAACCCCGACTGCGCGGGCATGTCGTCGACGTGCACCCTCTTCCTCGACCTCGGCGCCTTCGGGCTCCTCGCCCACGTCGGAGACTCGCGCGCCTACCTCGTGCGCGACGACGAGGTGGCGCTCGTCACCACCGACCACGTCGTGGCCACGGTGGCCCAGGGCGACGAGGGGCCGAAGCGGGTGAAGCGCCGGGTGCTTTCGCGCGCCGTAGGCCATGCGGCCGACGTCGAGGTGGACGTGTCGTGGGTGACGCTCGAGGCTGGCGACCGGCTGGTGCTCTGCTCAGACGGCCTGTCGGACCTGCTGGCGTCGAACGCCGAGCTGCCCGAGAGCCTCGAGGCCTTCGGCGCGCAGGCGGCGCCCGAGGTGCTGGTCGACCTCGCCAACACGCGCGGCGGGCGCGACAACATCTCGGTGGTGGTCGTCGACATCGCCGACGCCCCGCAGGTGCCCTCGACCTGGCCGTCGCTGCGGGAGCAGCTTCACATTCTGCGCGAGCTGCCACCCTTTCAGCGCTTGTCGTACCTCGAGCTCGAGCTGCTGCGCGCGTCAGCCCGCGTCGACAACGTCGCGCCCGCGGCCATCATCGCCTACCCCGACGAGGAGCCATCGATGGCCGTCGTCATCAAGGGCACCGTCGAGCTGAACTACGGCTCGGGTGAGGCGCTGCTGGTGGGCCCCGGTGGACTGCTGGGAGAGACGTGCCTCACGCAGAACGGCGCCTGGCCGTACGTCGCGCTCGCCCGGGAAGACGTGACGCTGGTGGCGGTGCCGGCGACGGTGGTGCGACACCTGCTCGAGACCCGCCCGCGCGCCTCGGCCCGCGTGATGTGGGAGTTCCTCTCGGTGATGTCGGCCCGTGCGTCGGACATCGGCCGCAACGCCGCGCACCGGGTGCACCTCGCGCCGGAGGCGTGGTGATGAGCGCCGCGCTTGCCCGCACCGACGACACGGCGCGCCTCGCTGGCCTGTTGCGCACGCGGCTGGGCGAGGCCGTCGTCGCGGCCCTCGAGGACGAATTCGCGGCCTCGAAGCACGGCGCGTTCCTCGACTTCCTCCTCGCGCGGGGCGTGTTGAGCACGGCGCAGGCCCACACCGTGCGCGCGGTGCTGAAGGGGTACCTCAACGTGCCCGCCGATTCGCTCCTCGCGGATCTGCGGTGGGCGCCGGGCCAGTCAGAGGCGTCGAAGCAGACGCTCCACGGCGCAGCGCCCCTGCCCGAGCGCGCCACGCCGCTCCCGGTCGGTGAGTTCCGCTCGACGCTGACGCCAGCGCCCCGCGCCGACTCGTTGGCCTCCGTCGTCGGCCGGCTCTCCGATTCGGGCGTGGTGACGGCGCCACGCGAGGCGAGCACGGCGCGCGAGCCACCTGCGCTCGTGGCGCCGCCGCCATCGTCCTCACCGCTGGGGCGGGGGTCTCCTCACTTCGGGGAGCCGTCGTCTCCCTCGAGCGTTCACCCGCTCGCGGCGCCGCAACCGGGCGGTCCGTCTCCCGCCGCGCGGCCATCGGCTCCCTCGAGCGCGCAGTCGGTCGCGGCGGCGCTGGTGGCCGGCTCGGTTTCCCAGCAGCGACCGTCGTCTCCATCGAGCGTGCAGCCAGTCGGGGGCTCGGCGCTCCTCGCGCGGCCGTCGGCTCCCTCGAGCGCCCAGTCCGTGGCGGCGAACTTCCCGGGCGGATCTGCCGCTCGACCATCGGCGCCCGGCCCGGGCAGCTCGGCATCGGGAGCGTCGATTCTCGGGGCACCGGGGTTGACGCCAGCGCCACCCGCGCCCTGGCCCCCACCCCGGCCGTCGTCTCCATTCGCGGCGCCCGTCACCGGAGCCTTCTCGTCGTCGGTGATGCCGAAGCCATCGGTGGGCGCGCGGCCAGTGCCCCCGTCCGATGGCGCCGCCCCGCCGCCCGTGCGGCCGTCGTCGCCGGAGTTCGCGCGTCTCCCACGGCCGAGCCCGGGCGGCTCGATGAGCCTCGCAGCCCTCGCTGATGCGCGGCGAGCGCAGCCCGAGCCGGCGCCTCCACCGTCTGCGCCAATTCCCCTCACGACGCCTGCGGTCACGCTGCGCGCAGGCCAGTCCCTCGGCCGATACCAACTGCAGGAACTCCTCGGCGAAGGCAGCACGGCCCTCACCTTCCGCAGCTTCCACGAGGCGCTCCAGATTCCTGTCGCGCTCAAGGTGTACCGGCCGACCGACCGTGTCGCCCAGGACACCCTGCGCGAGCGCTTTGTCCGCGAGGCGCGGGTGCTGGCGCGGCTCGATCATTCGCACATCGTCCGGGTGCTCGACGTCGACGAGGCGCAAGGGCTGCCCTTCATCGTCTTCGAGTACGTCGGCGCGATGTCGATGGACGAGCTGGTGCGCGCCACCGGGCACCTGGGCGTGTCGCGCACGTTACGCATCGGGCGTGACGTCGCTTCGGCGCTCGGAGCCGCGGCAGAGCACGGGCTGCTGCATCGTGACGTGAAGCCGGCCAACATCCTCGTGCGCAAGGACGGGCTGGTGAAGCTGGCTGACTTCGGGCTGGCCCACTCGCAGCACGGCGCCCATGAAGGCGGCGGCCTCGTCTACGGGACGCCGGCCTTCATGTCGCCCGAGGCCATCACCACGCCGGGCAGCGTCGACGTGCGCTCCGACATGTACAGCCTGGGCTGCACCCTCTTCTTCGCGCTGTCGGGCCAGGCGCCCTACGAGCGGGCGAGCCCCATCGAGACGATGCGCGCGCAGGTGAGCGAGCCGACGCCGTCGCTGCGTGACGTCCCCCAGCCGGTGGAGGCCCTGGTCCGACGGCTCCTCGCGAAGTCGGCGGCCGAGCGGTTCGCCACCTGGCCCGAGGTCGTCGCCGCGTTCGAGGCGCTGAGCCAGGTCGACACGGTCACCCCGAAGCCGGGGGAGCCGATGGCCAGCGCCGGCCGGGGGCTGTCCACCATCGCGCGGAAGATGAGCGAGCTCTTCAAAGGCCGTTGAGCCGCCGTTCCTGCACCTCGATTCGCTCGAGTCGAAGACCTCGAGTGCCAGGCCTCGATGGCTCTTCGGGAGGGACCGGGGGCGGAGGAGCCACAACCCGCGGGTCGGTCTCCTCCGAGCCGCGAGTCGATTGGGCGCCCTCGACGCCGGTCGCCGCAGGAGGCCCCTCGTCGGGCCACCCAGCGGCCCACGCAGCGAACGCCAGGCCCGCCATCAACCCCAACGTGATGCCCGCCACCGCGGCCCGCCAGAAAGGCGCCCGTCGAGCCCGCTGCTGGGCCTGCTCGAGCTCGCGCGCGTGGGTGACGTCGGCCGGCTCGAGCTGGAGCGCCCACGGGTACCCGGCTGCCAACACGGCCTCGACGTAGACGGAGCGACGGCTGCGCCCCTCGAGCGTCTCGCGCCCGAACTGCGCGTCAGCGAGCCGTTGGAGCGCCGCCTCGACGAACGCCGCACGGTCCGCCGCCGACGAGACGACCCGGGTGACGGCGGTGCGAACGTCTCCTCCGGCGGTCCACACCGCGTCGAGCTCGGCCACCGGCACCGCCTCGACGGACGAAGGGGCCTCGGCAGCCTGGGAGACGACGCGCTCCATGACGAAGGACACTCTACAGCGCCTGTTCGCTTGCGCTCGCTGTGCTAGGGGCTCGCCACCCCGAACGACCGGATTCCCGACATGCGCACCGCCCTCCTCCTCGCCCTCACCGCCTCGTCGCTCGCCCACGCCGAGTTCAAGGCTGCTTTCGTCGACTTCCAGCGCGCGCTCGTCGAGGTCGACGAAGGCCGCGCCGCCAAGCAGCGCCTGCAGGCCAAGGCCGACGCGAAGAAGAAGGAGCTCGAGAGCGAAGGCGCGTCACTCGAGAAGGAAGGCGAGGCCTTCAAGAAGCAGGAAGCGACGATGGACGACAAGGCCCGCCGGGAGCGCTTCGACGCGCTGATGAAGAAGCAGCGCGAGCTGTCCGAGAAGGTGCAGAAGGCGCAGGCCGAGCTCGCCGACGCCGAGCGCAAGGAGATGAGCTCGATTCTCCCGAAGTTCGAGGCGATTCTGGACGAGATCTCGCGCCGCGAGGGCCTGGCGATGGTGTTCGACCGGTCGACCTCGGGCATGGCGTGGGCGCAGCCGTCGCTCGACCTCACCAACGAGCTCATCCGCACGTACAACTCCCGCAAGGGAGCCGCGCCGAAGCCGGCCGCCGACGCGCCGAAGAAGTGATGGCGTCGCCGCTGTCGGTCGCCCTCCTCTGGGCGGGTGCCGCGCTGTGCACGGTGCTGGGCCTGCGCTTTCGGGCGAAGCAGAACGCGGGCGCGCGCGGGGGCCGCATCTCGAACCCGAAGGTGGTGTGGCTCTTCTTCGCCATCTGGTTCTGGTTCATCGAGTGCGCGGTGCTGGCCTTCGAGCCGGCGCTGCCCTGGCCGTACCGGGTGATTCTCGGTGCCCAGGCGGCGTCGATGTGGCTCCGTGGCGTCATCGAGCTCTTCATGCTGCACGTGACGAAGAACTGGCGCCCGCCCATCGGCATCACGCACGACGCGCTGTGCATCGTGACGACGGTGGGCCTGTCGGCCTGGTTCGGCCCCCGAATGCTCGAGCTCGGCGCGTGGGGACCGTGGGCGCCCGCGCTGGTGGTGCTGGTGGTGGTGAGCCTCGCGGTGGAGCTGCTCTACGCGGCGCTCTTCTTCCGTGCAGTGGAGGGCAAGACGACGGGTGACGACGGCATCTGGTTCGCCGACCCCGAGAGTGAGCGCTTCCGGCGCATCAACCGCATCACCTTCGCGTGCAACACGCCGCAGGTGGTGTTTCAGCTCGCCTTGTTGGTGACGCTGACGGCGAGTGCCTGACTCACATGCGAATGCGCTTCGACTCGGGGTCGTAGAACGGCTTGAGCGACACCTTCGCGGGGACGAGGCGGTTGCCGACGACGACCTCCCACGTGCCGGAGCCGAGGAAGTCGGGCGTCACGGCCTGCCCGGGCTCGACCATCGCCAGGGCAACGGCGCCACCGACGGTGTGCCCGTACGACGCGGAGCGCACGACGCCGACGTTCTTCCCATCACGGCGCAGCACCTCACCGTGGAAGAGGTACACGTTCGGCACCTCGAGCTTCACCGAGACGAGGCGCTTGTGGAGCGGGCCGGCCTCCTTCTGCCGCACCACGTGCTCCTTGCCGAGGAAGCCGCCGGGCTTCTTCAGGTCGACCGCGAAGCCCAGGCCCACCTCGAGCACGGTGTCGGTGTTGTCGATGTCGTGGCCGTAGTCGCGGTAGCCCTTCTCCATGCGCAGGCTGGCGAGGGCTTTGAGGCCCGCGTGCTTAAGGCCGAGGGACTTCCCGGCCTCAGCGAGCCGCTCGTAGACGTGCGCGGCCTGCTCGGTGGGCACGTAGAGCTCGTAGCCGAGCTCGCCGAGGTAGGTGATGCGCAGGCAGAGCGCGCGGGCGAAGCCGATGTCGATCTCCTTGGCGGCGCGGAAGGGGAACGCGTCGTTCGAGAGGTCGCAGGTGGTGACGGCCTGGAGCAGCTCCCGGGAGCGCGGCCCCTGCACGTTGATCTGCCCAAAGCCCGAGGTGACGTCGGTGACGAAGCAGTGCGCGCCGTCGGGCGTGTTGCGCTTCATCCACGTCTCGGCGTGGCGATGCGCCGTGTCGGAGGCGACGACGAGGTACTCCTCGTCATCGAGCTTGGTGACGGTGAGGTCGGCCTCGACGGTGCCGAAGCGGTTGAGCCACTGCGTGTAGGTGACGCGGCCGGACTGCGCGTCGACGTCGTTGGCCGAGATGAAGTTGAGCAGCTTCCCCGCGTCGCGGCCCTGCACGCGGAACTTGGCCATGAACGACATGTCCATCAGGACCACGCCTTCGCGGGTGGCGCGGTGCTCGGCTTCCCAGTTCGGGAACCAGGTCGGCGTCTCGAAGCTCAACGGGCCGGCGTCGGGCCTGGAGCTATCGGGCGTGTACCAATCGGCGCCTTCCCAGCCGCTGACGTCCTTGAAGTACGCGCCGCGGGCCTCGAGCTGCGCGTGAATCGGAGAGCGCTTGGCGCCGCGCGCAGTCTTCATCGAGCGGTAGGGGTAGTGGCACTGGTAGACCATGCCGAGGGACTCCACCGTGCGCGTGCGGCGGTACTCGGGGTTCGACTGGTAGGTGTGGAGCCGGTCGATGTTGAAGCCGGTGATGTCGACGTCGGGCTGGCCGGTGGCGATCCAGTGGGCGAGCACGCGGCCCAGGCCACCGCCGGTGAGAATGCCGATGGAGTTGAGGCCGGCGGCGACGAAGTAGTTCTTGAGCTCGGGCGCCTCGCCGACGATGGGCGAGAGGTCGGGCGTGAAGCTCTCGGGGCCGCAGAAGAACTTCTTCACGCCGACCTCCATCGAGATGGGCACGCGCGACATGGCGGTCTCGAGGTACGGCGCCATGCGGTCCCAGTCGGGAGCAATTTCGCCGAACGAAAAGTCGGCCGGCACGCCTTCGACCTTCCACGGCGCGCAGACGGGCTCGAAGAGGCCGATCATCAGCCCGCCGACCTCTTCGCGGTAGTAGCCGTGGCAGCGCGGGTCTTCGATGACGGGCCAGTCGGACTTGAGGCCGGGGATGTCTTCGGTGATGAGGTAGTAGTGCTCGGCGGACTGGAGCGGCACGTTGATGCCGTTCTGCGCGGCGAGCTGGCGGGCCCACATGCCGGCGCAGTTCACGACGGTCTCGCAGGCGATGTGGCCGTGCGAGGTGTCGACGCCGGTGACGACGCCGCGCTTCGAGGTGACGCGCAGGGCCGAGACGCCTTCGAGGAGCTTCGCGCCTTTGAGCCGCGCGCCCTTGCCGAGCGCCATGGTGGTGTCGACGGGGTTCGTGCGGCCGTCGCCCTTCACGTAGAAGCCGGCGAGCACGTCGTCGACGCGGGCGAGGGGGAAGAGCTCCTTCACCTGCGAGGGGCTGATCTCCTGCACGTCGATGCCCTTGAAGCGGTTGAAGGCCGAGACGCGGCGGTACTCCTCGAGGCGGTCTTTGTCCGAGGCGAGCTCGATGAAGCCGACGGGCTTGAAGCCGGTGTCCTGGCCGGTCTCGGCTTCGAGGCGCGAGTAGAGGTCGCGGGTGTACTTGCGCATCTCGGTGGAGGTGTCCGAGAGCGAGCCGAAAGTGACCATGAGGCCGGCGGCGTGCCAGGTGGTGCCGGAGGTGAGCCGGTCGCGCTCGAGGAGCACGCAGTCGATGCCAAGGTGGGCGAGGTGGTAGGCGACCGAGGTGCCGATGATGCCGCCGCCGATGATGACGACGCGCACGTGAGTGGGGACGACGGGAGTGCTCATGGGGGAGCGCCCCTTAGTCGCGTTCGTCCCGAGGGGGAACGAGGGGCCCGGGGCTTTGACGCGACGGGCTCAAGATGGGGCTGAGGCTCGGCTGGTACGCGATGCACGCCTCCCAGCACATCGAAAATGGTCGTGGTTCGAAACTGACGCGGGAACGGAGATCAGGCGAACTCGGTCGTTCCGTTCGTGCGGGCCCGGCCCAAGAACATGGGCCGACTCATCAAGAACGAGTCCTGTCAGTCGCAACACAGGATCGACATCGAAACGGAACAATTCGTATAATTCACCTCACCTGCACTGGCAACATGCAAGCGTATGCGATTCGCGACCGACACAGTCAAAGCGGTACAGTCATTAACCTCACCATCACCCGCCTGCGTTACGGTCATTGACGAGAACGCCCAGCCAGGTGGATTCGGGAAGAGCAGAACCGAGCGTCACCGAGCGTTTCGCCTCGGCAATTGAGCACATGTGAGCGGTTGTACTGGAACATGCCTGTTCGCACAGGATGAGGCCAGGACTCGAAAACGTCACGGACCGGAAGGGGTGGTGTGGCAGCGACGACGACCGATCTCGCTGAGCTGCACTCCCTCGTGCCATGTCCGCCCCCTGACCCACAGCAGTCAGTCAGAACACGAACGCAGTTCCAATACGTGGAATTACGGAGCCCAGGCACTGCCCTGCGAGGGGCGTCGTCATCGCCAGTATCGCGCGAGGCGTTGCTTCGCCTCGGTACCGTAAAGCCGTTCGACGATGGCGTCCTTCACCTCGGCCTCCGAGACGTTGCCGAGCCGGGACCGAACACCTGCCTCGACCATCTGGCGCACTCGTCGAGTCGCCGCGCTCACGATGCGAAGGCGCTCCTCAGGTGTCAGGCGACGGAGCAGCTCGAAGTACCGCTCCGAGCAGGGCCAATTCCCCTCGGCGTCAAGACGCCCACGCCGCAAACCCTCTTTCGTGCGACCAAAGTGAGCGTCGGAAGCCATGTCACGACCGACGTTCTCGAAGTCTCTGAGAGCTACGCGCCTGCCTGGGCGCTCCGCGAAGTCATCGAGTGGAGAGGACGACGCTTGTCTCTGCTCTCGAGATCGGGCCTGATCGCCATCAACCGCCTCTCAACGCGCGCAAAGGACCTTGCCGATGTCATCACCCTCGAACGACCCGGCGACGACGAAGCCTGACGTCGACATGTCACCCGAGGCGGTCGAGCGGCGGCTACAGGAAGTCGTGGCCCTCAACCGCCTCTGCGCGTCGCTGATGGACGCCGGCCGCGCCGCCGGGCTCCACACCCGCACGTAGGACAGCGTCGTCACGCCTGCCCGCTGAACTGCCCGAAACCTCTGGCCCGCTTGCGCGCCTGAAACGACCTCTGGTACCTTTTCACCCGTGCACGCACTCGCGCACAACCTGGGTTGGTGGCGCTGGCGCCTTCCGGACGGACTTCGGACGGCACTGGTGACTGCTCCCAGGCCCTGAACCGAAGCCCCGTCCTCCCTCGCGTGGACGGGTTCGTCGTTCTGCAGTGCTCCGTCGACGCGTGGGTTTCCAACCAAAACCACACACGCACCGGAGCCATTCATGTCATCCCCCAAGACCCGCTTCCTCCTCGACGAAGAGAACGCCCCCCGCAGCTATTACAACCTGCTCGCCGACCTGAAGACGCCGCCCCCGCCGCCGCTGCACCCGGGCACGATGAAGCCCATCGGCCCCGACGACCTCGCGCCGCTCTTCCCGAAGGCCCTCATCCAGCAAGAGGTCTCGACCGAGCGCGACATCGAGATCCCCGAGGCCGTGCGCGAGGTGTACCGGCTGTACCGCCCTTCGCCGCTCGTCCGCGCCCGGGCGCTGGAGAAGGCGCTCGGCACACCCGCGAAGCTGTACTTCAAATACGAGGGTGTCTCGCCGACGGGCTCGCACAAACCCAACACCGCCATCGCGCAGGCGTACTTCAACGCCCTCGAGGGCACGAAGCGGCTCACCACCGAGACCGGCGCCGGCCAGTGGGGCTCGAGCCTCGCGTTCGCCGGCCAGCACTTCGGCCTCGAGGTCGAGGTCTTCATGGTGCGCGTCAGCTACGACCAGAAGCCCTACCGCCGCGCGCTCATGGAGACCTTCGGCGCCACCTGCATTCCGTCTCCGTCGCCGCGCACGTCGTTCGGCCGCCAGGTGCTCGAGCGCGACCCGAAGTCACCCGGCTCGCTCGGCATCGCAATCTCCGAGGCCGTCGAGGCGGTGAGTCAGAAGCCAGGCTCGCGCTACGCGCTCGGCAGCGTGCTCAACCACGTGCTGCTGCACCAGACGGTGGTGGGCCTCGAGACGATGAAGCAGCTCGAGCTCGCCGGTGACGCGCCCGACATTCTCGTCGGCTGCACCGGCGGCGGGAGCAACTTCGGCGGCTTCGTCTTCCCCTTCCTCGGCCACCAGCTCCGTGGCGGTCGAAACGTCCGCATCGTCGCGGTCGAGCCCGCGGCCTGCCCCAGCCTCACGAAGGGCCGCTACGCCTACGACTTCGGTGACACCGGCCGCATGACGCCGCTGGTGAAGATGCACACGCTGGGCGCCGACTTCCTCCCTGCGCCGTTCCATGCCGGAGGCCTGCGCTACCACGGCATGTCACCGCTGGTGTCGCACGTGAAGGAGCTCGGGCTCATCGAGGCGCGCGCGTACGACCAGCTCCCGTGCTTCGCCGCGGCGGTGCAGTTCGCGCGCACCGAGGGCATCGTGCCCGCCCCCGAAGCCAGCCACGCGGTGAAGGGCGCTATCGACCTCGCGCTCGAGTGCAAGGAGCGTGGAGAGGCGAAGACCATCGTCTTCAACCTCTGCGGCCATGGCCACTTCGACATGCAGGCCTACGCCGATTACTTCGCGGGCAAGCTGCAGGAGAGCACGCTCGACCCGAAGGCGCTCGAGACGAGCCTGAGCGCGCTGCCGACGGTGCGGTGAAGGCGAGCGCGGCGGCTCCAGGTCACCAGCGCTCGACCTGGAGCCCGTCGACTCACCACGCACGAGCCTTCGGGAGCGAGCGGGTGACCCGGGGCCTGGACCACGTCGCCTCCCTTCAGGTGGGCGGCCTGACGACGGGTGTCTCAACCGCAGCGCGCCGTCCGTCTCGTACAGTCCGACGGGTCCGGGTTCGACAGGTTCGCGCACTTCTCGACGGCCGCCTGGTTCGGGCAGTCGTAGCTGGTGCTGTTGATGCTGCAGCAGAACGACGTCGACGACGAACTCGACCCGCCGCCAGTGCCCGACGAGCCGCCGCCGGTGCCGCTCGGCTCCGGACCGACTCCACACGCGACGCTGAACACGGCGATACCCACGGCGATGACTCGAAGCACGATGACTCCCTGGTTGGGGGCGAAAAGCCCGCTGTGGGAGAAACGAAAAAGCGCCGCGCGGTGTGTCAGGCCACCCGGGTTGTCCACCAGGTCCAGCGCTGACATGCGAAAGTCGAGGCGATGGTCGATGCCCGGCTCCTGCTCGCAGGCCTGCTCGCGTCTCAGGCGTGGGCAGCACCGACCTTCCGCCGTGATGACGACGCGGGGTTTCGGCTGCGAGGCCAGAAGCTCGCAGGCCTTGGAGCCGCCGATCTCGATGGCGACGGGTGCCCCGAGGTCATCGGCCTGTCGATACAATTCGCGTTCGACGGGGGCCCGGGCACCCGGGTGCTGCGCTCGACCTGTGGGGCACCGGCCCAATTCACCGACGTCACCACCAGCCGGGCTCCCGATTTCCCCTTCTCGCTGACCGAGCGGTCGCTCGCGATGGGGGACCTCGATGGAGACGGCTGGACCGACATCGTCCGCACCGGGAACCGCTCGCTCTACGTCGACCGCAACGAAGGCCCCGGCGGCCCGACGCCTTTTCGGTTCAGCCCGTTCCCGGGGTTTCCCTTCGTCGCCGACGGTGGCACCCGACCATGATCGCGCGGCAGTTCAACGTCGAAGCCCTGGGGCTCCTCGATGCGGAGGCCGACGGCGACCTCGACGTCCTCATCGACAACGCGGGGAAGATCGAGCTCTGGGTAAACGACGGCGGTGGAGGCCTCGCCCGAACCCTGCTTCCGGGCAGGCCGGCGATCGAGCCAGACAACGCCGAGTACCTGGCGGTCGCCGACCTCGATGACGACGGCGACGTGGACTTCGCCCTGCGCGTCGAAGGTGGCCCCGACGTGTTCCTGAACCTGGGCGACGGCTCGTTCGCCTCGACGCTCGAGCTTGTCGTCGACGGGACCGACAAGGGTGACTTCAATTTCTGCGACCTCGACAACGACGGAGCGCTCGACCTCGTCGTCACCGACTTCGCCGACCGGGGTGCCAACGCGGTCTGGCGTCAGCTCTCGCCAGGCGTGTTCGTCCCCGGAGCCTCCCTGCTCCCCACGAACCCGTCGGTGGGCGCGGCGGCCTGCGGCGACCTCGACGGTGATGGCTGGGAAGACCTCGTCTTCGGCGTCGAAGGGAACCCCGACGGTGGGCCGCCCGGGCCGCTCACCGACGCCATCTTCCTGAACCAACGCGACGGCGGCTTCACCCGGCTGCTGGTGCCTGGACTGGGGAGCGGGCCCACGGTGGCCGTGCTGCTCCACGACGACGACCGCGATGGCGACCTCGACGTCTTCCTCCACCACGAGCCCTTCAGCGAGCTGTGGCGCAATGACGACGGCCCCCAGTCGACGCTGCTCGTTCGCGCGCTCCACGCTCAAGCCGCCCGGCCACGAGACGCGCTCGGCGCCTCGGCGGTGCTCCAGCGCTGTGACGGAACGCGCCTGTCGGGCCGCAGGCACCTCAGCGGCGGGACTGGCCGGGGCACCTTCCCCGAGCCCGTCATGCGCTTCGGGCTGGGCACCATCTCGGAGCCCGTCGTCGTGGTGCGCGTGCGCTTCGTGGGCGGTCGTCTCGTGCGCCGCGCGCTGCGACTGTCTGGCTCGCAAGCCATGACGGTCACCGACACCGATGTCGACGACCTCTCGGCCTGCGGCGGCCCCGGAGATGGAGGTGTGGACGGTGGCCCGGGGCTCGACGCGGGCGCGCCGGCTGACGCCGGACCTTCGAGTGACGGCGGCGCGAGCGACAGCGGCGTTGCGGACGATGGGGGTACGCTTGATGGAGGACCCACCGACGCAGGCCTGCGCGCGCCCAGCGAGCTCGTCGCCTCGTGCAACCAGCGGCTCGCCGTCCTCGTCGGCAGCGGGATCCCCGTCACGGTCTCGGCGCGCGAGGGCACGCTCCCGCCCGGGCTCGACGTCTCCACCCAGGACGGCCGAATCACCTGGTTCCCCACGCCGGCCGACGTCGGCACCTGGAAGCTGCTGGTGGACGATGGGCGAACCCGCCGCGCGCTCGACCTGAAGGTGGAGTGCGTGGCGCGCGATGAGGCCGTGGGGTGCGGCTGCTCGGCCCCGGCGCCCCTCGGCCTGGCCGCGTTGGGGCTCTGGCTCGCCGTGCGGGTCGGTCGCCCTCGGCGGCGGCGCGGTGATTCCGTGTCATCATCGGCGTCGTGACGTGGCTGCTGCTCACCCTCGCCCTCGCGCAGGCCGACGGCTCTGACGCCGGTGAGGCCGGCGACGAGGCCACCGTCGTCAGCACGTCCGTCGATGGCGGCGTCGACGACGGCCCGCTCCTGCGCGGTGGCGTGGGCCTGAGCAAGCCCCCCTTCCCCATTCGGTTCGAGGGGAACCTCGTGCTCGCCGACGAGGTGTACCGCGCGGTGCTCGACGTGCCGAAGGGCGCGCTGCCCGAGGCCGAGACGGCGCAGTTGGTGGCCGATCAGCTCCAGCGCTTCCTGCTCAAGAGCGGCTACGAGCTGGCCACCGTGTCCGTCACCCTCGAAGACGGCGGGCTCACCGTGCGCATCGACGAGGGCCGCCTCGAGAAGGTGGTGTTCCGCGGCCGCTTCACGCTGCCGATGCTGCGCTTCAAGATCGCCGTCGACCTGCCCAAAGAGGTCTTCAACCGCCCGCTGCTCGAGCGCGAGGTGGCGCAGCGCGCGAAGGAGCTCGGCATCGAGCCGCCCACCTGGGAGCTCATCGAGACGGAGGAGATCCGCCACGAGGGCGTGCAGGTGCAGGAAACCCCCACCCTCGTCATCGCCGGGCGCTCCCTCATCCGCCCGCAGCAGCGCTTCGAGCTGCACTTCACCTTCGGCGAGCCGGCCTGGAGCACCGGCCTCGGCGTCGACCTGCGCACGAGCTGGATGGACGGGCTCGAGGTGGGCCTCAACTACCAGTCGAAGGGCCTCGCCTTCGAGAAGGACCGCTGGCGCGTGGCGCTGATGGGGGGCCTCGGCCTGCGCAACGACCTGCCGCAGAACAACATCTACCTCTTCCCCTCGCGCCTCATCGCCGACGCCATCTGGTACTCGCCGGCCATCGACGAGAGCGGCACCTCACGCGCGCTGCTCTCGCTCCACACCGAGGGCATCGCGCGGCAGCGTCGCGACTTCGGCCTCGAGAACTACTTCGCGCTGCGCACGGAGCTGTCGGTGAGCCTCGCCGTGAAGCCCACCCCCGGCGTGAGCCTCTCGGGCGGAGCGGGCATGCAGTACTTCCTCGTCGGCGGCCTGCAGGCGCCCCTTGGAGCACCCACGCCGACGCTGCCGCCCTTCGCCTTCGGCGCGGCGTCCGCCAACATGGACCCGACGCGCCTGCGCAACTTCGTCGAGGCGCGGCTCGACCTCGTCTTCTTCGACGGAGACTCGCGCTACGACCGCCGCCACGCGCTCTTCCTCGAGGGCCGGCTGTCGGCGAACGTCACCCGCTTCGACCTGCCCACGTTCGCCGAGGCACGGCTGGGCTACCAGCTCGTGGTGCCCATCGGCTGGCACGACGTGTGGATTCGCGCTCGCGGCACGTGGATGAGCGGCGACGTCGTGTTTCCCTTCGAGGAGGTGCTGGGCGAGCACCTGCCGGCGGTCTTCGGAGACATCTGGGTGCAGAAGGCCGGCGGCGTGCGCACCGAGTTTCGCTACAGCCTCGCCCGCGACATCTTCAAGGTGGGCCTCTTCGCCAACGCCGTGGCCTTCGGTGAGGAGCAGCGCGACACCGGAAAGACGACGCCCCGCTTCGGTGCTGGCGTGGGGCCCACCGCGCACCTGCTCGTCGAGGGCATCTTCCAGCTCGACCTCTTCCTCAACTTCTCGGTGCTCTCGAGCGGCCGCTTCTCGACGGGCCTGTTGGTGTGGATCAACAAGGTGTTCTGACCTTGGAGGCGAGCTGGCGCTCCAACGACCGCGCGCGCGGCCGCGCTTCAGCGTCGAAGTGACGGGCGCTGGCGGACTACCGGCCCACGACGCGGTAGTCACCGGCGAACTCGGGCCGCACCGCGCCAGACTCGTCGGTCAGCCACTTCGGCGCGAGGTTCACGTGCAGCGACACCGGCTCGGCCACCTCGCGGGTGGCGAAGGCGACGTCCCACAGCGGAGAGGTGACGCCGTGGTTGGTGGCGGCCCGCACGTGGTGGTGCAGGTGGTGCCGCCGCATCCACGCGAAGTACGCATTGGCCGGCGGGTGCGTGTGAATGCGCCGGTGCAGCACCTCATAGGCGAGGTACGTCGCCGCGTAGCCAGCGCCGAAGGCGAGACCCGCCCCGGCTCCAACGACGAGGGCGGCGAGCGAGCCGATGACTGGCACCAGCGTCACCGTCGCCAGCGCCTTCTTCCAGGTGGGCGCGAAGGAAAGCGGGTCGCGGTGGTGGGCGAGGTGCTCTTCCTGGAACAGCACGAAGAGCGCCGTCGGCTTGAGGAACCACAGGCCCTTTCGTTTGCGGAGCGGCCCGTGGCCAGCGAAGCGATGCAGCCCGTACTCGGTGAGCGACCACCCGAGGACACCGACGACGAACGCGACGACGACTGGGACCATCTGAACGACCTCCACTGCCGGAGGTTATCGTCGCAACCCGAATCGCGATACGTCGAATACCGAAAACCGACGTGCCGGAATGGTCAGCGCGGAATGAGCTGCAGGTCGAGCGCGAGCGACACCTCGTCGGCCACCACGACGCTGCCGCCGGGGTAGGTGGCGCTCCACGAGACGCCGAAGTCGCTGCGCTTGATGGTGGCGTGGGCGTGGAAGCCGACGCGGTCGCGGCCCTGCGAGTCCTTTGCGCGGGCCCCGCCGTGCGCCTCGAAGGTGATGGGCTTCGTCACGCCGCGCAGGGTGAGCTCGCCGTCGAGGGTGAGGCCGGCGGCGCTCTTGCGAACCGAGGTGGCCTTGAAGGTGATGGTGGGGTGGTTCGCCGTGTCGAAGAAGTCGGGGGAGCGCAGGTGGCCGTCGCGCTGCGGGTTGCGGGTGTCGACGCTCGCGGCGTCGATGGTGATGGCGACGGCCGAGCGTGGCGGGTCGTCGAGGTCGAGCGCCACCTCGCCCTTCCACGAGGTGAAGACGCCGTGCACGCGGGTGATCATGAGGTGCACCACCGAGAAGCCGAGCTGCGAGTGCACGAGGTCGAGGTCGTAGGAGTGGAGGGCCATGGCCACGCAGCAGGCCCGCGGTGGCGGCGATCGTCAAGGCGAGCGGCTGGTCCAGACCGTTCGGGCGTTGGGACGATGCTCGTCGCTGTCCCCTGGGCTCCAGAGGCGCGAGCGCTGGCGGCAGCCTGGTCGGTGGCCGTTTTCGATACCCGTCGTCGCTCGCGGCGCCCATCGTCGCCCGCACCCACCGGAACAGCCTGCGCGAAGCGGAGCAGCCCGCGCAGAGAACCTTGCGTCACCGCGCTCCCGCTGGAAGAAGCGCGCGCATGACGCCACAGCCGCCTCCGCCTTCCGCCCCGCAGGGGTGGTTCTCGCAGAACTGGAAGTGGGTGGTGGGCATCGGCTGCGCCATCGTCTTCGTGTGTTGCGGTGGGCTGGGAGCGCTGACGCTGGCAGGCGCGGCGCTGACACCAGACGTCCAGGCGCCAGGGCCGCAAGCCGCTTCCCTCGAGAAAGCGCGCGTCGACTGCGGCACGCCGGGGCCGGGAGGGGTCGACTGCGAGGTGAAGCGCACGGCCGGGAGCCGCTCCATCTCGGTGTGCTGGGACCTCGAGATCACCTGCGAGAACGGCGGCGTGATGACGGGCCAGGGCTGCGGCGCGCTGGCCGAGGGAGTTCCGCAGGCGACGGTGAACCTGCCGGCCGAAGGCTTCTCGAATCAGGAGGCCTGCGATGCGCCGAAGCGTGGCGCGGTGAAGAACCTCGAGGTCACGCTCGAGTAGGGCGTCGGCCCGCAGCGCCAGCTCGACGCTCCCGCCATGCCTGTAACGCGGCGAGCTTCGCGGCGAGGCGGCGGTGGGCTTCGAGGTCTTCCGCTTGCTTCCTGGCATCGGGCCATCCCGGGTTCAGCACTTGAGCGCTTCGTTTCAGCACATCGGCCCGACGGAGAATCTCTGCGGCGTCCCCCCGCTAAACCAGGCCAAGGTTCTCTTCGAGCTGGAGGCGCTGCGGCAGCCCCGAGTCGCGGTCGACGAAGTCAGCGATGCTCTCGGGAGTGATGGCCGGGCGCCGCTTCATGGGGTGACCAGAACCGACCTCAGAGGGAGGCACAAGCCCGGGTCAGTACATCGCCTGGAGGCGCAGTCGCCCCAGCCACACGTTGCCCATCGGCCGACCGCTCGCCTGTGAGAGCGCCGGCCCGGGCAGCAAGAGGCCGCCCTCGGCGATGGCCGAGATCGTCAGCCCGAAGTCGAAGCGATGCTTGATGGCGGCGCCCACGTCGAGCTCGGTGCCCAGCAGGCCGGAGCCGTTGCCGTTGAGCGCGTTCACCGGCACGCCGCCGGCCAGCACGCGCGTGTTGAACGGGTCGGTGAGCGGCGCGGTGGCGAAGGCGAAGAGCGGGCCACCGTAGACGTCGACGAGGCCGCCCAGGCGCACGCGCGCGCGCGGGAAGAGGTACCAGGCTCCGGTGACGGCGCCGCCCGTGGGCAGCAACGACACGCCCTCGGGTGGAAACCCGACGAGCGCCGGGTCCGACGCGCGCCACGCGCTGCGCGCCGACTGCCAGCCGAGCACCTGGTCGAAGAGGATGAGGCCGACCTTGTAGTCGCGGTCGAAGCGGAAGTTGGTGAGCTGGTTGTCGTAGGGGTCGGCGTCTCCCGAGGCGAGGCCCCAGTCGAGCAGGAAGCCGAAGCGGCCCACCTTGTAGGCGGCCTTCGCCACCGCGCCGAGCTGGCGCACCTGAATGAGCGGGTGCTCGGGCGTGCGCGTCTGGGTGGTGGTGCCGGTGATGGCCGCCACCTCGGCGCCGAGGTCGAGGCGTTCGAAGAAGTTCCACTGGGCCGAGGCGTCGATGACGAGCACGTCGGTCGAGCGCTCCATGGTGTCCGAGTTGAGCGGCCGCGAGCTGCGGTAGATGGCGAAGAGGCCGAGCTGGTTCTTCTCGTCGACGTTGAGCCGCACCCCGAGGATGCCCTGGAGCGCGCGGTCTCCATCGAGCAGGTCGACGGTCGAGTCGCGCACGACGAGGTCGAACGCGGCGACGGGCTCGACCGCCACCCAGCCGCCGCCCCAGTCGATGAAGGGCCGCGCCAGCACCAGCGCGCGCAGGGCGAGTGAGCCGAAGTGCTGGTGGCCGAAGTCGCCGGGCTCCGAGTCCTTCGCGCCGGCGTTCGCCAGCATGCCCAGGCCGAAGTGGTTGGTCTGCAGCCCGAGCCGCGCGCCGCCCCAGCCCCAGCGGTACTCGAGGAAGAGCTGCCGCAGCTCGGCGGGCTTGAGCGACGGGAAGGGTACGCGCGTCGCGACGAGCGAGGGACCTGGCGTACCGAACACCGAGCCGGTGACGACGTCGAACTCGCCCAGCAGCCGGAACTTGCGCCACATCAGCTCGGGCGTGAGGCGCACGCGCGTCTCGATGGGCGTGGGGGACAGCGGCGTGCCGTCGGCGTCGAGCGGGAAGGCGCTGACGCCGGTGCCGACGAGGCGAAGGGAGCCGTGCACCGCGGCGGTGACCCCGGGCTCAGCGGCGGGCGCTGGGGTCGACGCGGCAGGTGGCGCGATGGCCGGGCTCACCTCCACGGGCGAGGCCACGTCAGAGGCCGGCGGGGCGACTTCGGGAGGCGTCGTGGTGATTCCCGAGGGCGGCGCAGCGACCTCCGGGGAGGACATGGCACCCGCGTCAGCCACGTCTTGCGCAAAGGCGAGGTGGACCGACACACAAGCGAGGACGAACACCAGACGCATGACGACTCCCCGAAGACGCGAGGAGCGGCGCTCCACCACGCTCGCCCCAGGGGTGCAAGCACCGGCCATCAGCCCGTGACACGCGCCGTCAGTGATGAGCCGCGGGCCGGCCCCTCGGCGTGCTTGACGACGTCGCTCCGTCAGCGGCTGTGGAAGCGGTGCCTCCACTGCGTCGACACAGGCCAGGCCGCTCAGCGACGCGCGGGCTTCTTCGCGGACCCCTGACGGAGCGTCTTCACCCGTGCCCGCAACAGTTGCTTCACGAGCGCCACCGGGAGCGGCGCGTCGAGCGGGAACTTCAGCGTGCCCTTCCCGCTGCGGTACTTCGCCGTCTTCGCCTCGAGGTCCTTCGCCATCGTCACCGGCCCATAGAGCGCGACGTGCGTCGTCCACCCCGCCAGGTACGCGAGGTTCTGCCCGAGCGAATAGCTCGGCATCTGGTACGCGAAGCCTTCTTGAGCCTCGGGCGCGACGGTGAACACGAGCGCACGCAACGTCTCCACCGCGCGCCGCACGGGCGCAGGCTGCTTTTTCAGGTACGCCGCCACCCGGGGATGCATGGCCTTCGCAGCAGTGCGACCTGGCATGCGTTCAGCTCCCGATGGAGAGCTGCAGGCTGTGGTCGTCGCACAGGTCGATGCCCTCGATGACGAGGTCGTCGATGTCGTGAAACGACTCGCCATACGCCCCCGTCACCTGCTTGTTCAGCATGCCGGGAATCTCCTTCACTGTGCTGGCGCCGTACATCGTGCGAAACCCCGCGCGAATGGCGGTGATGGCCTTGCGCAGCGTCAGCTCGCCCTGGACCTCGCCGGTGAACGGCTTCTCGAACGGGTAGTCGAGGGTGAAGTGAAAGCGCCGCGCGCGGGCCACCACCACGTCGAGGCCGGGAATCGGCTCTTCGACGAAGTCTCCCCCACGCTCGACGAGGTGGAGAAAGCCCTCGTCGTTGACGCGCACAGAGCTGTCGAAGACGGCCTTCGCGTTGCCACACGCGGGCCGCTCACGCTCGATGGCGCGCTGCTCCGACGCCTTCAGCTGCTCGACGATGGCCGGCGCGACCGCTGGCTCGGGCTGCGGCTCTTTCTTGCAACCGCAGACGATGACGACGACGACCAGCAGCAGACGCCTCATGCGCCGGTTACTACAACAGGTCGTCGGTCGACCGGAACGACGAGTGGCGGTGGGTGAGCCGCTCGCGCACCGCCCTCTTCCACCAGCGTACGAACAATCGAGCACGCGCAAGGCGCCGTTCACTGCCCCCGGGCATCACCCGCAGCGCGGGCTCGCGAAGTGCGCCTCGTCGCACGCACGAGCACCCATGCGACGAACATCAACAGCGACGCCGAGGGCCCGGGCGTTGCGCAGCCACACGAAACCGGAGCGAAGACGACCACACTCCTGCCAGGAGGTCCGGAGTCACCGCCGTCGTTCACGGTCGTCCCTCCGTCACGCCTTCCCCCCGCGTCGGCTGTGGTCTCCTCACCACCCGCGTCCAGCGTGCCCGCGTCTCCGAGCAGACCTGCGTCGCGCGGTCCGCCGTCGAGTGGCGGCTCGACGGGTCCTCCATCGACCGCGCCGGCATCGGGTGTCGGTGCGCCCGCATCGGGGAGCCCGGCGTCTGGCACGGGCTCGACCCCTCCGTCGACCGTCAGGCCCGCATCGTTGGCGATGGCGCCAGCGTCGACCGGCATCGGGCCCCCGTCTCGCCCGAACAGAACGGTGAACTGGAGCGCTGGCATGCCCTGCACGAGGAGCGGCCAGGCCACCCCCACCTCACCAGCCTCGTTCACCGCAGCGACTGGCGCCCCGACCACCGCGCCGCCATCCCACACCGGGATGTCGGCCGAGACGCCGCCATCGTCGAAGACCTGCTGCGCCCAGACACGACCGGTCCCGACGCCAGGGCCCTGACTGCCAGGAACAAAGCGGCTCAAGACCCGCACCCAGCTCTGTGGCCTCGCGACCGCGACGAACCGGGTGCCAGCATCGATGGGCGGCAGTGGGGTCGCTCCGCCGTCTCTCGCCAGAATGGACCACCGGACTGGCTCGCTCTCGTTCTCGGCGACCCCGACCAGCGCAGCCCAGGTTCCGTCCGACCGGCGTCGAGGCGCTGCTGTCGCGTACTCGGGCCTTTCGTTCACGTTGATGCTGCCGCTGCTCTGCTCCACGCTTGTTTGAGCCGTGAGAGGAGCCGGGCGGACGAACAACAGCCGCACGAGCCCCGCGGAGCTCTGTCCGAGGACCCAGATCTCGGAATCGGTGACGCCACCGCCCTCCGTCAAAGTGAAACCCGGGGGAACGGATGGGACCGCAAGCGAAGACGAGAGGCTCCGAGCCACCCAGTTGCCGGGCAATGCCCAGGCGAACAGCCCATCGCCAAACGCGACACTTCCCAGGATGGCGGTTGGAAGCCCGGTCAGGGAAGCCGATTGCACGCCAAGGTCATTGCGCAGGCGCTCCGCAGTGGCACCGAAGGGCCCGACAAAGTTGACTGGTGTGCAGACCAGAAAGACCCCTCCGTCCCGAACCGCGTGAATTCGAGGCCGAACGCAACTGGCGCGGCTCTGCGGAGCGCCGATGCCGGAGTCGGCCTCGACGGGCTGCAACTGGACCTGGCCCACGTCGTCGCGACCTTCCTGCCACGAGAGGACCCACCGGTTCCCGACGGGCGCCAGAGACAACGAGCGCGACATCGCGGGCCGGACCCCGAGTGCGGTCGGCGGCGCGAATGGGCCGCTTCCCTCGTACAGCTCGAGCTGGCTGGAGGCCGCCCGCGAGACGGCAGCGAGTGAGGTCGTTGGCGAGGCCGCGACGAAGACCTCGCTGGTGTCGATAAGTGTCGCTGTTCGCACGCCGCCATCGAGCTCGACAAAACGAACGGCCGCCGAGGCCAGACCGGTCGACAGGCCAATCACAAATCGGGAGCGCCCCGACATCGAGGCGAGGGAAAGCGGGCCGAGAGCAGCCGACGCCGGTCCCGCATCGAGCGAGCCGGCACTGTGCACGATGGTGAGGTGGGTGTCGCTCCGAAGGAGCAGCCCCGCTGAGGTCGGGTCGAGCACGACGCGGGAGAAGCGAACCGGACCAGACCCGCCGTCCACTGCGGTGAAGGCGAGCGCAGGGGTTGACAAGTGGCCCAGCCGCCAGAGGTTCCCGTTGGTGAGCGCAAAGGTGACGCCGCCGCCATCCGTCGACGCGGCGCTGATGGACACAATGCCAGGCGGAGCCGGAGGCGAACCCGACGACGGCGGGGCGACCACACCGTTGAAGGGGAATACGAGCAGACTGAAGGGCTGAACTGCGGCGATGGTGGCATTGGATCCCGACCAGGCCGAGGTGACCGAACTGACTTCGTCCGTGAACCCTCCACTCGTCCCCCTCGAGACCGCCGAGTTCTGCCGAATCGCCCAGCTCAAGCGCCATTGTTCGTTCGACACCGGCTCTTCAATCCACGCCGCGAGCAGCTGGCCCGAGGGCCCAGCCGAGACCGAGAGCTCATCGGGAGACACGGCTCCGAGCGCGAGTTCTTCGGTGCGGAGCACCTGCAGGCCGCCATCAACCCGTACGGTCGCCGTGAACAGGCTGGTGGGCGTTCGCGAGTCGACCCACGACCGTCGGTCATCGACCCACACCACGATGAAGTCGCGCCCGTCGAAGACGACACGCGGAGTAGTCCCCCAGACCTCAGTGGTGCCTCCGGCCGGGACCTCGACCGGAAAACCCGCAAGGATGAGGGCGAGCAGCATTTGCGCGCGACCCTAGCAGGCGTGGCGTGGCGACTTCGTTACAGGAGGTAGTCGGTCGACAGGAACGACGAGTGGCGGTGGGTGAGGATCTCTCGCACCACCTTCTTGTTCGGCTCGGTCGTCTTCGCGGCCACCAGCGTGCGAATCGAGAACACGCGCAGGGCGTCGTTCACCGACAGCGTGCCCTCGGCCGAGTCCTTGCGGCCGGTGAAGGGGAACACGTCGGGGCCGCGCTGGCACTGGCAGTTCAAGTTGATCCGGCCCACCTGGTGCGCACACGCGTCGATGAGGCGGCCCACCTGCGCGGCGTCTCGGCCAAAGATGGACACCTGCTGACCGAAGGGCGAGTCGACCACTGCGTCGATGACCTGCTGCTCCTCGTCCCACACGCCGATGGGCACGATGGGGCCGAACTGCTCCTCGTGCCAGAGCTTCATCGAGGGCGTCACCGGGTACATCACCGCGGGCGTGAAGTACGAGCCCGTCACCTCGGCGCCGCCCGGGTTGATGACCTTCGCGCCCTGCTTCGTCGCGTCGGCCACCAGCGTGGCGAGGAAGTCGGTCTTGTTCGGCTCCGGCAGCGGCGTCAGCGTCACGCCAGATTCCCACGGCATGCCGGCCTTGAGTCCGTTGACGGCCTTCACGAACTTCTCGAGGAAGGACTCCACCACGCGCCGGTGCACGAGGATGAGCTTGATGGCGGTGCAGCGCTGGCCGTTGAACGAGAGGGAGCCCGACAGGCACTCGGTCACCGCCTCGTCGAGGTCGACGTCGGGCGTGACGATGCCGATGTTCTTCGCGTCGAGGCCGAGCACAGCCTTCAGGCGGTGTGGGCGCGGGTGCATCTTCTTGAGGTCGGAGGCGCCCTTGTTCGTGCCGATGAAGGCCAGCACGTCGACCTTCCCGCTCGACATGAGCGTGCCCACCGTCTCGCGGCCGCGGCCGTAGATGACGTTGACGACGCCGGGCGGGAAACACTCCTTGAAGGCCTGGAGCAGCGGCTGCACCAGCAGCACGCCGAACTTCGCCGGCTTCAAGATCACGGGGTTCCCCATGAGCAACGCCGGGAACATCGTGCTGAACGTCTCGTTCAGGGGGTAGTTGTACGGGCCCATGCACAGCGAGACGCCGAGCGGCACGCGGCGCACCTGGCCCATGATGCCCTGCTCCTGGAGGAACTTCGTCGCGTGCCGGTCGGCCTCTTTGAGCGCCGTGATGGTGTCGGCGATGTAGTCGACCGTGCGGTCGAACTCCTTCTCAGAGTCCTTCATCGTCTTGCCGATCTCCCACATGAGCAGCTTCACCACTTCAGACCGCTTCGCGCGCATGGCCACGAGGAAGCGCTCGACATGAGCGATGCGCTCCGCGACGTGCATCGTGGGCCAGGCGCCGCGCCCGTTGTCCCACGCCTTGACGGCGGCGTTCAGCGCCTCCTCCGACTCCTTCGCGCTGAGCAGCGGCGTGTACCCGAGCACGACCGGCTCGAGGCCCTTCGCGGTCTTCACGCGCACGGGCGAGATGACCTCGTTGAGCGGGCCCTCAAAGCGACGAAGCTCGCCGCCGACCAGCCACTCACGCTGCTCGAGCGGCGTGCCGATGCGGTGCACCTGGGGAATTTCGTCTGCCGTTGGAAAAGAGAACATGGCCGCGCACATAACCCCCGGCGTGTCGCGGCGCTTCACAACCGCGTCACGGGGCCGTGGCCGCGTCGTGGCCGGGTGTGAAAAGGTGCCTTCCCCGATGAAGCACCTCGTCCTGCCCTGTCTCGTGTTGGTCGCCTGCACCCCTCCGCCCGGTGGCCTCCGCGGCGCCGATGAAGGGCCCGGCCCCGTCGTCACCTTCGACGTCTTCCACCTGCCGTTGCCCGAGGTGCCGCTCCCGAACGACTTCGCGACGCGCTTCGACGCGATGTCACCCACGAGGCGGCGCATCAACGCGGCCATCGACGTGGCGCCGACGAAGTGGGAGCGCTCCATTCGAGCCACCCTCGACGGCATCTCGGGCTGGGGCACGCTCGCGCCCATCACCGTGTCCTTCACGGCGCCGCTCGACGTGGCCGACCTGAAGGCCAGACACCAGGCGCCGGGCGACCTCGCCGACGACGCGCTCTACGTGTTCGACGTCACGCGCGGCTCTCCGGGGTACTGCCAGCCGGTGCTGCTCGACCTCGGCCAGGGGCACTTCCCGCTGGTGGCCGACGACCGCACCTACTTCCCCGAGGAGCCGCACGATGCCCTCGAGCAGCTCATGTTCGAGCAGCAGGAGGAGGACCTCAACGGCAACGGCGTGATGGACCCCGGTGAGGACACCGACATGGACGGGGTGCTCGACCACCCCAACACGCTCGACGGCAAGACGGGCGGGCCCTTCGACGTCATCGGCTTCTACGAGCACGAGACGAACACGCTCATCGCGCGGCCGCTCGAGCCGATGCGCGAAGCCACGACGTACGCGGTGGTGCTCACGACGCGCCTCAAAGGAAAGGACGGCGCGCCGATTCGGTCGCCGTTCCCCGCCGTCAACCACCTCTCGCAGACCCAGGCGCTCTCGGCGGTGCCCGAGTGCCTCACCACGCAGGGCCTGTCGGTCGACGACGTGGCCTTCGCCTGGAGCTTCACCACCCAGTCCATCACCGCCGACTACGTGGCCGTGCGGAACGGCATGAAGGGCCTGGGGCCGCTCGCGTGGCTGAAGGACCGGTACCCGGCTGAGATCGCGACCGTCGAAGAGGCGCGCCGCTCGATGGGCCGCGGCACCAACACCCGCATCGTGCCCGGCTCGCAGTTCCTCGAGCTCGGCGAGCAGCTGCTCGGCTTCGTGGGCGGTGACAGCGTGTCTGACCAGGGCAAGGAGCAGTTCCGCGGCTGGCTGCGCTCCATCGACTTCCTCGCCGCGCCGACGATGCAGTCGCCGCAGTTCTTCCCCCGCAAGGACAGCGAGGGCAAAGACCTGCCGTTCTACCTGCAGACGATGGACCTCGACCCGGCGCGCGGCGTGGCCACGGTGCGGGAAGAGACGGTGCCGCTGTTCCTCGCGGTGCCCAAGAACCGCACTGGCCCGGCGCCCGTCGTCATCTTCGTGCACGGGCACACCGGCTCGAAGCTCGACAGCATCATCTTCCAGGGCCCGATGGCGCGCTTCGGCATGGCCACGGTGGGCATCGACGCCGTCAGTCACGGCGTGGGCGTCGCGGAGGACGACCTCAAGCTCTTCACGGGCATCGTCGAGTCCTTCGGGGTGACGCCGCTCGCCAACGCGATTCTGCGCGGCCGCGCGTACGACCAGAACGGTGATGGCGTGCCAGACCCCGGCGCCGACTTCTTCTCGGCCTACGTGCCGCACAGCCGCGACACCGTGAAGCAGACGGCCTTCGACGTGATGCGGCTGGTACAGGTGCTGCGCGGCTTCGACGGGGTGAAGACCTGGAAGATCGACATCAACAAGAACGGCGTGGAAGACGACCTCGCGGGCGACTTCGACGGAGACGGCGTCGTCGACCTCGGCGGCCCAGGCGTGCCCATCTACATGGCCGGCGCGTCGCTGGGCGGCATCATGTCGTCGCTGCTCGGCGGGCTCGAGCCCGAGTTCGACGCGATGTTGCCGGTGCTGCCCGGCGGGTACTTGTCGGAGATCGGTTCGCGCACGGCGCTCGGCCAGGTGAAGAACCCGCTGGTGCTGCGCATGTTCGCGCCCCTGTTCCTCGTGCGCGACGGGCCGACGAACCCGACGCTCTCGGTGATGTACCCGTCGGGCGTGAAGAGCGTCGAGGTCATGCTGGCCGCGCTGCCGAACCTGACGCCCGGCCAGATTGCCGTGGCGCGCAACCTCACCAACGGCGAGTGGCGCTGCGCGCGGGTGCAGAAGAACGGCCACCTGCGCCTCTCGGTGCCGAGCGACAAGGGAGACGAGCTGCGCATCGAGCTCTACGAGCAGGAGCTGCCGACGAAGGAGAAGGTCGGCTGCGACCCGACCGGCGTCGAGCCCACCTTCGTGGTGGACGCGCTCGACCGCGAAGTGAAGTTCGAAGGCCAGACGCTGGCCGCGGGCACGAAGCTCACCGCGTTCCAGGACGGGTATGGCCTGCGGCGTGGCTCTCCCGAGATGCGGCGGCTGCTCGCGCTCGGGCAGATCGCGCTCGAGTCGGCCGACCCCGCGAACGTGGCGCCCTTCTATGACGGCACCCGCACGCTCACGTACGGCGACGGGCAGACGGTGGCGACGCGGGGGCTGCTGGTGCCGATGGCGGGCGACCCGGGCGTGCCCATCTCGACGGCGGCGGCGCTCATGCGGGCCGCGGGCTTCCTCGACGTGCGCCAGGTCGACCCGCGCTACGGCAAGTCGACGCAGCAGGTGCTCATCGAGACGGGCTTCGTCGAGGGCGTCGAGCGCACGCGCCGGTACCTCGACCCGATGGGCCGGCCGGTGCTGATGGACGTCGACGTCTTCCAGAACGTGCGGCCCGGCGGCGACGACGGCTTCGGCGCACCGAGGCTCAGCCCACCGCTGCGCCCGTTCGGTCCGAGCGCGAGGCTGGGCGGCACCGTGGGCGCGATTCTGCCGTTCATGGATCCGAAGGGCGCCCACAGCTTCCCCATTCCAGACCCGGCGACCAGCTTCGACCTGGGCTCGCTCTTGATGAACATCTTCGGCGTGTACCTGTCGTCGGGGGGGACGACGGTGTCGCTCGAGCCGTGCATGGAGCGGTCGAACTGCTCGTTCTTCCCGCCCGCGCCGTAGGCCGTGAGCGAGGGCATTTCGCAGCCGTCCGAAGTGCGTCACACTCGCGTTCGATGAACGTGTCGGCTCGCCCCAGACTCGCCCTCACCTATGAGGACTACCGGTTGTTGCCGGAGGATGGGCGCCGCTGGGAACTCATCGGAGGCGACTTTCACGTGTCACCGGCCCCCACGAGCCAGCACCAGCAGGTCGTCGCTCATCTGGTGTTCCACCTCATCGGCACGCTCTGGAAGAAGCGGCGCGCCCAGGTGCTCGCGAGTCCCATCGACGTCATTCTCGACGAGACCAACACCGTGCAGCCTGACGTGGTCGTCGTGAAGCGGGAGCATCGCTCCATCATCACCCGGCGGGGCATCGTCGGTGTTCCTGATCTGGTCGTCGAAGTCGTCTCGCCACACAAGCCGTCGATGGACCTGGTGCTGAAGCGTCACCTCTACGAACGATTCGAGGTGCCGGAGTATTGGCTCATCGACCCCGATGAACGAACGGTCACGGTGCTCGCCAGGTCTGGAGGGGCGTTCGTCGAGACGCTCGCGTTGCGCGGGTCGGGGCAGATTCGGTCGAAGGTGTTTCCGTCATTGAAGCTGCCGCTCGCTGAACTCTTCGCGGCGCTGTGACGTCAGAGGCGCAGTTGGGCGAGCAGCTGCCCGCGAATCGTCGAGGTCTGGCTACTCCCGTTGGGATCGCGCTCGACCGAGAACTCCCCCACGAGCGACAGCGCATCGAAGGGCACGTAGCGCAACGTCACCATGCCGAGCAGACGCGGCGTTGGTCCGGGCGGGCCAACGCCGCCAGGCTCTCCTGTCAGGACCACTGTCGCGAAGCCCTGCGGGTCGATGTACTCGACGCGTTCGGCGGGCTGAATGACCGCCTCTGTCGAGTCGAAGAACACTTTCTGCCGTCTCGTCGCCGGCTGCAGCAGTCGAACCAGGACTCCGGGTGTCAGTCGCCCTCCCAGGAACGAATGGTCGGCCCCAAGAAAGCCACTCCACGTCGGGGTGACGGCACCCGGGGCAAAGAACGGCGGGAACCCGCCAGCGTCGTGAACGATGAAGCTCAGCGATGAGATTCGTCCGATCCCGAAGAACCGCGTCATCCCAACTTGCGCGCGAAGCTGAAGGTCGCCGTAGCCGAGGGCTTGAGGCCGCGTCATCGGGAAGACATCCGGGTTCTGGAGCACCTGCGAGCCTGCCCCGCCCTCGAGCGATACCGTGAGCGCAGGGCCCTCGCTCACCGCCGCCACGCGATCGAAGAAGCGCTCGAATCTCAGCGGATCTTCCCGATACGTGACGAGGTCGATGGGCATTCCGACCTCCCCGTGCCAGTTCCACGTCACCCGCCCGGTGCCGAGGTAACTGAAGGTTGGCACCCGAAACCCTGCGTTCGCGAGGCCGGGCGCGAGGCCGAAGTCGAAGCGCGCCACCCGCGCCTCGACGGTCGTCGAACCCACGCGGAGTGACCCGCCGGCCAGCGCATCGGCCCGAAGGACCGAGAGGCCGGAGAACGCGTCGGTCCGCACCGAGAGACGCGCCGCGAGGAACACCGACCACCGCTGACCGCGCACGTCGGCGGCGAGCACAGGGTTGAAGCCCGTCGTGTCCAATGCTGGTCGCCCTACGAGGTTGGCCCAATCGAAGCTCACGCGGCGCAGCAAGGAGTTGAACGGGTCGAGCCGCACGCCAACGCTCACCTCGTCGCTGACGGGGAACTCGAGCTCGAGGCGCGTCCCCAGGTCTTGCAGCGAGACCCCCACGACGCCAACGGCGAACGAGGGCACCAGCACGGGCGCGAGCCGGAGCCGTGCCTCACCGACCGGGAAGCGCTGCGTCAGGTTGAGCTGCGCCGCGACGGTCGGATTCAACACCGTATTCCCACCGGGAACCTGAGTGCCTGCGCTGAGGCCCATGCTCACTGACGACGACACGTCCGGCGCAGCCAACAGCCCCACCAACACGAGCCCGAGCATGCGCGCGCCAGAGCCGAGCAAAGCGTCGCTCTCCAACCGCGCCGAGCGTGGCCGATCCTCCGCAGGGCCCACCCGGACGTGGCCTGGGGACGCCACTTCCTTCTCACTGAGGCTGGCGCACACCTTGCTGTAGCGTCCGCCGCGCGCATGAGCCCTTCCCTATTGCTGCCGTGGTTGGTGACGTCCGCTGCGTCGTTGAGCCAGACCACGGTTCCAGCGACTGGACGGCACGAGACGATTCTCACGCTCGACGCCCCCGCCGCCGTGCGCCTCACGGCCCGGAGCGGGAGCGGCACCTCCTGCGTCGTCATCGACCGCGTGCGCGGGCCCTTCGCGCGGGCCGGGGTGGCGGGCGGGAAGAACTGCGAGCTCGACCTGCTCCTCGACGCGGGCCAGTACAAGGTGCGCCTCGAGTCCCCGGCGAAAGGCCGCGGCCAGGTGACGCTCTCGGCCACCGTCTTCACCGAGCTCAACCCCGGGCCGGTGAAGCTGGTCGCCGGCGCCTCCATCGAAGCGACGCTCGGCCTCGGCCAGCAGGCCTCGTACTGGCTCCCGATGCCGACGCGCGGCGTGCCCTACGTGCGCATCTCGGGCCGCAACGCCGGAGACGTTCGGCTGTGGCGCAACGGCGAGTGGCTCGAGCCCCTGACGCCACGCCGCAGCACGGTGACGAACACGCCGGGCTTCCCGATGCACGAGTGGTGGCTCGACTCGGTGCTCGAGGCGGGCGACTACAAGCTCGTCGTCTACGGCCGTGACCCGGTGCAGGTGACGGGCTCGACGAAAGACGAGTCCCTCACCGTCGAGATGGGCTTCCGCCCGGGGCCCGTCGAACGGAGCGTCTCGTTCACCCTGCCCGTCTCGGGCGTACTGGCCGTCGAGCTGCCGACTGAGCGCCTCGCCGCCTTCGCCTCGCTGGATGGCTCGCCCGAGGGCCCCGTCACGCTGGCCGTCCACCAGGTGTCAGCGCTGGGCACACTCGGCAACGAGGTCTCGTGCACCATGCCCAAAGGGGCCGTCGTGCCGGAGTGCGCGGTGCGGAGCATGGGGCGGCCTGACCGCCACGTCCTGCTGCTGCGCGGCCCGCGTGGGACTCGCGGCACCGTCGAGTGGGCCGAGGCCGTGTCCGGCGACCTGGGCCTGCTCTCGACCCGCCGCGGTGGGTACTACGGCGGGCCCAGCACCTCGTTCTCCTTCGCGACCGAGTCGCTCGGCCGCACGCTCCTGTCGACGCACGACCTGCCTGTCGACACCGACGCTCCACCGCTCGGCTGCCAGCTCGAGACGCTCGACGAACGTGGCCAACTCCTCCGGGTGATCGGCCGCTCGATGACCGTCATCGGCGAGGGCGAGGAACTGCAGAAGGCGTTCAACTACGACGAGGGCGGCGCCATCATCTGGTTCGAGGTGGCCTCGGCGAACCGCTACCGCATTCGCACCGACGGCAGCCGGAAGAACCGCTGCGAGGTGTACGCGCACAAGCCCGACGGCACGCTCGACCGCCTTACCCAGACGAAGGCGAACGACACGCCCGGCTGCGACCAGGTGCTCTCGCTCGGAAAGGGCCAGTACCAGCTGCAGCTGTTCGGCGGCGTGTCGGGCATCGAGACGTTGACGGTCCGCGAAGACTCGAAGCGGGCCCTGACGCCGGCGCCCACGCGCGCCTCGTGCGTGCTGCCGCCTGTCGACCTCGTGAGGGGGCGGTACCGGGTGACGCTCACCCGCGTCGGCGCCATCACCGCGCGAGGGCTGCAGCTCACCTCGCTCCCGGTCGACCCGTCGGTTCCCGTTCACCTCACGCTCGACGCGAAGCAGACGCTCGCGCTCCCGCTCGCCCGCACGGCGGCCTTCAAGGTGCGCGCAGCCGGCGGCGCGAAGTTCTCGTGTGCGGTGCCAGGCGCTACCGCCGTGACGCTTCCAGAGTGCGCGGTCCCCGGAGCCTCGGGCGGTGAGACGCTGACGCTCTCGAACCCCTCCGACGCGCCGGTGCAGGTGACGCTCTTCCGGCCGGTAGCGGCGCCGCCTGCTGCGACGCTCGCCTCGTGGACACCGGCGCTCAAGCCGCTCCCGGTGCTCGCTACCGAGACGCCTGCCTGGTTCGACTTCGACCGAGACCAGACCAACGCCGCCGTCTTCGAGGTGCAGACGCCCGGCCTGTACAACGTGACGACGCTCGGGTTGCTCTCGACGTCCTGCCGGCTGCGCACCCCCGTCGTCGACCTCGTCGCGCAGGACCGGAGCTCGGGCCGCGGCCGCAACTGCCTCATCCAGACGTACCTGCAGAAGGGCCGGTACCTGCTGTCCGCCACCACGCAGGGCCAGAGCATGGGCCGCGGCGCGCTGTTCCTCTTGCGCAAGCCCGCGAAGGACGTTCCGGGCCTCGGTGGCGAAGGCGAGGCCTTCTTCCGCACCGACGCCAACGAGCTGGTGCAGCAGAAGCTGGTGGTGCCGAAGACGGGCGACTACCAGCTGGGCACCACGGCCCAGGGCGCCTCGCTCGCCTGCCGCCTCGACGACCCCCAGGGCTGGCCGGTCGAGACGGTGCCCTCTCCGTGTGACGGCCAGCGCACCCTCACCGCCGGCACGTACCTGTGGACGCAGCTGCCGCTCACCGTCGAGTCCATGCGGCGCACGCGCCTCGAGAAGGTGCGCGAGCCCGTCGTGCTCAAGGGCAACCGGCCGCACCCGGTGCAGGCCTTCACCTGGTACGACGCCGAGCTCGGCCCCGACGGGAAAGACGAGTTCACCTTCTCGCTCGAGGGCGAGACGACGCTCGACGTGGTGCTGACGCAGGGCATGCAGGGCCGCGTCTATCGCCTCGAGAAGGACCAGCCGCCGAAGGCCGTCGAGGTGATTCCGCCCCAGGTGTCGGCGTTCGACGCCGTCGAGCCGGGGCAGGAGCCCGAGCCAGAGCCGTCGGAAGACAGCCCGCCGATGGAGCAGGAGTACGAGCCCTCGGAAGGGGACGAGGGCGAGTCGAGCGACGAGTACACGCCGCCGCCCGTGACCGCGCCCTCGGGGCCTGCGATGCGGGCCGCGCCTCCACCGCCGTCGGGCGCGAAGGTGACGCTCCCGGCCGGGAGCTACAAGCTCGTCACCGAGCACGCGAAGGGCGACGTCGGCATCACCTACAAGCTGCACTTCGGCAGCGCGGTGCTGTTGCCGGGCATGGCGCGCACGCTGAACGTCCCGACGACGATTCCGGTGACGGTGCCTCGAGATGGCACCTTGAGGCTGCGCACCGAGGGCCAGGCCGACGTGCGCTGCCGGCTCTTCGACGCGAAGCGACGCCTCGTCCTCGAGGCGAGCGAGAACGGCGCCGATTGGAACTGCGCCACCGCCGAGCCCGTGAGCCAGGGCCGCTACACCCTGGTGCTCGAGAGCGAGACGCAGCTCGCCGGTGAGACGAAGCTGTCGCTGGCCCTGCCGCCCGTCGAGAGCAAGGGGGCCTTCGCGGGTGGCCAGACGCTGACGCTCTCGACGCCCGTCGTGGAGCTGCAGGTGCCCGCTGGCGACTCCGTGCAGGAGCTCACCGTGCGCACGGCCGGCAAGGCTCCGTTCTCGTGCGCCGTCATCGGGCCGTCAGGCGTGCTGAGCCGGCGCTCGCGCGTCACCGACTGCTCGCTGCTGGTGCTCCCGAAGCAGGAGCGGCTGTCGCTGCGCCTGTGGACGACGGACGGCTCCGTCACCGTCAGCACGGCGCTGAAGGCGCGCGCCCTGTCATCGACCGCTGGAGACCTGGGGCCACAGCAGGCCCTCCAGACGACGGTGGCGAAGGCCGGCCGGTACCGCACCTCACCACAGGCCTTCTGTCTGCGCGGGCGCGACACGGGGGTGCTCGAGCGCTGTGGCCCCGAGGTGTCGCTCGAGGCCGGCCCGGTGGTGTTCGCGGGGTTCGGAGAGAAGCCGACGCCGGTGCCGCTCGACGAGGTGCGCTTCGCGGCCAGCGCGACGGCGACGACGATGGAGCTCTCCCGCCAGCCGCACCTGCAGGCGGTGACGACGACGGCGCCCGCGCTCGTGCTGCTCTCGGCGACGACGGGCTGGGGTGAGGCCGCGCCGCCTGCGTGTGGCTTCGACGGGCCCGGCACCGCCCGGGAGCGCCGCGAGTCGTCGTGCTTCGCGGCGAGCCGCATCGGCACCGAGGCGCTCGCGCGGCTCTGGGCCGCGACGGACGGGGTGGTGACGGCGAGCGTGGTGCGGCGCGAAGTCCTCCAGCCGACGAAGGTCGAGCCGCTCTCGCCCGGCCGTCGCCGCGTCGCCTTCACCTCGGTGGGAGCGTTCGCGCTGCCGAAGACGAGCCGCTCCCGCGTCGAGGCAACCCTGGCGAAGGACAGCTGGGCCGTGCTGCTCGACGACGCGGGGAACGCGCTCGACGTGTGCGCGCCCCAGTCGGAGCTGCGTCGCTGCGTGCTGACGGGCCAGGGCGGCGCGCTGTGGCTCATCGGAGCGCAGGGCGAAGCCGACCTGACGACGGTGCTGCTCGAGGCTGCGCCCACGACGGTGGCCTTCACGGGCCTCTACGAAGACGCGCCGCGCGCGCCCGGTACCGTGCGGCTCCCGATTCCGGCCGCGCCCCAGGAGCGCACGCTGCTCGTCGAAGGCGCGTTGCGCTGCACGCTGGTGCTGGGCACGGGTGAACGACTCACCGAGTGCCGCGGCAAGGTGCCTGCGGGGACGCCGGCGGAGCTCTTCGTCGACCACGACCTGAGCGCGCTGCGCGTGCTGGTGCATGCCTCGGGGCGTGAGAAGTGGGCGCGCCTGGGCCTCGAGCTGCCGGTGGTGCCGGGGCCGCCGTTGTCTCCGGCCGTCGCGGTGCCGCTCCAGGCGGGTCGGCTCGACCGCACCGTCGTCGTCGACTCCAGCAGCGTGCTGCGCGTCTCGGCGGACTCGGGCGTGTGTGGGCTGTTCAAGGGCAACGACCTGCTGGCCGTCGACGGGCTCGACACCGGCTGCGAGCTGGTGCGGGTGGTGACGCCGGGCACCTACCGCGTGCTGGTGCGCCCCTTCGCCCAGAAGCCCGTCGCCGGAGCGCTGCGCTGGCTGGCCGAGCCGGTGACGACGCTCACCGAAGGCGTCGCAGCCGAGACGTGGCTGGGGCCGGGAGAAGTGCGCCTCTTCACCTTCGACACCACCGGCAAGGGCCGCGTCGGTCTCGGCCTCCAGTCGCGCAGCGAAGGCCTCGAGTGCCAGGTGTACACGGACGCCTCGCAGCCCGTCGGCGATGGCTGCCAGCAGTACCTCACCCTCGAGAAGGGCCGGTATCTGCTGACGGTGCGCAACCCGAATCGACCCGGCGCCACGCCGCTGGCGGTGAGGCCCGTGCTGCTCGGGCTGGCGGGGGACTCGAACGACGTGCCGAGGGAGTACCTCGAAGAGTTCTTCCGCCGCGTCGAGGTGACGCCATGACGCGCGCGCTCACCCTCCGTCGCCACGTCGCGGCGCTCTCGCGTCACGCCTGCACCCCGTTTCGTCGCGCCACGGCTCCGGCCACGCGCGCGTGGACCCTGCCCATGACTTCACTCCGACTCTTCGCCCTCGCGCTCGTCGTCTCGAGCCCGGCGCTGGCCCAGTACACCGCCGCCGACGAAGGAGAACGGCCCAGAGGCAGCGGCACGCGCGTGCTGCCCGAGACGTTCCTGCGCGGGTACGACCCGGTGACGGTGTACTTCGACGCCGACCAGGTGGCCGCGAAGGGCCCCGCCGACGACGGCCCGAAGTTCCTCTCGTTCGCGCCCGCGTGGCCCGGCGCGTGGACGTGGGTCGACCGCCGCACGCTGCAGTTCCGCCCGGCCGAGCCATGGCCCGCCCTCGCGCGCTTCGCCGTGGACGCGAAGGGCACGAAGAAGGTGCTCACCACGATGATGTCGCCCCCCTCGGCCATGGCGCCGTCGTCGGGCAGCGAGGGGCTGCGTCCCTTCCGGGTCGTCACGCTCACCTTCCCGCAGGCGCTCCCGCCGGCCTCGCTCAAGAAGATGCTGTCGCTCGAGCTGCGAGACCTGCCCGGCCTCGCCGACAGCCCGCGCAAGAAGGTGCAGCGCTTCACCCTCGCGCCGCTACCCCGGGCTTCGCAGCGCGACCCGGCGACGTGGGCCATCACCCTCGAAGAAGACGTGCCCGAAGGCACGCAGCTCGTGGTGCAGGTGAGCCTCGCGCTCGGCAGCGAGGGCACCACGCTGTGGACGGGCCGCCTCTCGACGCGCACGCCCTTCACGCTCCAGGCGGTGCGCTGCGGCAACGCCGAGTTCCCTCTCGTCGGCGGCGCCTCGACGCCGAAAGACCTCGCGCTCGGCTGCGGCAACCGGGGCGACGCGCCCCAGCTCGTGTTCTCGGCGCCCGTGGCCGACCTGACGCTCACCTCGCTGCGCAAGCTCGTGCGGCTCGAGCCCGCCGTCCCCGACCTGCGCTTTACGCCCTACGGCGAGCGGGTGCAGCTCCAGGGACGCTTCGTGCCCGACACGCTCTACAAGCTGTCACTCGGCCCCTCGCCCATTCGCGACGACGCCGGGCGGCTGTTGCGCGACGTGAAGAGCGCTGACGTCTACTTCCACCTCGGGTGGAAGGCCTCGTTCCTGCGCTTCACCCAGTCGACGGCCATTCTCGAAGCGAAGGGCCCGCGCATGGTGCCGCTGCAGGGCTACGGCGAGTCGAAGGCCGACGTGCGCATCTACCGCGTCGACCCGATGCACACGGGGCTGTGGCCGTTCCCCAGCTCGCCCGTCGTCATCGACGAGCAGTCGGCGCCGCCCTTCCCCGGTGAGGAGCCCGAGGTGCCCCGCACGCCGACGGTCCTCGACGCGCAGGAGCTCTCGCGCCACCTGCGCCTCCTCGGCAGCCCGCTCGTGTCGCGGCTCGTCGACCTGCCGCTCGCCGACAAGGCCGGCACCACCAGCTTCGGGCTCGACCTGAAGGCCCTCGTCGACGACCGCCCCGGCACCTGGCTCGTGGGCTTGCGGCGGCTCACCGGCCGCGCCGAGCGCGCCTATGTGCGGGTGCAGATCACCAACCTGTCCCTCACCAGCGTCGAGGAGACGGACAAGGCCGTGCTCTACGTCCGCGCGCTCGACTCGGGCGACGCGGTGCGGGGCGCGACGGTGCGGCTCGAGGGGCTCTCCTCCAGCGGCAGCCAGCCGGTCGCGATGGAACAGTCGACCGATGGCGACGGGCGCGTCGTCTTCACCCCGCGCGGCGACTGGTCGACCCTCACGCGCGTCACCGTGCGCAGCGGCGACGACGTGCTGGTGTTCGACCCACGCGAGGGCCTGCCCAGCTTCGCCAACAACCACTGGTCGAGCGGTGGTGGCTGGCTGTCGTGGCTGCAGAACCAGTCCGTTCCGCCGCCCGTGAACGACGCGACGCTCGCGTTCCTCTTCTCCGAGCGCGCCATCTACAAACCCGGCGAGCCCGTCTTCTTGAAGGGCTTCGTGCGGCGCAAAGAGGCGGGCGGGCTCAAGCTGCCGGCGAAGCCGTCGGACTACAAGCTCGAGGTCGTCTCGCCCGACGGCACCTCGTACCCGGTGCCGGTGACGGCGTCGGCGCTCGGTGGCTTCGCGGGCACCTTCTCGGAGAAAGACGTGCCCACCGGAGAGTACGAGGCGCACCTGTACGAGGGCACGCCCAACACCATCGTCGCGCGGCGCGCCTTCAAGATTGAAGCGTACCGGGTGCCGACCTTCGAGGTGCAGCTCTCAGGCGCGCCCCGGGTGCGCAACGACGGCCCCTTCAAGGTGAAGGCGGTGGCGCGGTACTACGCGGGCGGCAACGTCGCGAACCAGCCCATCGCCTGGTCGGTGACGCAGCGGCCGTACACGTACACGCCCAAAGGCCTGCCGGGCTTCCTCTTCGCGTCGTCGTCGCAGTTCGCGCGCCCGCAGTCCCAACGAACGCCGGGTGTCACCGCGCAGCAGGGCGAGCTCGACGACGAGGGCGCCGCGGACCTCACCATGAACCCGCAGCTCGACTTCGACGGCTCTGGCCGCGTGTACCGCTTCGAGGCGACGGTGACGGGGCCCGACGAGCAGCCGGTGACGTCGGCCACCGAGGTGAAGGCGCTGCCGCCCTTCGTGCTGGGCCTCAAAGTGCCCCGCTACCTCGAGAAGGCGACCGAGCTCAAAGCCGAGCTGGTGGCCGTCGGCATCGACGACAAGCCCCTCAAGGACCAGGAGGTGCGCGTGCGCCTGTTGCGCCGCGTGTGGCACTCGACGCTGCGCGAGACGAGCTTCGCCACCGGCCAGGCGAAGTACCAGACCGAGCAGGAGGACCTGCAGGTCGCCGAGAAGACGCTCAAGTCCACCGAGGCGCCGCTGAGCCAGACGTTCCCCATCACCGACTCGGGCGTGTACGTCGTCGAGCTCTTCGCGCGGGACAAGCTGGGCCGGGTGCAGACGCTGTCGGCCGACCTCTACATCGGCGGCTCGACGCCCCAGTCCTGGCAGAAGTCACGCGACGGCGTCTTCGAGGTGAAGCCCGACAAGCCGAAGTACGCGCCCGGCGACGTGGCGCACCTCGTGGTGCAGAGCCCGTACGCCACCGCGAAGGCCCTCACCATCGTCGAAGACCCCACCGGCAACCGCTACCTGTGGAAGGACGTGTCGGGCTCGCGCGTCGTCGTCGACGTCCCCATCACCGACCGACACGTGCCCAACCTGCCGGTGCACGTGGTGCTGATGCGCGGCCGCATCGGCGAGGGCCAGCGTGACGACAGCCGCTACAAGCCCGCCACGGCCGCCAGCAGCCTCGAGCTCGAGGTGGAGCCGGTGAAGAACCAGGTGTTCGTCTCGGTGAAGCACCCCGAGGTAGCTCGGCCAGGCACGAAGCAGGACTTCACCATCACGCTCACCGACGACACGAAGCGACCGGTGGGCGGCGAGGTGACGCTGTGGCTGGTGGACGAGGCGGTGCTGTCGCTCGCGAAAGAGGCCACGCTCGACCCGCTGTCCGAGCTGATTCGGCGCAACGCGCGCGCCGTCACCGTGCGTGACTCCCGCAACCTCGTCGTGGGCCGCGTCACCGAGCTCGAAGAAGACCCGGGCGGTGACGGGGGAGACGAGGACCAGCAGGGCGGCAAGCGGCTGGTGCGCAAGGAGTTCAAGACGGTGCCCTACTACGCGGCCACGCTGGTGGTGCCGGCGAGCGGCACGCTGACGGTGCCGATTCAGCTGTCCGACGATCTCACCAACTTCCGGGTGCGCGCGGTGGCGGTGTCGGGCGCGCAGAGCTTCGGCCTCAAGCAGTCCACCCTGCGCGTGCGGCTGCCCGTCATCGTGCAGCCCCAGTTGCCCCGCTTCGTGCGCATCGGCGACAGCTTCTGGCCGGGCGCGGTGGCGCGCGTGGTGGAAGGCCCCGATGGCCCGGCGTCCGTCGACATTCAGGTGTCGGGCGCGGTGGAGGGCAAGGCGAAGGCCCAGGAGCGCGTCGAGCTCAAGTCCACGAAGGCCCAGTCGGTGCTGACGCCGGTGACGGTGAAGTCCGCCGCCACCGGGAAGGACCAGGCCGTCACCGTGCGCGTCGACGTCACGCGGCTGTCGGACAAGGCCGGAGACGCCTTCGAGGTGAAGCTCCCGCTGCTGGCCGACCGGGCCGTGGAGCGCGCGGCCAGGCTGGTGACGCTGCCCGTGGGCACGGCGCCGCTCGAGTCGTTCCCCGACGCCGCGCGCCCCGGCACCGCGTCGCAGCGCTACGTCTTCACCAACCAGCCCGGCGTGCTCGAGCTCGCCTCGAGCCTCGACTACCTCTCGGCGTACCCGCACGGCTGCCTCGAGCAGCGCATGAGCCAGGTGTACCCGGACCTCGTGCTGGGCGGCCTGCTCAAGAAGCTCGAGCTCGACACGCGCTTCACCCCGCAGGTGCAGGCGAACACGAAGAAGCTGCTCGAGGAGCTCGGCCTCCATCAGGACGCAGCTGGCACCTTCGGCTACTGGCCCGGCTCCGAAGGCAACCTGCAGCTCACCGCCGCCGGCGTCGAGTTCATCACCGCCGCGAAGAAGGCCGGCATCGCCGTCGACGACAAGGTGCGCCAGCGGGCCGTCGAGGCGCTCAAGCGCTCCCTGCGCCGCGACTTCCCCGGCCTGTGGAGCGAGTACCGGTACAACCAGCAGACAGCGGCGCTGCGCGGGCTCGCCCGCATCGGCGAGCTCGACGACAACTACGCCATCGAGCTGTTCCAGAACCGCACCAGCATGGACTCGACCGCGCTGGCCGACCTCACGATGGCGATGAGCGAGCGCCCGCAGGTGTTCCAGTCGAACCTCGGCACCCTCAAGGGCGAGCTGTGGGACGAGCTCGTCTTCAAGCTGGTGAAGGGCACCTCGGTGTTCGACCGCCTCCGCCGGCAGCGCACCAGCTGGTCGGGGCTCTACCTCGGCAGCACGCCGGCCTCGGTCGCCGCGGTGTGGGAGGCCCTGTTGCGCGTCGACGCCAGCAACCCGAAGCACCCGCAACTGCGTGACGCGCTCCTCGCCAACGCGAAGGCCGTCAACGGCTTCGGCTCGACCTACGACAACCGCCGCGCCGTCTCCGCGCTGGCGCTCTGGCTCGAGAAGGGCCAGTCGGGCACGCCGAAGGCGACGGTGACGATGACCGGTCAGCCCGACCTCGTGCTGGACGACGCGAAGAAGGCCGGGCGGCGGGTGCTCGACGCCGACAAGGCGCCCACCGTCACGGTGACGGGCGCTCCGGTGGGCGCGCGGTTCCAGGTGACGTACCTGCCGCTGCAGCCGGGCGACAAGGCCGAGGCGAAGAAGGAAGGCCTCATCGTCTCACGCAGCCTCACGCGCTACCCGGCCGATGGCAGCGCGCCCGTGAACGTCGACGACGTGCCCGGGCAGGTGCTGAAGGTACCGCTGGGCGAGGTGCTCGAGGTGCACGCGCAGCTCACCACCGACGAGCCGCGCAGCCACGTCGCCTTCGTGGTGCCCTTCGCCGCCGGCCTCGAGCCGATGAACCCGGCCCTCGAGACGTCGGGCAGCGACGCGAAGCCCTCGCAGGCAGACTCGTTGACGCCCACCAGCGTGCAGCGGCTCGACCACGAGGTGCGCTACGCCTTCACCTCGCTGCCGCGCGGCACACACACGTTTCACTTCCGGGTGCGCGCGTCGAGCGAGGGCAGCTTCGTGCACCCGCCGCCCTTTGCAGAGCTGATGTACCGGGAAGAGGTGCGCGGCCGGGGCGTGGGTGAGCGCATCGTGGTGACGGGAGGCCGCCAGCAGTGAGCCCCCTGCCGCCAGGGGTGGCCCCGAGCCGACCAACGAGGCCTGCGGAGCCCAGGCTCGTCGTGGTGGCGCTGCGGATGGTGGTGCGACACTCAGCGGCGCGACACTCAGCGGTGCGACAGCCAGCGGCGCGACACTCGGCGGCGCGACACTCGGCGGCGCGACGGGCACAGAGACGACAGCCGAGGGTGACGCGATGAGCGTTGGCGGTGCGGCCGGCAAGGCAGTGCACGGGCGCCCCTCCACCCGCGCGAAGCAGTGGCTTCTTCAGCGACGGAATACACTCACGGTGGCCGCGGTCGGACTCGTCCTCGTCGGAGGCCTCACCGCACGGTGGTTCGGCCGCCTCGACGACACGCTCGGCACCCGCAAGCCGTCGCACGTCCTGCTCGACCGCCGCGGGCGCTTCCTCGGTGAGGTGCCTGGCGAGCGCGAGGGCTTCGGCTTCTGGCCGCTCCCCTCCGAGCTCCCCGAGCGCGTCGTCGTCACCACGCTCGAGACGGAGGACCGCCACTTCTTCGAACACGACGGCATCGCCTGGCCGTCGGTCGCGCGCGCGGCGTGGCAGAACGCGAGCAACCGCCGCATCATCTCGGGCGCGAGCACCATCGCGATGCAGGTAGCGCGGCTCCAGCATCCACGGGCTCGAACCATCGCCGCGAAGCTGAGCGAGGCCGTCACCGCGCGGCGCCTCATCGCCCGGCACGGCCATGACGCCGTGCTTCGGCAGTACCTCACGCTCGCGCCCTACGGGAACCGCACCCACGGCGTCGTCCGCGCGGCGCGCCTGTACTTCGACAAGCCCATCGAAGACCTCTCGTGGCTCCAGGCGGCCTACCTCGCCGCGCTCCCCCAGCAGCCGGGCCGCATGTCACCCTGGACGACGGAGGGCCACGCCCGGGCGCTGTCACGCGCGCGGCGCATCTTGAAGCAGCTCCACCAGCGCGGGCACCTCGACGACGAGGCGCTGCACGTGGCGCTGACGTCGGATCTCTCGTTGTCGCGGCACCCGGCGCGGCCCACGACGGCCCTGCACGCCGTGCTCGCGCTCAGCCGCTCCCTCCCGGAGGACGGCGTCATTCACCGCACCACCCTGGACCTCGACGTCCAGCGCCAGACGTACGAAAGCCTCGTCGCCAACCTGCACCGGCTCGCGCCCCTGGGCGCCGGAAACACCGCGGGCCTCGTCGTCGAGCTGCCTGGCGGCGAGGTGCGCGCGTATGTCGGCAGCGCCGACTACTTCGACGCCACCCACAAAGGCGCCATCGACTACCTCACCACACGGCGTTCGCCCGGCTCGGCGCTCAAGCCCTTCATCTACGCGATGGCGCTCGAGCAGGGCGGCCACACGGCGGCGAGCGAGCTGCCCGACACGCCCGTCGAGTTCCCCACAGCGAACGGTGGCCTCTACGTGCCGGAGAACATGACGCACACCTTCATGGGCCCGATGCTGTTGCGTCAGGCCCTCGGGAACTCGCGCAACATTCCCGCGCTGCGTGTCTTGAGTGACGTCGGCGTCGCGCGCGTCGTCCGACGGCTCGAGCAGGGCGGCGTGCGGAACGTCACGTACGACCCCGACGCGTATGGCCTCACGCTCGCGATGGGCTCGCTCCACGTGACGCCGCTCGAGCTCGCGCAGCTCTACACGGCGCTGGCCAACCGGGGCGTCACCACCCCGCTCCGCTTCTGGGAAGACGCCACGCCAGAAGCCGGAACGCGGCTCGTGTCGGAGGACGCGGCGCTCCTGACGGCCCACATGCTGGCGGACCCGGAAGCGCGTCGGCCGGCCTTCCCCCCGGGCGGGAGCCTCGACTTCGACGGCGCCGTGGCGGTGAAGACGGGCACCAGCCAGGGCTTCCGCGATGGATGGGCGGCCGCGTTCTCGGACCGGCTGCTCGTCGTCGCGTGGGTGGGCAACCACGACTGGCGGCGGATGAATGGCGTCTCTGGGGCCATGGGGGCCGCGCCCGCGGTGCACGCCATCGTCGACGCCATCGAGCCCCAGGTACGCCCCTGGCAACCGGCGCCGCTCGCGATGCCGCTCCCGCACGGGGCCGTCAGCGTCGACGTGTGCGCGCTCTCCGGGAGGCTCCCGGGCCCGCGCTGCCCGCACCTCAAGACCGAGCACTTCGTGCGCGGCACCGAGCCAGCCACGCCCTGCCCCTTCCACGCCGAGGTGCCCATCGACGCGCGCACCGGGCTGCTCGCAGGCCCGGCGTGCCCGAGGGAGGTGGTGGTGGCGAAGCCCATGCTCGCGCTGCCTGAGGTGTATGCGCCCTGGGCCCGCAAGCAGCGGCTCGCCATCGCCCCGACTGCCGGGTCGCCGCTGTGCCCGACGAGCGACCCGCTGGTGCGCACCGTCCGAATCCGGGAACCCGCTCCCGCGGCGCGGTACCTCTTCGACCCCGACACGCCTCGCGAGCTCGCGACACTCAAGCTCTCGGCAGCGGTCCAGCCGGCGACAGAAGAGGTGGTGTGGCTCGTCGACGGAACGCCGGTGGCCCGCGTGGGCTACCCACACGAGGCGCGCTGGTCACTGACGCCGGGGACGCACGTCATCCGCGCGGTGCTGGCCGGTGGACGTGAGGCCAGCGCCTCGGTGCGCATCACCGTCGATGATTGATGAGCGCCGCAACGGCCGCTGACTGGTGGCGCCGCTGTCACCTCGAGCGACGCCAGCTCCCGTGCAGAGCGTCGACGACGCAGCGTGCACCGCACTCGCAACGAGCGACGCCGGCGCCCGTGCACCGCGTCGACGACGCAGGTGCACGAGGTCTCGACCCCGGGGGCTTCCCCGGCCCGGAGCGACGCCCCGGGGAGCGCCTTCACGCGGGCGGGGCTCCCTCGGCGGGGTACGCAACGCCTGCGATGCCACTCACGCGCTCTCCGGCGACTGACGATGCAACGCACGGAAGGCCGCCGGTGATTGACCGATGACGCGCGTGAAGTCCCGCGTGAAGTGCGCCTGGTCGGCGTACGAAAGCGAGGCCGCGAGGTCCGCCAGGGGAATGCGCGGATCCTTCAGTCGCTCGGCCGCTTCGTGGAGCCTGTACCGGAGAAGCGCCCACTTCGGCCCCACGCCCACATGCGTGAGAAGCAGCCGCTGCAGCGCTCGCACGCTGACGCCAGCACGCGTCGCCAGCTGATCGACGCGGGTGCAGGAGCGATCACCCTCGAGCTGCTCCATGAGGTCCCGCGCCTCGCACGCCTCCGGCGACAGTCGCGGCCAGGCCAGGCCTGCCTCGGCTGCGTCCATGCAGGCCTCCATCGAGCCGGCCTTCGCCACCGCCTCGGTGAGCGCGCCCAGCGGGCGACCGAGGACCGATACGGCAGGCTGGCGGCGGCCAAACAGCGCCCGGGGTCCGCCAGGCGAGAGGCCGGAGAAACCACCGGGCCTGAACTTCACGCCAAACACGAAGCCCGAGCCGCTCAGCCTGCGCTCGAAGCGCCGGGCTGGAATTCCCACCACCTCTGCCGCGCCTGGTGGCTCGAAGACGAGGTGCACCGTCGGGTGGGGAACGGTGACCACCCGGTGCGCAGCCTCGACCCGCCACCGCACCCACCAGAAGTGGGCCACACGCTCTTCGAGACGACCGGTCGGCACGACGCGCCGGTGCTCGAACGCCCCCGGCGGAGGCGCCGAGACCAGGCCGCGCGGAGCCTTCGCGTCGCGTCGCATTTCTTCAAGACCTCGAGCGCTCAGAGACCGTAGGACAACCCCATGCGCACCATCTCAGGCACCTTCGACATCACCATGCAGGCCGAGCCGCCGTTCGACACGCGCGACGGAATGCTCCTCGGGCGGACCCGCTTCGACAAGACCTTCCACGGGCCGCTCTCGGGGACGAGCGTCGTGCACATGACGAGCGTCCGCACGCCGACGCCCACCTCGGCCGGGTACGTCGCCATCGAACGCATCGAGGGCTCGCTCGAGGGCCGCGCGGGCTCGTTCTGCGCGCTACACCTCGGCGTGCTCGACCGCGGCGCGCAGTCACTGCGCGTCACCATCGTGCCTGACTCCGGCACCGGCGCGCTCACAGGTATCAGCGGCGAGCTGCGCATTCGCCAGGTCGACGGCCAGCATCACTACGAGCTCGACTACGCGGTGCCAGCCTGAATCACACGCGCAGCACGCCGCGGAAGGACCGGGCCGCGTAATAGGACTCGGCGCCGTTGTGGTACGTGAAGACGCGGCCGTAGCGAAAGTCACCGAAGAGCGCGCCGCCGAGCTCGCGCACCTCGGGCGGCGTCAGAAGCCAGCTCGAGGTCTTCTGGTCGAAGGGCCCCAGCGCCTGCAGCCCGCGGTAGCCGGCTTCGTCGAGCAGCTCGACGCCCATCGCCTCGGCGAGACCCAGCGCGCTCGCCTTCGGCTTGTTCTCCTTGCGCGCCTCGAGCGCCTCGTCGTCGTAGCAGACGCTCCGGCGGCCCTTCGGCGTCTCGGCGGCGCAGTCGCAGAACGTCACCTCGCCCGTCTTCGCGTCGCGGCCGATGACGTCGGGCTCGCCGCCCGTCTTCTCGAGCTCCGAGAGGCTCCACAGCTTCGCCGGGTTCGCCTCGAGCCGCTTCACCACCTGCTCCCACGCGATGCCGCGATGACGGTCAGGGTTCGCCTCGAAGCGCGCCTTCAAGGTACCGAGCAACGCCTCTCGCTCCTTCGCTGGGAGCGCCTTCCTTCCACCGCTCTTCATGTCGTGCCCTCGATGTCAGCCCGAAGCGAGGGTACCACTGCATCACCAGACCTCAGAGGTAGATGGTGGGCGGCGTCTTTCGCGCCCCCGGGGGCGTCGCCGGCATCGCGTGCGCGCTGGTAGCGTGTGGCCGCGCCTCGAGGGCTTGCCGGCGCGTGCGGCGCTCGAGCAGCGGAGCCCAGTCGGTGAGGTTGAGCATCTCGTCGCGCAGCATCACCTGGGGGTCGCCCCACTCGGCCACCCGGCTGACGAGCGCACCGACGCCAGCCGTCGCCACCGCCCGCGCGGCCTCGATGAGGAGCGCCGACGGCGCCAGCTCCACCACGCCGAGCATGGGCAGCATGCCCACGCGCATGTCCGACAGCCGCGCCGCGTGCCGGAGCACCGCGTCGCGCATCACCAGGCCCCGGAACCCACCGCCCGCGTCGACCACCAGCACGCACCGGCACTCGCTCGGCTCGAGCGCCGCCTGCACGTCGCGCAGCGGAGTCGTCTCCAGGGCGAGCACCACGTCAAGCAGCGGCAAGTCGCACACCTGGAATTGGTCGAGCATGAGCGCCGCCCTCAGCAAACGGAGTGCCCAGCTGATTTCGGAACGACGGCGACCGGTTACGCGTGCCGCGTCATTGCAGTGACGCCTCTGCAATTTCAGTTCTGCAATGCGTCACGGTGGACCCCCCGACACGCCCCCACGCGCAGGGGTCGGTCAGGCCTCACCGGGTGCGGAAGAAGTCGCGCACCTCGATGGCCGAGGCGTCGATGAAGGCGTGCCCGGCGGCGGGGTCCACCACCACCTTCGTCTCGGTGCCCTGCGCCCGCAGCGCATCGTCATAGCGGCGCATGGTGCCGATGGGCACGACGAGGTCCTGCTCGCCGTGGAGGAACAGCGTCGGGGGATGATCAGCCGGGAGCGTCTGCGGCAGCACACACACCGGGCCCGCGCAGGTCGCCCACGACGCCGAGTGAACGGCCAGCGCGCGGAAGCGCCCGGCGTACGAGAGGGCCATGCGGCTCGTCATGTAGCCACCGCTCGAGATGCCGCCGGCGTACAGGCGACGCCCATCGAGCGGCCCGAAGGTGCCGGCCTCGACGGCCTCGAAGAGCTTCAGCATGAAGTGGTGGTCGGGCGAGCTCGACCAGAACAGCGCCCACTGCGGCACGTTGGTGTCCCAGTAGGTGGTGCCGAAGAGGCGCACCTCGGGCGTCAGCACGGCGAAGCCAGCGGCGAGCAGCGACTCGACGGTCGACGTCTGGGCGAACGCGCCGAGCGGGTCGCCGCGGCGCGCGCTCCAGGTGAGCTGCGCGCTGAAGAGCGACCCCTGGAAGAGGAACACCACGGGCCAGCCCCGCGCAGGTGGCGTGCCCTTCGGCAGGCCCACGTGCACCACGCGGCGCAGCGGCACGGGCTGGGTGACGTCGACGTCGAACGAGGCGTGCTCACACGAGAGGCGGTCGCCGTCGAGGACGCAGGGGGCCGTGACCGGTGCGCCACCGTCGACTGGAGCACCGGCGTCGACGATCGTCCCCGCATCGTGGGGAGGGCCAGCGTCTCCTTCTGGACCTGCGTCGGCGACGACGAGGGGCCCTGCGTCGGGAGGAGTCGAGACGGCGACGGGGACGGTCGGCTGGCACGCACAGACCAGCACGACGCACACCCTCAGCAGGCGCACCCCCACGAGTACTGATCGCCGCTGCCTTCGGGCCGGTGTCATCACGTGGCCGCGGCCTGTCTACTCGGCGGTGCCAGCATCAGCCGGGTCGACGCCCCATTCGAAGTCATCGAACAGCACGAGGCTCTCGAGCGCGCCGTCGCCCACGTTCCACACCGCGGCGCGAAGCTCGAACACCCGGCCAGGCGCCACGTTGCCCGCGGTCGTGAGCCACCTCGTGCCGCCTCCGCGCGGGCAGGGCATGCCGCCGAACTGCGTCTGCGCCAGATCTCCAGGCCCGAGGTTGCACGACTTCTCGTCGACGTCCTTGTCCCAGCACATCTCGTTGACGGCCTTCGGGACGCACGTCTGAAAGAGCGGCGTGCCCGTCGCCAGGTTCACCCCGACCGGCCAGACACCCGCGTCAGCGGTGTACATCATCAGGTTCTTGTCGGGCGGGTTGCCCGACGCGCCGGGCGCGCTCACCAGCAGCACGACCTGGTCGTTGAAGGGAGAGCAGACGAACTCGGGGTACTCGAGCGAGAAGAAGCGGGACTTCACCCGGAAGGACCTGGCGTTCGTGGGCGCCCGGACCTTGAGGTACAGCATCACCGAGTCGCGCGCGATGTTCTGTCCGCTGGCCCCGGGGCACCTCGGCGAGTCCGGGAGCTTGTTGGGCGACTTGCTGATGCCCGTCGCCGTGAACCAGTCTCTGATGCAGAGGCGGTCGGTGCACGTGAGCATGTCGACGGCCGAGCTCACCTGTGGCGTTCCCGGCGTCGGGCTCGGCTGCACGGCATCGGTCGCCACGTCGGTCGAGAGCACCGCGAGCCTCGACCCTTCCTGCGGAGGGATGACGCCGAAGACGGGGCGAATGGACGCAGCCGTGGGCGACACGCCACCGTCACCGTGGACCAGGAGCAGGTCGGCTGCGATGACGCCCCAGGTCCGCTGCTCGAGCGGCGCGTCTTCGACGGCGGTGCGACACAGCCCGAGTACACGCGCGTAGTCCATCGGGCTGGTGTGCCGCGGCCCGAGCCCGTCGTCGCAGGACTGGACGTCGAGGGTGTCGGCCGCGTCCACCAGGCCATTGCAGTTGTCGTCGAGCCCGTTGCCGACCGCTTCGACGGCGCCGGGATTGACGGCCGCCGGCTTGCTGCACGTCGTGTATTGGTCGCAGCAGTCGCCCTGAGTCGGGAGCCACCCGTCGGAGTCACAGTCTCCGCCTGGACAGGGCACACATTCGCCGCCGATGCAGGCCTGCGCCGCGGTGCACTGCACGCTGCAGTCGCCGCAGTTGAACCAGTCGGAGTTCGTCGCCACACAGGTGCCGTTGCAAAGCGTCCCCCCGGGGCATCGCTCGTTGACCCGAATGATGAGCTCACTGGTGACGTCCTTCCAGCGGGCGGTGATGAGAATGGAGCCCTTGCAGGCGGGGTCCTGCAGAACGTCGCACGAGAAGTTGGTGACCCCCGTTCCGAACTCGTCGACGATCACCGGAGAGTCGATGAGCCCATGCTCGGCCTGAAAGGTGACCGAGCCGGAGCCGACCTTTCCAGACGCCTCGGCGGCGACGAAACGAATCTCGGTCGCCTCGCCATCGTTGACGATGCGGTTCTTCTTCGCCCGCAGGTCCAGCGTGCCGGGCGCGGGCTGCGTCGAGCAGGTCGTCATGATGATGAACGCGAGGAAGAGGGGTGTGACCCGAGGCAGAGCGATCGACATATGCGCCAGCCTAGCAGGTCATCACGTGCCCTCGTGAGGGGACCTCTGCGGGGCCCTTTCAATCCCGTCGACCGGGCGCGGCACGTCCTCTAGCCTTGAGCAACTCGGACCGGCCGCGTCGACACCGCGCCGGCGCCTCACTCGCCATGCCCAACCCCCTCGTCTCGGACCCGTTCATCGACTTCGTGCTGTTCGACTGGCTCGGCGTCGAAACGCTGTGCCGGCTGCCCCACTTCCGCGAGCATTCCCGCGCCACCATCGAGCCGTGGCTGTCGGCCTGCCGCCGCGTCGCGCGCGAGGTGCTGTGGTCGACCTATCGCCCGATGGACGAAGCGCCGCCCCGCTTCGAAGGAGGGCGCGTCGTGGCGCACCCGGCGATGAAGGCCTGCTGGCGTGAGCTGGTCGACCTCGGCGTGCTCAACGCGACGCGGCCCGCGGCGGTCGGAGGCCAGCAGCTCCCGCTCACCGTCGCCTCGCTCTCGCACGCGTACCTCATGGCCGCGAACCTGTCGGCCTACGGCTACGCGGGCCTCACCACGGGCGCGGCGCACCTCATCGAGGCCTTCGGCGACGACGCCGTGAAGTCGCTGTTCCTGTCCGCCCTGTATGAGGGCCGGTGGAGCGGCACCATGGCGCTCACCGAGCCCCAGGCGGGGTCGAGCCTCGCCGACCTCACGTCCCGCGCCGCGCCGCGCTCCGACGGGCGGTTCTCGCTCAGCGGCAGCAAGATCTTCATCTCGGGTGGCGACCACGACGTGACCGACAACGTCGTGCACCTGGTGCTGGCGCGCATCGAGGGTGCGCCGGCGGGCACGAAGGGCATCTCGCTCTTCGCGGTGCCGCGGCTCCGGCCCGAGGGTGGCGCGCTCGTCGACAACGACGTGGCGGTGGCGGGCCTCATCCACAAGATCGGCTGGCGTGGGCTGCCCTCGGTGGCCTTGTCTCTGGGCGAGCGTGGCGACTGCATCGGCTGGCTCGTCGGCGCACCGCACACGGGCCTCAAGTGCATGTTCCAGATGATGAACGAGGCGCGCATCATGGTGGGCGTCAACGGCGCGGCCACCGCGTCGGTCGCCTTCCACGAGGCGCTCGCCTACGCGCGCGACCGCAAGCAGGGCCGGCCCCTGGGCGTGACGGACGCGAGCGCTCCGCCAGTGCCGCTCGTCGAGTATTTTGACGTGCGACGCATGCTGCTGCGGCAGAAGGCCATCGTCGACGGCAGCCTCGCCCTGCTGGGCCTCACCTCGCGCTTCGCCGACGAGGCCGAGCACGCCACCGACGAGGCGACCCGCGCCGACGCGAAGCTGCTGCTCGACCTCTTGACGCCCATCGCCAAGACGTTCCCCGCCGAGAAGGGCTTCGAAGCGAACACGCTCGCGCTCCAGGTGCACGGCGGGTACGGCTACTCGAGCGAGTACCTGCCCGAGGCGTGGCTCCGCGACCAGAAACTCAACTCGATTCACGAGGGCACCACCACCATTCAGGGGCTCGACCTGCTCGGCCGCAAGGTGGTGGCGGGCCAGGGCGCGGCGTTGCTGGCGCTCGACCGCCGCGTGCGGGAGACGGTGGCGACGGCCGAAGCCAACGGCCTGTCGTGGGCCCTCCCGCTGTCGGCCGCGATGGTGGCGCTGGCCGAGACGACAGCGACGCTCGGTGCGCGTGGGGCCTCGGGAGACGTGGTGGGCATGCTGGCGCACTCGGCGGACTTCATGGAGCTCGCCCAGTGCGTGGTGCTCGGCTGGGTGCACCTGTCGATGGCCACGCGCGTCGCGCAGCGCCGGGACGACTTCGCGCAGGGGCTGCTCCACTCGGCGCGGTACTGGCTCGCCACCGAAGTCCCTCGCGCGACGCACCTCGCGCACCTGTGCACGTCAGCCGAGGACAGCTTCATCACCGTACGCGCGGACTGGTTGGGCTGACCCACCGAAAGCGGCTCGGCGCGTGGGTCCCTCGCGTTACGGGTGTCGGGCCCGCGTCCGCCGCACGCCCGCGCGGCCCGCGTGGGTGCCGTGAACCCCGAGAACGCCCGCGACCAGTCGCTCGAGCTGTCGGGCAAAGCGCGCGCTGTCGAGCAGCTCGGGCCGGAGCAGCAGCGCATGGTCGGTGAGCGCGTCGAGCGAGGTGACGATGACGTACGCGGCGAGCGACGGGTCGTCGACGTCGAGCTCGTCACGGCGGTGCGCAATCCACTCGGCGAGGACGTCGGCCACGCGCTGGTTGAGCCGCTCAAAGAACTCGAGGGCGCCGATGCGGGGCAGCTGGAGCAGCACCGACCGATGCAGGGCCGCGTCTTCCCGAGTCACCGCGAGCGTCGCCAGCACCACGCTCGCGATGGCCTCGTCGAGCGGGACGTCGGCGAGCCGCGGCCCCAGGGCGACGAGGCGCTCGGTGATGGTGTCGGCCCACGTCTCGACGAGGCCCGAGACGAGCGCCTCCTTGTCGGGGAAGTACTGGTACAGGCTGCCGACGCTGACGCCGGCCTCCCTGGCGACGCGGTTGGTCGTCAGGGCGTCCCACCCCTCGCGCATCAAAATGCGAGCAGTCGCCTCGAGGAGAGACTCCACGAGCGCCCGACTGCGGGCCTGGGTCGGCTGCTTCCGGGCGCGGGCACCCGAGGTCCTGTCCCGCGAAAAGGCGACGACGAGCGGTCGGCGTGGCGGCATGCCACACTGTCTTCCGAATACGAGCCCGGGGCGAGCACCAAACGCGAGCGTTCATTCGTATTTTGAGACCATGACCGAACCGAGACGAGTCGCCTCCATCGACGTGCTGCGCGGAGTCGCGCTGGTGGGCATCCTGGTGATGAACATCCAGTCCTTCGCGATGCCGCACACGGCCTACCTGAACCCGACGGCCTGGGGCTCGCTCGAGGGCTCCGAGGGCGTCGCGTGGTCCATCGGCCGGCTCTTCTTCGACTTCAAGTTCATCAGCCTCTTTTCGACGCTCTTCGGCGCCTCGCTCGTGCTCGCAGGCGAGGCCTCGCACCCACGCCGCCGCCTCGGCTGGCTCGTGGTGTTCGGCCTCATCCACGGCTACCTCGTCTGGTACGGCGACGTTCTGTTCACCTACGGCCTCGTCGGCCTCGTGGCGCTGCCGGCGCTCCGGTGGAGCGTGCGGCGGCAGGTGACGCTGGGCCTGTCGCTCCTCCTGGTGTCATCGCTCATCGCCCTCGTGGGCTTCGTCTGGTTCGACGCGCTGCCACCCTTCCTCATCGACGACGTGCGCGCCCACTACGACGCGACGAGCGCCGCCGCGGAAGCACAGGCCTTCCAGAGCGACTGGCTCACCCAGCTCTCGGTTCGCGCGCCCATCACCTTCGGCAACCACGTGACGGGCACGTTGCTCGAGTCGGGCTGGCGCGCCGCGGGCTGCATGCTGCTGGGCATGGCGGCGGTGCGCGCGCGGGTGTTCGAGGGCTCGGTGCCTGCGTGGCCGTGGGTGCCGGTGACGCTGGGCTCGGGGCTCGTCGTGTCAGGCGCCGGGCTGTGGGTGCAGTGGTCGAGCCAGTTCGCGGTGCGTGACTGGTTCCTCGCGCAGTCGCTCCACGAGCTGGGCTCCATCGGCGTCGCCGCGGGGCTCGGCCTGTCCATCATCACCCTGGCGCGGCGGTTCGACGGCTCGCTGGTGACGCAGGCCATCGCGCGGCTGGGGCGGGTGGCCTTCACCGCGTACCTCATGCACTCAGTCGTCGGCACGCTCGTCTTTGGCGGCCACGGTCTGGGGCTCTTCGGCACGTGGAGCCGGCTCGCGCTCCTGCTGGCGCCCTTCGCCTTCTGGACGCTCCAGCTGCTCCTCGCCTGGTGGTGGACGAGCCGCTACTCGACGGGGCCGCTCGAGGCGCTGTGGCGCGGCCTCACCCGCGGCACCTTCTCGCTGGGCCGCGTGACTCCAGCGGCGACGCCGACGAACTAGGCCGCGAACGCCACCTTCGTCAGCTGCGCCGACACCTCCCACAGCCGCTTCGCCACCGCCTCGTCCTTCGACGCGGGGTTCGAGTCCACCACCTTCGGGAAGCCCGACGTCTCCATCAACCCATCGGGCCCGATGTACTGGCCGCCCTTCACGTCTGGGTGCACCGCCGCGTACAGCTGCGGCAAGGCGCCCCGCTCGGCCGACTGGGCCAGGAGCGAGTTCCCCAGCTTCATGAAGAGCGAGCCGACCGATGACTGCTCCATCTGCGGGCCGACGGCCTGGAGGTTGGTGGACGAGTAGCCGGGGTGCGCCGCCACCGCGATGGTCGACTTCCCGTTCGCGCGCAGCCACCGCTCGAGCTCGTAGGTGAAGAGCAGGTTGGCCAGCTTCGACTGCCCGTACGCGGGCCACTTCGAGTACGACTTCTCCCACTGCAGGTCGTCGAAGCGGATGGCGCCCATGCGGTGGGCCATGCTGCTCACCGAGACGACGCGCGCCTTCCCGTTGGCCTCGAGAAGCGGCAGCACCCGGGCGGTGAGCGCGTAGTGCCCGAGGTGGTTGGTGCCGAACTGCATCTCGAAGCCATCAGCCGTCTTGCGGTACGGCAGGGCCATGACGCCCGCGTTGTTCATCAACACGTCGACGCGCGGGAACCGGCTGGCCAGCGCATCGGCGAAGCGGGCCACGCTGTCGAGTGACGAGAGGTCGAGCGCCATCACCTCGAGGCGGGCCTGCTTCGCCCCTTCACGAATCGGCGCGGCGACGACCTCGGCCTTCTCCACCGAGCGGCACGCCATCACCACGGTGGCGCCCTTCTGCGCGAGCACCTTCGTCGCCTCGAGGCCGAGGCCCGAGTTGGCGCCGGTGATGACGAACACCTTGTTGGTCTGGTCGGCAACGTCAGCTGAAGTCCATGGCATGGCGGTGCTTGCCTAGCCCCACGAGCGGCACTTCGCACGACTTCGTGCCACCCGGACGGCCCGGCCCATCACCGGTGCGCCTCTGCGCGACGACTCGACCCAGCACCCGTCAGGGCGCGTCGAGCACCTCGAGCACCTGAAGGGCCGCGCTCGTGTTTCAGAAGCCCAGCAGCACCCGCCGTGCCAACTACTCGGCCCAGTGCAGGACGAAGCCGCGCGACCCGACGGCCCAGAGGTCGCTCTCGCTGACGCCGCCGATGTCGAAGAACTGCACGCCTGCGTCGGTCGCGTACACCGTCTGCCAGGCGCGGCCGTTCCACTTGCGCACCGCGCCCTCGAGCTGGGTGACGTAGAGGCGCGCGCCGTTGAAGGCCCGCACGGCGGTCACGGCGCTCGACGACGGCGCCGGCACCCGCAGCCACCGCCCGTCCCGCTTCTCGAGCACGACGCCCTCGTCTCCCACGGCAAAGAGGTTGCCCGCGCTGCGCACCCAGACGCCCCGCAGGCGACCGGCCGGGAGCGCCAGGCGCGAGGGGAGCGACTCCGCCACCCACACCCGCGCGTTCGCGTCGTATCGATAGACTCCCATGCGGTTGGTCGCCGTGTCGGAGCCCACTGCGTAGAACGAGTCGAGCCCCTGCGCGTGCGCGTCTTCGAACCGCACCGACGACGGCAGGTTGCTCGAGCTCTCCGCGGGCTGTCCCGGCGGCTGCCACTCGAAGAAGCGGGCGTTGCGCAGGGCCCCCACTGTCACCAGCCCGCCGTCGGCGCCGAGGCCCCCGATGAGGCCAGCCACCGGGTCGCTCAGCATGCGGGTGCTGGAACAACCGCCGCTCCCGACGGCGTGCGAGGTGAGCCGGCCCAGCGCGGGGTTTCCGCCAGCGAAGAAGGCCTCGCCGCTCGGAGCCGCCCAGCTCGCGCCGATGTCATTGGGACAACTGCCGCTCACGTCTTCGAAGAAGCCGCCGTCGGCGCGCACCCAGACGTCGTCGTTTCCGCCAATCCACACGCGGCCCACGCCGAAGGGCGCCACCGTCGCCCACGTCTTGTCTGCACCGCCGGTGTCGAGGCGCCGAATCCAGTTCGGGTTGAGCACCGGGCAGACGCCCTCGTCGATGCGGCCATCGCAGTCGTCATCGCCGCGGTTGCAGAACTCGGTGGCGCCGGGGAAGGTGCCCGGGTCGACGTCGTCACAGTCTCCCGCCATCGGCGCGCGCCCGGAGCCGCACAGCATCGCGCCCGAGTCGGGCCGGCCGAACCCGTCGAGGTCGTCGTCGGCGAAGGTGAGCTGGCCGCACGGCTGAGGCCCCGCGTCGGGTGGGCCTGCATCCCCTTCCTCTTCCCCGGCGTCGGCGCCAGCATCACCACCACCCGCTGAGCCACCATCGGGCAGCAGCGCGGGGCCTGCGTCGAGCACGCCACCGTCCTCGAGCACGCAGGCGAGCTGGGAGCAGTCGACGACGTCGACCGCCTCGTCGAGCCGCACCTGACGGCCAAAGGGGTCGGTCACCCGCACCGCCCACGGGCCGAGCAACACCCCCGAGGGCACCCGGGCCGAGAGCGTCGTGGGGCCCTCGAGCCGCACGTCGAACAAGCCGATGACGTCGAGCTCGCGCTCGAGCTGGGCGGTGTACAGCGCCTCGCGCGTCGAGCTGCCGGGGGCCTCGAAGTCGACCTTCACCTTCGTGGGGAACGCGCCGCGCAGCAGCACCCGGGTGTCGGCCTGCTGAAAGATGCTCCGGGGCTCGACGGCCTGTACCTGGAGCCCCGGCACCGACGCCGAGCACCCCACCGCCAACACCACCCACCACGCGCGCCTCATGGACCAGACGAGGCTATACGCGCCCCATGCCCTCACTCCAGAACCGAACCCTGTTCATCTCCGGTGCCAGCCGAGGCATCGGGCTCGCCATCGCCCTGCGCGCCGCGCGTGACGGCGCCAACGTCGCCATCGCCGCCAAGACGGCCGAGCCGCACCCGAAGCTCGAGGGCACCATCTTCACCGCTGCGAAGGCCATCGGGGACGCGGGCGGCAAGGCGCTGCCCATCACCTGCGACATCCGCCAGGAGGACCAGGTGCACGCGGCGGTGCAACAGACCGTCGAGCGCTTCGGCGCCATCGACATCTGCGTCAACAACGCCTCGGCGATTCAGCTCACCGGCACCCTCGAGACGGCGATGAAGCGGTTCGACCTGATGCACCAGGTGAACGTGCGTGGCACCTACCTGGTGTCGCAGCAGTGCCTGCCGCACCTGCTCCAGTCGAAGTTCACCCCGCACATCTTGAACCTCTCGCCGCCGCTGTCGCTGAAGCCGAAGTGGTTCGGCCCCCACGTGGCGTACTCGATGGCGAAGTACGGCATGTCGATGTGCGTGCTGGGCATGGCCGAGGAGTTCGCCGGCAAGGTGGCCGTCAACGCGCTGTGGCCGAAGACGACCATCGCGACGGCGGCGGTCAACATGCTGGGCGGCGAGGACATGATGCGGGCCTCGCGCAAGCCCGACATCATGGCCGATGCGGCGTGGGCCATTCTCACGAAGGGCGTCGACTTCACGGGCCAGTTCCTCGTCGACGAGGCGCTGCTGCGGGCCGAGGGCGTGACGGACTTCTCCCGCTACGCCGTCGACCCCGCCGTCGAGCCGCTGCCAGACTTCTTCGTCGATTGACGGGGGCCTGAGGGTCCGCCCACCTCGACCGGGTGGGCGGCCGTCGAACGGAGGAAGATCGTCAGACGAAGGCGAACCGAACCGGCGGGCGCGGCGGCGTCACCGTCGAACGCAGGAAGCTCGTCAGACGACGGCGAACCGTACCCGCGGGCGCGGCCTCACCGTCGAACGGAGGAAGCCGTCAGACGAAAGCGAACCGGACCCGCGGGTGCGGTGTTGTCGTCACCGGGTCAACGCCCACCGCGACCGGGGTGAGCGCAGAGGAACACGCTCACACGGGCACGCCGTACACGCCGCTCTTCTCTTCGCGCTCCGGCTGGGGCTGCACGTCGGGGTTCGACGCCACCAGCCGCATCGTGGTGGAGCGGAACGAGTGGTCTTCGTCGGGGAATGCACCCGTGCGCACCTCGTCGAAGAACGTCTGGGCGGCGCCGGTGATGGTGCCGAACCCGTCGGTGTAGCGCTTGACGAACTTCGGCTTGAAGGCGGGGTTGAGGCCGAGCAGGTCGTAACAGACGAGCACCTGCCCGTCGCAGTGCTTGCCCGCGCCGATGCCGATGGTGGGAATCGACAGCCGCGCGGTGATGGTCTTCGCCAATTCGAGCGGCACGCCCTCGAGCACCAGCGCGTAGCAGCCGGCCTGCTCGAGCGCGACGGCGTCTTCGACGAGGCGCCGCGCGGTGTCTTCGTCGCGGCCCTGCACCACGTAGCCGCCCATCTTGTGCACCGACTGCGGCGTGAGCCCGATGTGGCCCATCACGGGAATCGAGGCCCGCACGAGCCGTGAAATGACGTCGGCGAACTCCTGCCCGCCCTCGAGCTTCACCGAGCCGACGTTGCCCTCGGAGACCAGCCGCCCCGCGTTGCGCACGGCGTCTTCCACCGAGTTCTGGTAGCTCATGAAGGGCAGGTCGCCGACGACGTGCGCCCGCTTCGCGCCCTTCGTCACCGCCTTCGAGTGGTACACCATCTGGTCCATGGTGACGGGCAGGGTCGAGTCGTTGCCCTGAACCACCATGCCCAGCGAGTCGCCTACCAGCAGCACGTCGGCGCCAGCCTCGTCGAGGATGCGCGCGAACGTCGCATCGTAGGCGGTGACCATGCAGATCTTCTGACCTGCCGTCTTCTGCTTCTTCAGTGTGTGGATGGTGACCTTGTTCACGGTTCACCTCCATGGTGCGCCTCTGGTCTGGCGCTGTGGTGCGGCGAACATCGAAAAGGGCGCCGCGCTGCCCCTGTGGTGCTGCAACCCCCGGGTGTGGTGTCCCGTCCTTTCGGCTCGGGCCCCGTCGGGGAGACGACGACAGACTGTGTATCGCCTACTTCCGGCTAGGCAATGGCTGGTAGTGCACCGTGCCTTTCCGCGTCTGGCGAATGACCGACAACAGGTCTTCCAGGTCCGCGGGGTTGTTGACGAAATCAATGTCAGACGTGTTCACCACCAAGAGGGGGGTGTCGACGTAGTGGAAGAAGAAGTCGTTGTAGGCCTTGCAGAGGCCCTCGAGGTACTGCGGGTCGAACTTGCGCTCGAACTCGCGGCCACGCTTCTTGATGCGGGCGAGCAACACGTCGAGGCGCGCCTGAAGGTAGATGACGAGGTCGGGCTTCGTCACCCGCGGCTGGAGCGCGTCGAACACCCGCTCGTACAGCGCCAGCTCGTCGGCCTGGAGCGTGAGGTTCGCGAAGATGCGGTCCTTCGCGAAGAGGTAGTCGCTCACCGTGACCGACGCGAAGAGGTCTTGTTGAAAGAGGTCCTGCTGCTGCTTGAAGCGCGACAGCAGGAAGAACATCTGCGTCTGGAACGCGTACTTCGCGCGGTCGGCGTAGAAGCTCGCGAGGAAGGGGTTCTCTTCGACGACCTCCATCACCCGGCGGGCCGAGAAGCGCTCGGCGACGATGTTGGTGAGCGACGACTTACCGACGCCGATGGGCCCTTCGACCACGATGTAGCGGTGCTCCAACTTCATGGTCGTCGACGGCTCCGCTGGTGAGGGTCGAGGCCGATTTGCCGCCTCGAAAACGTGACGCGGCACACAACCACAAGGCCACAGCCGTCGCAACGACGAGCGTGATGCGCGAAGGTGCGGCGCTGTGAGCGACGAACGCAAGTTGATCCGCGCGCTGCCGGCGCGCAGCGTGGAGGACGTCATCGCCGAGCTTGCCGCCGCGCAGGTGCGGGCCGCGCGCGGAGAGCCCTTGAGCCCGCCAGTCGTGACGGTGCACCTCGGCACCGGGTTTCAGGCGACGGGTGAGATCATCGACATCCTCTTCGACCAGCGGCGCGGCACCACGCTGCTGCTGCACCTGGTGGGCATGAGCCGGCACGACCGCTCGAGCGACGTCATCTACGTGAAGGTCGACCAGGTGGCGGCGCTGACGGTGCACTCGGCGGTCGGGCACGTGGCGCTCCTGTCGGCGGGTCAGGTCGCACCGCCCGCTGGACCGCCGCCGACGCGGCTCGAGGCGAGGCGCACGCTCGAGCGGCTCCGGAGCCAGCTGGTGCAGCGCCTCGGCGCCGAGGTGGCTCTCGACGCGCCCATCGACGACGTGCCCGCGGACCAGCTCGCGGGTCTCGTCGAGCTGGCCACCCAGGTGTTCGGTGCGCTGCAGTCGGTCGTCCGTGACGACCTCGGCCTCGAAGCGGTGCGTGGGCAGGTGAAGACGGTGCAGCTGAAGCCCGGCGCGGCGTTCGGGCTGGCGCTGGCGCAGGAGGCGCTCCAGGCGACCGCACCCTGGGCCGAGCACCCCAGGCGGTGGGTCGAAGCGCCGGAGCTCATGAGCCGCCTCGAGGCGCTGCTGTAGGTCGCCAGGTCGACGGCCGCCTTCGAGGGCCCCGCGCGCCGAAGGCGTTGGAGCGAGCCTCGCTCCTCAGGGACTGGGTGCGCGACGCCCGCTTCGTCAGTCGCTGCGTCGGGCCGCTTAGCGCCCGTTCTGACGTCGGAGCTCCTCGGCGAAGGCGTCGACCGTCGGAAAGATCCGCGCGCCCAGCTCGCGCTCGACGTCGTCGACCAGGTGCACCGAGCCATCTTCGGCCAGGGCGAACCAGAGGCTGCTGCCATTGCTGCCGAGGACGGTGAACGGCTCCCCCTGGACGCCCTCGGAGCGCTCGGGAGTTCGCCACACCTGCGCGAGGCCGGGGTTCATCGGACCGAGCTTCGCCAGCGTGAGTCGCAGCTCGAGACCCGCGAGGGGCCGCAGCATCTGCGGCAGAACGGGTTGCGCCAGCGCGCCTGAACGAGCCCTCGAGGACGGGGCACGCGCGGTCTTCCGGTTCTTCCCGCGAGTGAAGGCGGTCATTCAAATCACCAGCAGGGCGACGAGGAGAACGAGCGGGAAGCGCGTCATTTCAGTTCAGCCTTCCCGCTCATTCGCACAGCACGGGCAGCGGCTGCTCCCAGTCGAAGAAGGCGCAGGGCTCAGCGCTGAACGAGCCCGACAGCGACGCCCCAGATGACATGGTGGCCGTGAAGGTTCCGTCGGTCCGCCCATCGAGTCGGGTGAGCGTCACCTGGGCGTTGAGATCGCCGTCGAATACGGTGAACGGGCTCCCGCCCGCGGGGCACCGTGAGGAGCGCTCCGTCGCCGTGCAGGTGGGTGCGCCGACCTCCAGCTTCGCGCGCCACGTGCCCGGGCCGATGGGCGTCGTCCCCTGCTGTTCGATGATCAGGTCGAGCATTCGTCTTCCCGGTGCCGCCGAGCCGCACGCCGACGCGGGCCCACAGGCGCGGGTGTGCTCCGACAGACGAATCACCACGCCACGCGATTCGCAGCGCCCGCCGTCTCGGCCACACGCTCGGGACGCTGAGAACGCTTGCGCCGCCGCCGACAGCACCTGGACGGGCTGCCCCTGAACGGTGCCCGTCACGGCCAAGCCGCCAGCGGCACCAACCGGCGGTGCGCCAGCACCTGGGGCCTCGGCCGTCATCGGCCCGCACGAGGCGCCGAGCAGGAGGAGCCCCACCCAGAGGCCAGCCCGGCGAGGGTCGGTTGAACGAGCGCGTGCGCTCTTCACAACGCACCCGCTCGGAGTGTCCCCAGCCCGTGGCGTACGCGACCAACCATCGCCTGCTGTTTTCGGTGCACGCCTTTCAGTTACCACCTGAAACAAAACGACCGCAAGCCCCCCGGGTCGGGCGGCTCGATCGGCGCTCCCACACGCTGGGTGGAAGGCGGCAAATCGGCCTGCGCGCCGTTTTCTTCGTAATCTTGAGTGTTTATTTGACCGTACGGCACCCTACACGTATGGTCACGTCATGCCCAACGGGAGGGGTCGTACCGCGAAGGTCGTCTCGCTGGAACAGGAGCGGACCCAGGCGGCACCGGTGCTAGCGGAGCTCGAAGCGAGCCCGCTCTTCGGGGTGGCGATGCTGAAGATCGCGATGGAGCTCAAGAAGGCCGACCCGCAGCCGCTCGACGCGCTCGTGAACGGCGTGCTGACGCGCATGGGCCTGCCCGAAGCCGAGTTCCGCGCCTTCCTCGAATCACACGGCGGCCTCTTGCGCACGCTGGCGGCGAAGCGGGGGTACTGACGATGTCGACGAAGCAGAAGGTGCCGGTGGCGGTGCTGTCGCGCGCGAGGGCGGTGTCGGTGGCGAGCGCGCCGAAGAAGCCGCAGCCGCCCGAGGCGCCGAAGGCCATGAAGCTGATGCCGCGCGAGAAGGTCATCCGCGCGCTCAAGAAGCTGCACCCGATGGACTGAAGCGCCCGCCACGCCCCTCGAGGCGCCAGGGCGCTCACCTCGACGGGCGTGGCGAAGGTCGGTCATCCCTCTGTCGTCGACTCTCGCGAGGCCACACGGCCTCCGACGCGGGCGGCAGCTCGACCGCATCGGCAAGACCGGAAGGGCTTCAGCGGACCGGCATGCGTGGCACGATGAGCGGCTGCGATGAACCTGCCGAGGCTCCAGCTCTTCGAGTTCAACGACGCGCCGTTCGCCCCCAGGGTGCTCCAGCGCACCATCGTGTCGGCGCTGTCCCGCGCGCTGCGCTGGGGCCACCTGCTCGACGGCCTGGTCGAGCCCTTCCGCCAGTTCCTCGAGGCGAGCGGCGCGAAGGAAGTGCTCGAGGTCGCCGCCGGCGCCGGAGAACCCGCCACGCTCCTCCTCGAAGCGCTCTCGGCGCAGGGACACCTGCCGCCGACCTTCACGCTGACGGACCTGCACCCGCACGTCGAGGCGTGGCGGGCGCTCGTCGAGCGTCACCCGACGAAGCTCGCCTTCGTGCCAGCGCCGGTCGACGCGACGCGGCTGCCTGACGACCTCGGCCGGGGCCGCGCGCGCGTCATCATCAATGCGTTCCACCACTTCCCGCCCGCGCTGGCGCAGCAGGTGCTCGTCGGCATGGCCAGGGGCGGGCCCGGTGTCTTCCTCGCCGAGGGCCTCGTGCGAGATCCACGCTCGTTCCTCGCGATGACGCCCTGGGGCCTGCCGGCGTTGCTGGCGGAGCCGCTCCTCGCATCGGAAGGGCGTCTGTCGAGCGCGGCGCTGACGTGGTTGTCACCGGTCGCCGTGCTCGCCTCGATGTGGGACGGGACGGTCAGCACGTTGCGCTGCTACTCGCGCGACGAGCTGTTCCGCTTCGCCGGGGCCGTTGGGCCTGACTGGCGGTGGGAGTACGGCACGTACCCGGTGGGGCGCTTCGGGCAGGGCAGTTGGTTCTGGGGAGCGCCTCGGAAGCAGCCCGCCCAACCGCCCCGCTGATTCGAGCGCCTCTGCCCCCGAGACTGGGCCGGCCACCCATTCACGAGGCCACCGCCCCCCTTCCACGACAGGCTGCGTTCGAGCACCCGCACCACCCCGCGACGAGTGGCCCGTCGCGCTCGCTCATCGCACCGGCCCGAGCGCGCGCTCCAGCGCGGCGAACTCGTCGACCGACAACGTCTCGGCGCGGCGC